>NZ_NFIC01000007.1:0-281584 GCF_002161565.1 Bacteroides sp. An51A
ACTCAATTTCTTGACTCCGGCTGAGGTCTTTTTCAAAAATATTTCGTAATGTTGCACTCGCTGGTTGACTCTGCCTTCATAGAAGGTTGCAGCGATGCCATTGAGAAATTCAGAACGGTTTCTCTGTATCTCACTTTTTTGTATTATCTTTGTGCCGCAATAAATATATTTATATTAGACATGGAAAATAAATACATCACTGTATCATACCGCCTTTACGCAATGAACGGCGGAGAAAAAGAACTTATCGAAGAAGCACCTGCCGCACATCCGTTCCAGTTTATTTCTGGAATCGGATATACGCTTGACCGTTTCGAAAAAGAAATCACTGCCTTGGAAAAGGGGGCCGACTTCAGTTTCACCATCCCTTGTGCCGAAGCATACGGCGAGCGTGATGAGGACAATGTGCGCCAGGTATCGAAGGCGATGTTCTGCGATCCCGATGGGAATTTTGATAGCGAGAATATTTATCCGGGCAATATCATCATGCTGAACGACAACGAAGGGCATCGCTTCTATGCCAACGTGGGCGAAATTACCGATGATAAGGTAGTAATCGACTTGAACCATCCTCACGCCGGTAAAGACCTGATGTTCGAGGGTAAGATTATTGAGATGCGTCCTGCCACGAATAAAGAAATCGAAGAAATCGTGAACGCCATGAGCGGAGGATGCGGAGGACATTGCGAAGGTTGTGGCGGAGGATGCGGTGAAGAAGGGCATCATCACCACGATGAAGATGGGTGTTGTGGAGGCGGATGCGGACATTGTCATTAATAGTTTTTGAGTTTCACCACAAATTAATTTGTCATGCTGGACGAAGTGAAGCATCCCGGATGCATACACATGATGTCCACGAGATTCTTTGCCGATGCTCAGCATGACAAAAGGAGAAAATGAAAATCTGTGAGTGCCTGTGTGCTGACAAACTCAAAAAACTTAAAAACTCAAAAACTTAAAAACTCAAATGATTCTGATAGCCGACAGTGGAGCAACGAAGACTGACTGGTGTTATGATACCATCGGTGGGGCTTACATGCAAGTGCAGACCGAAGGTATCAATCCGTTCCATCAGTCTGCTGAATATATCCGCCATATTCTCGAAGACCAGTTGGTACCCCGATGCACAGTACCTGCAGATATATGTACGGGTATTTTCTTCTATGGTGCCGGATGTCTGCCATCCGTATCGGCTCCTGTCACCGAAGCGCTGCAAGACCTTTTCCCTAAGGCGCACATTGAGGTAGAAACGGATTTGTTGGGAGCTGCACGCGCTTTGTGTCAACACCGTCCGGGCATTGCTTGTATTTTGGGTACCGGCTCTAACTCGTGCTTGTACGATGGAGAGCGTATCACCCAAAATATTTCCCCTTTAGGTTATATTCTGGGCGATGAAGGAAGCGGGGCTTACTTGGGCAAGCATTTTGTAGCAGATTGCCTTAAGAGCCAACTTCCCCTGAAGCTTCGCGATGCCTTGTTGGACACGTTGCGCCTCGACCCGCAAGGTATCATTGAACGCGTGTATCGTCATCCTCAGGCCAACCGTTTTCTGGCAAGTCTTGCACCGTTTATCCATGCGCACAAACACGACCCGGAGGTGCATACTTTCCTACTTCAACATTTCGGAGAGTTCTTCCGGCGTAACGTTCTGCTTTACTCCAGACGCCTGCCTGTTTCGTTTGTAGGCTCTATAGCCTGGCATTTCCGTGCTGAGATAGAGGAAGCAGCTGCCTGTTGCGGCTTGTGCACCGGCACATTTCTACAAAACCCTATCAAAAAGTTGGTGGAATATCATTCCTCCTGAGAAACTGTTTTTAGAAGCTGTTTTGAATTTATCGTGCGATGATTTGGGATGAGTTTTTGAGGCATTTTCGCTTCTGTGATGAGGAAGATAGCGGGCTATCTGACGAAGAACAGGAGCGAAAAAGACCAAAAAATCGCCCAAAGCACACACGAAAACGGATACATCAAGCCAAGAAAAACTTTTTGGAGAAATTCAAAACAGCTTCTTAGAATCTGTTTAAACTTTGCTTAGGTTTATTTTGCAAATTGTATTCGTCGGATAGCCCGCTATCATTCTCATAAAATCGAGAAAACATCCTCGAAAACAGTTTTTTCTTATCTTCTTAGCATCAATGTCTTGAAAGGAGTGGGGTATGGGGTCTCAAACTCCATCCATTCGTGTGTTACTGGATGGTAAAAACACAATTTAAAGGCATGAAGGGCCAATCTTTCCAACGGATTCATTTCGCATCCATAACGTTCGTCTCCTACAACGGGATGCCCTAATGATTGCATGTGTACGCGAATCTGATTTTTCCGCCCCGTTTCCAGTTGCAATTCCAATAACGAAAAGCCATTGGCACGCTTGATGGTGTGATAATGAGTCACCGAATATTTGCCTCCGTCATCCGTCGGAGAGGAACTTACGTATAGCTTACGGTCGGTTAGCCAAGAACATACCGTGCCTTCATCTTGTTCCATCTCTCCTTGTACAATTGCTACATAGCGGCGGTCGCGCACAAGGTCGTGCCAGTTATCACGTAATGTATGCTGCGTTTTTTCATCTTTGGCATACATCATAATACCTGATGTTTCCCTATCCAGACGGTGGACGACATAAATCCGGTTCCCTTTATGAATCCGTTTTACATACTCATTTAATATATGTTGTGCCGTCCGCTCTTTTTGACGTTCTGTAGCAACCGAGAGTAATCCTTCTTTTTTTTCGACAACGATGATGTATGCATCTTCATACAAAATCTTCAGCATCGGATGATGGAATTCGTGTTTGTGCTTTTCCCGGCTGATTTGCACACACATGCCCGGTTGCAACGGATAATTGTAAAGCGTCTGAATCGTATTGTCCACCAATACCACCCGGTTAGTCAATAAAGCTTTAACCCGTGTGCGGCTTATTCCTGCCATTTTCTTCATCAGGAATTCCATCAATCCGGCAGGTTCGGTTACCCGGTAAATTGTATATTTCGAAGTAGCATGCGCCTTAATAGGCTTGTTTGTCTTAAAGTCTTTTATTGCCACGTCTATTATTTTTTAATGAATTTTCTTTTCTAACAATACCACATTTTCCACATGATGCGTATGTGGAAACATATCTACCGGCTGGACTGCCTTTACTTTATATTTCACATCGAGTAACTGCAAATCGCGGGCTTGTGTAGCCGGATTGCAACTCACATAAACGATGCGTTCCGGTTCTGCCGCCAATATCACCTGAATGACATCGCCATGCATGCCTGCCCGAGGCGGGTCGGTAATGATCACATCGGGCCGTCCATGCGTGCGGATAAAATCTTCGGTCAGGATATCTTTCATATCGCCTGCATAAAACAAGGTATTCTTTATGCCGTTCAATTCTGAATTGACTTTGGCATCCTCTATCGCTTCGGGCACATATTCGATTCCTATTACCTTTTTAGCCTGACGGGAAACGAAATTAGCGATGGTTCCGGTTCCGGTATACAAATCATATACCAGCTCATTGCCCGTTAATCCGGCAAAGTCACGGGCTACCTTATATAAATTATAGGCTTGTTCTGAATTGGTCTGATAAAAAGACTTGGGACCTACCTTGAACCGAAGCCCTTCCATCTCTTCGAAAATATGGTCTTTCCCTTTGAATACGCATACATCCAAATCGCCGATTGTATCGTTGCATTTGTTATTGACCACATATAATAAGGAGGTGATTTGAGGGAACTTGTCCGCTACAAATTGAAGGAGTTCCTTCATTTTCTCCAATTCCTCGTCATTCACAATCTTGCATTGCAACAAGACCATCAACTCTCCGGTAGAAGAAGTGCGTACCATCATATTGCGCAACATGCCTTCTTGCGTGCGCAGGTTGAAAAAAGCATACTGATGTTCGTATGCATAGTCGCGGATAGCGTTGCGGATTTGATTGGAAATATCATCCTGGAGCCAGCATTTCTCGATGGCAAGTACTTTGTCGAACGCACCGGGGATATGAAAACCCACTGCATTCATCTGCTCGTATTTCACATCCTGCTTCACTTCTTCTTCGGTCAGCCAACGCTTGTTCGAGAATGTGAATTCCAGCTTATTGCGATAATACATCGTCTTTTCCGAACCGATGATGGGGCTGATTTCCGGCAATTCGATTTTCCCGATGCGGGTCAGGTTGTCATACACTTGCTTTTGCTTGTACCGAATCTGGTCGGCATACGCCAGACATTGCCACTTGCATCCGCCACACACACCGTAATGCTCGCAAAACGGCTCTGCACGCATCGGAGACTTTTCGTGCAACTTTACGGCTACAGCTTCCGCATAATGGTTTTTCTTCCGCTTGACTTGCAAATCGACAACATCGCCCGGCACTACGTATGGCACAAAGATGACCAAATCATTCACCTTGGCAACAGCTTTTCCCTCTGCCGCCACATCCGTTATCGTTACCTTTTCCAGTAAAGGAAGTTCTTTCTTCTTTCTTGTCACGTTGTTTTTCTAATAAATCAAGTTTGTGTGCAAAGGTAAGCATTTTCCTTCATATTCCGGAAAGATTTTAAAGGAAGTCCGAATTTATCCGCATTTATTTTTCACATCCCTGCATAATTTCCCCCAAACTCTTGACAACCGCCTTCCCGGATGGTATCATTGCGAGACGCAGCCGGTTGCGGAAGCCCGCGGATACAGGTGCGGAGGGAAGCACATATAGGTGCATACGTTGCAAGATTATTAATCTTACACCAGACGAAGCTATCTATATGGCCAGCCAATCATAATGGTATGAAAAAGCCTGAGAGCCGCTTTTGGCAAGTCTGTTTGTCAAAACATGCCCAAAAACACCTTATTTGTATTTGATATGTTGCAAATTTTCCATAGCTTTGCAGACACTCTACTTATGAGAAACATAATAACCTAATAAATCTTACCAAAAGAAATGGAAACAAAAAGAGTTTACACCTTCGGAAACGGACATGCCGAAGGAAAAGCAGACATGAGAAACCTGCTGGGCGGTAAAGGCGCTAACCTTGCTGAAATGAACCTGATTGGCGTACCTGTTCCTCCCGGTTTCACCATTACTACAGAAGTTTGTAACGAATATTTCGAAAAAGGCAAAGACGATGTAGTAGCTCTGTTGAAAGATGACGTCGAAAAGTCTATTGCGGGAGTCGAAACACTCATGAAATCAAAGTTCGGTGATGTAGAAAATCCGTTGCTCGTATCTGTACGTTCGGGTGCACGCGCGTCTATGCCGGGCATGATGGACACTATCCTGAACTTGGGATTGAATGACGAAGTGGTTGCCGGATTGGCACGCAAGACAGGCAACGAACGTTTCGCATGGGATTCATACCGCCGTTTCGTGCAGATGTATGGCGATGTTGTATTGGGCATGAAGCCTGCCAATAAAGATGATATCGACCCGTTCGAGGCGATTATCGAAGACGTGAAGAAAAAGAAAGGGGTCCGCTTGGACAATGAACTGGAAGTGGACGACCTGAAAGAACTGGTAAAACGCTTCAAGGAAGCTGTTAAGACTCAAACCGGTAAAGAATTCCCTGCCAATGCTTACGAACAATTGTGGGGAGCTATCTGTGCCGTATTTGATTCGTGGATGAACGAACGTGCTATCCTTTACCGGAAAATGGAAGGCATACCGGCTGAATGGGGTACTGCCGTAAACGTACAGGCAATGGTATTCGGAAATATGGGCGACACGTCTGCTACCGGCGTTTGCTTCTCTCGTGATGCCGCTACAGGCGAAGACCTCTTCAACGGTGAATACCTGATTAACGCCCAAGGCGAAGACGTAGTAGCAGGTATCCGCACGCCGCAACAGATTACTAAAATCGGTTCTCAACGCTGGGCGCAACTGCAAGGCATTTCAGAAGAAGAACGTGCCAGCAAATATCCTTCGATGGAAGAGGCCATGCCGGAAATCTATAAAGAACTTGACGAGTTGCAGACCAAACTGGAAAACCACTATCATGACATGCAGGATATGGAATTCACAGTACAGGAAGGAAAACTTTGGTTCTTGCAGACCCGTAACGGAAAGCGTACAGGTGCTGCCATGGTGCGTATCGCCATGGAGATGCTGGAACAAGGCTTAATCGATGAAAAGACAGCTGTCTTGCGTTGCGAACCGAATAAGTTGGATGAACTGCTTCACCCTGTATTCGATAAAGAAGAACTCCGTAACGCTAAGGTCTTGACTCGCGGACTTCCCGCTTCTCCGGGTGCTGCTACAGGTCAAATTGTATTCTTTGCAGAAGATGCGGCTAAATGGCGTGCCGATGGTCATCGGGTGGTTATGGTACGTATCGAAACTTCTCCCGAGGACTTGGCTGGAATGACCGTTGCTGAAGGTATCTTGACCGCACGTGGCGGTATGACTTCACATGCTGCCGTAGTGGCTCGCGGTATGGGTAAATGCTGTGTGTCGGGTGCAGGAGCTATCAATGTAGACTATAAAGCCCGCACGGTAGAAATCGATGGCGTCGTGCTGAAAGAAGGTGACTATATTTCCTTGAACGGTAGTACAGGCGAAGTTTATCAGGGCGAGGTGCCTACCAAGGCAGCTGAAGTATCAGGAAACTTTGCAAAACTGATGGACTTGTGTAACAAATATACCCGCTTGCAGGTACGTACCAATGCGGATACTCCCCACGATGCGGAAGTAGCCCGTAAGTTTGGTGCCGTAGGTATCGGACTTTGCCGTACGGAACACATGTTCTTTGACAATCAGAAGATTATCGCTATGCGTGAAATGATTCTGGCACCGGATGAAGAAGGACGCAAGAAGGCACTTGCTAAGTTGTTGCCTTACCAGAAGAATGACTTCAAGGGCATATTCAAAGCAATGGACGGTTATCCTGTAAATGTACGTTTGCTCGACCCGCCTTTGCATGAATTCGTTCCGCACGACCAGAAAGGCCAGGAGGAAATGGCGAAAGCGATGGGTGTTACGGTAGATTATATCCACCAGCGTGTAGAAAGCCTGTGCGAGCACAACCCGATGTTAGGTCATCGCGGATGCCGCTTGGGAAATACTTATCCCGAAATTACCGAAATGCAGACGGAGGCTATTTTGGGTGCCGCTTGTGAGCTGAAGAAAGAAGGTTACGACCCGCATCCTGAAATCATGGTTCCGTTGATTGGTATCTTGTACGAATTCGAAGCACAGGAAAACATCATCCGCGCTACGGCTAAGAGAGTTTTCGAACAAGAAGGTATAGAAGTGCCGTTTAAGGTAGGTACGATGATTGAAATTCCACGTGCGGCTCTGACCGCTAACCGCATCGCTTCGCATGCTGAATATTTCTCATTTGGAACGAATGACTTGACGCAGATGACATTTGGCTATTCGCGCGATGATATCGCTTCCTTCTTACCGGTTTATTTAGAGAAGAAGATTCTGAAAGTAGACCCGTTCCAGGTACTTGACCAGAACGGTGTAGGCCAGCTTATCCAAATGGCAGTAGAGAAAGGCCGTTCAGTACGTCCTGATTTGAAATGCGGTATCTGTGGCGAACATGGAGGCGAGCCTTCATCAGTGAAGTTCTGCGATAAAGTAGGATTGAACTATGTCAGCTGTTCTCCATTCCGTGTGCCTATCGCACGTTTGGCTGCGGCGCAGGCTGCTATTGAGAGATAAAGCAAGATAGCTAACTATTGGTAAGATAGGCGGCAGGTGTGGGAAAAAACACCTTGCCGCCTATCATCGTTAGTGGGGTATGTACAATCTGATATGCTTTTTAGCGTATAGTATCGATATCGAAAGTTTTTTATAGTCAAAAGTGGGTAATTGGGCAGCAGATAAAAATGCATCCACATTACTAAGGCTAACGACAAAAAGGAAAACATGTCTATTCAAAAGACGTGTAATACCCTTATGTGTTACAAGGAATATTTCAGCGAACATTCGGACATGGATTTGGATGCATTCTTAGGCTTCATCCTTAACAATGTTGTAATGATATACATTTCTGCAGACTCATTCCATAGAGTCACCCATTGGATATTCCAAGCCTCAAAAGGATACAACAATCTCATACATGGCACAACAGAAAGCAATGTATGCTAATGCTTATGAACGTTGGACTGATGAAGATGACCAAAGATTGTTGTACCTTTATTCTCAATGGAAAAAGATATCTGGACTTATGCAAATATTTGCCAGAAATAAAGGTGCCATCAAATCGAGAATCTTAAAACTGACAGGAAAAGAATTTTACAATTAAATATAAAGCTATAATTATTGAATACCGGAATTTAGTAACGGATTCTTTATGTCAATAGTCCATTAAAAATTCAACATATCGGCTAAGCGGCTTCTGCCACTATGCCAAATAGTTCTTTGATAAGTTTAGTATTAAAAGTTCTGTTCGGTTTCAGACCGGACTTGCTAAAAATTCTTTTGAGCATGTAAATATTACCCAAATAGGCCTTTAGCAGTCCGATGGAAAGCGACGGATAGTATCGTTGCCGCATGACTTTTGCGATGTTTACCGATGCCAGTGAAGCATTGAAAGCGAAATCAAGTTTCCTCAAGTCCCTTGCCTGACAATCGTTGAGTCCGGTAAACTACTTGGAATCCCGAAAGCAAAACTCGATCTGAAATCTTGTACGGTAGTATTCGGTGATGTCTTTAGCCGACATTTCAAGGTCGGTAGAAAAATAAACCTTGTGCCCTCCCGATTCGGGATAATGGACCACGACTTTGATGTTGCGTTTCATTGCCTTTGAATAGGTCTTGACTGAGTAAGCCCTTCCTCCTTCAATGTCGAGAATCTTGCAACGCTGAAGGTCGAGTTTCTCAAAATCAATCTTCTCGCCTTTGATGTGCGGTCGTCCCCGTTTGCCTGTGTGGACACCGTTATGTGAATACCACGAGGTGGCATCATCATTCGAGGCTGCTGATGACATGGAATTCCTGCAGACAGGCTTCATTGACGAACTTTGCTTTTAAGAACCATGCATCTGCAACGACATAACGTATTATGCGAAGCAGCTTGTCCTTGTATTTGTGGAGTACGTCAAGATACCAGTCCACAAGATTGTAATCTTCGCCTTGCTTTTCCAGATCCCCCTTGCCCGGTGTCTGTTCAACTTATTTGTTATCAACGGATTCGCTATTAATTTGACGAAGTATTAAAACTGTAATCTGTCAAAAAAAGGCTATTTTTATTTGGTAAATTCAGCCCCATGTGGTTACTTTGTGGTTACCACACAAAAAAGAAGTAACCATGTGAAAAGTACACATTTTAGCGGACAGCAGCTCTATAGTCAGGTGATAAAATTCCTGTGTAAGGACAGAATCCTTCAATTGAGTCGTGAACATGGCGGTGAACGCTATGTGAAACGTTTCGACAGTTGGACACATTTAGTGGTAATGCTCTATGCCGTAATCATGCGTTTTGACTCCAGATAGCTTCGTCTGGTGTAAGATTATTAACGTTTGCCGACGTACCTATATCCGCAGACTTCCGCAACCGGATGCGTCTTGCAATGATATTATCTGGAAAAGCGATGTCATCGTTGATAACCAAACTGACCGTATCTGAATATGAAGTATTTTATTTTCTAATACATTTTCCTCAACCTGCTAACCGCCTTCTCCAACGACTCTTCCGGCTGAATGATATTGTAATTTCCCCAAAAGTCCTTGTCAAAGAACAGGGAGGCATCATCAGAAAGGATTTGATCTTTTCCAAAGGCTTCACGGATGGGGATGTTGGTGGTGGACGGTTCAATGTCCGTTACTACCATTTCCGACACAACGGCATAATTAGTAGAGAACAGCCTACGCCGCCAATCGCATTTGAAACGGATTTCATTACGGACATAACTCAAGTAAGTCTTGCCGTTATGGTCAGTGTAATTGACTTGATAAGCGACTTCCTCCGGTTTGAAGCGTAAGCCAAAAGGTTTGCTACGCAAGATGGCTTGCGTTGCCTTGTAACGGTCGCTCACGTCCAGATTGAACTCGGCGCGGGTGAAGGAGAGGCGTTCCTTGTCGATGTAGAACCTGCCGTAATAAATGGCGTAAGGCAGCTTGCGATTGGGCATGAAGCTGACTACGTATTGGGGACGTTCGTCGATGGTGGCAGGTTCTTCCAGGTGGAAATCATACAATGGGAGTACCTCCGGACTGAGCAACAGGTCGGGGTTCTTCACTACGTCCAGGTAAATGGCTGCGGTAGGTCCGCCCAGCAGTTTTACGGCCAACGTGTCGCTGGCTTTCGGACTGAGCAGGCGCCGGCCTTTGAGGATGCGCACACGGTCCCGGCCGGCATCCTGCGTGTAGGGAGTCTTGTGCAGGTCGATGACGGCTTCCGCTACCAATTCGCGAGGATTGTGTCCGCTGACCACTACCTCGCCCAGCATTTGCGTATCGGGCGTCAGCCATACGGTATGCAGCTCCGTGTCCCCTTCTTTCAGGTGGATACGGGCATTGGCATAGCCTAAATGAGATACTTCGAGGGCTGTCTCGCTGACAGGCTCTTTGACTTTGAACGTGAATTCGCCGTCGGCATTGGTGACGGTGGCCTCCACGCTTCCGGCGATGGACACGCTGGCATACGACAGGGCTTTCTTGTCCGACTTGTCTTTTACGATGCCGCTGATGGTGACATACTTTCCGTCATCTTCCGGCTCTTCAACTGCCTTTGCCGGTGCCAGGTATAGCAGGAAAAGGCAGAACAGGATGTACTTGCAGGTTTTCATTTCTTTCTGTTTTATGGAGTTGTCTTATAAGTTATCTTGCTTCAGGCGTTCCACAAAATGGTCGATGCGTTGCATCTCCTTCGGAATGTCTATGCTTTGCGGGCAATGCGGATTACACTGTCCACAGCCTATGCAATGGCTGGTCTGGCGCAAGCGGGGCACACTGCGGTCGTACCCAACAAGAAAGGCACGGCGGGCTTTCCGGTAGTTGTCATCCCTCTCGTTGCGGGGCATATTCCCTTCGTTTGCGTGTGGAATTCAAGCACAACGTGAACATCCGCATCGATTACGGTTTCGGCAAGGACACGGGCGGGTTTGTGTTCCAGTTTGCGGAGGCGTTTTAAATGAAGAATGAAAAATTTGGCTTCGTCCGGAGATAAAAACAGAAAGAATGAAGAAGAGTTTTGTATTGACAATCCTGCTGATATTTTGCGGTGCAATGGCAAGCCATGCATAAAGTCATCAGCGACTCACTGGCCAGTGATTTCCGCACGTTTATGGCGAAGAATTTCTCACGTTACCGCACGGTCAACCTCTATTGGGAGGCCAAGTGGGCACACGACTACACGTTCAGCCTCGACGGACAGGAGGTGGAGAAGATGCGCAAGAAAAACTTGCATACCCTGAAGGCTTCTACCATGATTCCGTTGCTGAAGTTGAGAAAGGTCTCGCTTTACGCCAACCTGGCATACAGCCGCTACCAATTTACCGTGTACGACAGACAGACCGGACAGTCGTCAGAGGTCTTTCAGCAATCGGCTTATGACTATTATGAGGGAGGGCTAAATGGGTCGTATTATTTCGGGCTATTCAACAAACCCATGATTGTCTCAGCCGCGTTGTCCGTGGACGGGTGGAACAAAGGGTTCGGCATGTTCGATGGGACGTTCTCCGCCGTCATGCTGCTGAAGAATACCGAGCGCACCAGCTTCAGCCTGGGCGTTATGGCGCGGACGCTGTTCAGCAGTATGCCCGTCATGCCCGTCGTCACGTGGTGGCACCGCTTCCGCAATCCGCGCCTCAGCGTAGACATCACCATGCCCAGTCAGTTCTACCTGCGTTACGAACTGGAGAAACAGCGCATCTCAGCCGGAGCCTCGATGAGCAGCGAAAACTTCTACCTGCGCACCACGCTGGAAGACGCCCCGTCCACGGCCTACTATTCCGACGCCGTGCTGAAACCTGAGATTCATTATGAGTACATCCTCAACCACCGTCTCTACTTTTCCGTCCATGCAGGCGTGTCAATGGTAATGAAAAGCGGACTGTATAAGAAGAACCGAAAGGGCATCAATGTGAAAGACGAGGAAGGTAAGACTGAGGTGGAGCCGGTGGTGAAACAGGACCGTTCGCCGATACCGTTCTTTAATGTGGGGGTGTCATATAGCTTATTTAAGTAAGTTATGCGTTATAGCCGTTCCCTCAATACCTCAAACAGCTCGTCCCTTGTGAACTGCTTGCAGCAGCCGGGCATCAGCAGGCAGGTGTCGGCAGCGGCACGCAGGACTGTCTCGTCCGTGATGCCCATCTCGCTCCAGCGGGTGGGCAAGCCGATTTCCCGGATAAAGGATTCAAGGGCATCAATGCCGAGGGCGGCGGTCTGGTCTGTTGTATCGCCCTTCACGTTCCACACCCGTTCTGCCATGCGTGCCAACTTCTCCTTGCCCTCACTTAAAAGGTGGCGGTAGAGGGTGGGGTGGATGACGGCCAGTCCCTGCCCGTGGTTACAGTCGGTGTAGGCTCCTACGGCATGTTCCAGCATGTGACATTGGAAATCGGTCTGCTTACCCAGTTTCAGCAGGCTGTTTTCGGCGAGGGCGGAGTCCCACATCAGTTCGCCGCGGGCAAAGTCATCGTCGGGATTGGCGATGAGGGCACGCAGGTTCTTGATGACGTTGCGCATTACTGCCTCGTTGATTTCGTCGGAGAGATTGTCTCCATGCGGACGGCCCATATAGGTCTCCATGCAATGGCTCAGCGTGTCGAAGGCTCCGCTGACGACCTGCTTCGTCGGCAAAGTCTTCGTCAGGTCGCTGTCGAGTATGGCGAAAGAGTGGTAAGCACCGACGAGCGGTTGTTTCAGTTTCTTCGCAGTGTGGGTGATGACTGCCCCGTTGTTCTGCTCGGCTCCCGTGCCCGACGCGGTGACTACGGCTCCCATTGGCACAAACTTCGTGGGGAATTGATGCCGCGTGTACTGCATGTCCCAGATGTCTTCGTCCAGTCGTGCCTGTGCCGATACTATCTTACAGCAGTCGATGACCGACCCGCCGCCCACGGCCAGGATGAAGTCGATGCCGTATTTGCGCACCAGTTGCGCTCCTTCCTGCACCTTGTCGTAAGTGGGATTGGGCAGGATGCCGCCGAAGTCCACCACGTTCTTGCCGCACTCGTGCAGCCATTCCATCAGCGTGTCATACAGCCCTGTGCGTTTCAGCGAGCCGCCGCCGTAAGCCAGCAGCACGTTCTTGCCTACTTGTTTCATTTCTTCTTTGATTGCGCTCTCAGCGCACCCTTTGCCGAAGTGTTGTCGGACGGGGTATTGATAAGTGAATTTGTTCATATCTTTCAGATTTAATTGATACGGCAAAGTTACGCCAATCCGACTTCCCGGTCCATACATGGATTACGGATTGAAGCACCAATATCAACGAAAGTTTCACTCTTCTTTACTTTTTATAGGCGAACCGCTGAACACGTCGCTCATTTGCATAGTATCGAGAGCAGCATCTATATTCTTTATTTCTTCGGAAGAGAGGCGGATGTCTGCCGCCCCAATGTTCTCTTTCAACCTGCACAATTTACGGGTGCCGGGAATGGGGACTATCCACGGCTTCTTGCACAGCATCCAAGCGAGAGAGATTTGAGCGGGAGTAGCGTGTTTCTGCTCAGCCAGCTTATCAAGGAGAGCGAATAGCGCCTTGTTCTGTCCGAAGCTTTCCTTCTGGAACTGGGGCATGGAAGCACGGTAATCGTTGACTGCATCGAAACGGTCGTTTTCCGTATAATACCGGGAGAGCAAACCGTTGGCAAGTGGGGAGAATGCTACAAAGCCGATGCCCAGTTCTTTTGATTTTTATTATATGAATATCCTCAATTTCCCCAATAGGGAATAAGAAGCGTTTTATGGTAAACTTCCGCCTTCAAGTATCCTTGCTTCTATGACCAAGTATTATTGGATACTCAGCCATTTATCCTTGCTTCTATCGCGGTTGAAGCATAGTTTCATTTGGAAGGGAGTAATTGGGCAAAATGCGGATATTCATTTTTTATTATATTGCTGCAAAAGTACGGTAGTCAGGGGGAAGCCTCGTTATAAGAATTACGGTAGGGCATACCTATATTTCCGTTTTTGTCTGATAAATAGTATATTTGCAAAGGAAATAAAAGAATGAGGATATGGCAGAAACGGAAAATATTATCATAAAGGATACCCTTGACGGACTGGGTACGGACGCTTACAGCAATTATCTGGCCCATGCCCTTTGCCTGGCAGGCAATTGCCGGCTGAAATATAACGACGAGGAACGCGAGCTGCAAGCCGGCGACCTGATGATTGTACGCAAGGGCAAGCTGGTGGAACGCATTCGCCCGGCAGACGATTTTCGGGTAAAGGTGATATACGTTACTTCTGAATTCATCGTGCTGTCCACACCGCTTAGCAACTATGGCATGAAAGGTCAGCTGGCTCTGTTCCGCAATCCCATCATGAAATTGGATGCCAAACAATGGGAATTGTGCCGCCGGGACTTCGAGATGGTGGAAGCGCGGCTGGCGCAGACCGACCACCACTTCCGCCGCGACTTGCTGATAGCCTCCATACAGATGCTCATCATCGACTTCTTCGATTTCCATTCTCATCTGTATGGAGTAGACAATATTCCGCTGCAAAGCGCCACCATCATGAGCCGCTTCCTCAATATGCTGGAGAACGGGACATACCGCGAACACCGTGAAGTGAACTGGTACGCCGACAAGCTGTGCGTCACGCCCAAATACTTGTCAGAAGTTTCCCGCAAGATAAGCGGTTATGCCGCCAACTATTGGATAAACCGCTACACCGTGCTCGACATCTCCCGCCTGCTTCGTGACAAGTCGCTGACTTTCGTGCGTATTTCCGACCTGTTCGGTTTCTCATCGCCTGCCTATTTCAGCCGTTACGTGCAGCAGCATCTGGGGGTAAGCCCGACAGAGTATAGGGGATGATGTTTTTCCGCATTTGACCAGTCATCTTTTCAACATACATCAACTGCGCAGCAAGATACATGATATTCCTTCTGCCAGTCCTCCCTGTCAGGACTGCAGTCCTGACAGGCTGGGACTGCAGTACCGACAAGGCAAAACTGCAGTACTGGCTGTACAGGACTGGCAAATTGTGTAGCTTTGTAGAAAAGGTTGACTGCTTTAAGTCTTATTCGCAGTATGGGTTGACTCGTATTATTACTATTCATGCACAGAGTTCCCCCCTGTTAAACATAGAGACTGTAGCTGAATATTAAAACATGACAGGTTAAACCAACCGCAAAAATGTAGTCATCCGCCGTAATCCGTGTAATAGGCGGCACAAGGATTATGCCGAACTTTGCAGCCGTAAAATTACATGAAACGATGAAATTAATGACTTGCCTTGCAATGATAATGGCTGCCATGACAACAGGATTATGCGCCTGTACAGAAAAAATGGAAAGGACAGAAGTAATAGAAGCACAACAGATTTTCACCCACACCACCCGCATCAGCGACGTGATGAACGACCCGGCTTTCGGCGACTGGGGACGGCTGATTTTCCCCGTGGACGAGGGATACTGGAGCGGCGAGACTTTAGAAGATTTGCGCTTAGTTTGGTACAACTACATCGACCCGGACAAGACCGTCGAAATCTGCAATTACCTGAAAGCGCACGCCGACAGCGTATTCATCGACATCTATACGGAAGCCGAGAAGCAGGCCGACCCGCAGAAGCGCAACACGGGGCTGTTTTTCTTCCGCGGGAATCCGGGTGCCCCCTTTGCCGTCTGCAACGCAGGTGGTGCGTTTGCCTACGTCGGAGCCATGCACGACAGCTTTCCCCATGCCCTCGAACTGTCCAAACTTGGGTACAATGCCTTTGCGCTCATCTACCGTCCGGACGATGCCTACGAAGACCTTGCCCAAGCCATCACTTACATCCATGACCATGTCGACGAGTGGGGCGTAAGCGCTTCCGGCTATTCCCTGTGGGGAGGCTCGGCAGGGGCACGCATGGCAGCGGTGCTCGGTAATGCGGACTACCTCCTCCAACTGACCGGACGCGAAGATATACCGCAAGCCTCAGCCGTCATCATGCAATATACGGGGTATAACACAGTCAGTCCGCAAGACGCGGCGACCTACGCCTGTGTCGGCACCAGCGACGGCATCGCCCCGTGGCGCACCATGCAACGGCGGTTGCAAAGCCTTTCTAATCTTGGCATCCCGACCGAATTTCATGCTTACGAAGGGCTTCCCCACGGCTTTGGGCTGGGCACGGGTACGGTTGCCGAAGGATGGCTGACGGATGCTGTCCGTTTTTGGGAAGAAAACCGATAAGAAAAATTGGGAGGGTAGCGAGCCCGTATTTCGTTTTTAAGCCAGCTTCATAGCAGCCTCAAAAGCCAGCGGGGATGTACTTGCGGATGCGCGGACGGTTCAGTACATCGACCAGTTCACGCAGCTGCGCTTCGCAAGCCACAATCTTTATCCGTCCGCTGTCTATATGGCGATGCAATCCCGACAACCGTTTCCCTATCAGAAATGATATCCAGATGTTGGTATCGATGACCACACGATTCGGCTCATTGTTTCCGTTCTTCATAATGTTTTTGTCTTACGGCTTCTACTTCGCGGGTGATGTCGTCCATGCTCAGTTCATCGGTACGGACAGATTTCAGCAGACGGTCGAATCGGCTAACGAACAGTGATTTGCGTAGGCGGTCGAACACTTCCAGCTTGTCCTGTTCGGGCATGGCTTGCAACATTCCGAAAAATTGCTGCTTGCTGATGTTCAGTTGAATGGTATCCATACGTTTTCTTTTTATTGATTTCATTCGCAAAGTTAACAAGAATCGGCAAGAAAGCAAGACTTTTACTCCTTTTTCAAAACTTCCCGATATACTTTCTGCCCCTCCACATCCATTGGCATTGAACGTGTATTCTTGGATAATCCGTAAAAAAGGCACAAGCATCCGTAATCCTTGTATGGAATAGCTCGACATTCCGCCGTATCTTTGTCCCTATAGAAAACCGATTAAACAAAGACGAACATGGAAACAATCAAACTGAGCAACGGCGTGGAAATGCCGCTATTGGGCTACGGGGTGTTCAAGGTAGCCCCGGAGGAATGTGAACGGTGCGTCAGCGACGCGCTGAACGTGGGTTATCGCCTGATTGACACGGCGCAGGCTTACTTCAACGAGGAAGGCGTAGGGAACGCCATCAGCAAGAGCAGTGTCCCCCGGCAGGATATTTTCCTGGTGACGAAAGTATGGATATCGAATGCCGGCGAGGAGAAGGCTGCGGCAAGCATCGACGAGAGCCTGCGCAAGCTGAAGACCGACTACATCGACCTGCTGCTCATCCATCAGGCATACGGCGACGTGTTCGGCTCGTGGAGGGCGATGGAAAAAGCCTACCGCGCAGGCAAGGTGCGTGCCATCGGGGTAAGCAACTTCCAGGCGGGACGTTTCTTCGACTTCGCCCACTATGTGGACATCAAGCCAATGGTGAACCAGTTGCAATGCAATCCGCTCGTCCAGCAACAGGGCATCGAGCCGATTCTCGCGGAACACGACACGAAGATGATGGCATGGGGACCGCTCGGCGGCGAGGGTGCCGAAGGAGTGGTAAAGAACGAACTGCTCGCCTCCATCGGCAAAGGCTACGGGAAGACCGCCGCACAGGTGGCTCTGCGCTGGCTCACGCAGCGGGGCATCGTCGCTATCCCCAAGAGCACGCATGTGGAGCGTATGCGCCAGAACTTGGACATCTTCGACTTCACGCTGACCGATGAGGAAATGAAACGTATCGCTACGCTAAACAGTCACGATGCGGGGACGGTGAACTTCGGCGACCCGCAGTTTGTGAAATTCCTGATTGAGACATACGGGTAAAACAGGGTAGGGTACATAATAAGCGACAACGGGAGACATGGCAACTTGCATGTTTCCCGTTGTTGTTTATTAGCCAACCGGTCTTTCCTCTTTCGCCGGACTTACAGCCTTGCCCCCCAAACCATCTTCTCCACATCCTCCAGCGTGGCGTTGAAGAAACGCTTCTCCTTGTTGAGCGAGCGCATCTGCTGCATCTCGTCGTCGGTCAACTGGAAGTCGAAGATTTGGATGTTCTCCTTGATGTAGTCGGGATTTGATGCACCGGGGATGACGGAGAAGCCTTCCTGGATGTGCCAGCGCAGGATGACCTGTGCCGGAGTCTTGCCGTGGGCTTCGGCAATCTTCTTTATCACAGGGTCTTTGAACAAGGCACCGTTGCTCATGGCACCGCCCAACGGGAACCAACATTCTACCTGGATGCCTTCCGAAGCGGCTTTCTTGCGCATCTCCACACGTTGGGCGTAGGGGTGGCATTCCATCTGGAGCACTTGAGGCTTGATAGTCGCTGCCTGCATAATCGTGTTCCATACTTCGTCGTTGGCATCGAAGTTGCTGATGCCGAGGGCGCGCACCTTGCCCATCTTCACTGCCTTTTCCATGTCTTTCCAGGCTCCCACGAAGTCGCCTACGGGCTGGTGGATGTAGAGCAGGTCGATGTAGTCCAGTTGCATACGGTCGAGCATCTCGTCGATGGCTTTCAATGTCTTGCCCTCGCCGTATTCCGTGGGCCAGAGCTTGCTGGTAATCCAGATTTCCTCGCGGGGGATGCCGCTTTCCTTGACGGCACGGCCTACACCTGCCTCGTCCTGATAGGCATGGGCGGTGTCGATGTGCCGGTAACCGGCTTTCAGTGCGGTGAGGCATGACTGTTCGCACACTTCGTCACTGGGCTGGAGGAACGTGCCGATGCCGAACCGGGGCATCTCCACGCCGTTGTTCAACTTGACCACGGGCACGCTTGCCGTCGTCGTTTTCTCTTGCGCATAGGTAGCGCATACGCCGCCCCATAGCATCAGGGCGGACAACAGAAGATTCTTCAGTAATTTCATACGTTCATTCTTTATGATTCGGATGTAAAGGTAGGGAATATGCCTCTGAACAGGCTTATAGAAAATTCGGGAGGATATGCCGGTTTTGCGGATAATTGCCATACCCCTGTCAACGAAAAGCCCCTGCAAACTCCTCGTGGCTTGCAGGGGCTCTTCTCAATTTTAAAGAGGATACGAAAATTTTACGTTGAAAATATAGTCTTTTTCTTTCGTCTTGGCAAATTATATCCGGAAAACCTGTCGGCAATGCCAATCCTGACGGATGAATGCCTATAATGCGTATTCTTTCAACAACTCGAAACAATGGCAATCCAGGAACTGTCCATTTTTGAAGCAAGCTTTATGCTGAATACCTGTTTTTCGGAAACCTGCCTTTTCCAATGCCCGCATGGAGGCAAAATTGCCGGCATAGACCTTAGCAAAAATCCGCACGACATCGGTTTGGCTGAAATAATCGCTGACAGCTTGACGCAAAGCCTGCGTCATAATCCCTTTATTCCAATAGGGTTCGGCAATCCAATAACCTATTTCCGCATTAAAGCGTTCCACGTCTGTGCCTCTGTCGAAACTGATGTTTCCGGCAGCTTCCGCATTTATTTCAATGCAATAATTATTTTGTACCTCTTGGACCTTGATGTATCGTATGAATGCGGCTCGTTGAGTACCAGCATGATTTTATTTAATGAATGTCCGCAATTAGCCAATTCGACTGAGTTGAAAATGCAGTAGTACTGCGTTTGCCGATGCAGTATATATTCGTAGGCGGATGCAGTATATATTCAACCGCGAATGCAGTATATATTCAACTGCGGATGCAGTATATATTCATTTTTTGAATATCCGCAAACATCCCAATGGATGGAAAGGAGTTAAAAGGAGTTATGCCCGCTTCGCTCACAGGAGTTAAACGCCAATAGTCCTGCTATGGTTTCCATTAGTAAAAGTATTGGCTTCTAACTCCCTTTAACTCCCTGAAATAACTCCTTATTGGTGAAATGCGGACATTCATATTCATTTTTTAGGGGTATGTATTGGATGAATGCGGACATTCATTTTTTATTCAGCAGATTTTCCTTTTCAGCCAGCAGCCGGCAGACGCTGTCTATACGTTCGCTGCGATAGCTGGACTTGAACAGGCTGAGCAGACTGTCCACCTCCAGACGCTTCTTATGGTATATATTCATATCTTCCTCATTCCAGTCCAGCACGGTCTCACCAATAAGGGATAAATCCACCATTTTAGAAGCTGTTTTGAATTTATCGTGTGATGATTTGGGATGAGTTTTTGAGGCATTTTCGCTTCTGTGATGAGGAAGATAGCGGGCTATCTGACGAAGAACAGGAGCGAAAAGGACCAAAAAATCGCCCAAAGCACACACGAAAACGGATACATCAAGCCAAGAAAAACTTTTTGGAGAAATTCAAAACAGCTTCTTAACATATACCTCGTGTATGTCCTTGCGTAAACATCTTATCTTTTGGCTTGTAATCTCTAATTCCTGTCGTCTGTGCTGTTCGTTGAGCCAAATATAGACGATGCCGAAAATGACGAAATGCAGCCCGCTTACCTTGCGGTAGCGGGCTGCGGTGTCTGTATGATGTTGCCGGGCACAAATGCTCCCGCCCGGAACGGGAGTTCCTGTTTGATGTCCTTTCGTATTTCGGGGCATTGCCCTTTTCCGTGCTATACCCTTACAGCAGAGGCTTGGGAGGGATTCCGCTTCGGGTTCGGAATGCTCCTCCGTGGTCCGTTGCATCGGGTGCGGGACAATACAACAGAAAGGCAGGGGGTTGCATCAGCGGCCCTTTACCATTCGACCGTTTCGCCGTCCTCTTCGTAGCCGTCGTGATCGGCATTGACAGGAGCCTCTATAACATTGGTTGTGACATTGCTGTTTTCATCTGAATACATGTTTAACATCCTGTCCCAAAACGCCTTCTTGGTGTCCCACAATGTCAGGGTCAGTTGCTGATTATCTTGCTGGTTCCCGCACTTCAAATCCCCCAAATATGCGTTATTGGTTATATCGAGAGCCGTCATCTTGTTGCCATGACACCACAAAATTTTAAGCTCTTCCAAAGTACTGACATTCAACGAGACAAGTTGATTATCGTTGCACTCCAAATCCGTCAGATTGGTCAGCTTGGTTACATCAAGGGCAGTCAGTTGATTACCGCTGCAAATCAAAGTCGTCAGATTGGTCAGCTTGGTTACATCAAGGGTAGTCAGTTGATTACCGGCGCAAATCAAACCCGTCAGATTGGTCAGCTTGGTTACATCAAGGGTAGTCAATTGATTATCCATGCAATCCAAAGTCTCCAGATCGGTGAAGTACTCAATGCCGGCAAGGCTGGTAATGTTTTTATTTTGCAAAAACAAGAAAGTTCCCCCATTCATTATTATTTGCATTCGGTTATACTCATCCAGGGATACGGTGCCATCGGGGTTCGCCCTCCAGCCGATATTTGGGTTGAAATCTTCCACGGCATTGGCAAACGCCGCATTGAGGGCCTCGGTGAAATTGGCGATATCCAGTGCGCCCAGGTAGGTAATCTTTCCGGCGTTGAAGGTCACCTCTTTTTGGGTGGTCTTGACGTATGTCTTGCCGCCTTCACCCATATAGTTCAGGGTAATGCCGCCCGTCAGCGTGCCGGGAGCCACGACGAAGTAGTACTCCTCGCCTCTCGTGAAGGTTCCCGTCAGCGTTACCGACCGGGAAGCACTTCCCGTGGCGGTCAGCGTACCATCGGCGATGGTATAGGTCAGCCCGCCTGACAGTGCGTCGCTTTCTTGGTTGGCGGTCAGGGTAACTTCCGTCACGCCCTCTGCGTCCACGGTGAACTTGGCCAGGGCGCAGAGGTTCTGGAACGTCAGATTTTTGCTGCCGTCAGTCGCCTGTGCCCACGAGGGGTTCAGCCCTTCGGCAAAGCCGCCTGCCGTGGCTGTCTGCGTGGCGGGCAGGGTGAAGGTGATGGCATCGTGGGTGAGGGTCAGCGTCCCGTCGTCGGTGTAGGGATAGAAGGCGGTGTAGGTATCGGTCTCGGCTGCCTCGCCTTCCAGGGTGGCGGTGCTGCCGCTGACTTCGGTTGCTTCAAACTTGCAGATGGTTTCCGTTCCGTCGTAGATGGCTACCAGGTCGCCCTGCGTCCAGTTGACGGCATGGCCGTCCTCGCCCAGCGAGGTACGTGTCTGCGGCATTCCGGCGGTAAAGGTCATGTGTACCTTCCCCGTGCTGCCGCTTTCGTTGTTCTCAATGATTTCTTCGTTGCCGCAGGCTGCCAACAGCAGGGCCAGTGCGGCGATGGTCATGTTTTTTGCTTTCATTGTTATATTTATTTGTTCAGAATTTACCAAATCACTTCGTCGCTGTCTTCAAAACCACGGTGTGTGGCACTGTAATCGCTGCCGCACAGCACGCCTTCATTCTGTATTTCAATAATCTCACATTTGGGAGCTTCGTAGCTCTCAAGGCTTGTTGTTTTTTTATTGTCTTGCATTTTTTTATTTATTATGGTTAATTAATATACGTCAATTTGTCTATTATCCAACGGGCATCCATGAAGTATTGCTGTAATCGAGCGTAAACGGAAACGCTGCCAGTCCGCCCAGCAACAGGAATATACTTGCTATAATGGTTATTTCGGTATTCATACGACTTTTGTTTTAATGGGTTAAACGGGGCATACGAATACGGAAAAGGGCGGAAAGCTCCCGTAAAAAGGAGTTTCCACCCTTGCATGTATTGATGATAATAAGTATATTAACGCGCGAAGATACGCCGGTCGCAATGTGTGTGTGTGTGTGTGTGTGTTTGCACAAATCTCACACATATCCAAATTTACAAGACACTTTTTTGAATACAGGTATATGCACGATGCAGCGGACAACGGAATGTTGCCTGAACAGATTGCCATATTTCCTGAAATGTGCTGTAAATCAAAATACATTGTCATTCAATTATTAAATTCCGTTTGCAAAGTTAGCGGATTTTACGGAAAGTGAGAGGACAATCTTAGAAAATTTGAAGGACAATTCAAGGAAAAATGCTCATAATGAGGGACAATTCAGGGAATTTCCTTAAATTGTCCTTCTGTGTTCTTGTCCTGTATCCCGGATTTCAGGTTTCGGCTGTAAGTCCTTACATTGGAAAAACCGCAATGTGTAGCAATTTCTTCACGGCTTGCCGAAGGGTGTTCTTCCCGGTATCGGACAGCGGCCTCAATCCTGAGCCGGTTCAGTTCCTTATAAAAGGAACCGAAACGTTCTTTCATGACAATGGATACATATTTCCGGTTGCTCTTTACCGCATCTGCCAGTTCGCCGATTTTCAGGTTCGGATTCAGGTAAAGCCTGTCCTCGGTCAATGCTGCCCGTATTTTCGCTTCCAGTTCATCCTTGGCATCAACAGACAGCAGGCTGCTGCCGCTTCCCCGGTCGGACAGTACCGTTTCTATTTTTTCCGCTATGAGTTCTTCCGCTTCTTCCACCACTTCCCTGTATTCTTTCCGTTGCGGATGCAATATCCGTATCAAAAGTACGATGTGCATGACAGAAATGACCAGCTGGAACCACATGTTGTAATTATGGTCGCCGGTGATAAACAGCCACCATGCGGCTCCCAGATACAGCACCGGCATGAATACGACAAAACCGGCAAAACGTACCGGAAAATCTTCACTGTTGGAATATTCTTCCTGCATGTGTAGGCGAATCTGGCGCAACAGCCAGCTTGTGGTATGCAACAGCATGGCTGTAAGCAGCAGGGAATATCCTCCGATAAGGAGAAGAAGCATATCACGATGGCGGTAGAGGGTATCTCCGCCAATCCAGCCGTATATCCAACAGGCCAGCATAATAGCCAGAGGAATGATGCCGGACAATACAAATATCAGTCTGCGGTGTCTTGTCTTGCTGAAGAAAAACCGGCGGAACGACAACACGCCCGCACCGGGTAACAGCAGCACAAGAAAAACACGCATAAAAAGACATGCGTCAGGGCTGTCCATGCGGAAAAGCCATACCACAGGCAAGGCAAAACAGGCATAGATAATTGTGATGAGCTTGCGGGCCGGATAAAAATAGGTTTCTTCCTCGTCAAACGGACGGCACATGTGGAAATAACGCACCAACGCACAAAACAGTGACGTAACGACCAGTATCAGGCAGGATGCCGCATAATATATTTCAGGACCTTGTATTATCATATCGGATTTCTAAAAATTTTGCGAATTTACAAAAATCCGTTCGTATTAGGCCTCTAATCAGAGCTTTTTATCATCTAACCCCCTTATTTTTCATATGTATGTCAAAGAACAATGGATTATTTCTTTATTTTTATGGCTTTTAACTGGAAAAGCCACGCGACTTTGACCCTTTTGGCCAAACAGGATTTGCCCACCTTTGGCTACAATATGATTGCCCCTTTAAAGTCCTGGTGTTGGGGGTCAATTTTATTTTACCCTTTTAAAATTTCCCGTTTTTCTTAGACCTTAACTTTCGCATACTTTCACCATATAACTCTATGGTATGAGCCGTATGTATGATGCGGTCAAGGATTGCATCGGCTATTGTCGGGTCACCTACCATGTCGTACCAGTTGGAGGAGGGGTACTGCGATGTGATGATGATGGATTTCCGTTCATGCCTGTCCTCGATGATGTCAAGCAGTATGGGACGCTCCTTGGCGTCAAGAGGCACGATGAACAGGTCGTCAAGGATGAGTAACCGGCATCGCTCAATCTTCTTGAGTTCCGTTTCAAGTGTACCTTTGACTTTGGCGACTTTCAGCGCTCCGAGCAGTTTCGGGGCATTGGCATATAAGGTACGGAATCCCCTTTTGCATGCTTCGTGGCCGAGGGCGCAGGCCAGATAGCTTTTCCCCGTTCCTGAAGAACCGGTAATGAAAAGGTTCTGTGCCTTATGCACAAAATCAAGGGTGGCGAGACGTTCCATCTGGTTGCGATCCAGCCCCGGTTCGTGGCATAGTCGACCTGTTCAATATAGGCCTTGTAACGGAATGCCGCATTCTTGGTAAGCCGTGCAATGGCAGCCTGCGCACGATAGTCCCATTCGCGTGCAAGGAGCATGGAAAGGAACGTGTCCGCAGTCATGGATTGCGGAGTGGTGCCGGCAAGACTTTCCCTGAACGCCTCTGCCATGCCATGCAATTTCATACGGTTCATTAAATCCAGCGATATGGTATTCTGGTCCTGTTGTCCCGTAACGGGAGCTGTTTTATTGTTTACTTCCATACACATGAGTTTTATTGTTTGTCCTTTCTGTAATATTCACGTCCACGTATGTTTTTGTGGGTCAATGGAGCCGGGGAAGTCATGTCGGGCTGTACTTTCCCGTCCTCATCGGGAAGGAAATCCGCGTCTTCTCCCAGTTCAAGCACCTCGCGCAAGGCCTGATACCCGTATTGCAACTTCTGGTCCGCACATGCGCAAGCCGCCACCAGACGGTCGCGGCCGTATTTTTTCTCCAACGTCAAGATACCCCGGCATGACCTGAACGCTTTGGGCGGATATTGCATGGCACGCTCCACTTCCCGTAGATAGTTCAATACGATATTGTCTATTTCCGAGGCACGTCGGAAGAGTTCCTCCAAGTCCTTGTCATAGGGGCCATAGTGTCCCGGCAGGTTGTGCTCCTTTTTCCAGGAATAAGCGTAGGGAATGTCACAGCGGTCATGGGTGGCGACAAGGTTCATGCCACAGTAGATTTCCACCGTGCCGGCATCATAGAGAATCGTCATGCGCCTGCCTACATACTCCTTCGGAACGCTGTAATGGTGTTTGAACAACGAGACGTAAGAGTTCTTCCCGACAGTCATCAGCTTCCTTTCTTTCATTACGTAACGTTTCACGGGAAGCGGCCGAAGATAGTCCTTCTCTCCCTGAAGGAACATTTCCTTGCGTGACACCTCCCGTCCGGCCATCACCTTTTCATTGAAATCAAGCAGGGAGACATGAACGGCGGTATTGAGTTCCTCCAGGCCGGAGAATGTCATTCCCTCTATGTCAAGGTAAATGGAACGGTAGAGGAGCTTTACGGCATTCTCTACCAAAGCCTTGTCTTTGGGATGACGCACACGGGCGGGATAGACCGCACAGCCGTAATATTCGGCAAAAGCGGCGAAATCATCATTGATGACAGGCTCGTTGCGGTCGCTTCGTGTGACGGCAGCCTTCAGATTGTCGGGGACGATAGCCGCAGGAACGCCTTCAAAATATTGCATGGCATTCTCACATGCCTTTATCAGGTCTTCCTTGCGTTGAGACCACACGGCTTCACAGTAGGTATAATGGCTGAACGGAAGGATGGCGACAAACACCTCGGCTTTCTTCGTCTCGCCCGTCATTTCATCAACGACTTCAAGCCTGTCACCGGCAAAGTCAATATACATCTGGTCGGCGGCATAGTGCTCGACATGACCGACGACCTTGACGTGAAACTTGTACTGACGGACAGCCCGTTTGAAGGAAGACAACTGATAGCCGTCAGGATATTCGGCATGGTATTCCTTGAACAGTTTTCGGACACTCATGCCTTTGCGTGACAGGCGGGATACATAGCCGGGAAGCAAGGCCTCCAGTTCAATCCTCCTGGAAGAAGGCTCCCGATGCCGGGATGCCGTACAGCCGAACAACTCGTCCAACTGCCCGTCGGACAGGGAAAGAAGCTGTTCAATACTCTTGCCGCTTGAAAGGAACAGGCGGACATACTTGCGGACAGTATTACGGGAAGTATGAAACGTGGAAGCCGTTTCCTTGATTCCCATGCCGGCCGCATAACATCTTAAAATGTTTTTGATTCGTTTATCCATTTGTATAGATTTTATTATCACCCCCGTTACACCAGGACTCGGGCACTCAAATCTACACAAAAAAAATCTATAACAATAGGTGAACTAAGTGGTCAATACTATTTTGGCCAAAAGGGACAATCCTGCTTGGCCAAAAGGGTCAAAGTCGCGTGGCTTTTCCAAAAGCTGTTGAAAGGGTTTGCGCCACGCACGGGTCTTTGCATCCTTTCCCCGGTATTGAAAGACACGATGCAGATAGAAAGCGGAGGATATTGGCCGCTGCTCACCTTGAGAGGTGCCTGCGCGACAGCTGCCGCTGAAATCCGCCTGAAAGCGTCGGGCATGAATCCGGATACCTTGAGGGTGAACAAGACGATGTTCTTTTACAAAGCCATAGAGGCGGTGTCCGATGAAGACACCCTCGCCACGGATGCGATGGCACGGATAGCCGGCGGCATAGGGTGTTTCGGAGAGTTGTATGCCTCCGTCGGGATACATGGCTTCAAGCTTGCATCGGCACGCAACACGCCCCTCAACCAGGCCACGCCCCTTGACATGGCTTCGTTGCTGGGCAGGCTGATGCGTTACAAAGACCACCTGTTCCGGGAGCACCCTGACATCTATGAAACGCAGGACTATCTGGAGCAGAGTTTGGAGAACAAAGGTTGGCCTACTACCGATTACACCTTAGCCTGCGCAGAGGTAGGAGGACGGCGTGTGCTGAACGTCATTGCTTCGGTGGGCGGCCACCTGCTGGTTGTCTTTATGGAAGGAACGGATGTATCCGAAGAAACGCTGATGAAGAAGGCGGGCGAGCTGATACAGGTTGCCAAGGATAATTTGCCTTAAACACGTCTTCCCGTTCTCATCCCACCACACTGTCAACATCCACATAATAATTGGAAGGATTATTGCGGTCAACATAGACACGCACCTTCCTTTGGGGATCTATCTCGTAACTCTCATACCAGAAAGAACCGCTGTGAAACAGGTATATACGCCCGTCGGATGCCACATAACGGCAACTCACGATGATGGGATGCCGTCCGTTCATGCTTTGGTTGTCATCTTCACGGATGCCTGTTATCTCCGCCTCCACTGTATCGCCGGTAGCAAGCAGGCGGGCTATTTTCTGCCGGTGTTTCCGCCTTACCAGAATAAAAGCCAGTCCCATACCGGCAAACACGAACGCCATGGCCATCAATAGGCCGATTATCCAATTGTTATCATCCAGATAACGCACCTCTTGGGGATTGCCATTGCGATAATAGACAGTAATCTGCTTGCCCGGATGCATGGACGATGAAGACAGATTGAGCGTGGAAGTATAGGTCTTTCCGCCGACTGTGTATTCCACCACCGGTGTGCCCAGCGATTCGTGATTTGCCCCACGCATGGCCAGGATAACTGCCTGCACAGGTGTAGCTTCTGCTTTGAATGTGTGACCGCTGGTATAGATGAAGATACAGACGGTAAACAGGATGATGCCCACCAGCACAAATATTCCGCCGAAGATGCGGACAAATGCCTTGTCTTTTTTCTTGCCCCGGACCAGTGCTTTTTCTTTGTTGTAACGCATAATTGTAAAAGGGTCGTTTAATGAAATATCAACTTCTTATATCATTAAAGGATTGCTTCCTATATGTAATTCGTAGCGGACGGGGCGAGTGTTACCCGATTTTGCGTTAATAAACATTAAACGGGAAAATTTTATTCCCGGCCGTCCGCTTTTGAGGGCTTCAAACAATTACACAGATTCGTAACCGAAACGAAACATCCATTCGTTACATTCGCTCCCCAAATAACTGATAGCGGTATGAGGAACGATACAGACATACGGAAAGAGGCGTACCGGCGAATCTTAAAGCGGGAATTGTGCTGGTGGCTGGTTGCCATAGCGGGTGGATTGCTGCTTGCCGGAGTGTTCAGCGGGTCGGGAATAGTAAATCTTTTCCTGCATGGCTTCCAAGGCATCGGGAGTTGCTGGGCGGGTATAATCTGTCTGGTGGTGACAGGCTACATCGCCTATTCCCTGCTGGGCATCCTGAGGGAGAAGCGGAAGCTGATAGGGCATGGCATCCAGGCCGAAGCCGTCGTCACGGCCATCCAGAAAGAGATAGATGTCGAGGAAGGCGGAGAGGCTTTCGTGGCAGTCTATGAATTCACCCTGCCCGGCGGTCGGAAATGGAAGGTTAAGGAACAGCTCAACGGCTCGCAGGCGGGGCTGTTGGGACTGATTGAGGTGGGAAGCCGCGTGCCCGTTTTCGTGGACCGCGACCATCCGTACAAGTTCTACTTATATACGCACCTCCTTGTCCGCCAATTCTATGAGGAGGACAAGACGTTTGTCAACAGCTTGGAAAAACTAAAGAGGCAGGGCACAAACGTGGGAAACATTGGCGAAGCGATACTCAGACACCAGGAGAGGGGGCAACGGGTGTTCCGTAGCCGTCGCAAATGGAGGTGGCTTCCATCGGCTATCGTTGCTTTTGTCATGGTCTTAGTAACAGCATTCGGCTACATAATATACAACAGGTTTGAGGCTTACGTGCTGGTTTCCGATCTGAACCTCCCGCCCGGTTTCAGCTACTACAATGCTTATGCCACGGAATTGCACGAATACCTCCCCGGAAATAACAGATGGAGTTATACCGACGAGGACGGATATGAAGACTGGACGTCTTCCTGGCGCTTTACCGACAAATGCAAACGTCCCATGTTTGTGGTGTGGGGCACACAGGGATTGACACACACAAGGACGACCAGCATGCTGATGATTCCAGAAAGCTATCGCGACAGGCTGGATGAGTTCATCTACGACATGAACGCCGACCTGAAACCAAAGCTGCAAAAGCTGTTGAAAGGGTTTGCGCCACGCACGGGCCTTTGCATCCTTTCCCCGGTATTGAAAGACACGATGCAGATAGAGGGCGGAGGATATTGGCCGCTGCTCACCTTGGGAGGTGCCTGCGCGACAGCTGCCGCTGAAATCCGCCTGAAAGCGTCGGGCGTGAATCCGGATACCTTGAGGGTAGACAAGACAACAATGTTCTACTACGCAACTATAGAAGCAGTGTCCGACAGAGACACCCTTGCTACGGATGCAGTGACACGGATAGCCGGCGGCGTGGAACGTTTCGGAGTGTTGTATGCCTCCGTCGGAATACAAGGATTCAGACTGACATCAGCACGCAGCACACCCCTCAACCAGGCCACGCCCTTTGCCATGGCTTCGTTGCTGGGCAGGCTGATGCGTTACAAGGACCACCTGTTCCGGGAGCACCCTGACATCTATGAAACGCAGGACTACCTGGAGCTGACGCTGAAAGACAAGAGATGGATTACCTACTACACCTTAGCCTGCGCAGAGGCAGGAGGACGGCGTGTGCTGAACGTTTTTGCTTTGGTGGGCGACCATCTCTTGGTTATCTTTATGGAAGGAGCGGATGTATCCGAAGAAACGCTGATGAAGAAAGCGGGCGAACTGATGCTGGTTGCCAAGGATAATTTGCCTTAAACACGTTTTTTTCCGTTCTCATCCCACCACACTGTCAACATCCACATAATAATTGAAAGGATTATTGCGGTCAACATAGACACGCACCTTTCTTTTGGGATCTATCTCGTAACTCTCATACCAGAAAGAACCGCTGTGAAACAGGTATATCCGCCCGTTGGATGCCACATAACGGCAACTCACGATGATGGGATGCCGTCCGTTCATGCTTTGGTTGTCATCTTCACGGATGCCTGTTATCTCCGCCTCCACTGTATCGCCGGTAGCAAGCAGGCGGGCTATTTTCTGCCGGTGTTTCCGCCTTACCAGAATAAAAGCCAGTCCCATACCGGCAAACACGAACGCCATGGCCATCAATAGGCCGATTATCCAATTGTTATCATCCAGATAACGCACCTCTTGGGGATTGCCATTGCGATAATAGACAGTAATCTGCTTGCCCGGATGCATGGACGATGAAGACAGATTGAGCGTGGAAGTATAGGTCTTTCCGCCGACTGTGTATTCCACCACCGGTGTGCCCAGCGATTCGTGATTTGCCCCACGCATGGCCAGGATAACTGCCTGCACAGGTGTAGCTTCTGCTTTGAATGTGTGACCGCTGGTATAGATGAAGATACAGACGGTAAACAGGATGATGCCCACCAGCACAAATATTCCGCCGAAGATGCGGACAAATGCCTTGTCTTTTTTCTTGCCCCGGACCAGTGCTTTTTCTTTGTTGTAACGCATAATTGTAAAAGGGTCGTTTAATGAAATATCAACTTCTTATATCATTAAAGGATTGCTTCCTATATGTAATTCGTAGCGGACGGGGCGAGTGTTACCCGATTTTGCGTTGAAAAGGCTTAATGCGATACTTTTTAGGTCTTTCCCTATGAATTTTACCTTTTATTATAAATGTTACTGGCACGTAACACGAGTGTCACACTGTATGGCTAATTTTGCATCGTCCAAAAATATAAATATTATGGATGTTTCGGCTTTAGGACAAGATAAGGAAGAAGATGATTTCCAACTGCTTTCTGCCATTGCGGAAAACATGGATACGGCAGCATTCACACGTCTTTACGGCAAGTATGCGAAGTGGGCTTTCGGGCTATTCTATTCGCGGACGGGCAGTAAGGAGGCCGCATCCGAACTGTCACAAAACCTGTGGATGTACGTATGGGACAATGCGGGGAAAATCATCGGGAACCATGACGAAAAACGGCATACAATAAAAGGTTTGCTTTATGCCGTCATAGCCAAACGCATATTGGATTTCTACCGGATGGTGGAGAGTTGCCATAACATTGTGTCGTTGGACGACGAGGAAATATGGCGCATGGTGGTGAACATCGCGGATAATAACCCGACGGTATTCTCCAAACTGGATGTGGAAGCCATCCATACGATTACCGATGAAGTGCTTGAAAGGTTCGGTGAACTGGACAAAAAGGTCTTCGTCAGTATGAAGAATGGATATACAGCCAAAGAGGTGGCTGACATGTACGGATTTACGGAAGCCACCGTCAGGAAAAAAGTGTGCGTGATGACAAAGGAAGTACGTCTGAAACTGTGTGAGGCCGGATATGTGTCCGCCATCCTTTCGTGTGTCATCCAGAACATGCCGCTTTGATTATCATGTCCAGTTCCGTCATTCATAAATCCCTGACCATTCCAAATTATTGAAATAGTAACTGTATTCGCAGTTTCCTTTCCACCTGCTTAAAGGCACGTACATGCTCAGTCCGCTGAAATGTTCCTGACTGATGGATAACTTGTTGATGAACTGCGGCGTGGCCGCCTTGTAAACGACGGTGCGGCGCAACTGCGCGTCGAACTCGTCCGTCCGCCCTCCCACAACGGTGTGGACTATATCGCCCATGTCGAAAAACACGTTGGGCACGTTGTCCGTGTGGTACGCCTGCAAGACAGACGTGTCCAGAGCCTCCATGTCGTGCAACCTACCTTGCAGGACGTTCCGGGTGGCAGTGAAAAGTCCGCCAAGTTCGGCGGCATCCACCAGCGCGATTGTGGCCGAGCGCAGTATGTCGTGCCCCATACTGTTGTAGTGGCCGTAATAGGCGACGCAGGCCTGTTCCAAGTCCTCCACGCCGCCAAACAGGTACGGAAGCACCTTCGCATAAGGGATGCCCGAAGCGTCATAGTCGGCTTCCGCAAGTACCTCGGTGGGTGAAGCTATCAGATAGTCCGCCTTGTTGCGCATTTCATACAGCCCTTCTATACACCCCATCAGGCATACATCAAACCAGATATATTCCGCCACATCATCGGGGAGGGCATCCGCCAATGCATCGATTTCCATCACGCCGGACGAGGAGTCATTCCCTGGATGGTTGTCGATGCCGATGTAGCGTGTGCGCGGGAATCCGTCAACCGCATTCCCCCTCGTGCCTTGCGGCACAAGATCGGAATCGTAACCACCTGGCAGCCAACCCATCGAATGCGACCAAAGCACCAGTCCGAAACGGTCGGACGGAACAAGCTCCTTGGCCTCGCTTATCACCCGCGCCAGCGTTTCCGGATTGGCGGAGTTCTCCTCCGCATACGACTTCAGCGGGACTTCCCCGCCTTGCTGCGTGATACTGAACAGGCGCGGCGTTTCACCTTCCCTGTCCACATAGACCACCGCCGTGCCCGCACTGCGCCGTGCGCCCTGCCTAAGCTGCGAGATGGTATAGTCCACTTCAGAGTCCATCGAGTTGTCGGCGGCCATATACACCAGCGTGGTATAGGACACAGGGTCGGGCGGTACGATTATTTCCTCGTCCTCCGAACAGGATGCCAGCGGCAAAAGAAGGCAGTAGCCCAAAGCCGCACGGAAAAACTTGCGCTTGTTCATATTCCTCTTCCGGTTTAATTTGCCAAAGGTAACGGTTTGATATGACAACGGGGTTACAATGGCGAAAAAAAAGCGGACGGCGGGCCCGGTATATCACCGTCCTTGCCGTCCTCCCGTCACATTTTCACGCCCCGGTATTCCTTGTGTCCGGGAATATCCGGCCTGCCTATTATAATATGGTCACGGATATAGTCACGGGCTGCATCGTCCGGCTTCGGCACGTTCTCCGCTTTCGGCACCGCCTGACCGCCTTGTTCCTGCCCCTGACTTGGCGTTTCCTCATGCTTGGGTGCCAGTTCCAGCTGTATTTTGCGGTCGAGGGCGGCAAGCTCGGACTTCAACTGCTTCAATTCGTCCTCCTTTTTCCATGTCTTGCCCGCTATCTCCTGCAACTGCGGTATCTCGCGTTCCAGCACTTGGTTCTTTTCCTCGTACTGCTTGATGATGGCGGGGATGCGCTCCAACGCATTGAGGAAGTTCACTGCGGCAGCGTGGGTGTCTGCCATCGCCAGATGGCCGTTGTTGTACTTGTACTTATAATGCCCCTCGATGACAAAACGGTTGTCGATGGTCTCGCGCCCGTCGCAAATCATCCGCTCGCTGACTACTTTGATGGGGAAGCCGTACAGCTCGCCGATTTGCAGGTACTGCCCGCCAGTCGTGGCATTCTTGGCTATCTCCTGCAACTTCCTGCCGATGGCTTTCTCATCAGCGGAAACCACCCCGTAAATCCGTATCGGGTTGAGCCGGTTGTCGTCCTTTCCGGTCTTGGCGGCAGCGGTGAACTTCTCCCAGTCTTCCGTCATGGCGGCGATGACGGTTTTGTTGTCATTCAGCTCCTTTGTCTTGCCCTCCAATTTCCATTCCGAATCGCGCTTTCCCCTGTTGAACGACTTGCGTTCGCCCTCTAATGAGGCTATCTTCTTTTCGAGCTTCGCCTTGTCAAGCAAATCCGTGTTGCCGGACAGTATCGCCATATACTCCGAGAAATTCATGCCCGACTTCTCGTCCATCGCCCCCTCGTCGATGGTTCGTGCGCCCAACGCGCCGCTTTTCAGCTGACTGATGAACGTCTGCTTGCAATGCAGCAGGTTGAACTTGTACGAGTCCAGCGACTTCTCCACCGCATAGATGATGACATCCACCTTGTTGTCCGCATAGAGCTTGGCAATCTCGTTGCCCTTTCTGACCGCCCGGCCGTCACGCTGTTGCAGGTCGGACGGACGCCAGGGACAATCTAAATGATGGATGGCTACAGCCCTTCGCTGGGCGTTCACGCCCGTGCCGAGCATACTGGTAGAGCCGAACAGCACACGTACACGACCCTCGTTCATCGCCTCTATCACCGCTTTCCGCGCCTTCTCGTTCTTGCACTCCTGAATGAAGCGGATTTCATGGGCGGGTATGCCGTAGTCCTCTACTAATTTGCGCTTGATTTCGGTATAGACGCTCCAGCCGCCACCGGGCTGGTACGTGCCCAAATCCGAAAAGACGAACTGCGTCCCCTTGTGCGCGTCATACTTGCGGTAATACTCCGCTATCATCTTGGCGCAATGGCTCGCCTTGTTGTCGGGGTGGTCCTCGTAATCCGGGTCAATCATGCGCATGTCCAGTGCCATCTTCCTTGCGTAGTCCGTGGCGATGAGCATCTTCGCCTTTTCCTCCGTTTCAGACAGTGGCGGTCTGCCCAGAATGGTCGCGTCGCCCGACTTGGCGAACTGCATCAGCTTTTCGATAAACACCTCCTGGTCGGGCGTGGGCGGTATGTGGTGCAGTATCTCGTTCTTCTTCGGACGGTCCACGCCCACGTCCTCCGCCGTGCGGTAGTCGGTTATCTCGTTGTAGAACGCCGCCAGTGGAAAAGCCACGCGACTTTGACCCTTTTGGCCAAACAGGATTTGCCCACCTTTGGCTACAATATGATTGCCCCTTTAAAGTCCTGGTGTTGGGGGTCAATTTTATTTTACCCTTTTAAAATTTCCCGTTTTTCTTAGACCTTAACTTTCGCATACTTTCACCATATAACTCTATGGTATGAGCCGTATGTATGATGCGGTCAAGGATTGCATCGGCTATTGTCGGGTCACCTACCATGTCGTACCAGTTGGAGGAGGGGTACTGCGATGTGATGATGATGGATTTCCGTTCATGCCTGTCCTCGATGATGTCAAGCAGTATGGGACGCTCCTTGGCGTCAAGAGGCACGATGAACAGGTCGTCAAGGATGAGTAACCGGCATCGCTCAATCTTCTTGAGTTCCGTTTCAAGTGTACCTTTGACTTTGGCGACTTTCAGCGCTCCGAGCAGTTTCGGGGCATTGGCATATAAGGTACGGAATCCCCTTTTGCATGCTTCGTGGCCGAGGGCGCAGGCCAGATAGCTTTTCCCCGTTCCTGAAGAACCGGTAATGAAAAGGTTCTGTGCCTTATGCACAAAATCAAGGGTGGCGAGACGTTCCATCTGGTTGCGATCCAGCCCCGGTTCGTGGCATAGTCGACCTGTTCAATATAGGCCTTGTAACGGAATGCCGCATTCTTGGTAAGCCGTGCAATGGCAGCCTGCGCACGATAGTCCCATTCGCGTGCAAGGAGCATGGAAAGGAACGTGTCCGCAGTCATGGATTGCGGAGTGGTGCCGGCAAGACTTTCCCTGAACGCCTCTGCCATGCCATGCAATTTCATACGGTTCATTAAATCCAGCGATATGGTATTCTGGTCCTGTTGTCCCGTAACGGGAGCTGTTTTATTGTTTACTTCCATACACATGAGTTTTATTGTTTGTCCTTTCTGTAATATTCACGTCCACGTATGTTTTTGTGGGTCAATGGAGCCGGGGAAGTCATGTCGGGCTGTACTTTCCCGTCCTCATCGGGAAGGAAATCCGCGTCTTCTCCCAGTTCAAGCACCTCGCGCAAGGCCTGATACCCGTATTGCAACTTCTGGTCCGCACATGCGCAAGCCGCCACCAGACGGTCGCGGCCGTATTTTTTCTCCAACGTCAAGATACCCCGGCATGACCTGAACGCTTTGGGCGGATATTGCATGGCACGCTCCACTTCCCGTAGATAGTTCAATACGATATTACCCGTTGACGGAATTAATTGGGACATGAAAGCCTACAGGCAGAGATATCTTCGTACCAGGACGGAGATATTTGCGGATAAGGACGGAGATATTTGCGGATAAGGACGGAGATATTTGCGGACAAAAGCGGAGATATCCACCCGCAAAGCCGCACAAGGGACTGACAAATAAAATGCATATTGTGGTCACAATTCCGTCAACGGGTAATCTATTAATATTTATAGTAGTTATGTCCATGATACTGAAAATAAAGAATGCCAACGACTACAGCCATTATAATATAAGAAAAGCATTCCTACGAAAATATGAGAATGCTTTTCTTTATGTAATCAGGACTATCGAAACGCAAAGACTTTCTATCAATGCTTCATAATCGTTGTCAGGAAATTATCGAACCATGTGGTCCATTCTCCCCGCACGCCGAAGCCGTGAGGCCAACCGTCCAGTACGTGCGATTCCACCTGTACGCCTGCCTGCCGCACTGCTTCAACATTCTGGTTGAACTGGCGGTAGAACGGGTCTTCTGTGCCGTAAGTATAAAAGGTGGGCGGGATATTGCCTGCACGCAGGTCGTCCACGTTATTGTTCGATACGCTCAATCGTCCGTAGAAAGAATATATCATGCCGATGGCGCATACGTTGGCTGAGACTTGATCGAGCGAGTCGGGTACATATTCATTGTCCAACGCCGTGCCGTCCACAAGTTCATCGAAGTGCAAGGCTTCGTCGCCACAGAGAATGCCTCCGGCAGAGAAGCCGACCGATGCAATGTCTTCGGGGGCGATGCCGTAGTCAGAGGCATGGCTGCGGACGTAGTGTATGGCGCGCGCCAGGTCGAGGCTGCCTTCTTCCATCGTATAAGGACTACCCGGTAATTTACCACGAAACTTTGATACCCCAGTTCCGCCAGCCGCTCGGTAACTGGTGCGCCCTCGTTTCCGCTACGGAACATGAATGCTCCGCCGGGACAGAACATGACGGCTCCTTTCACTTCCGTGCCGTCGGGCACGGGATACCATATCATGTTGGGACGGAAATCGGGGTCGTCCTGATAATTCCCGTTGTTTACGGTATAGTTGGTTACGGTCGGCATGTTATCTTCCGGCCACAGGTAAATGTGCTCCGCATCCGGGTCTTCCTCGGCAGGAGCTTCACCTATCGGGCCGAGGGGACCATTGTTTCCCGTGCCGCTGCAAGCCGTCGCGCAATTGACGGCAAGCAGCAGGCATAATGTTTGGAATATCTTTTTCATCATTTGCTCTTACCATAATCACAAAGCCACTTCACCGTCTGCGGGTCGTAGTGCGAAAAGAACAGGCTGTGACCCAGGTCTAACTGGCGGATGCGCTGCATATCCTCGTCGTTCAGGCTAAAGTCGAACACATGGATGTTCTGCTCCATGCGTTCCTTGCGGACGGATTTCGGGATGACGATGACACCGCGCTGGAGGAGGTAGCGCAGGGCGGTCTGCGCCACGCTCTTGTTATACTTGGCGCCGATGGCAATCAGCGTCTCGTTGCCGAAGAAGTTGTTGCGTCCCTCGGCGAGCGGTCCCCACGACATGATGTGCGTGCCGTATTGCTGCATAATCTTTTGCGCTTCTATCTGTTGGTTGAATACGTGCGTCTCCACCTGGTTGACCATCGGGGGAATCTCGCTGAATTCCGCCAGGTCGATGAAGCGGTCGGGATAGAAGTTCAACACGCCGATGGCACGCAGCTTGCCTGCCTTGTAGGCTTCCTCCATGGCCCGCCATGTGCCATAGTAATCATTGAAGGGTTGATGGATAAGCAGCAGGTCAATGTAATCGGTCTGCAGTTTGCGGAGCGACTCGTCGATGCTGGTCTTCGCCCGCTCGTATCCGGCATTGGAAATCCATACCTTGGTGACAATGAACAGCTCTTCGCGGGGCACTCCGCAGGCGCGGATAGCATTGCCCACATTCTGCTCGTTAAAGTAAGCCTGCGCCGTATCTATCATCCGATAACCCACGCTGATGGCGTCCCTAACGCACCGCTCGCATTCCGACGGTGATACCTGGTATACTCCATAACCCAACTGCGGCATTTCTACGCCGTTTCTCAATTTTACAGTTTCCATATTCGTTGATATATTAGTTAAATTTCTGATGCAAAGTTACGTTGGCAGAGCTTCTATGTCCATACACAGATTACGGAAAGGAACACCCATTTCACCGAATTTCCGGAAAATTGTTCGGATAAGCCTTGCGGAAGATTTTTAGAAGAAACTGTTTCGTCAGATAGCCCGCTATCTTCCTCATCACAGAAACAAAAAATGCCTCGAAAACTCATCCCCAATCATCGCACGATAAATTCAGAACAGTTTATTTGTAACTTATAATGTGTCGGTATGGAATCCCAACTTGAGGAGTAAAACCGCTATGTGTACGTAGGATACAAGGTTTTATGATATGGCAGTTCTTGGTCACAACGATGTGAAATTTTACTCAATAATGATTTTGTAGTGCATAAATAGTACATATATTGTGCAACAGACATTGTTATTTGAATGAAAAATAGTAATATTGCATTTGAATAACAATATAGGGAATGAAAAACATCATTCTAAATCAACGCAAGGAACGTGATGGACTGGTCGTTTTGAATATATGGATGTCCTGACGCATTTTAGAAGTATAGAAGAACTGACGAAAACGCTTTCACGTGAGCAAAGATTGCTAAGTGAGATGTTTGGGAAGCGGAAGCTTATGAAGTTTCCGTTGGGTCTTGCCATTGACCTTGTCGGAGGAAATGAACAAAGATTGAGAAAGCTGGTTGATTATGGTGTGCTGGTGGAATCCGGAAATGCGGTTGAGATTGAGAGCGACTATCTGAACTTCTTTGAGGAAGTGCTGAATGTCAATGAGGAAATTAGCGTATTAAGCGTACAGGAATGCATCAACACCCTGAAAGAGAATATCGGTTATTTCTTGCAAGAGACTAATCCCAACCGCAAAGCCGGATATCAGGATAGTGTGCGGCAACTTTTAAAGAAGACCGGATTCAGGACCCTGAAGAATGTGGTGGATTTGAAGCGTAATATGGACAATGCCTATAAGCAAGAACCCAATTATGTCATCAAAAAGAAGAAACTGGAGAATCTGGATGAGAAGAGCCATAGCATTCGTGCCATGATACGTGAATGTGAAAAACTGATGGATAATGAACACGCCTTTTTCATCATGGCCAATGATCCGCACATGGCAAAGACCTGTAGCGATGTGAAACATGATTTTGTAGAAGCCTATCATGCGCTAATGGAAATTGACAGACAGATTATTTCCTATATCAATCAGATAGACCTGCAAAATCAACTTTACAAAAAGATACGGAAGTTGAAGTACCTGCAAGATCAGTTGCTTATCAAGACCGATACGAACCTTGTAAAAGTTCTGGAAGAAAGGAATCCTCTTTGGATGGAATCCCGCCCATACAATAAGATTCGCCTGTCTTTAGAAATGCTAAGGGAAAACGATCAGGTAGTAAAGTTGCTGAGACGAATTGCTGAACGGAATGGGGTACAGAAAACAGCCAGAACGGAAGCTGGGCCTCTGGCAGAGGAAGACTTGCAAGAACATATCCGGCAACTGAAGGAGGTGGATTCTGCCGAAGTCTGGAATGCATTTTTAGCATCAAGTTATAATCTGTTTGAGTTCATTCTGAGGTATGACTATAAAGTAAAACGTAGCATAGAAGAACATGCTACCCTCTTCTGTCAGCTGGTTATCTTGCATCCTGATGAATGCCGGATAACAGGCGAATATGCAATTTATCAAGACATTGAATATCCTATAATTTATGCGAAATAATACTCAAAGAATATACGAGCGGTTAAGCCGGGGAGAGTTTCTTTCGGTAGACAGTGCAGATGCCTCTGTCCGTCATCTGTATGAGGATATCGAGGAGAATTTGGAAGATTATACAGAATACTTCAAGGAAATCGGTCTGCAACTGGAATCTGGTAATGGTTACTTCTATTTTTCAAGAATAGGAGAGGGTAAACAGACGATAGAGCAGAAATTGGACAGCTTTTCAAAATGGCTTGACTATCTGGATTTTCTGAAATGCTATAATCAGTCATTTGCTGCAGGATATCAGTTCCGCAAAAGTCATTTGACAGAACAGATCAGTCTGGATATCGAACTGAAGGAAAAGGCAAACCGTTTGTTCAAGAAATACGGTGTGGGGTCTAATGTTGAAATAGTAAACAAACTGCTTCAGGAAATGCAGAACATGGGCTTTGCAGAGTGTATCAGCGAACTTGATGAGACCTTTAAGGTTACTTCGGCATTCCGCTATGTCGAAGAATTGGTTGAAATAATTCAAATTGCAAATGAAGATGAAATACCTGAATAAGATTATTTTTATCAATAGTGCCAATATTCCGTATGCAGAGATATCTGTAGACGGGAATGTGCATTTCACAGGGACTCAGGGTGTCGGTAAAAGTACGGTATTGAGGGCACTGCTGTTTTTCTACAATGCGGATAAACAGCATTTGGGTATTCAACAGGGACAGAAATCGTTTGATGAATTTTATTTTCGCCAGTCAAACTCTTATATACTTTATGAAGTGATTCGAGACAATGGCGCATATACGATACTTGTCGGCAGATATCAGGGACGCGCTTCATGGCGGTTTATTGATGCACCTTATCAGCGTGAATGGCTAATAGACGATGACAAGCAGGTATTGAGTGACTGGGTGAAGATTCGCGAACGTATAGACAAAGACGTAGCTGTTTCTGCAAGAATCGAGTCCGGTGTGATGTTCAAGGATATAATCTTCGGCAACACTCATGACCATAAATATGCGCGTTATGCATTGGTGCAGAGCTCGCATTATCAGAATATCCCACGAAGCATTCAGAATGTCTTTCTGAATACCAAACTTGATGCGGACTTTGTAAAGAATACGATTATACAATCCATGACTGATGAGGATTTGCCGATTGATTTGCAGACCTACAGACGGCTTGTTACAGATTTTGAGCGGGAGTATGACGAGATAGACTGTTGGTTCCGCCAAACACGTGATGGTAGTTACCCTGTGCGTCAGCAAGCATTGAAGATAGCTGAACAGGGCCGTACAATTGTAGCACTCGACCAGCAGTTGTCTGACGTATGGCACATGCTTAATCATGCTGTAGCTTATAGTGAAAAGCATATACCTCTTTTGGAGATAGAAGCCGCAGAAGTTGAAGCGGACATAGAGAAAGAGCATAACCGTGAAAAGGAACTTACGGCAGAATATGATAAAGAAAAAGACGCACTCAATCAGGACCTTGGTGCCCAAAAGGGTAAATTGAAGGAAATAGCACAGGCAAGAAAGTATTTCGCTGACGAGGGTATTGATGACAAACTCGCTCTTGCCGGTCGTGAGTCTGCTATCAGACAGGAGGCTGCTGATAAACAAACGCTATTGGATGATTTGTTGAAAGCTTATGCATCGATAGAAGAAAAGTACAACATTGCAAGAGGTAAACTGGAAAATGCACGTCAGGCGTTTGGGAACATGCAGAAAGAAGCATATTATCAGAAACAGACCGAACTTCAGATAAAGCGTAAGAGCTTGGAAGAAGAACGTACCAGAAACAGGAATCAGGTTATGGAGACTTTCAACAGCTGGCGACACGACTCTGACGAACGTCTGCAAATGTTGTTGACCGAACAGAACAGGACTGAAAATGCGCTGAAGGAACTCCGGCATTGGCATCCCAAAGCTACTGAAATAAAGCAAGTAGATGAGGAACTGCAACAATTGAATTTTTCGGAAAAAGAGAATGCGGCCCAACAGACAGCGGTAAAAAATCAGATTGCCCGGATTACTGCCGAGTATGAGATGAAAGAAACGGAGATAAAACAAGCCTCTCAGCGTGAGCAGGAACGTCTTGACGCTGACCGTACACAAATGCGTGAACAAATCGCGAAGATTCATGATTTATTGGCTCGTTTAGACGGTTCTCTTTACAAGTGGCTTTGTGAAAACGCTGAAGGCTGGGAGAACACGATAGGCAAAGTCGTTGACGAAGAGAGGATTCTATATGCTCAAGGGCTTGACCCTCAGTTGGACACTGTGGCTAATGGTATGTTTGGCGTAAAGTTAAACCTGGATAATATTGCCTCCGTGCATCGTACCCCTGACGAATATAGATTGGAGAAGAATAACCTGGAAGAGCAGGTGCGGCAGATTAATCATCAGCTTACGCAATTGCCTGTTACTCTTCAGGAAGAGATAGCTAAACTTGGCAAGAAATATGCTGTACAGGTTAATCCGCTTCGTCAGAAAATGACATCGTTGAAGGTGGAAGAAGAACAGGTGCCAGCCAAGCGGCAGAACCTGCAAAACCGTAGGCATAAGCTGGAGATGGAAGAACAGGAACAGATTGCCCGAGAAAAAGATGTTCGTGAACATTCCTTTAATGAGGCAGTACTGCATGTGAATTCGGAGAAAGAGGCGCGCAATAAGCATGAATTGAAAAATAAAAAGGACCTTAAGGAGCTTGATTCATCGTTTAATAAAGCAGCCAAAGCACTCGATGAGGAATTGCGTATTTTCAAGGAGTCGCAAGATGCTGTAGCGGCCGAACGTAATCAGGAATTCGCTGCACAGAAGCAACAACTCAACGAACAGCAGAAAGCCGAACTTGCAGGCAAGGGCGTTGATACGAACCTGCTCGAGCAATACCGCAGGGCTTTAAATGATTTAAAGGCTCTGTTGATGAGGATTGATGAAGAACGTTCAATTGTTATCAGATATCGCGACACAGAACAAAATCTTTTTGCCAAGGAGCCGGAAATCAAAAAGGCAATTAAGACTATAGAGCAGCGGCTCGCCATGATACGTCAGCGTTATGAAGACAGGCGGACACGTATCGGGAAAAAATGTAAAGAAATGGAAGAGCGTTGGAAAAAGGTTCGTGGTGAACTGACGCATAGGAGAGAAGGCTTGATGTTTTATCATCAGATGGTAGAAAATGAGCATCTGGTGCCTGATGCTTTCCTCTCTGATGACAAGATGAAGAAGACCGAGTTGGATTGTCAGCAACTTTTAAGTCAACTTCGGGGCACAGTCAATCAGAAGCGTGAATCGATAGACAAGCTTAAATCCATAGTTGTCAGTTTCAATCGTAACTTTAAGCCCCAAAATGCTTTCCATTTCAATACAATGCCTGTAACAGACAATGACTATTTGGAGATTGCAGCGGATTTGCAGGACTTTATGGACAATAATAAAATCGAGGAGTTCCGCAGACGTACCAGCGAGCATTATAAAGATATTTTGGGACGTATCTCGGCGGAAATCGGTTCACTGATGAAATGCAGGTCGGATGTGGATGGGGTGATACAGGATATAAACCGTGATTTTATAGAAAAGAATTTTGCAGGAGTAATCAAGAGTATTGAACTCAGGGCAGATGAATCATCTGACAAACTCATGAAACTGCTTATATCCATTCACGATTATGCGATAGAGAATGCTTTTTCTATCGGCGAACTGAATCTTTTTTCAAATAATAATCGGGATGAAGTGAACCGTAAGGTCGTAGATTATTTGAAGAGCCTGTCTCATCAGTTGCAGAACGAACCGAATCGTCCGACTGTATCTTTGGGGGACGCTTTCCGTTTACAGTTCCGTGTGAAAGAGAACGACAATGACACCGGCTGGGTTGAACGTATTAATAATGTAGGATCGGATGGTACGGATATTCTTGTGAAAGCAATGGTTAATATCATGCTCATCAATGTGTTTAAGAAAAAGGCTGCCAAAAAAAGTGGTGATTTTATCGTACACTGCATGATGGATGAGATAGGTCGCTTGCATCCTACCAATATAAAAGGCATTCTGCAGTTTGCCAATTCACGCAATATCTATCTTATTAACAGTTCACCTACATCGTATAATCCATACGACTACCGCTATACATACCTGTTAAGTAAGCATGGAGTAAGGACAAGGGTAGAGAAATTGTTGAAACGAATAAATTAATCGGATAATATGGCACTAAGTGCGTCTATACAAGCATTGTTAGCCGGTGAACTGGTTGCCGGGTCGAGGCTGAACAGTAAGTTGCTTGATGAGCTGTTGGCAGAAGGTCTGCTGTTGGTTGTATCACGTGGCTCAAGAAAATCATATCGTGCCCGTGATGCTGAGGCTCTGAAAAGATTTCTTATAGACAAGGACGAGAGTTTCCGTATTATCGAAGCAAATGCTTCAGATTCCCGTGCCACAATGGCTGCGGAGACAGGAAATTCCAAACTCGTCATGGTCCGTTCCTGTCCGGGATTTCCTGTAAACAGTTATGAACCTATTGAGTGTTTTCTTGACGAAAATCCATTTGTGGTAAATCCGCAGGAAGGAAGCTTCCTTTTTGTCTCGGACTGGGAGAAATTTACAATTCCGGAAGATACAGTGGTGATTGGTGTGGAAAATATGGACAATTTCAGGATGATTCGCAGGCAGCGGACACTCTTTGATAGATATCTTCATAATCATGCTCTTTCAGATAAAGTACTTTTCGTATCCAGATATCCGCAATCGACCGACCTTAGGAAATGGCTGTGTACTATATCCAATCATTATCTTCACTTCGGTGACTTTGATTTGGCAGGAATAAATATTTTTCTCTTTGAGTTTCAGCAATATTTGGGCAAAGAACGTTCTTCCTATTTAATTCCGGATGATATAGAATGCCGTCTGAAGTCCGGTTCCCGGAAAAGATATGATGAACAGTATTACCGTTTTAAGGATATCAAGTCAGATATACTTGAATTACAACAGTTGATAGATTTAATTCATCATGAACGAAAAGCTTATGATCAAGAGGGTTACATATGTTGTAATCCGTAGAAACGGATAAGAATTGAAAGTTATAAAAATACAGTTCAGTAAGGATAGTCTTGCTGAGCTGTATTTTTGTCTAAAACTTGCAGCAGTTATTTAGGACTAGTCATTCTTTTATATCTCTTTTGAATTACAAAAAAAGACTCACCCAGAGCGCGCTGTTCTTATGGGAAGCGGGGTGAGTATGTAGTTGCAAATTTAGTTGATAGATTTCATATTCCAATGTTTTTCCTTGAATTTTTCTGGGCAAATGAATGGTATTGTGGATGTTCAATATAGGTAGAGAATCGGTGCATCTCAAATCAGTAGGTTATGTTTCTCCATAGCGAACATATGACATTTGCCCAAAAAGTAATTGAAGGTGATAACAATTTTGACAAAAAGACACAGATTTGTCGAAATTGTCATAAAAGGCATACCGAATTTTTGCAAAAAATTCGGTATAGAATCAGGTGGGAATATTTCTTATAGGCTTTGTGCATGACAGAAAGAAGTCATAGAAAACGGGAACAAACAAATTTTGCCATATATCCCAAAATGAACCGACATCAGACCATTACGGAGGGAAATCTTACCAAGGTTCGGAGGAAAATCTATATTTGACCTAAGGAAAAGAAGAATTTTCTGACTCTAGTTAGGTGCATTTCCTGAAATCTTTTATAATTTTGCCATGCAATTGGAAATTTATAAAGACACGATGCAACATAATAGAATGAACATATTATCAAATATATCATATCGAAGCACATCATGCTTTGAGCGTATGCCATATGTTCAAACTTCAAGCATTGAATCCTTCGATAAATTCAAAAGCGCTTTCCAACGAACATATTATAAACAGGCTGGGATATATTAGATGCAGATATCCCTCCAGAATTAATTGAAGCCGTTGGAAAGTCCTTGCCAAACTTTTCAACGGTTTTATTTTGCCCACTGGTGACGTTCGCATCATACGACCTTCTCCGTCATTTCCGTCCATGGGTATTAGATTTTGTATGAACCGCGCAGTGATGCGCACAAAACTAAAGGAGATTATGAATTATAAATTTGACGGAAGCAGGGTGTTCTTTACATCCGACACCCACTTCAATCATACCAATATCATCAGGTTTTGTAACAGGCCTTTCAAGGATGTGGCCCATATGAATGAAACGATTATTTCCAACTGGAACCGCGTGGTCAGTCCAGATGATATCGTGTTTCACTTAGGTGACTTTTGTCTGGGAGGTTCTGCTGAATGGATAAACGTACTGAGCAGGCTGAATGGAAAAATCTATCTTATTATTGGCAACCATGACATAAAGAATCTGAGACAGGACTACAGGAAATACTTTGAACAGGTTGTGATGCAGATGTATATTGAGGTAGATAAGCAGAAGATCTATCTGAATCACTGTCCGTTCCTTTGCTATGGCGGTTCATACAATGGCACCTGGCAGCTTTTCGGACATGTACATACCAGCAGGCACAACACCGGGAAGGACGCTCCGAGGCTAAAGATGCTTTTTCCCACGCAGTATGATGTTGGAGTAGATAACAACGATTTCACCCCTGTCTCATTTGCACGGGTAAAGGCAATCATAGAGAAGCAGATAGAACAATCAAAGAAAGGAGAGCAATAAGATGGGGATACAATACATGAGCGATCTGCACCTGGAGTTCCAGGAAAACAGCAGATATTTGAAACATAATGAGCTGCCGGTTACCGGCGATGTACTGGTGCTGGCCGGAGACATATTCTACCTGAAAGACAAGGTGGCTCCACTGACAAAGTTCTGGAAATGGGCTTCAGAGAATTACCGACAGGTGCTGATTGTCCCCGGCAATCACGAATATTACAACTATTCAGATGTGATGGAACGGGGGCTGCAATGGCGATGGATGTTCCGGGAGAATGTCGGCTACTATCAGAATCAGGTTGTTCGCATTGATGATACCGATTTCGTGCTGAGTACGCTGTGGTCACGGGTCAATCCGAACGATGAATATTTTGTATGGAAAGGCATGAACGATTTCCGTCAGATTAAGTTCAGTGGAAAACTACTACAGGTGGAGGAGTTCAACTGGATGCACGAGACCTGTATTGACTTTATTCGGAAAAGTATCAAGGAAAGTACGGCACCTCATATCGTAGTGGTTACGCATCACCTGCCGACACTTCAGGTAGTGGCTCAGCATCATAGGGATTCCGTGCTGAACAGCGCATTTGCCAGTGAATATGGAGAACTGATAGCTGACAGCCGGATTGATGCCTGGATTTACGGGCATTCGCATACCAATATCGGCACTGTGATTGGCGGAACCCGTATAATCTGTAACCAGATGGGATATGTTTTTGAAGATGAACACCTGATGAACGGATTTGATCCGAGCAAGTTTATTGAAATTTAATGGACATACAGAAATGTACGAAAGAAAGATCATAGATAGAAGGCTCCTTGCCGATTTGGCGAAGGAGGTTGGCTTGAACGCTTCGCATCTGGAGGCGTTGGGCGAAAGCCGCCAATGGGAGATTGCTGTTGATGGCGATATGTTGGAACGGCTGGTTGATATTCAACATCGGTTCGAGCGGTTGGCCGCAATGGGCGATGATGAATACCGGGGATTCTATATCGAGGTGCCGCGACCTACTCCGGAAGAATGGGGAGATGTTGAGGAGTTGATTGCTTTCGGGGAATATGACAGCCGGGAGGTGTTCTTAGCTGACTGGTTGGCATTCAACCCGATGGAGACCAGGTGGTTCCATGTTGCTTCGAACCGATACGTGGATTCCCGGTCAATCCGTGTTACGGACCGGAAGCGGATCAGCTTTATTATTACGAATGACTCCAAGTGCACGGATGCAGAGCCAGATAATACGTGGTGCAGAGAGAACCTGACCCGCCTCTTCAACTATCTGCAAAGGATGATTGATGTCGTTGTCTCGAATTCCGATGGGTTCAACGATTACGTGGCACATAACCTGCCGTACCAGCAGCGTACAGGACGGATTGCACAAAAGGTATTTAACCGCATAGTACCGAATTTCAAAATTGAGGTGGAAGATCGGGAAATGGCTATCAAGGCATTGGAGGAGTCGGTGCACTGGCATTCTGCCCCTCTTTTAGAAACCATGACCATCCGAAAGTATTGCACCTATTACCGCATTGCCAACGAGGTGTATGAGGCTTATCACCGGAAGCGTGGATTCAGGGGGCGTATCTATACAGATCCGCAGGATGTTCCGGAAGAATTGCGTGATGTAGTCTACTACAAGCGGAAGAAGTTCGGGGATGTAATGGAAATGTATGACATTGACAGTCCGGAGGATTTCATGCGGTTCGCAACTGACCATTACGGTGAACTTGGGCTTTCACGTCTGAATATCTTAGCTTCAAATGTTCAACCTCAGGGATGGAAGATTGTTGTTTCCAACAGTTACTCGTCCAATGTCGGGCTGGCTATTGAGGTAGCTACGGCTCTGTATAAGGCCGGGACACCGCTGCTGATATACGATGCAGAAAAGCTCCTGAAAATCCTGCTTGAAGAAGATTATGTGCGGCTGCTTCCCGACTCCTTTCACAACTATATGGGTTACCAGGAAGAGGGCACTGTCTATGAACTGCCGTGGAAATATGAATGTTCGGACGATTCTAATTCGGTTCTGACTAAGGAGCAATATCAGGCGATTGTCTCTAATGTAGAATGGCAGGAAGTGGAGAAGCTTAGGGCTACTTAACTCTTATTTTTCATCGGCTGACGTACTTTGGCAATCTATTTGAAAATCGGTAGTATGCAAATTATCGGCACTGATTCGAAATAGTGCTGATAATTTGCTTGATTCTGATATTTGATAATATGATTCTTGACAACTTTCAACAGCCAGGCATTATCCGATTTGATAGAACTGTCCACAACCATATGGTTTATCAGGAGGAAGAAGCTGTTAATGGGCTATCATGTGAATATACATGTAGTGACAGACGGCAGACGTTTAAGTGATGAGGATGTTTTTATAATATTCCAATCAGAATATCAGTAAGCATTTGAACAAATGCACCTTTTACACTTTAAGGTTTTGTTGTAGCTTTGCGATAGCAAATACAATCAAACCTCAAGTATTATGAACAGACTAGAATTTGAAGAATTAGAACTGCAGTTACAACAAAGCGGACTGCCGGGATGAATGCCATCCTTTATATCAACAAGACCGGCTGCCAGTGGCGTATGCTTCCTTCTGACTTCGCCCCTTGGCAAACCGTCTATTACTACTTCCGCAAGTGGAAGCTTGAAGGTGTGTTTGAAGAGGTGATGGATGCCTTGCACTCCCTTATCCGTAAACAGGCGGGACGGGAGGAAAGTCCCAGTCTTGGCATCATGGATTCCAGAAGCGTAAAGACTTCCCATCATGTTGATTCTGACCGTGGTATAGACGGGAACAAGAAAATCAAGGGACGGAAAGAGCACATCATAGTCGATACGCTTGGCCTTCCGTTAGCCGTCACAATCCATGAAGCCAACCTGCATGACAGCAAGGGCGCCCCACAAGCCATAGAAAAACTCGCTTATAAATTTCCGCGCTTGGTGAAAATCTTGGCGGACGGAGGCTACAGGGGAGATTTGGCTGATTGGGTCAAGAAGAAATTCGGATGGATATTGGAGGTCATACTCAGGCCGGACGAATGTCCGTCCAAATTTCAGGTACTGCCCAAACGCTGGATTGTGGAACGCTCTTTCTCATGGCTGGAAAACTTCAGAAGGCTGACCATCGATTACGAATTCCTTGCTGAAACTGCGGAAACTATGGTACAGCTTGCATTCATACAAATCATGCTTAACAAATTTATCGAATGAAATCAAAACAGCTTCTAAAAAATATCAGCATGTTGAGTGGTATTAGATAGCATATTTTAGTATCGAATCCTTTCTGTATCTGAGCAATATAACAATGCATCTGAATCTTCTAATAGGTAGATTAGTTTGAATTTTTCGAGAAGATATCTGTTACCATTTCTTCTGGATGTCACCCATTTATCCATGTTTTTGTCAAGCAGGTCAATCGTCATCATAATCCACTCTTCATTACCGGTATCATATAGCTCCGTAAGCATTCTAAGAAATACACATGCATGTCCTATGGTTTGATTGTAATTTTGCCCCCGCATAACAATCAAACCGAATAGCAATGAACAGAACTGGATTTGAAGAATTAGAAATGCAGGTGCAACAAAGCGGCCTGTCATTGAAGTCGTACCTACGACAGATAGGAGTGAGTTATTCCACCTATCACTATTGGCGTAAAAAATGTTCAGTTGGCAAGAATAGTGTCAAGCAAGAGTTGGCTCCCATCTGTTTCAAACAGGCAGCTACGGAATCTTCCCTTGAAGAACAAATACCCCATGGTGTGGCATTACTATTTCCCAATGGTCTTCGTGCCCACTTCGGAAATGGTTCTGAAGAGATACTTATGGAATTATTGACCAAAAGTCTTGGAGGCGGCCATGTTTAACTTGAACGACACGATGCGCTACTTCCTGTGTCCGGGCATTACAGATATGCGCAAAGGTATCAGTTCGTTGTGCGGAGTGGTACATGAAAAGATGAACAGTGAAGTGAAGAACGGTGATGTCTTCATCTTCATCGGGGCCAGCCGCAAACTCATGAAATTGCTTCATGCAGAAGATGGAGGCATGGTGATGTATGTGAAACGTCTGGAAGCCGGTCGCTTCAAACTGCCCAAATACGATCCTGAGTCAAAAAGTTATTCCATGGAATGGCGTGACCTGGTGATGATGGTCGAGGGTATTCAGGAGAATCCTGAACAGAGACTCCGGCGGTTAAGGGCAGAACGAAAGGAATACCATGTATGACATGCTTTTAGGTTGAATAAAAGTGCTTGTTTTGTTGTGTAATTAGCTAATATTTAGTATTTTTACGCAAACAAAAAACAAGCAGGCAATGAAAGAAAAGGATATTTTGCTCAAGACGATAGAAGGGCTGAATGCCACTGTTGCTTCGTTGTCTGCCACCAATAAAGAACAGTCAGATCAGATTAAAAACCTGCAGGAACGTATCAAAGAGTTGACGGCTCAGGTCGCATGGCTGAACCGTCAACTCTTTGGGCGTAAATCGGAGAAGCTTCGCGCATATGATCCTAATATCCCCGATCTTTTTGCAGACGAGTTTGCCGGACTCCAACATCAGGCGGAAGAAAAGCGCGATGAAGCCGTTGAGAAGATTGAAAAGGAATCGGCGGAAGTACGGAAGCAGAATCGTCAGAACCGAAAAATGATAGAGGACTTACCCGTACTGGAGACCGAGACAATAGAACCGACAGGTGTTGACCTGTCTTTATACCGTAGAATAGGCGAAGAGATAACAAAAGTCGTCAAACACAAGCCGGGGATGCTTTACGTCAAGGAAATCATCCGTCCCAAATATGCACTCAAGGACAGCACCATGCTTCCTCCGGCTGGACAGAAAGGAGTGGAGATTGCCCCCATGCCGCTGATGCCTGTTGACAAGTGCATCGCTGATACCAGCCTGCTTGCCGAGATACTGCTTCAGAAGTATGAATATCATGTCCCGTTCTACCGTCAGATACAACAGTACCGACATCTTGGAATGAAAGGCCTGACCGAAAGTATGCTGGACGGATGGTTCAAAAAAACAATGGAGCTGCTCAAACCTCTATATGAGGTACTCAAGCGGGAGGTCTTCTCCTGTGACTATGTACAGGCGGATGAAACCACAGTCCCAGTCATCAACAGGGAAAAGCACAAGGCTGACAAGGAATATCTATGGATGGTAAGGTCAGTCATGGAAAAACTGGTCATTTTCTATTATGATGATGGATCCCGGGCAGGAGCGGTCATCGAATCTCTGGCAAATCAATATACATATAGAGGATATCTTCAATGCGATGGTTTTGTAGGTTATGAGACAGCCTTCAAGACCAATCCCGAAGCAGCAGTTAATATGTCTGTTCTCTGTTCCCTATTGGCTACTTGTAAGGCACACGATGTAAACCCAAGGGATTACCTGAATGATGTAATCGCCCAAATGCCTTATCACAAGAATGCAACTCATGAGAAACTTTTGGATCTGCTTCCACACAAATGGAAGTTGAAACATCCGGAAAGTATATTGACAAAACAAAATGGGGTATCTGACAACTAATGCCATATGCAACATATAGGTTCAACAAAATAATAGCGACTGAAACTATTAGGTTCATAGTGACAGTCGCTATTGTTGTATATAAAGGTTTAAAACTTGTAGTTTATCGAATGCTTACCGCGCTGTAGCAGTTTTGCCTTTAGGGATACTGCTCTAAAGTCGGGTCGTAATTATGGAAATGGGTACGTTGACAAAATAAAATAGGGCATAACTCATTGAGCTACACCCTACTTTTCTATGATTGGTTATCGTTGTTTACTGATACTTACTTCACTTCCTCAAAATCAGCATCCTGCACATTGTCTTTGTTGTTTGTGCTTTGGCTGTTGTTTGCCTGACCAGCGTTAGGACCTGCTTGTGCACCGCCTTGAGCACCGGTCTGTGCGTACATTTCAGCACTTGCGGCTTGGAAGGCAGCCTGCAGTTCTGCGCTTGCGGCGTCTATGCCTGCCAAATCCTGAGCCTTGTGGGCATCTTTCAATTTCTGAAGAGCGGCTTCGATAGGAGCTTTCTTGTCGGCAGGAATCTTGTCGCCAAGGTCTTTCAACTGATTTTCGGTGGTGAAAATCAAGCTGTCTGCCTGATTCAGCTTATCTACTTTCTCACGTTCCTTCTTATCGGCTTCTGCATTGGCAGATGCTTCGGCTTTCATACGTTCGATTTCTTCTTTGCTCAAGCCAGAGGAAGCTTCGATACGGATGGCCTGTTCCTTGCCGGTAGCCTTATCTTTGGCAGATACTTTCAGAATACCGTTGGCATCGATATCGAATGTAACCTCAATCTGGGGAACACCACGGCGTGCCGGAGCGATACCTGTCAAGTTAAACTGACCGATTGACTTGTTCTGTGCTGCCATCGGACGTTCGCCTTGCAATACGTGGATGGTCACTTCGGTCTGGTTATCGGCTGCCGTAGAGAATACTTCGCTCTTCTTGCACGGGATAGTCGTGTTGGCGTCAATCAGTTTGGTCATGACACCACCCATGGTTTCGATACCCAAGGTCAACGGAGTGACATCCAGCAATACGATGTTGCCTACACCAGCTTCTTTGTTCAATACGGCACCCTGAATAGCTGCACCTACGGCTACTACTTCATCCGGGTTTACACCTTTTGAAGGAACTTTACCGAAGAAGTCTTGAACCAGTTGCTGAACTGCCGGGATACGTGAAGAACCACCTACAAGGATGACTTCGTCGATATCCGAGTTGCTCAAGCCTGCATCGCTCATGGCTTTCTTGCACGGTTCCAGACAAGCCTGGATTAAATCGTGGGTCAATTGTTCGAATTTAGCACGAGTCAGTGTCTTAACCAAGTGCTTGGGCACACCGGCTACCGGCATGATGTACGGCAAGTTGATTTCGGTAGATGAAGAAGAAGACAATTCAATCTTTGCTTTTTCAGCTGCCTCTTTCAGACGTTGCATAGCCATCGGGTCAGTAGTCAGGTCGGCACCTTCATCGTTCTTGAACTCTTGAACCAGCCAATTGATGATAGCTTGGTCGAAGTCATCACCACCCAGGTGTGTATCACCATTGGTTGCCAATACTTCGAATACGCCGCCACCGAATTCCAGTATTGAAATATCGAATGTACCGCCACCGAGGTCGAACACAGCTACTTTCATGTCCTTGTTGGCTTTGTCGACACCGTATGCCAAAGCGGCTGCTGTCGGTTCGTTGACAATACGTTTCACGTCCAGTCCTGCAATCTGTCCGGCTTCTTTCGTTGCCTGACGCTGTGAGTCTGAGAAGTATGCCGGAACGGTAATAACGGCTTCGGTTACTTCCTGGCCCAAATAATCTTCAGCGGTTTTCTTCATCTTCTGAAGAATCATGGCTGAAATTTCCTGCGGAGTGTACAGACGTCCGTCGATGTCTACACGCGGTGTATTGTTTTCTCCTCTTGCTACTTGATAAGGAACACGAGAGATTTCTTTCTGAACTTGGTCGTATGTTTCACCCATGAAACGTTTGATAGAATATACTGTACGTTTCGGGTTCGTGATAGCCTGACGCTTAGCGGGGTCGCCCACTTTACGTTCGCCGCCGTCTACGAATGCTACGACTGAAGGAGTGGTGCGTTTGCCTTCGCTGTTGGCAATCACAACCGGTTCGTTACCTTCGAATACTGCTACACATGAGTTTGTAGTTCCTAAGTCAATACCAATAATCTTTCCCATAATTGTATTTTTTTTATTTGTTTGCTAATTAAGTTGATTTTGTAACACCGAAGCGTTACGCTTATTAGTAAACAAATGCTGTGCCAAGCGTAAAAGTCCTTTGTTTTGTTTTGTGTGGACTGACAAAATGTCGGTCGAAACTGACAAGCTAAGTAGATATGCTTAGACAGTGTGTCGGATAGAAGTGCAGATTGTGGCTTTTTCGAACCGGATATCAATGCAGTATTGGCAGGTTGTTACTGTTCGATTTAGACTTTATTAATGCGGATGTGTCGGGTTTTTCGTTATTTTTGCCCTTTCGTTAGTAAAAGAGTCATGAAATATCTATACCTTATTATATATATAGCAATCGGATGGTTCTTGGGAATAACAGCCGCACAAGCTCAACATCAGATAGTGACCGGACGGTTGGTATTGGAAAACGGGAATCATGAAGAACCTCTTTCATATGCCAACGTGGCGGTTTTTCGTTTACCGGATACGCTCTTGGTGAAAGGTGTGGTTACGGATACCAGTGGACATTTTTGTCTAGACTTCAAGAGAAAAAGTAAAATCGGCTATTTATTGAGGGCTTCATTTACCGGATGTGTTCCTTTGCTGAAAGTACTTGATGAAGTGGGAGATACTATCCGGTTGGGAACGTTGCGGATGCATGATGAAGCTTTACGTCTCTCGGAAGTGGTAGTGACAGCTCCACTTAAACCGATGGAACAGAAGGGGGATACTACCATTTACAATGTAGCGGCATTTCCTACTCCCGAAGGTTCATATTTGGAAGCCTTGGTACGGCGCATCCCTGGGTTGTCGTATGATCCGAAGAGCGGAGAAATGAAATTTAACGGCTATCCTATTCGGCAGATTACGGTAAACGGGAAAGACTTTTTCCGTGGAAACAAAGATGTGGTTCTGGAAAACCTGCCTGTTAGATTTGTCAGCCAGCTGAAAGTGTATGACAAACCGACAGAACAGGAAAAGATTACCGGCATGAAATCGAATGAGAAAAATTATGTGCTCGACTTGCAAACCAAACGGGAGTTTAATGGAACCCTGCTGGCAAATATTGAAGCTGGTTATGGCACGCACAAACGTCGTGATCTGAATGGCAGGATGATGCGTTTTAAAGAGAATGGGGATAATTTTATGGTAAGCGCACGTTCGACTAACCGCAATTCTACCACCGCTGATGAAGACAACATTTCCAATTCGGTCAACCTGAATGTTTCGAAGAATGTGAAAGAAGGATTAAGTCTGTCGGGAAATGTCAATTACATGTATAACCGTGACGGAGGGCAATCAGGGACATATAGTGAACAATACTTGAGTAGTGGTAATCAGTATCTTTTGTCGGAAAATGATCAGTTGGGGAAGAACCAGAATACGAATGGACGTTTCGATATGAACTGGGATATCAGCAAGCAGACCACTCTTATCTTTTCTGCTATGGGAGGTTATGGCGATGATGAAAGCCGGAACGAAAGCCGTACCGCTACTTTCAATGCTCCTCTGGATGCTGATACGAAAGCACCTTTTGCCCATATTGACGAGATAGGCAGGGAGATGTGGATAAACGACAACCGTCAGCAAACTTTGGGGCGAGGCAAACGTTTCAATTATGATTTGCGCCTGGAACTGGTGCAGAAAATCGGCACGAAGGGAGATTTTTTAAGCCTTGATGTCAACCATACTTATCAAAAGAACCGCCAGCATGCTTATACACTTTCTTCTATAGACTATTACCAATTGCAGAATGTGTCGGGAGGTGATTCGCTTTATTATCAGAACCAGTACCGCCATACGCCTCAAAGCTCGATGAATGATGAAGTGCGTTTGGGCTATACACATGCTTTTACCAAGAAATCACATATACAGCTTTCGTACGGATTAGAGAATGATTATGAACGTTTAGACGGTATGACTTATGATTTGTCTCGTCGGGAAACCGGGCATTTTGTCTTAGGTGCTTTGCCGGAAGGATATGAAGTGGATGAGGTGGATAGTCTGCGTACAAGAAGTCATAGTCGTACCCTTGGACATAATCTTTCATTTCGTTACAACTATACGGATGAAGTTTGGGGAATGGTGGCAAGTGTGGACATGACTCCCCAACGCCGTTCTATTGAACAGGCTACGGGCGAACATTATGCTGATACAGTGGTACGTTCGGTAGAATGGCGTTCGCAACTGAGTTTTTCGTACCAGAAAGACGGACGTTTTTTTGTGTTAAGTTATAACGGGAATACTTCGCAGCCTCGGTTGGAAGATATGATGGCACCTACCGATTACAGTTCGCCCTTGTATATTCGCCGGAGCAATCCGCACTTGCGTCCTTCGTACCGGCATTCGATACATGCGATATTCAACAATTTCCAAAAAGGTTTTATGGCTTCGCTTATGTGGAATCAGACCTTCAACGCGGTGACGCGTGCTACCTATTATGATAGAGAGACAGGAGGGCGCGAGACTCTTCCGGTTAATATTAACGGTAATTGGGGGATTATGGGAAACGGGTATTACGACAAGCGCATCAAGCAATTTCATGTGAACATAAATGCTTCGGGAGGATACGACCGCAACGTGAGTTTAATCAATGAAGACGGGACTCAGAATAGCCGGAGTGTGACGGGGGCTACTACATTGAGCAGTAATGTGCGGTTGGCTTACTTGCCGTCGTGGGGCAATATTGATTTGACTGGTACATGGACATTTTACCAATCGAAGAACTCGTTACAGAACCGTAATACGTATACCCGGAACTATACGTGCGGCATAGAAAGTTCGGTTAATTTGCCGTTTCATTTCATGGTAAGTACAGATGCCGGTTATGTATTCCGTAGTGGAACCGGTATGGATGGAAAAAGCGATAATGAACTTTTGTGGAACTTGAAAATTTCGTGGAAGTTCTTGAAAGAGAGGCGAGGAGAATTGTCAGTTTACTGGGCAGATATCCTGAGCCAGCGGAAAAGCTTTACGCGTTATGCCAGTGCTACGGCTTTCAGCGAACGGTATGAAGAACAATTGAGAGAGTATGCCATGGTTTCTTTCATTTATCGTTTCGAGCGTATGAAGTGAAAGAAACGCTGCTTGATGCGGATTGAGGTGGATGCGGTTACGATTTGAGTTTTTTAGATGAATATAGGTGCAATCCACCATGCAATCAACATCAAGCCGTGTTGCAGTCAAGTGATTAGTTGCCCGAAAGCTTTTCACCTGTGTTGCGTGTCAGCGTCAGAACTTCGGTACCATTTTCGTCCAGCAGGGCGAGGGTTTGGTCTTGGCTGGAAGAGAAGCTGTTCACTTTGCTCAGTGCTTCCAGAATCTGACGTTCAGTTTCCATATCAGGGCAAGCCATCATCGTGGAAATCATTTGTGAGAATTTCAACGAGTTATCTTTGCCTTCTTCTTGCGAGAAACTTCCATTGATAACATTACAACCGGCATTGCCGTGTACCCGTTTCTGTTCGATATCGAAAGCTAGGAACGGCGTGTTTTCGGTTTTGCCAAGTTGTGTATTGCCGATGGCACTGATAATCCATTCACCGTTTAGGTCATTGATGGAAAAAGCGGGAAGCTGGCGTTTCTCCAGTGTCATAAGCGCTTTGCCTTCTGCATCGGTCAGGCTTAAGCCCTGGGCTGTTTCGGTGTATCCCGTTACGTTGTCCAATGCTTGCAATACTTTGCTTTCTGTTTCCATATCCGGACACATCATACGGGTCGTTCCTATTTGTCCGAACTGTATCTTCCCCGGATGTAATGAGTCTATCTCGAAACTTCCTGTCATCCGGTTGCATCCGGCATTCCCGTATACTCGTTTTTTTTTCATGTCCAGTCCGATAAATGGTGTGTTGGCAGCATTGATTTTATCGCCGTTTACCGTTACGATGTTCCATTCTCCCGTCAGGTCAATAGGCTGTACGGCTTGTTTGCTACTTTTACATGCACTCATTCCTATGCCTGCACAAAGCAGGACAGCTGCTTTTAAAACTACTTTCTTCATAAATTTTGTCCTTGTTTTAGATAGTTTGCTATTACAAAAATACGGATATACTCGGAATACTGCATGAAGTTTCGGAAAAATTTATATCTTTGCAGGGTGAACGGTAACGTTTACCGGGCATTAAATCTGAAAAATAAGAAATGAGTAAAGTATTGATTATCGGTGCAGGCGGTGTAGGTACCGTGGTTGCACACAAAGTGGCTCAACATCCCGAGGTGTTTACGGAAGTGATGATTGCCAGCCGTACCCAGTCGAAGTGCGATGCAATTGTAAAAGCAATCGGCAATCCCAACATCAAGACCGCTAAGGTAGATGCAGACAATGTAGACGAACTGGTGGCTTTATTCAATGGGTTTAAACCCGAGATCGTTATTAATGTGGCTCTTCCGTATCAGGACCTGACGATTATGGAAGCTTGCCTGAAAGCAGGCGTGAATTATCTGGACACGGCAAATTATGAGCCGAAAGACGTGGCTCACTTCGAATATAGCTGGCAATGGGCATATAAGAAACGTTTCGAGGATGCCGGGTTGACCGCTATCTTAGGTTGCGGCTTCGATCCGGGGGTAAGCGGTATATACACGGCATACGCAGCCAAGCATCATTTCGACGAAATCCAGTACTTGGATATCGTAGACTGCAATGCGGGCAACCATCATAAGGCTTTCGCCACCAACTTCAATCCCGAAATCAACATCCGCGAGATTACCCAGAACGGACGTTATTACGAGGACGGGAAGTGGATTACCACCAAGCCGCTGGAAATCCATAAGGATTTGACTTATCCCAATATCGGTCCGCGCGACTCGTATTTGCTTTATCACGAGGAACTGGAGTCGTTGGTGAAGAATTTCCCGACCATCAAGCGTGCCCGCTTCTGGATGACCTTCGGCCAGGAATACCTGACCCACCTGCGTGTGATTCAGGATATCGGCATGGCAAGCATCGAGCCGATTAATTATAACGGAATGGAAATCGTGCCGCTCCAGTTCTTGAAGGCAGTGCTGCCTAATCCGCAAGACCTGGGCGAGAATTACGAAGGCGAAACGTCTATCGGATGCCGCATCCGGGGTATTAAGGACGGTAAGGAGCGTACCTATTATGTATATAACAACTGCTCGCATCAGGAAGCCTACAAGGAAACCGGCATGCAAGGCGTAAGCTATACGACGGGTGTTCCGGCGATGATTGGCGCGATGATGTTCGTGAAAGGCTTGTGGAAGCGTCCGGGTGTATGGAACGTGGAAGAATTCGACCCAGATCCGTTTATGGACGAACTGAACAAGAACGGCTTGCCGTGGCATGAGGTATTCGACGGCGATTTGGAACTGTAATTCAGTGAATAATTAACAATGAATAATTAATTAACGGGATTTGCTTCGTTGTTAGTTATTCATTGGGGATGTCACTATTCATTATTAACTATTCATTATTAATTAAAGAAATGATTGTAGGCGACAAGGCTCCCGATTTATTGGGCGTGGACCAAAACGGGAAAGAAATACATTTGAGCGATTACAAAGGGCGTAAAGTGGTGCTTTATTTCTATCCGAAAGACATGACCTCGGGCTGCACCGCTCAGGCATGCAACCTGCGTGACAATTACGATGAACTGCGCAAGGCAGGTTATGAAGTGGTAGGTGTAAGCATCAACGACCAGAAGTCGCACCAGAAGTTTATTGAGAAAAACCAGCTTCCCTTCACGCTGATTGCTGATACGGAACATAAATTGACCGAGGAATTTGGCGCATGGGGTGAGAAGAGCATGTGCGGCCGCAAGTATATGGGCACGTTCCGTACGACATTTATTATCAACGAAGAAGGTGTCGTAGAGCGTGTCATCTCTCCGAAAGAGGTGAAGACAAAAGACCATGCGGCGCAGATATTAAAATAATCATGAAGGTACGAGGTACCAGTTGACTAGGTACTAGGTTTTAAATAGTTTTACTTATGTATTTAGAGCCTGGTCAACTAGTACCTGATACCTAGTCAACTAAAAGAATAAGGTATGGCAAAAAAAGATGAATTGGCATTTGAAGGAGGGGTAGAAAGTGCTTCTTCGAAACCGAATAACAGCGAGAAGTTAAAGGCATTGCAGGCTGCAATGGATAAGATAGAAAAAAATTTTGGTAAAGGGTCGATAATGAAAATGGGTGATGACCATGTGGAAGAAGTGGAAGTCATTCCTACCGGCTCTATCGCCTTGAATGCGGCATTGGGGGTAGGAGGTTATCCCAAAGGACGTATTATTGAAATCTACGGACCAGAATCTTCGGGAAAAACGACACTTGCCATCCATGCCATTGCGGAAGCACAAAAGAATGGAGGTATTGCGGCATTTATTGATGCTGAACATGCGTTCGACCGTTTCTATGCGGCAAAGTTGGGAGTAGACATTGACAATCTGTGGATTTCCCAACCGGATAACGGCGAACAGGCATTGGAAATCGCCGAACAGTTGATTCGCTCATCGGCTATCGATATTATTGTTATCGACTCGGTGGCTGCCCTTACTCCGAAGGCAGAGATTGAAGGTGATATGGGCGACAATAAAGTCGGACTGCAGGCACGCTTGATGTCGCAGGCTTTGCGCAAGCTGACTTCGGCTATCAGCAAGACCAATACCACGTGTATTTTCATCAACCAGTTGCGCGAGAAGATAGGCGTAATGTTTGGCAATCCCGAAACTACTACCGGAGGAAATGCCTTGAAGTTTTATGCTTCCGTACGTTTGGATATCCGCCGTATCTCCCAATTGAAAGACGGGGAAGATGTAATCGGAAACCAGGTGCGTGTGAAAGTGGTGAAGAACAAGGTCGCTCCTCCTTTCCGCAAGGCAGAGTTTGACATCATGTTCGGTGAAGGTATCTCGCACAGTGGAGAGATTATCGATTTGGGGTCAGAATTGGGCATTATCAAGAAAAGTGGTTCATGGTATAGCTATAACGATACTAAGTTGGGGCAAGGACGTGATGCTGCCAAGCAGTGTATTCAGGATAATCCCGAACTGGCTGATGAATTGGAAGAGCTTATCTTTTCAGCTTTGAAGGATAAAGAATAATATGAAAATGTCCGCCAGTCTTATTTTGAGAGATAAAAGTTAGATGAAGATTGATTGCGGATATTCAATAGAATAAAATGTAATACCAATATAGAAGGTGGACCGTCATCTTCGGGCAGGGAGGACGGTTTCCCTTTTTTAATCTATCTAATTATGAATATGAAATTGACACATCTGCTTTTTACTGTCGGTGCTTTGCTGTTGGCTGTTGCCGGCAAGGCTCAGAAAGTTTCGGCCGATATACCTTATCGTTTTGCTACGCGGGCAGAAGCACAGATGCTTATTACCGACATAGACCAATATACTAACAGCTGGAACCAGTTCGATATCAATGCGCGCCTTCAGTCCCTAAACGGAAGGAAGTCACAATTATTGACATTGGCTATGGAGTCGACTCGCGAATGGGGCGATGCAGACCGGTCAAAATTGAATAAAGCATTTATGGCAGTAGAGGCGGCTATCAAAAAACAGAAGTTGAAACTTCCTTTTCCTTCCGAAGTGATTTTGTTGAAAACTTCTATGGCAGAAGAAGGAGGAGCGGCTGCTTATACTCGTGAGAATTGGATAGCTATCGGTGAACAGGTTTTGGAAAAAGCGTCAGATAATGATTTGGCACGTCTTATAGCACATGAACTTTTCCATCTTTTGACAAGGGCAGATGTTGCATTCAAGAAAAAGGTTTATTCTGTAATTGGATTTAATGTACTTGACCGTCCGATTGTTTTCCCTGCCGATTTGATGCAAAAACTTATTTCCAATCCGGATGTAAGTTGTCATGACAGTTATGCACCATTTACAATAGATGGTAAGTCAATGAATTGTGCCATGGTGATTTATACCGATAGGGCTTATACAGAGGGTTCTTTAAATCAATATATACAAATAGGGCTTGTACCTTTGAATGAACAATTTATACCTTACCAGCAAAACGGAATAACTACGATTTATGCTCCTGAGCAAGTTTCTGACTTTCAAGAACGGATAGGTAAGAATACAGCGTATGCCATTGATCCGGAAGAAGTATTGGCAGACAATTTTTCTTATGTATTGTTTGGTAAAGCTGATTTGTCCGACCCGCAGTTAGTGGAAAACTTGGCAAAAGCCATGCAGTAAGAAAGTATGTTTGGAGTACAAAGACACGAAAAACACCGTTTTTTCAATGGATAATTGACGTTTTCTCTCGGTGTTTTTCGTGTTTTTATATTCTATTTTTTACATTTTTAGCTGGTAGGTAAAAGTATGTTGTAAAGCAGGGCTGATTATTCTTATTTTTTTGTGAGCGTGCACGGAAATATCCAATTTTTTTTATATCTTGCAAACGTAACCTTTTAAAAAATATAAGATTATGGAAGTACATCATGATGAAGCGCAGAGAAAGTTTTGGGTAGAAGTTGATGGCTATAAGGCAGATATGGCTTATGTATTGGGTAAAGATCATTTGGATATTCGCCATACACTTGTACCGGAAGCGATTGGTGGAAGAGGCATTGCCTCAATGTTGGTGAAAACTGCATACGATTATGCTCGGAATAAGGGTTTAAAGCCCGTTGCTACATGTTCTTATGCTGTACGATGGTTGCAAAGGCATCCTGAATATCAAGGCGAAATCAGCACGGACTATGCAGGAAGTGGTACTTGCGCCTTATAAGAGAAGTAAAGAATAGGGGGCAAAATTCAATTTTTGAAATATGAACTTTCAATTTTAAAAACTGTTTTTGAATTTAGAAGCTGTTTTGAATTTATCGTGCGATGATTTGGGATGAGTTTTTGAGGCATTTTCGCTTCTGTGATGAGGAAGATAGCGGGCTATCTGACGAAGAACAGGAGCGAAAAGGACCAAAAAATCGCCCAAAGCACACACGGAAACGGATACATCAAGCCAAGAAAAACTTTTTGGAGAAATTCAAAACAGCTTCTTATCATGTGCTGGCTGGGATGAGGGAGATTGCAGGTCATTTGGCAAAGAACAGAAGCAAAAAGGAATTAAAAAATCGCCCCAATCACACGAAACATCAAGTTAAAAATATTTTTTGTGAAATTCGGTTTCTAAGATTGTGAGCATTCTAAAGGATAAAAAAGGTCGTATCATTCTTTCTAAATGAAGATTTGATACGACCTTTTTAGGTATCAATATATTTGATTAGTCATTTCGTTTTGACGCACCCTCTCATAATAAAGATTAGCAAACTCTGTGCGAACCGTCACTAATCACTACATCATATACTTTGGGCGAACGTCCGAATTTCTTTTTGAAGCGTTCTTTCGCTGTTGTGATGAATGTTTCGTATAACTCGTTCTTTACAAGATTGATGGTGCAGCCTCCGAAGCCTCCACCCATGACACGCGAACCGGTTACACCGCAATCGAAAGCAATGTCGTTGAGGAAATCCAGTTCTTCACAGCTTACTTCATATAATTTGCTCATGCCGTGATGGGTTTCATACATTTTTTGGCCTACTGTTTCGTAGTCGTTGCGTTCCAACGCATCACATACGTCAAGTACACGTTGGATTTCTTCAATAACATATTCAGCACGCATATAGTCTTCCTGGCTGACTGTTTCTTTCACTTCGTTCAGCATATCCATGTTGCAGTCACGTAGGAATTCTATTTCAGGATGGTTCTTCTTGATGGCAGCTACAACATTCTCGCAACTTTGACGACGTTTGTTATATGCAGATGATGCCAGTTCGTGTTTTACAACTGAGTCTACCAATACCAGGCGATAGCCTTCCGGACGGAACGGATAATATTTATATTCCAATGAGCGGCAGTCTAGACGCATCAGATGACCTTCTTTTCCGAATACAGAAGCAAACTGGTCCATGATACCGCAGTTTACACCGCAATAGTTATGTTCGGTAGCCTGTCCTACTTTTGCCAATTCGAACTTGTCTATCTTATTGTCGCCAAATATTTCGTTCAAGGCAAAGGCAAAAGTTGATTCGAGTGCAGCCGAAGAAGACATGCCAGCACCTAAAGGTACATCGCCTGCAAAAGCGGTATTGAAACCTTTTACATCTACTCCGCGTTTGATCATTTCGCGACATACTCCGAAAATATAACGTGCCCAGCTGGCTTTCGGGGCATCTTCTTCATTCAATCCGAATTCTACATAATCTTTCAGGTCGATGGAATAAGCGTGTACTTTATCCGTACCATTAGGCTTGATTTCGGCTGTGATGCCTTTGTCTACTGCGCCGGGGAATACATATCCGCCATTGTAGTCTGTATGTTCGCCTATCAGATTGATACGTCCCGGAGAAGTATAAATAGCTCCTGTTGTTCCATCGAAATGTTTGATGAAACGACTTCTTACAAAATCTATATCCATGGTAATATAAAAATTAAAGGGTTAATAAAATATGCTGTAATTAAAATCAGTCAACGGGTATGTCTTTGTTTACGTTCTTGCAGCCTATCAGTCCGTAGAATAACAGGTATGCCAGCATGGCGATAATCAACCAGTAGCTTGCCATATAGCCGACTGAATCTGAAATAACCTGCTGAAGGAGTGGGAAGATACCTCCACCTACAACCATCATCATGAAGATACCCGATGCTTGCGCAGTGTATTTGCCCAACCCTTCTACGGCAAGGTTGAAGATTCCTCCCCACATGATGGAAGTGCATAATCCACAAAGTACGAGGAATAAGGCACTCATCGGGACTTTCGGAGTAGCCAGTGAACCTTCGATGTCAGCTTGTGTCAAATTAGCGGCCGACAGCGTTGATTCATACTTTTGAAGGTTTTCTGAAGATGTGTCGGCAAGAATCAGGCTGATTTCGTTTTCTGATACGCCTGCTTCGGTCAAGATTTCAGAAGTTTTGGCAATAGGGTCGTAAACGACTTTCGGTACGTTGATACCTACAGTCTTCGGGATGAATATGGCACACAGAATAAACAGGATAGCTACACTGGATACCGTAATCAATTGGGTACGTGTAGATACCTTGCCGCTGATGATTGTACTCGTAAGACGACCTACCAACATCAGTAACCAGTAAATGGCTGCGATGGCTCCACCGATAGCTGCACCATTGAACAAGATGCCTGCACCTTTGGCCGAAGAGTCTGCAAGGTAGAAATTCAAGGTGCCTGGAATACCGATTTCGATACCTACATATACGAAGATGCCGAATACGCCTAATACGGTGTGGCGGAAACTCCAGGGGCTGTGGCTGAATTTCTCTTCTTTTACGTTTCCTTTGTGTAAGTGGGGTTCAGGAATAGCTACAAACGAAATGGCGATGAAGGAAAGGACAAACACACCCATTGCGATGAAAAGCAGCGGGGTGACATCCGACATGGCTGTTTCAGGCGTGACGGTTCCGATTAATACCCCTACAAATAGCGGAGTCAAGGTTCCCGACAGAGAGTTTAGGGCACCACCGGCTTGAATGAGCTGGTTTCCTTTGTTTCCGCCTCCGCCCAACAGATTCAGCATCGGGTTGACGACGGTATTGAGCATACATACGCAAAAACCGCAGATAAACGCGCCCAGCAGGTAGATGATAAAGTTCAGCTTGATGGCGTATGCACCCATGTTGAATACATCTACATCGGCACCCACCAGGCTGGAAAGATATTGGGTGAACAAGCCTAAGAAACCTACTGCCATTGCTATCAGGGCGGTTTTTTTATAACCTATCTTTACCAGCATGTTTCCCGCCGGGATTCCCATAAACAGGTAAGCAAGGAAGTTCATCATGTTTCCCATCATGCCCAAAGTGTTAGCTCCCGCATATTGATTCTTCCAAATGGTGCCGAAAGGAGCGGCAAGATTGGTAACGAAAGAGATCATCGCAAATAAGAAAAACATCGTGATGATTGCGATGAGATTTCCGTTCTGTTTTTGTTGATTCATGGTTTAATATTAAAAAAGGTTAGTAATACATTAGTTTTCAAGATAAATCTAAGAATTTTCTTAATTGATGGCTTATCAAGCTTCTACTCCGAATTTATACACCGTAACCTGATGATAGGTTTCACCCGGATTCAATACTGCTGACGGGAAATGTGGCTTATTAGGTGTGTCGGGGAAGTGTTGTGCTTCGAAACAGATGGCACTGCGTTCGGGGAAGGTTGCGCCATGCCAGCCTGCAAAGCCGCTTTGCCAGTTTGCCGTATATACTTGCACGCCCGGTTCTGTCGTATATACTTCAAGCGAACGTCCGCTTTGAGGTTCTACGCATTTGGCTGCAAATGCCAATTCACCCACTTCCTTTTTATTGACAATATACGTATGGTCGTATCCCTTGCCGTATATCAATTGTTGGAACGGTTCATTGATACGGCTGCCTACACTATGAGGCATACGAAAATCCATTGGAGTATCAGCAACCTTTAAAATTTCTCCCGTAGGGATAGAATATTCATCTATGGGTACGTAGAAATCGGCATTAAGGGTAAGAATATTGTTTTCTACACTGGGGGTTGGTTTCTCCAGACCCGACAAACTGAAAAATGCATGATGGGTAAGATTAACTAATGTCGTACGGTCGGTCGTAGCTGTGTAGGTAAGGATAAATTCGTTTTCGTTGGTAAACGTGTAAATGACTTGAACTTTCAAGTTGCCGGGGAAGCCTTCTTCACCGTCTTTTGACAGATAACTTAAAGTAAGGCTTTGTTTGCTGGTCTGCTCGGCATCCCATACGCGTGAATGAAAACCTGTGGGACCTCCGTGAAGCGAGTTGGGACCATTGTTTATTGCCAGTTGGTATTCTTCTCCTCCCAGTTGGAATTTACCTTTGGCGATTCGGTTGCCATACCGTCCGATAAGTGTACTTAAGAACGATTCGGGGCTATGGATAACTCCGTCCAGTGTGTCGTGTCCTTGAATCACGTTGGCAAGCTTGCCGTTCTTGTCCGGAACCATAATAGCCACTAAAGCTCCTCCGTAGTTGGTTACTGCCATTTCGGCACCTTTGTCATTCTTCAGAATGAATAAATCAACTTCTTTACCATCGATTGTACGTTGAAAATCGCTTCGCTTTACTCCGCAAAGGTTATTTTCATAATAAAATGTGTTAATCATGTGCTTGAATGTCCTTTCTTTTTGATATTACAACGATAAATGTATGCAAATAAAAAGATTTTATTCAAGATACACAAGCAATTTAGTTAAATATTTCACGAAGTATAACATGTTGCCAATAAATCGGCAACAATAAAGCTACTTCCCCCTATAAAAATGAGGTCTTGGGGGCCGGATTGTGCTAACGCTTCCTTTAAAGCAATTTTAACGTTGGGATAAGCATTGCCTTTCAGTCCGAAGGCTGACGCTTGTTTTTGTACCTCTTCGGCAGGAAGGGCACGTTTTACGCTCGCTTGGGTAAAATAATAGGATGCATCGGTTGGCAATAAGGCTAGTACGCCACGGATGTCTTTATCGTTTACCATGCCGATGACGATACGGAGCCGGTCATAGTGTTGGCGCGAGAGTTGTTCGGCAATGTACCGGATGCCTCCTACGTTATGTCCGGTATCGCATATTACTGTAGGGTGGTTTGCCAAACGTTGCCAGCGTCCTTGCAGTCCGGTCAGCTCGCATACGTGTGCAAAGCCGTTCCGTACATCTGTTTCGCTGAAGCGATAGCCGGTTTGTTTTAGTTGGCGGAGTGCTGAAAGCAGGGTATTGGTGTTTTTTTCCTGGCATAAACCGCCTAGTTCACCTTTCAGGTCAGTATAATCTGCTGTCTGGTAAAGGTAGTTCCCGTTTGCTTCGTGGCTAGCATTGTATAACAGATGTTCTTCTTCGGCAAATATGATGGGGGCATCTACCGATAAAGCTTTGTCCAGAAAAACAGGCTTGGTCTCGGGAGTAGTCTCGCCAATCACTACCGGTGTATGGGGTTTGATAATGCCTGCTTTCTCGCCTGCTATCTGTGCAAGGGTGTTTCCTAGGAATTGTATATGGTCGAAGCTGATGTTGGTGATGACGCATACATCCGGATGGATGATGTTGGTGCAATCCAGCCGTCCGCCTAACCCGACTTCGATGACCGCTACGTCTACCGCTTGCCGGGCGAAATAATGAAAAGCCATGGCGGTGGTCAACTCGAAAAACGACGGATGCAGAGGTTCGAAGAAATGACGGTGTTTTTCCACGAAACCGATGACGAATTCTTCTGGTACGGGCACGCCGTTTATCCGGATTCGTTCGCGGAAATCCGTTAAGTGGGGCGAAGTGTAAAGCCCTACCCGGTAACCTGCCGATTGCAGGATGGCTGCCAATGTGTGCGAACAAGACCCTTTTCCGTTTGTTCCCGCTACATGGATGGTGCGGAATTGCTGGTGCGGATGGCCGAAATATTCGTCTAATGCGTATGTGTTTTCAAGTCCTTCCTTGTATGCGTCTTTGCCTACTTGCTGAAACAAAGGGGCACTATTATATAAATAGGTAAGAGTTTCTTGGTAATTCATCTTTATATAGCAAATTAGTTCCTGGTTTAATACCACCACGGGTAATCATTTTTCCGGCCTTCGATGCCGATACTGAACGAACTGCTTTCGCCCAGTTTGAAGTTAATCATTCCACCAATGCGGTCGGGCGTATAGTTGGGTAGGGGATACCAGTAAGGCATACGGTTGGGCATGAACGATTTGTTGCCGTATGCATAGATGCTGATTTTGTCGGTGAGCCGGTAGGCAGCTACTCCGGCTATACCTACGTTGCGATAGCGTAGGAATCCCCAGTCCATATTAGTAGCATACAGTCCGCCTGCTACGCTCAACCGGTCGGTGACCGGTACGGCATACATAAAGGCAAAATCTTGTCCGAAGCCTACTCCCGATGGGGCATACCGGCTGGGGCTGAATGTGACATTCAGTCCGATGGAAGCATTGAATCCTTTATGCAGCTCCCATGTGGCGTAATTGTAGTCGAAAGGCGTGATGCCATACATGCTGAAAGGGCGGAACGGCGAAGAAAAGCTCACGGGCGATTGCAAAGCTACGCTTAACGTGTCGGCTTGCAATGAGTCGGGTAGGGCACGTACGTCCTGCTTAGCCTGTATGTCAGGTTGTTGTTCGGTTTGCGCTTTTGCCGTGGCAGATAAGCAGATAACCGTTATAAAAACAAACCAACTTCGCTTCATCATAATCACTCCTTTTTTATTTATCAGTTCAAAGATACAGATAATCTGCCAGTAGGAGAAAGACAGAAACGGAGATTAACGGAGATTAACGTAAAATAAATGCGGAATTCATATAACGTAAAACATCCTTTTGTGGAATGTTTTCCAGGCTTTGAGGAGAAGTGTAGCTTGAGCCGATGAGATAGCCGCGTTCCTATACAGCTATCTTCACCGGCCAATGAGTTTATGCTATTCTGGAAAGTATCGGATTAGTCCAGCTCTACCAATTCATATTTCTGGCTTCCGATGCCTAATTGTTCGGCATAGTCGAGGGTGTGCATGCCGTGGCGCGAGTCGATGCGTTCTATCAGGTGGATTTTCCCGTGGTCTTTCGAAGAGCGGACCAGGTCGGTGCAAGCTTTGTCCAATGCGACGGGGTCGAGCGAGGCAAGGATGCCGATGTCGCCCATTTGAGGATCGGCAGGAGAGGAGTCGCAATCGCAATCCACCGAGAGGTTGTTGGCCACGCTGATGTAGAGAATGTTTTCTCCGCAATGGTCGATAACCGCCTTGGCGGCTTCTGCCATGGATTCCAGAAAGTCATCTTGTTCCGGATTGCCCCAGCTGGTCGTGCTGGCACCTGCGGAGTGGATGTTCCGTTTCCCGTTCGACGAGGCGATGCCGATGGAGATGTTCTTGATGGCACCCCCGAATCCTCCCATGGCATGTCCTTTGAAGTGGGAGAGTACAACGGTAAAGTCATAGTTCAGGAAATTTTTCCCTACGATATCCGATTTCAGGTGCTTGCCGCCTGTAACCGGCAATTCCGTTTCGCCTTCGGCATCCATGATGTCCACTGGGGCGATGGCGGTGAAGCCGTGGTCTTTAGCCGCTTGCAGGTGGCTCTGGGTATCTCCGCGCTTGCCTCCGTAGGCGGTATTACATTCTACGATAGTGCCGTTCACTTTCTGCACCAGGTCTTTTATCAATGCGGGCTGAAGGAAGTTGTGTCCGCCCGGTTCGCCGGTGCTGAGCTTTACCGCCACTTTCCCCTTGGCTTCACGCCCTAAGGCTTCGTAGATTTTGACCAAGTTCTCTGAATTGATTTCTTTGTAGAAATACACTTTCGGAAGGTTCTCGCTGCTCTCGGCAGCCTTGTTTTCCGAGGATTGCGCATGTCCGCATCCGACGGTGCTTGCCAGTGTGAATGCCGCGCAGATTAAAGTTTGAAATGTCTTTTTCATGTTTTGTTTTATTTTAGGGTAAATAGAATTCTTTCGTCATATAATGCCTGTAATTGACCCATGTAATGGTATTCGAAAACGAATATATACTGCCTTTGCCGATGCAGTTATCTTCGAAGGCAGTTTCATATATACTGAAACTGCTTTCGAAGTATATATTCGTTTGGAAAGTGATATATCTGGCATAATCCGGACATTTATATGGGATTAGAAATGGATATGGATTCCTCCCAAGAATGTGGCTTTCGGCATGGGATAGCCAGCCATGATTTCGTAGCGTTGTGCCAAGAGGTTCTCGCCGCGCACAAAGAGCGAGGCATACGGGCACAGGCGGTAGCTGGCACGCAGGTTCCAAAGCACGAAGTCCTCGGTACTGGCAGGGCTGACGGAGGTATATAGCCCTTTGATGTACTGGATGCCGGTCGACACGCCCCAGCTTCCTTGCCGGAAGTCGGCGCCGGCATACAGCTTGTGCTCCGGAGCCGAGATGACCGGATGTTCCATGTGCACCCAGCTGTAGTTGGCGTTTACGTTCCATTGACGGTTGATGCGGTAGGTAATGTTCCCTTCCGCTCCCCAGTTCTCGATTTCGCCCGAGTTGACGTTGTGGGGGCGACCGTCTACAGGAGTCGTCATAATCAGGTTGTCTCCGTTGATGTAATAGAGGTTTACGCCGTAGCTCAGGGCACCGTCTAAAAGGTGCTGGGTGTACGAAAGCTCGTAGTTCATCATCCGTTCCGGCTTCAGGTCGGGATTCTGTGGCGGGAACATATACATTTCGCGGATGGTAGGGTTGCGGAAACCTTTGCTCACCATGGCTTTCAGTTCGGCGTTCTTGGGCAGGTGGAAGGCAAGCCCGCCTTGTGGAACCAGTTCGGTGCCTACGTGTGAGTGGTGGTCGACACGTAATCCTACGTTGAGCGAGAGCCATGTTCCGATGTCCTGACGGAAATCGACGTAACCGGCAAACTCGTCTTGCTTCTTGTCTACGCCCGGTGTGCGTGCTCCGTCGGCTATGGCTTCGTTCCACGATTCTCCGCCGAAGTGTTGGTAGTCGAAGCCCAAGGTCAGGCGGTTGCCCGTATAAAGCTCGGCGCTCTGATACCACGACACGCCCATCATCAGGTCTTTCGAGTGGAAGAGGGAGGTTTGCGGCTCTTCGCCGGCATGGTATCCGTCGTTTATCTTGTGTCTTCCCCAGTTGTAGAAGAAGCTCAGTGCGCCCGAAGTCCGTTCGTACCGGTTCTCCAGCATAGCCGAAACCATTCCTCTTGTAATCCGCGAGTCGTTGTCGAAAAGCCGGTCGGAAACCTCTCCGGGATTGGAAGCGTTGAAGTGGGTCACGTTGACATCTCCCCATAGCTTCCAGTTCGGGTTAAAGTCGTATGCTAATTTGGCATAGCCTCCATATTGCTCGAACGCCATGTCGGGGCGGTGTCCGTCGGTGCGGATATACGATGCCGATACGGTGCTGCTGAACCGTCCTTTCTTCACGCGGTTGGTCGCTTCTGCCTGTGCTGTCCCATACGAGCCGCCTCCTAAATTGATGTCCGTCTTCACGCCGTCTTCCTGCATTTTCCGTGTGACGATGTTGATGACTCCCCCCATGGCATTGGAACCGTAAAGCACCGATGCCGGTCCGCGCAACACTTCCACCCGCTCGGCAAGCATGGTCTGGTAGGCATCGGAAATAGGATGCCCGAAAAGTCCCATGTATTGCGGATGCCCGTCGATGAGCACCAGCATCTGTGCGCTTCCCGACATGCCGCGCAGGCTGATGCCTCCGGCTGCACCGGTAGATACGCCATATCCCATTACGCCCCGGCTGGTAACGAAAAGCCCCGGAACTTGCTCGGTCAGTGCCGGAAGCACGGAAGGCTGGTAACGGTTTTCCAATTGGGCGCGGTTTACTATCGAAATGGTCATGGGAAGGTGGCGGATATCCGTCGCGTTGCGTGTGCCGGTCACTACCGTTTCTTCCAGTATATAGTTGTGCCGCATCTTCAATGAGTCTGTAAGTTCTGTGGCATTAAGAGCCGTCGGAAGCAGGCTGTAAGCCAAGATGGGTAAAATCAGTTTCTGTTTCATCTTTGTTTCGTTTGAATGGTTGTTGTTGTCGATGTGCAAAGATAAAACAGAAAAATGTATCTTTTTTATACATATTACGGATTTTGCAACCCGGATTACGCTTGTGTCTGCTTGTATGTAATTCGCATGATATATAATACTATGGTGGACTTATCATGAACGAAGAAATCTGGGGATTGAATATCCGCAAACATCCCATGTAGAGACAAAATGCGGATATTCATGCCAATCAGGAGTTAAAAGGGAGTTATAGGCAGTTATCGCCCGCAGGGCGGGCTGGGAGTTAGATGCCAATACCTTTTTGCGCCGCTTCTGTAGAGACGATGTGCACATCGTCTCTACTACGTGGCATATACAAAATGCACAAAATAAATACCGCGTGAAGTATAACTTCTGAACGAAGTGATAACTCCTGTGAAACATAACTACGTTTAACTCCTGATTCGCATTATTCATTAAAAAGGAAATATGACCGGGCTTACAGAAATTCTGCGCCAAAAGAGAGAGGGAGCAGGCTTTTGACGCCTTGCAGGCAATAAGTCTCGCGTACACCATACAGCAAAATGCGTATCGGGAGGCTGTAGCGTCGTTCGGTTTCGAGCAATACCTGTCGGCATGCCCCACAGGGAGGAATGGGCGAGTCGAGGAATCCTTGAGTATTTCGGGCAGCTATGGCAAGTGCCTTTACCCCTTGATCGGGATAGTGCGAGTTGGCATAGAACAGGGTAGTGCGTTCGGCACAAGTACCCGAGGGATAAGCAGCATTTTCTTGGTTGGAACCAGTGACGACTGTGCCGTCTTCGAGTAATGCTGCGGCCCCTACGGCAAAATGCGAATAGGGAGCATAGCTTTGGGAGGTAGCTTCTTTGGCAGCATCTATCAGTTGGCGGTCTGCTTCGCTTAGCTCATCGTACGAGCAGGCGCATACGGGGATTTCGATACGGAAATTTCTCATAAGCTTTGTATTTTTGTACAAATAAACAGAAAAAAAAGGAGATTTCCTATCTTGTGTTGCTTTTATTCGTGCGAACACTTATCTTTGCCTTTGGATAAACATAAAAAGGAAATGAAAAACTTAACGTATTGGTTGGTTATGGTGGTCTTGTTGCTTGCTGCAAGCACGGCTTCGGCACAACGGAACAAGGCATACGAGGAATATATCAAGAAATACCGAAGCATAGCGGTGGACGAAATGAAGCATTATCGTATCCCGGCAAGCATTACGCTGGCGCAGGGTCTGCTGGAGTCGGGGGCGGGCAGGAGTCAGCTTGCCCGGAAGTCGAATAACCATTTCGGTATCAAGTGCGGTGGCTCATGGGACGGACGTTCGGTGCGTTATACCGACGATGCACCTAATGAATGTTTCCGTGCTTACAAACACGTAAAGGATTCGTATCGTGACCATTCCAAGTTTTTGCGTTCGGGTGCCCGTTATGCTTTTCTTTTCCGACTCAAGATAACCGATTACAAAGGGTGGGCAAAGGGGTTGAAAAAAGCGGGTTATGCTACTGACCCCAATTATGCCAATCGCCTGATAAACATCATCGAGACCTACGACCTTGACAAGTACGACCGCAAAGGGGGATTGAAATGGGCAGAAGAGTTTCCTAACCCGCACCAGCCTTATCTGGCGAATGAATTGCTTTACGTGATAGCCCGTCCGGGCGATACGTTCAAGAGCATAGCCAAAGAATTTGATCTGAAAAAGAAGAATGTACGCAAGTACAACGAGTTGCCCAAGGACTACACGTTCCGTGGAGGCGAAATTGTCTATCTGGAAGAAAAACGCAAGAAAGCCACCCAGGATCACATCTCTTATGCCGTGAAGCAAGGAGACTCGATGTACACAATCTCGCAGATGTTCGGCATCAAATTGAAGAATCTTTACCAATTGAACGGGATGAAAGAAGATGCTCCTGCTCCAAACGTGGGAGATATTATCTGGTTAAGGTAAAAAGTGTGGGGAATGTCCGCAAATATCCGGAATAATGATGTGCGAAATGAAGTCTATTTTCGTTTTCAAGGGGGAATGGCGGACATTCATATCATTCTTTGTTCTCAGCTGCTCGTAAAATCAAGGAAGTAGCTCCTAAGGTAAAAATGGCTCCGTCTTCCAACCGGACACGATCCTTGGGGCCTAACAAGTCATTCATGACAAAAGTGCCGGTAATGCTGTTATTGTCGCGTAAGGTATACACTATTTGTCCTTGCTTGTCTCGCTTCACATTTAGAATACAATGCCGACGGTCCATGCTTGGGTCATTGGTTTCAATGGGAATATCTACTTCTGTACCTTTCGACCGGCGTCCGATGAGATTGTCACCTTCGTGTAACGGGATTACTTGTTTGTAGCCAAATACATTTTCAATTGCTACAACGTTTCCCCAATCTTTCAATCCTTCTCTTTCGTCAATGACTTCTTCCCGGCGTGTTCCTGCATTTAACTTGGTTTTTCCGATACGGATGGCAAACTGTTTCTTGCATTGATCGCACACAAATACCAACGACTGCCCTTCGCTGTATTTGGTCTCATCAAATTGTATATAATTGTCACACTTAGGACATCTTACTCTTTTCATATTCTTTAGGGCTTTATTTGGAAATGAATATCCATGCTGAAGCAAAGTCTGGTTGTTTCTTCAACTCTTTTATTTTCTGATAGGCATCGGCCTTATTTGCATAGTTAACTAATGAAACACGATAATGGTTTTGCGACACAATCACCTGGGCATCTGCATATCCTTTTTGTTTCAAACCGTTAACCACTTTCTCTGCATCAGCTGCATTGGTAAGGCTTGCCACGATAATGTGGTTGTTGCCCCCATGTTTTTTGGTGGAAATTGTTTTTGGGGTAGTCTGCTGAGCTTTCTCTTTTACGGTCCGGTCATTTTTTTTCGCTGAAACTTTTTTCTCAATACGTGCTTCTACCTTTTCGGTCTTTATGGTAACCGGCTTTAAGGTATTGACATTATTTTTTAATTGTTTCTTTTCGTTTTTCTGTTGATTTGAATTTTGTTCAGAAGTTTTTTGCCGAATAGGAGAGATGACACTTGATGCTGCAGATTGATTCCGGATTGCAGCAAACAGACCCTCCGAACCCAATGATGCATAATTCGCCTCGTCAATGTAGGTATTCTTTACAGGAACAGAACACAAGAAAAACAACAAGATCGTAGCTGCGACGACCGCTATGCTACGTGTCCAATGCCAAGATGTTGGGTTCGTCTTGTTGGCAGATAGTCGGGGCAACCGTTCTTCTCTTTCCTTTTTTACATTTAATGAAGTGCTGAAAGCCAGTTTTTGAAATGTAAAAGTTTCCAATCCATAAAGGGAAGGAGTGAAAAATCCATTTTCTGCCGGCTCGAATTCATAAACACCATTCATGTTGTAATACAAACTTCCCACCTGTCCCAAGGATACACTGCCTTCTTGATACAGTTTTTCTTTCAATGCATTTACCACATTCTCGATTTTCCGGCTGGCATCCGGGAAATCAGTATTATAGGTCTGCATATAAGATTGCACCAGTAACCCATCATTCATCACTAACTTCGGGTTAAACCCAATGGTACGTACCGGTGGATAAAATTCCCGCATCTCCTTATTATATATAGAAGAACGGTAATGAGCTATAAAGCCTCCCAAGCCTGGAACGATGACACAATCGTTCTCTAACAGCAATACTTCAATATGTTTAGCTAATTCAATCATACTGCAAATATAAGATTTTTTTCTGTTATTTTATGTGACTTGAGTAATTTGTTATACATTTGTGGCAAGAAATGAAATAAAAACCAAGAAAACACAGCATAAGAAAATGAGAAAAGTATTATTGGCAGCACTTTTCGCGTTTTTAGTTACAGCCTGTGCAGAGAACAGAAACAAACAGGATGGACAGGCCCAAAACGAACGCAACCAACTTGCTAAACAGCAATTACAAGGTATCTGGGTAGACGAGAACACAGAGTTGCCGATGTTGAAAATAGCTGGTGACAGTATCTATCTTGCTAGCCAGGTTAATACTCCGTTTCGTTTCAGTATTTCAGGAGATACGCTTATTGCGCATAGTTCTGAAAGGGTGACTTATCGTATTACCAAGCTTGAGCCACATGTATTTCAATTCTATACGTCGCAGGGTGATTTGATTACTCTTCATAAATCAGATACTGATACAATACCATTTGGTTATCAGACGGTTATTGAACCGGTACAAAAGGAAGTTATCGAAAAAGATTCAGTATTCTTTTATCAAGGGAACCGCTATAGAGGATATGCCTATATCAATCCTTCCAGTAAAAAAGTATATCATCCGGTAGTAACGGAAGAAGGGATGATTGTTGATAATGTGTATTTTGATAACATTATTCATATTTGTGTGTTTCAGGGCAAACAAAGGTTGTATGCCAAAGATATTAATAAAGAGATGTTTGAAAATATCATACCTGCCGATTTCTTAAAAATGGCCATTCTTTCCGACATGAGTTTTATGGGGGTTGATTCTGACGGATATCATTATCAGGCTACAGTCAGTATGCCCGATGAATTGTCGTGTTATTATGTGACTATTTTGATCGACAGGCAAAACAATATATCCTTTAAATTGAAAGAATAGCTTTTATCTCTCAGATGGTTAGGCTCTTTTACAGATCGCAGAAACTGTTTTGAATTTCCTCAGAAAGTTTTTCTTGGCTTGATGCATTCGTTTTCGTGTGTGCTTGGGGCGATTTTTGGGTTCTTTCCGCTGCTGCTCTTCGTCAGATAGCCTGCTATCTTCCTCATAGTAGAGATGCAAGATTTTGCGCCTCTGCAAGAAATCATCCCCAATCAGCACACGATAAATTCAAAACAGTTTCTCACCCTTGACAATATTTCAATGATTCTTTTAATCTGGTATTGTTGAACCTGCTTTAGCCGGTTATAATGTTTTGATTTTAGAATTATACCGGAGTATTGAATATAAATAGGGCATACAGCCTAAAAAAAAACACAGAAATAAGAATGTATTCGTTTTTTTTGTTACTTTTGCACAGTTTTGGGTTTCTTGTGCGAAAAGAGAAGCCTTTTGCTTAAGTCATATACTAAAATGGCTTAACTTATTGAAAAATGTAACAATAAAAGAATAAGGCATGATACACAAAGTATTGATCGCTAACCGTGGCGAAATAGCCGTGCGGGTGATGCGCTCCTGTCGGGAGATGGGCATTCGTACTGTGGCTGTTTTTTCGGAGGCCGACAGGACTGCACGCCACGTATTTTATGCAGATGAAGCCTGCCTGATAGGACCAGCCGCTTCACGCGAAAGTTATTTAAACATCGATAAGATTATTTGGGCAGCCAAACACCATGGCGTAGATGCTATTCATCCAGGGTATGGCTTCTTGTCCGAAAATTCGGAGTTTGCACGCCGCTGCCGCGAAGAAGGCATCATCTTCATTGGTCCCGATCCGGAAACGATGGATGCTATGGGCGATAAGATTTCTGCACGTAAGCACATGATTGCGGCAGGAGTACCTGTAGTTCCAGGTACGGAGCAACCGTTGCAGAGCGTAGAGGAAGCTAAGGAAATCTGTAACCGTATCGGTTATCCTGTGATGCTGAAGGCGTCGATGGGTGGTGGAGGCAAAGGTATGCGACTCATACATAGCGAAGATGAAGTGGAAGAGGCCTACAACACCGCCCGTTCAGAATCGATGTCCTCTTTTGGTGATGACACCGTGTATCTTGAGAAATTCGTGGAAGAACCACATCACATCGAATTTCAAATTTTAGGAGACAACTATGGCAATGCCGTTCATCTCTTCGAACGTGAGTGTTCTATCCAGCGGCGTAATCAAAAAATTGTGGAAGAGACTCCATCTCCTTTCGTCACACCTGAACTTCGTCAGAAGATGGGTGAAGCGGCTGTCGCAGCTGCAAAAGCAGTTCATTATAAAGGTGCCGGTACCATCGAATTTCTCGTTGACAAACATCGCAATTTCTATTTCCTGGAAATGAATACCCGTTTGCAGGTAGAACATCCTATTACTGAAGAAGTAGTGGGCGTTGATTTGGTAAAAGACCAGATCCGTGTGGCCAATGGCGAACCGCTTCACTATAAGCAGGAAGACTTAAAACAGCGTGGTCATGCTATTGAGTGCCGAATCTGTGCTGAAGATACAGAAAATAATTTTATGCCTTCGCCGGGCATCATCCGTCAATTGACAGAACCCAATGGCATTGGGGTGCGTATTGATAGTTACGTATACGATGGCTATGAAATTCCTATTTATTACGACCCGATGATTGGTAAACTTATCGTGTGGGCCACTACCCGCCAGTTTGCCATCGAACGTATGCGTCGTGTGCTTTACGAGTATAAGATTACAGGACTGAAAACCAACATCTCTTACTTGCGCCACATCATGCATGTACCCGACTTTGTAGAAGGTCATTACGACACCCTCTTTATTCCCAAGCATCAGGAAATGTTGCGCGAGTGGGCAGGACAGAAAGAAGAAGAGACGGAGAATATTGCCATGATTGCCGCTTACATCGATTACCTGATGAACTTGGAAGAAAACAAATCGGGAGCCACTGATAACCGTCCTATTAGCCGCTGGCGTGAATTTGGTTTGAAGAAAGGAGTATTACGGATTTAAGGATTCAATACACATGGAAATACATATCGGAGAAAGAGTTGCTGACGTTTCGTTAGTCAGCAAGGAAGGAAACAAGGTGCAGCTTACGATTGATGGTGTGCCTTACGACGTGGACATTGTGATGGCAGAAAACGGTAGTTGTTCCATATTGCATAATGGCAAATCGTATAATGCCGAGCTCATCCGTAAAGAAGGAGGCAAGAGTTATACGGTAAACGCGCATTACCAGTCATACAATGTTGACATCATTGACTCTCAGGCCAAGTACCTGCGTATGCGCAAAGGAGCCGACGAGAAACAGCAAGATAAGATTGTCTCACCTATGCCGGGTAAAGTGGTGAAGATACCTGTCCAGGTAGGTGACCGTTTGGAGGCTGGTGACATCGTGGCGGTGATTGAGGCCATGAAGATGCAAAGCAACTATAAAGTGAATAGTCCGTGCGTGGTGAAGGAAATTCTGGTGAACGAAGGTGACTCAGTTAACAGCAACCAGATAATCATGACGCTGGACGTGATAAACGAAGAATAACCAAACAATAAGACAAATGACTACAGCAGAACAATATAAAAAATTTGAGGAGCTTGACAAACTGGCTTCCCAAGGTGGAGGCGTGGAACGCGTGGAAAAGCAGCACGCCAACGGTCATATGACTGCCCGTGAACGTATCGACATGTTGCTCGACAAAGGAACGTTTAATGAATTGGACAAATTGGTGGTTCATCATTGTACTGATTTCGGGATGGACAAGAAGCATATTCCCGGTGATGGCATCGTATGTGGGTATGGCAAAATAGACGGACGGTTAGTGTACGTGTATGCCTACGATTTTACTGTATATGGTGGGACACTGAGCACCACTGGAGCTAAGAAAATCGTTAAGGTTCAAGAACTGGCGTTGAAAAACGGTGCACCGGTTATCGCGTTAAATGACTCGGGTGGTGCACGCATCCAGGAAGGCGTGGGTAGTATTTCAGGCTACGCTTCTATCTTTTATCAGAACACGATTGCATCGGGTGTCATCCCACAGATTTCAGCTATTTTAGGTCCTTGCGCAGGAGGAGCTTGTTACTCACCGGCACTCACCGACTTTATCTTTATGGTGAAGGAAAAAAGCCATATGTTCATCACCGGTCCTGATGTGGTAAAAGCGGTTACCCACGAGGAAGTGGATAAGGAAGAGTTAGGCGGAGCTTACACTCATAGTAGCAAGAGTGGTGTGACTCATTTTCTTTGTGATACTGAAGAGGAAACTTTGATGAGTATCCGCGAACTGCTGAGTTTCTTACCTTCCAATAACATGGAAGATGCGCCGAGTATGCCCTGCACCGATGACATCCGTCGTGCTGATGAGTCACTGATGAGTGTCATACCGGATGATCCTAACATGCCTTATGATATCAAAAATATTATTGAGCCGGTAGTAGACGACCATTATTTCTTTGAAGTGATGCCCCACTTTGCCAAGAACATTGTAATCGGTTTCGCCCGTCTGGGCGGACGCTCGGTGGGTATCGTAGCAAATCAGCCTGCCTACTTAGCTGGCGTGCTTGATATCGATGCTTCCGACAAGGCTGCACGTTTTATCCGTTTCTGCGACTGTTTCAACATTCCTATCGTGACGTTCGAAGATGTACCGGGTTTCTTGCCGGGTTGTACGCAGGAGCATAACGGTATCATCCGCCACGGAGCTAAAATCGTGTATGCATACGCCGAGGCTACTGTTCCTAAAATCACAGTCATCACCCGCAAGGCATATGGCGGTGCCTACATTGTAATGAATAGCAAGCCTATCGGTGCCGATGTAAACTTCTCGTATCCTACAGCCGAAATTGCTGTGATGGGAGCTGATGGAGCCGTAAACATTCTTTATCGCAAGGCTACGCCCGAGGAAAAAGCGCAGGCCATCGAGGAATACAAGGAGAAATTCTCGAACCCGTACCGGGCTGCCGAGCAGGGGTATATTGATGAAATCATTTTGCCTAAGGATACGCGCTTTAAATTAATCCAAGCATTGGAGATGACTCAAAACAAGAGTCAGAGTAATCCCCCGAAAAAACACGGGAATATGCCTCTATAAAATATGGCCAATTAGTTGGTTCCTAAGAACCAACTAATTGGATACAATATGTATAGTCAATCAAAAATGAAATGCGAAACATCATTGGTCATGTTGAATCAATGCATTGAGGAATTTTCGCAAACCAATTTTGTCCTACTATATAAGAAGCTGTTTTGAATTTCTCCAAAAAGTTTTTCTTGGCTTGATGTATCCGTTTTCGTGTGTGCTTTGGGCGATTTTTTGGTCCTTTTCGCTCCTGTTCTTCGTCAGATAGCCCGCTATCTTCCTCATCACAGAAGCGGAAATGCCTCAAAAACTCATCCCAAATCATCGCACGATAAATTCAAAACAGCTTCTAAGAAACTAATCAATAAATCGACGGGTTAAATCACCAAATTCTTCAATGCGCCGGTCTCTTAAAAACGGCCACCAGCGACGGACGTTTTCACTCCGGTTCATGTCTATGTCCACAACCAGATTTTCTTCTTTTGTATTGCTTGCTTGTGCCAGCAGTTCGCCTTGTGGGCCGGCAACAAAACTGTTGCCCCAAAACAGAATACCATTGGTTTGCCCTGAAGGATCGGGTTCCAGTCCTACACGGTTTACGGCAATGACCGGTAGCCCGTTGGCAACAGCATGTCCCCGCTGAACAGTTACCCAAGCACCGATTTGACGTAATTGTTCTTCATGTGTGTCCGTACTTTCCCAACCAATGGCTGTGGGATAAATCAACAGTTCTGCTCCTTTCAGTGCCATTAACCGGGCACCTTCCGGATACCATTGATCCCAGCAAACCTGTACACCTAATTTCCCGACAGATGTTTCAATCGGTTCAAAACCGATATCACCAGGAGTGAAATAAAACTTTTCATAATAGGCAGGGTCATCGGGTATGTGCATCTTGCGGTAGATTCCAGCAATATTCCCATCTTTTTCGAATACGACTGCAGTGTTATGATATAGTCCGGGAGCACGGCGTTCGAACAGTGACGTAACCAAGACGATGCCGTAAGCGGCAGCTATTTCACTGTAAAAGCCTGTTGAAGGACCGGGTATAGGTTCAGCTAAATCAAACAAACTTGTATCTTCTGTCTGGCAAAAGTAGGGAGTATTGTGTAATTCTTGCAATACGACCAGATTGGCTCCGGCTTGTGCTACGGAAGCAATGTTGCCGTGCAGTTTTTCTAAATTGGCTTTGATATCGTTCGAACAAGCCTGTTGTACGATACCTACGCGAATGATTCTTGTCATAATTGTCTTAATTATATAAAAGGTGAAGTAATTTAATCTTGTTTTACAAGGAAGGGCATACGCTTTCGGGATATTGCATGGTGACACAGTGCAATGAACCATGTTGCTGTATCAGTGCCCGGCAGTCTATTCCTATGATTTCCCGGTCGGGAAAAGCCGATTTCAATACTTTGGCAGCTTCTTTGTCTTTTTCTGGCTGAGCGTATGTCGGATATAATACAGCATCGTTCATAATCAGAAAATTGGCATATGTGGCAGGCAGTCTTTCACCTTCAGCATCGTAAATGGCATCGGGCAGAGGTACTGGGAGTAGACGATAGGGGTCTCCGTTGAGTGTGCGGAAAGACTTCAGTTGTTCTTCCATTGCGTGCAGAGCACCGTAATGTTCGTCTTTTTCATCGGTACATTGTACATATACAATGGTATGAGCAGGACAAAGACGTGCCAACGTATCGATATGGCTGTCTGTATCATCACCAGCCAGGAAGCCATAATCTAACCACAATACCTGGAACAGGTTGAATCGTTCTTTCAAATATTGTTCGATTTCATTGCGGCATAAAGTATCATTCCGGTTTGGAGCCAGCAGACAAGTGGAAGTAGTAAGCAATGTACCTTCTCCGTCACTTTCTATCGAACCGCCTTCCAATACGAAATTGCGGCAATTGACGTAATGCCCGTTCAATACACCACTTTCATGCAGATGCATATTAATCAGGTTGTCTTTACAGGCGGCAAATTTCATTCCCCAACCATTAAAACAAAAGTCGAGTAACAGTGGGGAGGCATTTTGTTGAAGTACTGTGATGAAGCCGTGGTCGCGTGCCCATGTATCATTGGTAGGGCAGGCGATAAAGTGAATGTTATGCCTGAAGTCAACATTCTCAAGTATTTTCGGATATTCGGGAGCCACGAGCAACAACGGTTGCCGGGCTGCTATTTCCTGAGCCAAATGGAGGAAGCACGATTCTACTTCTTCAAGCATATAGTTCCAGTCTGTTCCGGCATGTGGCCAAGTCAGCTGGATATAGCTTTGGGCATGCCATTCGGCTGGTAGATAAAAATTCTTTCCCATAACTGAATTATTTAGTTTGTTTTTTGTTTCGTTTTTGTTGGGCGACAGGTTGTTCGTCTGTAGACTTCTTGTCTTTTCTTCTGCGAAGCAATATCCAATCGAACAGTTCGCGCCAATTGTCAAAGTCTTTTTTATACATTAGGCCGATGCCTTGCGTTGTCAGTGTAGATTTGGTAAAGTATCGGTCATTGGTCTCATTATAACCCTTTAAGCGGAATTCGCCGTTCCTGGTCAATATCCACATAGCCTCAAAGTCACCTACAAAATTGGTATTCTGCATGGCGTTGTCGCGGTATCCGAAATTGCCATTGATAATGAGTCTGTTGTTCAGTAGTCTTCCCGAAAGAATAGCTTCTGCTTCTACGTCACTCCAGCCGTTTTCTCCTGTACTTAGATTCGTGCCTACGTTCCAGTTCTGGTTGTCGATGACTTGCGAGAGCATATTGTTTAATTGACCGGACAAGGTGCTGAATGCCAGTGAACTGGTTGCATCCGATTGGTTGGCATTACTATTGTAGTCGTATGTGTAAAATTTGCCGACCCCCAACAGATAGATAATCTGGGTGTTCATCTGTTCTTCGGTACTGGTCAGGCTACGTACCAGTTCGCGGTCTTCATCGCTAACGGTGGGCAAATCAAGGTCGAACTTCAGTGTCGGGCTGGTCAGGTTACCGCTTAAATTCAAAAGGCAGTTTACACGTACAGTTCCTTTGGTGGAGGATGCGTCTGCTACAAGATCGTTCAATGAAGCCGAATTGACCGTATAAACAGCTTGTACATTCAGATTTGCTTGACGTGGGTTGCCGTTAAATGAGACTGTACCTCCCGACTGTAAAACAAAGTCTTTGCGGATGACATTCTGCATACTCATTTTATATATACCTTCTCCGATATTATAGTTGCCGAATATCAGAAAATCGCCTTTGTTATAAAAATTAATGCGCAGGTTTCCCGTGCCGTTAGCGGAAATGTTGTCTCCCGCCACAGGATCCATGATAATGCGCATCGTTGCGTCAGGAGTGGCTTCTATTTGGAAATTTAAATGCATATCAAGAGGGGTATCGTCTTCTTCCTCTTCTTTCTGTATGTTAAGGGGATGGTATACTTCTGTATGGATGTTTTCCTGCTGGCGTCGTGGCGTTCGGTCTACAAATTTGATAAACTGTTTGCTTGTGGCCTCGGCCGCCGTAGCAGTAACATACGTAAATGATGTACGTGGGTCAGTACGTAAAGTGCCGTCTACATTCAGTGCATTGTTTCCGCCTCGTAACAATACCTCGCCCGTGGTGTAGATAGTTCCATAGAATGGAAATTCAGGGGTTTCTTTTTCTGTGTGATATACCAGCATGTTGTTGGTATTGAATCGGAAATTATAAGTCAAGTGTTTCAGCTTCTGATGGTTGAGGGCTCCGTTTACCAGACCGGTATGGCCTTCCATATCCGCTATTTGTACGTTTTCGAATCCGAAATGTCCGGAACGGATACACACAGAGTCGGCGTGTAACTTGAAAGATGTATTCAATATGTCTACTTTCATGCTGGCATCAGCCTGGGCACTTCCTTCCAAATCCAGTCCCGAGAACGGACCGAACAGACGGACATTGCCGAATACACGTCCTTGCATATTGGTAAAAATACCATCAATGAATGGCTGAAGAAAAGCCAGATTAGTACCTCCTGCCTTGATGTGTAAATCCAATCCTTTTTCTTTAGGCGAAATATAACCATTAACAAAAGTTGAATAATGTTCGTTCTCACGGATGTCTGCCAACAGGCGTATGCCTCCTAATTCGTTGTCCCATTCACCTTTGATGTCGCCTCTGCCTAATAAAGCATCATTCAGTGAAAAACCTTTCACGTCCAGTCGTGTGTACATGACAGGATTGTCCAGCACGTGATGAAGATGTACACGACCGGTAATCAGTCCGTTGAATTTGACTGCATGAAACTGGATGATATCCATGATGTATTGCAGATTGATGTTACTTAAGTCGACCAGGCAACTGTCTGTTCCCGATTTACCGATACGTCCGTTGGCGCGTACGTATTGGTCTTGATGTTCGAACAAAAAATTACGTACATCTACGATGCCTTGGTCGATGACAACTTCCGAAGGATGTATTTTCCAAATGGTATCATTCAAAACGATTTGGCTGGGCTGTATGTTGATACGTGTGCTTAGCTTTTCTCCTGATTCCGGTTTCTCGAAATATGCCTCGGCATCTATCAGTCCACTAAAAGTGTTAACTGTATTATTCCCCCAGTTAATGGTTGCTTTTAACTGGTCTTCTTTGGCCAGCGCATTGACAGCAAGGTTTATCATTCCTCCTTTTTTCATCCGTTTATTGGTACGGAGCTGACATTGCAATCCTTCTTCCGTATTGTCGCACAAAAAAGTCCCAGATTCGTAATAGGCACCTTTGTATGTAAATTCGGGTGCATAAGCCCGTACCTGGATGCGGGTATGGCTGTCGTCAAAATATCCTTGCAGGGAAGCCGGCATGGATAGTAGCAAAGGGACATCAAACACTTTTGATAAAAGCTCTGTATTGTCTATCTGTATATGGAAACGAAAGTTGTTGTTGGTATCAGAAAGATGCTTGTCGGCAGCCAGTAAAGAAGGCAAGTAATGTTGTACTGTCTTCAGGATACTTACAGGCAACGTGCGATACGAATAATACCCTTGTATTTCTCCTTTTAAAAAAGAGGACTGGATTTTAATTTGCTTCTCACCACTGTTGGGAACTGCTCCTGCCAGAATGCTGAAATGGTCGAATGTATAGCATTTTTCCGGTTCGGGTGCCTTCATTATCAGGCTGTCAATGCTGATTCTTCCTTTCATGTCATCGACAGAATGTCCTGTAAAGTCTGCCATGAGATTCAGTGAGAAATCTGTGTTTTGATATTTATCTGTAAGATTCAACCTGTTAGGGTTGAAATGACGGATGGTGGCTTTCAGGTTGTAATCGGGAATAGCCTGCTGGGTAGCGACATGACCTTCGATTTCGATACTTCCGTTCGGGTCATTTACTGATATTTTCCCATCAAATCCTCCGGGCGTGTATTGCCCGTCGAGTAAGATATTGTGGTATTCATATTGTTTGTAAGACAAAGACGAAACAATGCCTTTGATGTATGATTCCGGTTTCCCGTCCTGATAACGGAATCCTTGCAGTTCGATATCGAAAGCTGCATTGCCAAATGTTTTTTCCTGTCCGAGTAACGCACCTAAATTTAACTGCTCACTGATTATTTTGCCTGAATAAGAATGATACAACGCACCTTTCGGTTTATGCATCGTTACGTTAGCCCGCACAGAGCCGGCTTCGGATAGGACAGTGCCATGTGTTGTCAGCTGGTGAAGGTAGCCTGATACATCTCCATTGAAATGTACGTCTCCCAGATGTTTTACAATACCGGGTATGGAATCTTTGTCCGAGAGGTTGTGGAAAAGCCATGACAGTCCTTGGGCATCGGCATCTAAATGAGACACTTGCCCGAAAAGATAAAGGTCTTCCTTCCGGTTCCAATGATTGATCATACCTTGGGCTTTCAGCAATAAGGTCTGATGGTTTCCGCTTACAAAGATATCGGTACAACGGGTATGATTTCCCTTTCCATCCAGTGCCAGATGAAGCTCTACGGGACTGTGAAAGTGGCTGAACGCCGGTACAAACATGGATATGTCGGCTGGTGTAATACGGGCATTCAGCTGCATCTGATAGGTGGTATTCTTGGTCAGATGAGGGAAGTGGGGTACACTGTCGTACGCTGCGGTCAGGCTGTCAATGGAAAGAATGGTTTCAGGCAATTGCAATTCCAAATCATTTATGGTAAAGTAGCGTGGAGTAGCAATACATTTCAAGGCAAGTTTCTTTAGCCTGAACCCACTGATTTCATTGAAACTCATTCGCCGGACTTGTGCATTGACCGAATCATTGGTCAAAGCTTTCAATGCAAGAGTGGCCGAAAAATTCTGGATACCGATATGTTTGTCATTGAAACGGTTGGGAGTGGCAGGTTCGGAAAGCACATCATAATACACTTGTCCGCGCCGGATTAATATTGAGTTGATGCGCAAGTCAATGTTTTTCTCTTTCTTTACCGTGTCTTTCGAGGCAAAGGCATCAAGTACGAATTGGAAATTGGCAGGGCTGTCAGGTGTTTTGCGGTTCAATCGTGCATTCAGTCCGAAAAGTTGCACACTGCTGATACGGATTTTCCCATGCAACAAAGATGATATTTCCACTTTGGCCGAAAAACGTGAGACTTTAAGCAGCTCCTCGTTTTCCCGATCTTTTAACGTCACATTTTGGATGATAACCCGGTTCAGTAACCCTAAATCGATATTGCCAATGCTCACTTCGGTCTTCATGAGCTTACTTAGCTCTTCGGCAGCAAGGTCTGATATTTGTTTTTGGACGAAAGAAAGGTTGAATATGGCAATCAATCCGAAGTAACATACCAAAATCAGTATGATAACAGAACGGACAAAATGTTTTATGTGGATTACCTTTCTCATATATATGCTTTCAGAAAATTAACCAAAAGTACAAATATCAGCTGAGGTAAGCTTTATTTTCTTCTGTTATTTCAAGATTTTTAAAAAATGAATGCCACATTCGGGCAATAAAGACACGGCTCAAGCATGCTTTTTGATGAACATAAGTGGGTGGGTTGGTTCACATAAGTAACTTGGGCTTTTCACATAAGTAAGTCAGTCGTGTCACTTATGTTCGTTTGAGGAAGCTTTTAGCCGACTGTTTTTCCTGAAGCCTCTGAAATGAAAAAGCGTTGAAAAGGCATGGGGAAATATGAGAAAATTGTTATATTTGCATCCATATATCGATGATTTTATAAAAATATTACATCTAATTAACAGATATAGCGAACATGAAGAGAAGTATTGCATTCTGTCTTATGACAATGGCGCTGGCTGCGGCACAGGCACAGCAAGGGGGGATTACTCCTGAATTGTTGAAAGACATCAAAGACAGCTACAAGCCTACGCCATCTGATAAGGCTATTTACAATGCGATGGCAGGGACCAGCATTTCAGTATTGGCAAAGAACCATGAGAATCTGGCAAATTTTGATACGCATTTTTCCAACCGTGTTGTTTCGCACGGCATTACCGACCAGCAACAATCAGGGCGTTGTTGGCTGTTTACGGGACTGAATGTACTTCGGGCACAGATGATGGCGAAGTATGGGTTGGACGAAATGGAATTTTCTCAAAATTATTGTTTTTTCTACGACCAACTGGAAAAAGCAAACCTTTTCCTGCAAGGCATCATTGATACCCGTGAAAAACCGATGGAAGACAAAATGGTAGAATGGCTTTTTAAGCATCCTATCAGCGACGGAGGACAGTTTACAGGCATTTCGGATATTATTGGAAAATATGGTGTAGTACCTGCTTCGGTTATGCCGGAAACTTATAGCAGCGAGCATACCGGACAGATAGCCGACTTGCTGGGACTTAAACTGAAAGAGTTCGGATTGCAGTTGCGTCAAGCTGCCGGGGAAGGAGCAAAGGAAACTGCACTGGAAGAACAGAAAAAAGAGATGATGGGCACCATTTACCGGATGTTGGCTTTGGCTTTCGGGGAACCGGTTGAACGTTTCACCTGGACAATGAACGGTGAAACCAAGGAATATACACCACTCTCTTTCTATCAAACTTTTTTAGGTAATGACTTGACGGGTAATTATGTAATGTTGATGAATGACCCGAGCCGCGAGTTTTACAAGTGTTATGAAATTGATTACGACCGTCATACTTACGATGGGCGTAACTGGACGTATGTGAATCTGCCGATAGAAGACATCAAGGAAATGGCTGTCCGTTCGATTAAGGATAGTACGATGATGTATTTCTCGTGTGATGTGGCAAAATTTCTTGACAGCAAGCGCGGTACACTCGACTTGAACAATTACGATTATGCTTCTTTGATGGGCACCTCATTCGGAATGAATAAAAAACAGCGTATCCAGACTTTTGCAAGTGGTTCAAGCCACGCCATGACCCTGATGGCGGTAGACCTCGATGCCAATGGCAAACCGAAGAAATGGATGGTCGAAAACAGTTGGGGCGCAGAAGCCGGTTATCACGGACATCTTATCATGACTGATGAATGGTTTGACGAATATATGTTCCGGCTGGTAGTAGAAAAAAAATACGTGCCGGAAAGTGTACTGGACATCTTGAAACAAAAGCCTGTCCTTCTTCCGGCATGGGACCCGATGTTTGCCGAAGAATACTGATTTTGTATTCTTTACATTACAAAATAGTGGTTTATTCGTGATAAGACGTTGTTTGCTTGCTTGAATAAGGAAATAATTCTGTAATCGGGCAAGCAAACTTTCTTCGTTGCCCTATTATTGTGTAAATTTGTCGCGAACTTAGAATATTCATTTTATACCTGATATATGGCTAATCTAATCAAATTACGTAAAGGCTTAAACATAAACCTGAAAGGAAAAGCTGCTACGGAACTGATGAACGTGAAAGAACCGGGATTTTATGCATTGTGTCCTGATGATTTTACGGGAGTCATCCCGAAAGTGGTGGTGAAAGAACAGGAGTATGTAATGGCTGGAGGGCCCTTGTTTATTGACAAGAATCACCCAGAGATGAAATTTGTTTCGCCCGTAAGTGGCGTAGTAACGAGTGTGGAACGCGGCGCACGCCGTAAAGTGATGAGTATCACAGTAGAAGCAGCCGCAGAACAAGACTATGAAGAATTCGGGAAACAAGATGTAACCCGTATGGATGGAACTGCCGTAAAAGAACTGTTGCTGAATGCAGGTTTGTTTGCATTCATCCGCCAACGCCCGTATGATGTAATTGCCGACCCGACAATTGCACCACGGGCGATTTTCGTATCGGCTTTCGATTCGAATCCGTTGGCACCAGACTTTGAGTTCGCGTTGAAAGGAGAGGAGGCGAATTTCCAAACCGGGCTGGATGCTTTGGCTAAGATAGCCGGCGTGTATCTCAGCATCAGCGCAAGCCAGCAGGCTAAGGCATTGACTCAAGCGAAAGGCGTTACATTGACCGTATTCGAAGGCCCGCATCCGGCAGGTAATGTCGGTGTGCAAATCAATCACATCGCTCCGGTAAATAAGGGCGAGACCGTATGGACGGTTGATCCGCAAGCGGTTATCTTTATCGGCCGCCTGATGAATACGGGCAGGGTGGATTTGACCCGTACCGTTGCCATCACGGGTTCGGAAGTGAAGAAGCCGGCATATTGCAAATTGAAGATAGGAGCGATGCTGACCGATGTGCTTGCCGGTAATATTAATAAGGAGAGGGAAGTGCGTTGTATCAGTGGCAACGTCTTGACCGGGAAGAAAATTCCTGTAAACGGATTTTTAGGAGCCTTTCATTCGCAGCTCACCGTGATACCGGAAGGTAATGACGTGCACGAAATGCTGGGCTGGATAATGCCTCGTCTGAATGATTATAGTACCAGCCATTCGTATTTCAACTGGCTGATGGGCAAAAAGAAAGAGTATGTTCTGGATGCCCGTGTGAAAGGTGGAGAACGTCACATGATCATGTCTAACGAGTATGACAAAGTCCTTCCGATGGATATTCTGCCCGAATACTTGATAAAGGCAATTATCGCGGGCGATATCGATCGTATGGAAGAACTGGGCATATACGAGGTCGCTCCCGAAGACTTTGCTCTTTGTGAATTTGTCTGCTCATCAAAGATGGAGCTTCAGCGTATTGTCCGCGAAGGATTGGATATGCTTCGTAAGGAAATGTGTTAATTGATATGGCTTTTTGAGTTTTTAAGTTCTTAAGTTTTTTAAGTTGTAGCTGATTTGCAGGCAGCGATGGACAAACCAACAAACTTACAAACTAACAAACTCAAAAACTAATAAACTAATAAACTTTAATATGAACGCATTAAGAAATTATCTGGATAAGATAAAGCCGAACTTTGAAGAGGGAGGCAAATACCATGCTTTTCGTTCTGTATTCGAAGGTTTCGAGACATTTTTGTTTGTCCCGAATGCCACATCGAAGACGGGAACGCACATTCACGATGCGATAGATAGCAAACGTATCATGTCGTTCGTGGTCATTGCTCTGATGCCGGCATTGTTGTTCGGTATGTACAATGTAGGGTATCAGCATTTTCATGCTACCGGTGCTGAAGGAAGTTTCATCGAAATGTTCGGTTATGGTTTTCTGGCCGTGTTGCCCAAGATTATTGTTTCCTATGTAGTGGGACTAGGCATTGAATTCATTGTTGCCCAATGGAAAAAAGAAGAAATCCAGGAAGGATTTCTAGTGACAGGTATGCTGATTCCCATGATTGTTCCGGTAGATTGTCCGTTGTGGATGCTTGCTATCGCTACAGCATTCTCGGTCATATTCTGTAAAGAAGTGTTTGGAGGGACAGGCATGAATGTTTTCAATCCGGCTTTGATAACCCGTGCCTTTCTTTTCTTTGCATATCCTACCAAGATGTCGGGCGACACCGTATGGGTTTCGGGTGATAGCATCTTCGGTCTGGGTAAGACTGTGGATGGGTTGACGGCGGCTACTCCGTTAGGCGTGGCTAAGGTTGCCGAGTGCCCTGCTTTCTCGTGGGATATGGTGACCGGTCTGATTCCTGGCTCTATCGGCGAGACTAGCGTGATTGCCATTGCTATCGGTGCCGTTATCCTGCTATGGTCGGGAGTGGCAAGCTGGAAAACGATGCTGTCCGTATTCGTAGGTGGTGCACTTATGGGTTGGGTATTCAATACGTGGGGACCGGATACCGCCATTGCCCACATGCCTTGGTACGAACATTTGTGTTTGGGAGGCTTCTGTTTTGGTGCTGTGTTTATGGCTACCGATCCGGTTACCTCTTCGCGTACCGAAAACGGCAAGTTTGTTTACGGTTTCCTGATAGGTGCGATGGCTATCATTATCCGTGTGCTTAATCCGGGTTATCCCGAAGGTATGATGCTGGCTATCCTGTTGATGAATATTTTTGCACCGCTGATTGACTATGTTGTCGTGCAGAACAATATCTCACGCCGTGCCAAACGTGCAATGTCTAACAATTAAAAAACCGGAAGAACAATGAATACCAATAGTAATTCATATACTATCATTTATGCTTCGGTATTGGTTATTATCGTAGCGTTTTTGCTGGCTTTCGTCAACTCTTCTTTGCGCGAACTGCAAGGAAAGAACGTTGAGTTGGATACGAAGAAACAGATTCTTTCTTCACTGGGCATTCGCGATGTGCAGAATCCCGAAGCCAAGTTTGCCGAGGTGGTGAAGGAAGATATGCTGGTGGCTGAAGACGGTTCGCTGAAACCGTATGAAGGCGCTTTTGTCACCGGATATGAGAAAGCATATAAAGAAAAAGGAGAAGCTCATCTCTTTGTCTGTGAAGTGGACGGGGAAACAAAGTATGTTATTCCTGTTTACGGTGCCGGCCTTTGGGGTGCCATCTGGGGATATGTGGCGCTGAACGAAGACAAGAATACCGTGTATGGCACTTATTTCTCTCATGCTTCGGAGACTCCGGGCTTGGGTGCGGAAATCGCTACCGAGCATTTCCAAAACGAGTTTAAAGACAAGAAAGTCATGGATGGTTCTGTGGTTGGTCTGGATGTCGTGAAGAACGGGAAGGTTGAGAAGCCGGAATTCCAGGTGGATGGAATCTCAGGCGGTACAATCACTTCGGTAGCGGTAGGCCAGATGTTAAAGAGCTGCATGGGCCATTATACCAATTTTTTAACTACTAAATAAGGAGGACGAATATCATGGGAAGTTTATTTTCAGCTAAGAATAAAGAGGTGTTTTCTATTCCGATAAGCATGAACAACCCGGTAACGGTTCAGGTATTGGGTATCTGTTCTGCACTCGCCGTAACCTCTAAGTTGGAACCGGCTATCGTAATGGGGCTTTCCGTAACGATTATTACGGCATTTTCCAACGTTGTCATTTCATTGATTCGCAAAACGATTCCGAACCGTATCCGTATCATTGTCCAGCTGGTAGTGGTTGCCGCTTTGGTGACAATCGTAAGCGAAGTGTTGAAGGCATTTGCATACGATGTCAGTGTGCAATTATCCGTTTACGTAGGTCTGATTATTACGAATTGTATCTTGATGGGACGTCTTGAAGCGTTTGCGATGGCAAACGGCCCGTGGGAATCTTGTCTGGACGGTCTGGGCAATGGCTTAGGCTATGCCAAGATTTTGATTATCGTGGCGTTTATCCGTGAACTTTTAGGCTCAGGTACGTTGTTAGGCTACAATATATTGAATTACGATGCCATTAAGGAGGCGGGATATGTGAACAACGGCTTGATGTTGATGCCGCCTATGGCATTGATTATTGTGGCTTGCCTGATATGGTATCAGCGTGCGAAACATCCCGAATTACAAGAAAAGGAATAATAAGGAAAGGTAATGATTATGGAACATTTTATAAGTTTATTGGTCCGTTCAATCTTTGTGGACAATATGATTTTTGCATTCTTTCTGGGTATGTGTTCGTATCTGGCTGTGTCGAAGAATGTAAAAACTGCCCTCGGGTTAGGTATTGCCGTTACGTTCGTATTGGTTGTGACTTTACCGGTCAACTATCTGCTTCAGACCAAAGTGCTTGCGGCAGACGGTATCTTGGGTATTGATTTAAGTTTTTTGAGCTTCATCCTCTTTATTGCCGTTATTGCTGCCATCACCCAGTTGGTAGAAATGGTTGTAGAGCGTTTCAGCCCTTCATTGTATGCTTCATTGGGTATCTTCTTGCCTTTGATTGCCGTGAATTGTGCGATTATGGGTGCGTCTTTGTTTATGCAGCAACGCATTGGCTTGGGAGAGTCTGACCCGAAATTTATCGGCAATGTATGGGACTCTGTTTCATACGCCTTGGGGTCGGGTATAGGCTGGCTGCTGGCAATTGTGGGCCTGGCTGCCATTCGTGAGAAGATGGCTTACTCCAATGTGCCTGCTCCGTTGAAGGGCTTGGGCATAACTTTCATTACAGTAGGCTTGATGGCTATGGCATTTATGTGTTTCTCAGGTTTGAACATCTAATAAGGAAAGGAATAAGACAATGGACATGAATTTTATATTAGCAAGCATTGGAGTATTCCTGGTGACTATTCTGGTGTTGGTCATCATTTTGTTGGTGGCGAAAAAGTTCTTGGTAACTTCGGGTAAGGTAAAACTGACCATTAACGGAGAAAACCAGTTGGAAGTGGAATCTGGTTCGACATTGCTGAACACCTTGGCTGTAAACAATATATTCTTGTCATCGGCTTGCGGTGGAAAAGGTTCTTGCGGCCAATGCAAGTGTCAGGTGTTGGAAGGCGGGGGAGAAATCCTTCCTTCGGAAGTAGGACATTTCAGCCGTAAGCAGCAGAAAGACCACTGGCGTTTGGGATGTCAGGTGAAAGTGAAAGGCGATATGGCTATCAAAGTGCCTGAATCTGTCTTGGGTGTGAAGGAATACGAATGTACCGTTATTTCGAACAAGAATGTGGCAACATTCATCAAGGAATTCAAGGTGCAATTGCCTGCCGGCGCGCACATGGACTTCATCCCCGGTTCGTATGCACAGATTAAGATTCCGGCATTTACGATGGATTACGACAAGGATATTGACAAGTCATTGATCGGTGATGAATATTTGCCTGCATGGAAGAAGTTCAATATGTTCTCGTTGAAGTGCGTCAACCCTGAGCCGACTATCCGTGCTTATTCAATGGCGAACTATCCGGCAGAGGGTGATGTGTTCATGTTGACGGTCCGTATTGCCACGCCTCCGTTCAAGCCCGACCGCAGTGGTTTTATGGATGTGAATCCGGGTATCGCATCTTCTTATATCTTTACGCTGAAGCCGGGTGACAAGGTGCTGATGAGCGGTCCTTACGGTGATTTCCACCCGATATTCGATTCGAAGAAAGAAATGATTTGGGTAGGAGGTGGTGCCGGTATGGCTCCGTTGCGTGCACAGATTATGCACATGACCCGTACATTGAATACGCGCGACCGTGAAATGCATTATTTCTATGGCGCCCGTGCATTGAATGAAGTGTTCTATTTGCAAGATTTCCTGCAATTGGAAAAAGATTTCTCGAACTTCCATTTCCATTTGGCGCTTGACCGTCCTGACCCTGCAGCCGATGCCGCAGGCGTGAAATATACTCCGGGCTTCGTGCATCAGGTGATGTATGAAACTTACTTGAAGAATCACGAGGCACCCGAAGACATTGAGTACTATATGTGCGGTCCGGGTCCGATGTCGAAAGCTGTCGTCAACATGTTGGATAGCTTGGGAGTGGATTCATCTTCTATTATGTACGACAATTTCGGATAAGATAAAGAGCTTTAATCAAAAACAGTTCTAAACAGGTGCTTTGAATATCAAGGAGAATCAACGTAAGTTTCTGATTCTCCTTGATATTTTTATGAATGTCCTTTAGCGAATCTGACCGAGTTGAAAACGCAGTAGTACTGCGTTTGCTGATGAAGTTATATCCATAGGCGAATGCAGTATATATTCAATCGCAGATGCAGTATATATTCAACCGCGGATGCAGTATATATTCATTTTTCAGGGGTATATATTGGCTGTTGGCGGACATTCATTTTTTATTTAATCCTTCCCGATAATCCAGGCAAATAATCGGCAGGCAAACAGTCCGTCAGTTTCATCTGTTGAGAAAGCATGTACAGCTTCCACACCCCCGTCTTTTAGAAGCTGTTTTGAATTTATCGTGCGATGATTTGGGATGAGTTTTTGAGGCATTTTCGCTTCTGTGATGAGGAAGATAGCGGGCTATCTGACGAAGAACAGGAGCGAAAAGAACCAAAAAATCGCCCAAAGCACACACGAAAACAGATACATCAAGCCAAGAAAAACTTTTTGGAGAAATTCAAAACAGCTTCTTATATTCCAATTTCGCTTATGCGTTAATGTTATGTAAATCTAAGCGGTTTACTTTTTAATATATCACAGTTTTTTATTATTTTTGTACGATTTTTTTTGAGACATGAAGATTAAGGAAGTTTTGAATGCCCTTGAGATGTTCGCGCCTCTGCCTTTGCAAGACGGTTTTGATAATGCCGGTTTGCAAATTGGATTAACAGACGCGGAGGTTACAGGGGCTTTGTTGTGTTTGGACGTGACTGAAGCTGTGGTGGACGAAGCAATAGCTTTGGGATATAATTTGATAGTATCACACCATCCGCTTATCTTTAAAGGATTCAAGTCGGTTACGGGTAAAGACTATGTGGAGCGATGCGTTATTAAGGCTATTAAGAACGATATTGTAATTTATTCGATGCATACCAATTTGGACAATGCTTTGTTGGGAGTGAATTATAAGATTGCAGAAAAAATAGGATTGAGGCAAGTGCGTGTATTAGAGCCTAGAGAAAACGCATTATTGAAGCTGGTGACATTCGTACCGATGAAACACGTCGACCAAGTACGTGATGCTCTGTTTGGAGCAGGTTGCGGTTGTATAGGCAACTATGATGCTTGTAGTTATAATATAGAAGGAATCGGGACATTCCGGGCTGGAAACGGTACACATCCTTATTGTGGTAAAATAGGTGAATTACATCACGAAGAAGAGATGCGGATAGAAACCATTCTTCCGGTGTATAAGCGGGATGTAGTAACCAAAGCTTTATTGGCAGCCCATCCTTATGAAGAACCGGCATTTGATTTTTATCCGGTGCAAAACAAATTGAACCAGGCAGGGGCAGGCATCATAGGTGTCTTGGAAGAACCGGAAACAGAAGGTGACTTCCTGCGTCGCGTCAAGCAGATTTTTGAAGCAGGCTGCGTGAAACATTCGCGGCTGACAGGAAGGTTAATCCGAAATGTAGCTTTGTGTGGAGGAGCGGGAGCATTTCTGCTGCCACGTGCTATAGCCAGCCAGGCTGATGTGTTTATAACAGGCGAAGTGAAGTATCACGATTATTTTTATTATGAGAATAGTATTTTGATTGCAGAAATAGGCCATTACGAAAGCGAACAATACACTAAAGAATTGATTTGTTCTTTATTAGAGAAAAAATTCCCATCATTGGAACTTCGTATGACCCGAATCAATACAAATCCGATTAAATATTTATAAAGCATTATGGCGAAAGAAGTAAAAAAAGATCCTAGTGAACTGAGTGTGGAGGAAAAACTGAAAGCTTTGTACCAATTGCAGACCATGTTGTCTGAAATTGACAAAATCAAGACTTTAAGAGGTGAACTTCCGTTGGAAGTACAAGACTTGGAAGATGAAGTGACAGGCTTAAGCACCCGCATCGAAAAGATTAAAGGTGAAATAGAAGAATTGAAATCGAACGTTGCTACCAAGCGTATTGAAATTGAAACAGCCAAGGCTTCAATCGATAAATACAAAGCACAACAAGACAATGTGCGTAATAATCGTGAATATGATGTGCTGACAAAGGAAATCGAATTCCAAACCTTGGAAGTGGAATTGTGTGAAAAACGCATCAGAGAGTATACCTCTTCTATCGAATCAAAACAAGAGGAAATAGAAAAGAACACACATACCCTGGAAGAAAGAAAGAAAGACTTGGAGATGAAGAAAAATGAATTGGATGAAATCATTTCTGAGACTAAACAGGAAGAGGAAAAACTCCGCGACAAGGCAAAAGCGTTGGAAGCAACTATCGAACCGCGTTTGCTTCAGGCATTCAAGCGCATTCGTAAAAACTCTCGAAACGGATTGGGAATTACTTATGTGCAGCGTGATGCATGTGGGGGATGCTTTAATAAGATTCCGCCTCAAAAACAATTGGACATCCGTATGCGAAAGAAAATCATTGTGTGTGAATATTGTGGACGCATCATGATTGACCCGGAACTGGCAGGAGTAATGCCTGAAAGACACTTGGAAACAAAAGTGAAATGATTTTTACCTGCAAAATATATGGGTCGCCCCAGCGAGCAAAGACATCTTGAGCTTTGTCCGTTGGGGCGATTCTTTTCATTCATAGTTCCTCATACGCCGGTACGGTGGGCAAGAATGTATAAGAGTGCGTTGCATAATCAATGTGGCAACAATAATGGTGGATTCCATTGCTCACAATCAGATATTCTACTTTCAGCACCATATTATAACGCGTAATTTGGTCGAATACAGCTTGCGTGATTTCCACATTTGGGGCTTTATATTCTATAATCATCCGGGCGGTCAGATTGCGGTTATAAAGCACCGTATCGCACCGCCTTTTCATTCCGTTCAGATTCAATTGGATTTCATTAGCCAGCAATCCCCAAGGATAACCTTTGTGCTCCAGCAAATAATGAGTGAAATGCTGCCGCACCCATTCTTCGGGTGTAAGGGTAACATATTTCTTGCGTAACACATCGAATATGAATTTTTTCCCGTCTTTGTTAGCAATTTTAAACGGATAAGGAGGTAAGTTTAATTCCAACATTTTATATCTTTGTATGAATAGCGTGAATAATTTATCATACAAAGTTACAAAAAAGTATGGCAAAAGAAATAACTTACGAAGAAATAGCCCGCAACCTGAAAAATAAAAACTATGCTCCCGTTTATTTCCTGATGGGAGAAGAGGATTACTATATCGACCGCATATCCGAATACATCATGCAATACGTTTTGACAGAGTCGGAGAAAGAGTTTAACCAGACCGTAGTATATGGAACAGACACAGATATAGCTTCTGTTATTAACGCAGCAAGAAGGTATCCGATGATGTCGAAATACCAGGTGGTTGTAGTTCGCGAAGCACAAAACTTAAAGAACTTGGACGAGTTGACGTATTATCTGCAAAAGCCGATGCTTTCTACCATTCTGGTATTTTGCTATAAACACGGCGCATTAGATCGTAGAAAAAAGCTGACAGCAGAACTGGAAAAGGTAGGTGTGCTGTTCGAATCCCGGAAGCTGAAAGACACTCAACTTCCAGGGTTTATCGCATCTTATTTAAAACGCCGTCAAGTGGAAATTGAGCCAAAAGCCTCAGAAATGATGGCAGAATTTGTAGGGACGGATTTGAACCGAATGGCAGGCGAGTTGGAAAAATTAATTATCACGCTTCCCAAGGGACAACGGCGGATTACACCCGAGCAGATAGAACAGAATATCGGCATCAGTAAGGACTTTAATAATTTCGAATTGCGGAATGCATTAATCGTAAAAGACGTATTCAAAGCGAATCGAATAGTAAAATATTTTGAAGAAAATCCAAAACACAATCCGTTGCAGGTTACGCTGGCTGTATTGTTCAATTTCTTTGCCAACCTGATGTTGGCATACTATGCTCCCCAAAAAAATGAAGAGGGAGTGGCCGCTCAACTTAGCCTGCGATCCCCGTGGCAAGCACGCGATTACCTGGCTGCCATGAAACACTATTCGGGAGTAAAAGTAATGAAGATTATCGAATGCATCCGTCAATGCGATGTTCGTTCGAAAGGTGTGAACAACGCTTCGGTTTCCGACGGGGAATTGTTGCGTGAACTGATTTATCAAATTCTTCATTGATTGCAGTCCGGCTGAAGTCAATCAAGGCAAAGTCACAATACCCACGGTCCAAGGGCAAACGTATCTGTAAAATTATGCAGATGTATCCTCGGTAACGGAGAGGGTTATCCGATCTTGAGAAGAGAATATCTTCAACATCGGGGCATTTGTGCAAAATTAATCCCTGCATCCAATTTCTAAAGAAACACATTTCCGGAAAGATGAAAAGTTGATTTGCTTCCGTGGCTTGTGTGATTTTGCCATTCTTTTTTCAACCAATATTGCCTACCAGACGAAGATATATTCATAAGCCATTCCAGATAGCTTTTACAAGCTATGAAGATAACTGAAATGGCTATGAATATATCTTTATTTTGCACATCATTATTCTGATGAATCTTAAAGAATAGATTCGGGCTTTTTTTACATTCAGACATATACATTTCTACATTTTGGCTCCGATGAACCTAAAATACATTTGTATTTGTAAATGCCATGAATCGATATGTATATTTGTTTAGGCTGTAGTACAAATGTAAATACATGGTCTTATGGTTATATTGTGTACTTTTATAAATGTACATGATAATTTATACAATGTATTTATACACAGGATAATAGGCTAAAACCCAACAATCTATGAAGAATTAATGAAATAATATTTTATATGGCATTAAATAACTGTTTACATTTCTATATTATCGAAGTGTAAACAATCAAAATTATAGTATAACAATCTATATCCTAGTAGTTTATATGAATTTGTTAAAGTTAAAAAGAACTTGAAATTGATGGTTTACAGATGTAAACATTAGATATGATTACAGATGTAATTCATGGTTATGTAATTTTGTTATTTGTTTTTCCATATGTAAATTTGCAAATGAAAATAAAAAGCATTACATTTGTAATCATTAAGATTATATACACAAATAATTATAATGAAAGACCGTATTTTACAAATCATACAAAAGGAGTCGTTAACCAATGCCGAATTTGCTGAAAAAATAGGCATATCGACATCTTCTCTGTCGCACATATTGACAGAGCGGAATAAACCTAGCCTGGAAGTGGTCATGCGCATTCACAAGGCTTATCCTTCTATTAACTTGAATTGGTTGCTTTATGGTGAAGGTGAAATGAAAGTCGTTGAAGAAGGTACCACAGATGGAAATAGCCGTCTGTACAGCAATGAGAATCCAGAAAATGCAAGCGGATATCCGGTTCGTTTTGATTTTCGCAAGGAAAACGCGTCTTCCACTCCAGGAAATGGTATGCAAAACACTGTAAAAGAAGAAATTAAATATATAGAAAAACCTCATCCGAAAATAGTTGAAATACGTATTTTCTTTGATAATGGAACATATCAGGTATTCAGGCCAGAGAAATCTTGATTATCTGTGGAAGTGGATGGGCAAAAGCGATGGAGTTTTCTCTATAGATTGAGGTAAATTCGTTATCTTTGTACTGTGAAACGAATTTACCTCAATTTATTTTATGAAGAAATACATTCTTGATTTGACTGTTACAGAAAACATACGTTTGCATGCAAACTATGTATTACTCAAGTTGACCCAGGCTGAGCCGTTGCCTGAAATGCTTCCGGGGCAGTTCGCCGAAATACGGGTAGACGGTTCGAACACGACATTCCTGCGTCGTCCTATTTCTATTAATTACGTAGACCGCCAGAAAAATGAGGTCTGGTTCTTGATTCAGCTGGTTGGTGATGGTACACGTAAATTGGCTACCGTGAATCCTGGGGACACAGTTAATGTGGTCATGCCGTTAGGAAACGGTTTTACAGTCCCAGAAGACACTGCTACTAAGGTGTTGCTGATAGGTGGAGGTGTAGGCACGGCTCCTTTACTTTATTTAGGCGAAACTTTGTTGAAGAAAGGCTTGAAACCTACATTCTTGTTGGGAGCACGCTCGAAGAATGACTTGTTGCAACTGGACTTGTTCGAGGCGTTGGGCGATGTCCATACTACTACCGAAGACGGAAGTATGGGAGAGAAAGGGTATGTCACGATGCACAGTGTACTGAGAGACAATACGTTCGATCTAATCTGCACATGTGGTCCTAAACCAATGATGATGGCCGTGGCCAAATATGCCAATCAGCAGGGCATAGCGTGTGAAGTGTCGCTAGAGAACACGATGGCATGCGGTGTGGGGGCTTGCCTTTGCTGTGTGGAAAACACCCGGGATGGTCATGTGTGTGTATGTAAAGAAGGTCCTGTATTTAATATAAAGAAACTATTATGGCAGATTTAAGTGTAAACATAGGAAAACTGGCTTTATCGAATCCGGTGATGACTGCATCGGGAACATTCGGTTACGGACTTGAATTCCAAGACTTTGTGGATTTGGAGAAAATTGGAGGAATTATCGTGAAGGGGACGACACTTCATCACCGTGAAGGAAATCCTTATCCGCGTATGGCGGAAACACCGATGGGCATGCTGAATGCTGTGGGACTACAAAACAAAGGGGTGCATTATTTTGCAGAACATATCTACCCACAAATCAAAGACATCCGTACCAATATGATTGTGAACGTGTCTGGATCGCAAATAGAGGATTATGTGGAAACAGCAAGCATTATCGACGGCCTGGACTGCATCCCGGCTATTGAGCTGAACATCTCATGCCCGAATGTCAAGCAAGGTGGGATGGCTTTCGGAGTAACAGCTCATGGAGCCGCCGAGGTTGTATCTGCAGTGCGAAAAGCTTATCACAAGACATTGATCGTGAAACTGTCGCCCAATGTGACCGACATCACAGAAATAGCGCGTGCAGTGGAAACTGCCGGAGCAGACAGTGTATCACTCATCAACACGCTGCTGGGAATGGCAATAGATGCCGAAAAGCGTAAACCGGTCTTATCCACTATCACTGGAGGGATGAGTGGAGCAGCAGTGAAGCCTATCGCCTTGCGCATGGTATGGCAAGTAGCAAAAGCCGTGAAGATACCTGTCATTGGGCTAGGTGGAATTATGAATGCCCGCGATGCCGTGGAGTTCCTGCTTGCTGGAGCAACCGCCGTACAGATAGGTACGGCCAACTTCATTGATCCGGCTATAACCGTAAAAGTAGCGGAAGGTATCAACGACTATCTAGACCGCCATGGATTTGCTTCAGTTCGTGACATCATCGGCGCGTTGGAATATTAAAAAATAATTTACATATGCGAATGGCATACTGAAAATGCAAATAAAATAATTGGCCACAGATTTTTTTTACTTTTTTGTCAAGAGAGAGGAAAATATAAATCTGTGGCCTTTTTTCGTGAATATGTAGATTTGAAATAAATGTAAAGAAATATCTTACTTCAGCAAGTCCGGACGCAACCGTTTGGTACGCTCTAAAGATTGTTGAAACTCCCATTCACGTATCTTTGCTTCGTGCCCCGAAAGCAGAACATCGGGTACCTTCCATCCTTTGTATTCTGCGGGACGGGTATAGACTGGTGGAGCCAGTAAATTATCTTGAAATGAATCGGACAGTGCCGATTGCTCGTCGGATATCACACCAGGGATAACCCGTACGATGGCATCAGATATGACGGCTGCCGCCAGTTCGCCTCCAGTTAGTACGTAATCGCCGATACTGATTTCCTTCGTAATAAAATGTTCGCGGATGCGGTAATCGATGCCTTTGAAATGCCCGCACAAGATAATCAGGTTTTGAGTCATCGACAAGGTGTTCGCCATTTTCTGGTCGAACTGCTCGCCGTCAGGGCTTGTGAAAATCACTTCGTCATAATCGCGTTCAGCTTTCAGGGCCGAAATGCAACGGTCTATCGGCTCTATCTTCATCACCATTCCTGCACATCCGCCGAAAGGATAATCGTCTACTTTTCGGTAACGGTCGAAGGTGTAGTCACGTAAATTATGGATATGAAATTCAGCGATGCCTTTCTTTTGTGCCCGGCTCATGATGGAGCAGTTGAAAAAGCCCTCAATCATTTCGGGCAAAACGGTAATAATGTCTATTCGCATGTTTCCTTGTTATTTTTTTGCAAAAGTACGAAGTTTCCGTTGTTCCCGTACCGCACACTGGCACATTTTTGCTATTTTTGCAAGAAACATCCGAAACGAACATGACAGAAACAGAAAGAATCGACCAGTTGCGTGAAGAATTGCACCTTCACAACTATAAATATTATGTAGAGAATGCGCCCGTCATCTCCGACCAGGAGTTCGACCACCTGATGCGCGAACTGCAAGACCTCGAAGCCCGTCATCCGGAGCATTACGACCCCAATTCGCCCTCGGTGCGGGTGGGTAGCGACATCAATAAGAACTTTGTCCAGGTAGAGCACCGTTATCCGATGCTTTCGTTAGGGAACACCTATTCGCAAGCCGAAGTGACGGAGTTTTACGAGCGTATTGCCAAAGCACTGAACGAAGATTTTGAGATCTGCTGCGAACTGAAATACGACGGCACTTCCATTTCGTTGACTTATGAAGACGGCAAGCTGGTACGTGCCGTGACACGTGGAGACGGTGTGCGAGGCGATGACGTGACCGATAATGTGAAGACCATTCGGGCTATTCCGCTGGTGCTGCACGGCGACGGCTATCCCCGCCAATTCGAAATGCGCGGCGAAGTGCTGATGCCCTGGAAGGTGTTCGAGGAACTGAACCACGAACGCGAACTACGTGAAGAGCCTTTGTTTGCCAATCCGAGAAATGCGGCTTCGGGCACGCTGAAGTTGCAGAACTCTGCCGAAGTAGCAGCCCGCAAGCTTGACTCTTACCTTTATTATATGTTGGGCGAAAACCTGCCTCACGACGGACACTATGAAAACCTGCAAGAGGCTGCCCGATGGGGCTTCAAGGTTTCGCACGTGACACGCAAGGTGAAGACCCTGCAGGAGATATTCGACTTCATCAATTATTGGGATGTAGAACGGAAGAATCTGCCCGTGGCTACCGACGGCATTGTGTTAAAGGTAAATTCTTTGCGCCAGCAACGCAATTTGGGCTATACAGCCAAATCGCCGCGTTGGGCTATCGCCTACAAGTTTCAGGCAGAACGTGCTTTGACCCGATTGCTGAAAGTCACTTATCAGGTAGGGCGCACGGGAGCCGTAACACCTGTCGCTAATTTGGAACCTGTGCAATTGGCAGGAACGGTAGTCAAACGCGCTTCGTTGCACAACGCCGACATCATTGCCTCACTTGATTTGCATATTGGCGATAACGTCTATGTAGAAAAGGGAGGCGAAATCATTCCGAAAATAACAGGTGTAGACGTGGCATCCCGTCCCGAAGGAAGCGAGAAAGTAACCTTCATCACCCATTGTCCCGAATGTGGAAGCCCGTTGGTGCGTTACGAAGACGAGGCAGCCTATTACTGCACCAACGAAAGCTCCTGTCCGCCGCAGATAAAAGGGAAGATCGAGCATTTTATCAGCCGCCGTGCGATGAACATCGAAGGCTTGGGACCTGAAACCGTCGACCAATTCTACCAGGAAGGACTGATACACGATGTAGCAGACCTCTACACGCTGAAGGCAGAAGACCTCGTACGGCTAGAACGCATGGGCGAAAAGTCGGCAGAGAACATCATTCAGGGTATTGCCCGTTCGCGCGAAGTGCCTTACGAAAGGGTGCTTTTTGCATTAGGCATCCGCTTTGTAGGCGAAACAGTTGCAAAGAAAGTGGCACGTGCTTTCCGTTCCATCGAGGCATTGGCTACAGCTACGCTCGACGACCTGATTCATGTAGACGAAATCGGCGAGAAGATAGCTGGCAGCATACTGCGTTATTTTGCCGACGAGAAAAACCGTAACCTTATCGAACGCCTGCGTACGGCTGGGCTGAAGCTGGAAGCCGATGAAGAAGACCTTGCAGGGCATACCGATAAGCTACAGGGAAAGTCGATTGTCATTAGCGGCGTATTCGCCCGTCATTCGCGCGATGAATATAAGGAGATGATAGAGAAGCACGGAGGGAAGAACGTGGGCAGTATCTCGAAAAAGACCAGTTTCATCCTTGCCGGCGAAAACATGGGTCCCAGCAAGCTGGAAAAAGCCCGTGCACTAAGCATACCTATCCTAAGTGAAGATGAGTTTCTGAATATGATAAACGGATAAAAATAAAATGAGCTCCGTAAACAGCCAATACCCCTGAAAAATGAATATATACTGCAACCGCGATTGAATATATACTGCAACTGCGATTGAATATATCTGCATCCACTTACGGATATATACTTCATCGGCAGACGCAGTACTACTGCGTTTTTCACCTCAGTCGGATTGGCTAAGAGCCTGTTTAAATTTTCCAATAAAGTAAGAAGCTGTTTTGAATTTCTCCAAAAAGTTTTTCTTGGCTTGATGTGTTCGTTTTCGTGTGTGCTTTGGGCGATTTTTTGGTCCTTTCCGCTTCTGTTCTTCGTCAGATAGCCCGCTATCTTCCTCATCACAGAAGCGAAAATGCCTCAAAAACTCATCCCAAATCATCGCACGATAAATTCAAAACAGCTTCTAATATTCTATCAGGTTCTTTTGCGTTTGTTTCCGGTCTGTTTTCCCGATTTTATTCGTCAGATAGCCCGCTATCCTCCTCATAAAATCAGAAAAACATCCTCGAAAACAATTCGCAAAATTAACCTGAGCAAAATTTAAACGACGGATCTAATTGCGGAATTCATTTAAAAAAAATCCGCAAATCAGTTTTGTTCTACTATAATTTTGTATATTTGCCTAAGCATGCGTATTTAATCCGTGTGCCAATCAACTTAAATCGTAAACCCATAAAACACAAAGTATGACAGATAATAGAGAAAAACTCTTTTCCGATTTCCCAGAAGTGACAACTCAAGAATGGATGGACAGAATCCAGACAGATCTGAAAGGAGCTGACTATGAAAAGAAATTGGTATGGAAAACCAATGAAGGTTTTAATGTAAAGCCTTTTTATCGTCGGGAAGATTTGGAAGAACTGAAAACAATTGATTCGCTTCCAGGTGAATTCCCTTATTTGAGAGGAAATAAAAAAAATGACAATGCCTGGTTTATTCGTCAAGATATCCATGTGGAAAATCCTTTAGAAGCCAATCAGCATGCTCTTGCCTTACTCAACAAAGGGGTTGATTCGTTGGGATTTCATATCAAGGCAAAAGACTTGAATGCTGAATACCTTCGCACGTTATTGGAAGGAATCTATTGTGACAGCATCGAATTGAACTTTACTACTTGCCAGCGTCACACCGTACTGTTGGCGCAGTTACTAACCGATTATTTTAAAGAGAAAGGGTATGCCTCTGACAAACTTTACGGATCGCTCAATTTTGACCCTATCGGCAAGATGCTGCAAAAAGGTAAAGATGTAAGCCCGATTATCAGCCAGGCAGCTGAGTTGGTACGTATTCTTGCCGATTATCCCCATTTCCGCTGTGTAGTTGTCAATGCATGTCAACTTAACAATGCCGGCTCCTATATTTATCAAGAATTAGGCTATGCATTGGCATGGGGAAATGAATATCTTAGCAGGCTGGTAGAAAGCGGAATTCCAGCAGACCTTGCTGCAAGAAAAATCAAGTTCCATTTTGGCATAAGTTCTAACTATTTTATGGAAATCGCCAAATTCCGTGCTGCACGTATGCTTTGGGCGTCTATAGTGAAAGCTTACCAGCCGAAGGAAGATACGGCATGCCAAATGAATATACACGCAGAAACCTCTACATTCAACCTGACGTTGTTTGATTCGTATGTTAATCTGCTTCGCACACAGACGGAAACAATGAGTGCAGCCTTGGCAGGGGTGGATTCGATAACCGTCACTCCTTTTGACAGTGTTTATGAAACGCCGAGTGAATTTTCTGAACGTTTGGCACGCAACCAACAACTGTTGCTGAAAGAAGAGTCTCACTTCAATCGTATTGTAGACCCTGCCGGCGGTTCATATTACATTGAAAACCTTACTGTATCCATAGCCAAGCAGGCATGGAACCTGTTTCTGAAAACCGATGAAGAAGGTGGAATGGTAAAAGCTATTCTTGCAGAAAATGTACAGAATGCCGTAAACCAAAGTAACCAGGCACGCCACGAAGCTGTATCACGCCGGAAAGAAATTCTGCTGGGAACCAATCAGTATCCGAACTTTAATGAAATAGCTGGAAGTAAAGTCCCGTATGAACATGTGTGCGGATGTGATGGAAAGCATCATCATGAGGAGGAAAAATCGTTTGCAAGACTCAGTACCGAGCGTGCAGCAAGCCAATTTGAAGCACTCCGCCTGGAAACCGAACGTTCGGGAAAACGTCCGAAAGCGTTTATGCTTACCATTGGCAATCTGGCAATGCGTCAGGCACGCGCCCAGTTCTCTTGCAATTTCCTGGCATGTGCCGGATATGAAGTAATAGATAACCTGGGCTTTGATTCAGTGGAGGAAGGCATAGAAGCGGCTTTAAAGTCAAATGCAGATGTTGTAGTCCTTTGCTCCAGTGATGATGAATATGCTCAATATGCAGTGCCTGCCTATCAGGCTTTGAATGGTCGTGCAATGTTCATTGTTGCAGGTGCTCCTGCCTGCATGGAGGACTTAAAAGCAGCAGGTATTAAACATTTCATTCATGTCCGTTGCAATGTATTGGAAACCTTGCGTACATTCAATGCTGAATTATTATGATTGACTTATCGAACACAGAACCACGGAATAACCATAAACCATGAAACCGAATTTTAAAGACATTGACATATTTGCCGGCTTTCATCCTCAAGATGGAAAAGAATGGCAACGCTCCAATGGCATTACTGCTAGCTGGAAAACACCTGAGCAAATCCAAGTAAAACCTGTCTATACCCAGGAAGACCTGGAAGGTATGGAACACCTCAATTATGCAGCAGGGCTTCCACCATTTTTGCGTGGGCCTTACTCGATGATGTATGCTTTCCGTCCTTGGACAATCCGTCAGTATGCTGGTTTTTCTACGGCAGAAGAGTCGAACGCATTTTACCGTCGTAACTTGGCTTCAGGACAGAAAGGATTATCGGTCGCGTTTGACCTTCCTACTCATCGTGGCTATGACCCAGATCATCCTCGTGTAGTAGGAGATGTGGGAAAAGCAGGTGTATCTATCTGTTCACTTGAAAATATGAAAGTCTTGTTTGATGGCATTCCCTTGAACAAGATGTCCGTTTCAATGACCATGAATGGTGCCGTATTGCCCATTATGGCATTTTATATCAATGCAGGATTAGAGCAGGGGGCGAAACTGGAGGAAATGGCTGGCACTATTCAGAATGACATATTGAAAGAATTCATGGTGCGTAATACGTATATCTACCCACCTGCATTTTCAATGAAAATCATTTCTGATATTTTTGAATACACCTCGCAGAAGATGCCCAAATTCAATTCAATTTCTATTTCAGGCTATCACATGCAGGAAGCTGGTGCTACAGCTGATATCGAGCTTGCCTATACTCTTGCCGATGGATTGGAATATCTTCGTGCCGGGATTGCGGCTGGGATTGACATTGATGCCTTTGCTCCTCGGCTTTCTTTCTTTTGGGCAATCGGCATGAACCATTTCATGGAGATAGCCAAGATGCGTGCGGCACGTATGTTGTGGGCAAAAATAGTCAAGCAATTTAATCCGAAGAACCCCAAATCACTTACTTTGCGTACTCATTCCCAGACATCCGGATGGTCGCTTACCGAACAAGATCCTTTTAATAATGTTGGCCGTACTTGTATTGAAGCAATGGCAGCTGCATTAGGACATACACAATCTTTGCATACCAATGCTTTAGACGAAGCTATTGCGCTGCCTACCGATTTTTCGGCACGTATCGCACGTAACACTCAAATTTATATACAGGAAGAAACACAGATTTGCCGTGAGATAGATCCGTGGGCTGGGTCTTATTACGTAGAATCATTGACTCATGAACTTGCCCATCGTGCATGGGAACATATTCAAGAGATTGAAAAATTGGGTGGAATGGCAAAAGCTATCGAGACAGGAATTCCGAAAATGCGTATTGAAGAAGCAGCAGCACGTACTCAGGCACGTATTGATTCGGGCGAACAGACTATTGTTGGTACTAACAAGTATCGTTTGGAAAAAGAAGATCCGATTGATATTCTAGAAGTAGATAATACAGCTGTACGTCAAGAACAAATAGAGAATCTGCGACGTCTGCGTGAAGGAAGAAATCAAGAAGAGGTAGATAATGCCTTGAATGCAATTACAGAATGTGTACGCACCGGTAAGGGGAATTTACTTGAACTTGCAGTGGCGGCAGCCAAAGTACGTGCAACATTGGGTGAGATTTCGTACGCATGCGAAAAGGTGGTAGGAAGATATAAAGCAGTAATTAAAACAATTTCAGGCGTGTATTCATCAGAAAGTAAAAAAGATGCAGACTTTACACGGGCGTGTGAGTTAACCGAAGAGTTTGCCAAAAAAGAGGGAAGGCGTCCGCGGGTAATGATTGCTAAAATGGGACAAGACGGACACGACCGAGGGGCTAAAGTTGTAGCCACAGGATTTGCTGATTGTGGCTTCGATGTAGATATGGGTCCTTTGTTTCAAACTCCGGCAGAAGCAGCTCGTGAAGCTGTAGAGAACGATGTGCATGCTGTAGGAGTATCATCACTGGCTGCAGGACATAAGACACTTATTCCACAAATTATCGCAGAGCTGAAAAATTTAGGCCGTGAAGACATACTTGTATTTGCCGGTGGTGTTATTCCTCCGCAAGACTACGATTTTCTTTATCGGGCTGGTGTAATGGCTATATTTGGTCCTGGAACTTCGGTTGCGAAGTCGGCATGTCAAGTTATGGAATTCTTGCTTGGCGAGGATTAATTGTGTGAATTTATAGAAGGTCTCAGGGAAATATAAAAGCCTGTTTCAGGATTATGTCCTTAAAAATAAAAGATGGCATATGAAGATGAACTACCTATTTAATCATCTTATATGCCATCTTTATTGTGCAAATTGCTGAATCTTAGTAAACTTCCCGTACTGTCATGACTTCTGGATAAGACCTGATTGGTTGACTTTTGCCAGTAGATTATCTACTTGTTTCCGCCAATCAGACAGATTTGATACGCATAAAGTGTTCATACCTGCTTTTTTACCTGATTCTATATTCGTTATACTATCATCAATGAATAGTGTTTCTTCAGGCTGCATCCGTGCGTCTTCCAACATTTTTTTGAAAATATCCATTCCAGGTTTCATACATCTCATCTCGAACGAGAGGTAGAGCTTGTCGAAATACGTGTCAATGCTTTTACCCGAAGGAGTGAACTGGGGCGTGCGTGCCCAATAATCCATCAGGTAGGGATTGGTGTTACTAAGTAGGAAGGTACGATACCCCTGCTTGCGCAATTCGGTGATGTAGTCCAGTTTGCGCAAGTCCATGCCACTCACGAAACTCATCCAGGCCTGACGTACTTCTTCGCGCTTCAGTGTGCGTCCGCACAATTGCCCCAGTTTCTCACGATAGTCTTCTTCGCGCAGTTTCCCTTCTTCCAATTCTTGAAATATTCCGGTCTGGTGATACTTGTCAAGAATGTGGCCGGCATCGGTCAGACCAAGATGTACAAAAGCCTTGACCGCTTGTTCGCGGTCGAGGTCGACTATCACGCCACCGAAATCAAATACAACATTCTTTATCATACTTGTTATTTGTTTCTAGGGTTATTTTTTAGCCATTTGTCCAACCAGCGAAAGAAAATGCGTTGCCATAATACACCATTCTGAGGTTTCAGCACCCAGTGGTTCTCATCGGGAAAAATGAGTAGTTCAGCGGGCACTCCTCTGAGTTTGGCAGCATTGAAAGCTGCCATTCCCTGTGAAGCGAGGATGCGGTAATCCTTTTCACCATGGATACAAAGGATAGGTGTATCCCATTTATCGACGAAGAGGTGTGGCGAGTTGGCATAGCTGCGCTGTACGGCAGGGTTCTGCTTATCCCAATATGGACCGCCTAAGTCCCAGTTGGTAAACCACAGTTCTTCGGTTTCTAAGTATTGTTGTTCCATGTTGAAGAATCCATCGTGGGAGATAAAAGCCTTGAAACGTTTGTTGTGGTGTCCGGCGAGCCAGTATACCGAGTATCCTCCAAAGCTGGCTCCCACGCAACCTAGGCGTTCCTTGTCAACGTAGGGTTCCTGGGCAATATCGTCTATTGCGCTCAAGTAATCATCCATGCAATGTCCGCCATAGTTAGTACTGATTTCCTCCAACCATTCCATGCCGAATCCAGGCAATCCGCGACGGTTGGGAGCGATGACTATGTAACCATTGGCAGCCATGATTTGCAGGTTCCAGCGATAGCTCCAGAACTGACTGACGGGGCTTTGCGGTCCTCCTTCACAGAAGAGTAGGGTGGGGTATTTCTTGCTCGGGTCAAAGTCTGTGGGATAAACTACCCACGAGAGCATGTCCTTGCCGTCTACGGTTTTGGTCCAACGGGGTTCTACCTTTCCTTTCTTCAATTGGCCGAAGATATGGTCGTTTTCCGTCGTGATGCGAGTCACCTTGTGTTTTTCTTTCAGGTCGACAGTAAAAAGCTCGTCAGCTTCGCTCAGCGAATGGCGCATGGTAAGCAGTTGCTTATCATTCAACATGCTGACCGATGTATAATCGTACATTCCTTCAGTGAGTTGTTTCACCTCTCCCTTCAGGTTGGTACTATGAATCATGCTGGTAGCGTGCCATACGCCTGTAAAGTATAAGGTCTCACTGTCTGGAGCCCAGCAGTAGCTATCCACGCCTGATTGGAATGTTTCCGTCACGTAGATTTTCTCTCCACTGTCCAGATTCATTACGCACAGGCGGTTACGATCGCTTTCGTAGCCATCTCGTTCCATACTTTGCCAGGCAATGTGCTTACCGTCTGGCGAAAATTGTGGGTTGGTATCATAGCCCAAGTTCTTATCGATGGCATCTTCTTTGCAGAGGTTGCGAGTCTGTTTGGTATTAATGTCGTAAAGGTAGATGTCCGAGTCGGTCGATACGGCATACTCTTTACCGTTTTTTTTGCGGCAAGTATAGGCTATTTGCTTGCCATCGTTGCTCCATGCCAGTTGTTCGATGCCTCCGAAAGGCTTCATCGGTGATTCATAAGGCTCTCCAGCTAAGATATCGGTAGCATCGCCCACTTGATTGCCGTCAAAAGATGCAATGAAAGGGTGTGGGATTGTTTCCACCCATTCGTCCCAGTGCTTGTACATTAAGTCATCTATCACCCGTCCGCTCGCCTTGTCAAGGTCAGGATATAGGTCGGAGGTGCGTTCGCCGTATTTTACTTGAGCAATAAAAAGTACCTTGTTTTCGTCGGGTGAGAACTGGAAGCCTTCAATATCGCTTGGGTGTGCCGAGAGTTGCTTGCGTCCGCTGCCATCAGGATTCATTTCCCAAAGCTGGCTGCTTCCACTTTCCGATGTGAGGAAAGCGATTTTGGTACCGTTTTTTATCCAGGTAGGGGAATTTTCACTAGTTGCAGAGGTGGTGAGCATAGTGTTTCCCGTACCGTCAGCGTTCATCACATAGATGACCGTGTGACTAGCGTTTTCCTTTACGCTGTAATATGATACGGTGTAGGCAATCCGTTTTCCATCGGGCGACACATTGGTGCTACCGATACGACCCATTGCCCAAAGGGCTTCGGGGGTTAACCGGCCGTCTTTGATGGTTATCTCCTGTTTGCCGATAAAAGGTTTATCTGTTTGCACGCCGGCGTACGTCTGTCCACTTGCAGCAAGCATCACGGCGGCAGTCATAGTCATTAAACTTGTTTTCATTTATTTTTAATGTTAAATTTAGGTTGTTCAATTATTTCACCATAGAAAGACAGGGAAGCATAGTCTGTTTTCAATAGCTCTTCTGTATTTGGTAGTGAATGTGCAGTTCACTTTCCGGTAAAATAGGCCGGATAGTTGTCGAACAAGCAGTTCAGCTGGTTGCCTCCCATCTGGATGTTATCCATGTACGAATAACCGTTCCGGTAGTCAATTCGGATGCTGGTGTATGAAACATTCCACCAGTCCCATCCGAAATGCATCGTTGACTCGTTTTGGTTCCCATACCGGTCTTCTTGATAGAGGTAGTCCGTACCTGTATTATCGGGGTAGAAGCGAAGTTCCTGATAATAATACGTGTCATACTCATCGTACCATTCTTCCACCCATGTCCTGCTGCATAGATAATCGGTACATTCGCGGTAACTGTTCGTGCCATTTCCAAATTCGATTCCTATTCCTGCGTATTCACATGAAGCTAATGTGAGCACCATTGCCGTCAGGAAAAATATGCGGTAAAGTTTGTGTGTCTGGGTTTTCATGTCATCCTCCTTTTCTTGTTGTTGGTTTCTATGTGCAAAGATAAACTTGACACTCGGTACTTCCAACTTATTTTTCCTAAATCGGACAAGGGAGATTCCTATTCATGATAGGGATTTCCCTCTTTCCAATAAGCTTTTCGTGTTTAACTTAGACAAATGCTTGTTTGCTTTTGGCACTGACAAGCTCTATGTCTAATCGGATTATTTCCGTACGATGGAACGACTTTTGGGCATATTCGATGCCTTGCATCTTATTATCTGGACAATACTTGCTAAGTAAGAGCGAGAGCGCCGACATGCGTTCCGCCTCATGTAAGCTGCGGTGAGCAGTACATTGCACAATCACGCTTTCATAGGCAGTAGTGAACTGCGCTGGCTTTACTTGCGTACGTCCTATTACGCAGAAGGACACTTGTGGGCAGGCATCAATACACAATAGCTTGTGTCCAGTAGGGGCGCAATGGATATAGATGGAATTGCCGCGGTCCCACACGTAACTAAGGGGGATTCCGTACGCACCGTTCCCGTCCTCGCTGCGCATAGACAGCACGCCATATTCGCCTTCCCGCAAGATTTCAAAGGCGCGTTCTTGTTCCAGTGTCCGGTCTTGCCGACGGATGGTTGAATTGTCAAATCTCATAAGACTAGTTTTTATTTGAAGTCAGAAGCAGAAGGAATTGGTCACTCCTTTAACTTTTTTAATATCCTTAATTTTTTCGTTAACTATTGGCTATCTCATAAATTTCCCGTGTTGCCTGGCGGTCTAAGGGAACGTAGTTACCTACTCGTTCACCCTTATTGGCATGCAGATGTTTTACCAGTTTGTCAATGTCTGGGTGTTCGATGCCAAGTTCCCGGAACGTTGTAGGCATGCCGATTTCACATAAGAAGGCTTTCAGGCGTGTGATACCTTCTTGTGCCACTGCTTTTTGGTCTTCACTAACCGGCACATCCCATACGCGTTCAGCATATTGCGCTACTTTGCCAACATTATGGTTAATCATGTAAGTGAGCCATGCAGGGAAAATTACGGCAAGACCCGCTCCGTGAGTCACATCGTAGAGAGCACTTACTTCGTGTTCCATGAAGTGAGAGGCCCAGTCTTCTTCACAGCCTGTACCACAAATGCCATTATGGGCTATGGTACCTGCCCACATGATGTTGGCACGGGCTTCGTAATTATACGGGTCGGCTATTATTTTCCGTGCTTCCTCGATAATGGCTTTCAAGATGCCTTCGCACAGGCGGTCGGTTACTTCCGTACCAGGAGTATTTGTAAAATAACGCTCCATGATATGCGCCATCATGTCGGTGATGCCACTTGCTGTCTGCCAAGCAGGTAGGGTATAAGTTAATTCTGGATTCATTATGGCAAATTGTGGACGTAACACTTCAGGAGTGCGTAAGCTTAGTTTTTTTAGTCCGTCCACTTTCGTGATGACCGAATTGCCTGACCCTTCGCTACCTGCCGCAGGGATGGTGAGCACCACACCCACAGGCAGCGCTATGTGGGGCACACTCTTACCGGTGAAGAAATCCCAAAAATCACCTTCATAAGGGATGCCGGCAGCAATCGCTTTAGCCGTGTCAATAACAGAACCTCCGCCTATAGGTAAGAGAAAATCTACTTGGTTACGTCTTCCTAGCTCAATGCCTTCGTACACTTTCAAATCAGTAGGATTAGGTTGCACATCTGCTAGTTCGGTGTAGACAATGCCTATTTCTTCTAACGATTTTTTTACGCGATTCAATAAACCATTTTTTCGGACAGAACTTTTTCCATATACTATCAATACATTTGTCCCGTGAAATTTTTTCACTAACGTTCCCGTCTGTAGTTCAGTATCTTTACCGAAAACAAACTCTGTGGGACTGTAAAACATAAAATTATTCATACTTTTAATTTGGTTAAATTGATTTTAGTAGATTACAAAATCAAATTTGATTCGGTTTATTTCTTTTGTTTTTCCATGTTTAGGAACAATGAGTTCTGCAGACAAAGGTAGATAATATTCTCGATAAATCGCATACTTTTACTGACTATTATAAAATTGGATAAACGTCCAATATTAGTATAATCGCGATTATGTTTAATTCATAATAATATTTCCACCACTTTCAATCATTTGTTTTTATCGAATTGATAAACATAAAAAGAATGTTAATAGGTATTCTAATTTTTTCAATTCCCAAATTCTTTCAGATTTGCTGCTTTACTTTGCAATAGAAAAATTAAACGGAATGAAATTATTAACCATTAAAAATGTAAGCCTTATGAAAAAGTGGATGTTTTTATTAGTATGTATGTTTTCGATGCAAGTAGCTATGGCAGACAATGATAAGCCTATTACTTTTGAACAGCTGCCGGCGGCTGCACAAACTTTTATTAAGCAACATTTTGCTGATGCGAAAGTTGCTTTTGTCAAAATGGAAAAAGAATTTCTTGATTCGTCCTACGATGTTATATTCATCAATGGTGATAAGGTTGAATTCGATAAAAAAGGTAATTGGAAAGATGTGAGTTGCCGGCGGATGACGGTTCCACAAGCCATAGTGCCAACCAAAGTACAAGAATTCGTAAAAAGCAATTATCCCGATGCCAATGTAATAAAGATTGAGAAAGACCGTTATGAATACGAAGTAAGACTCTCCAATTTTTGGGAATTGACTTTTGACCTTAATGGAAATCTCATCGATATGGATAATGATAATGACTAAGTAACCTAACAATGAACAATTGACAATTAGCTGGTAGCACCATAATTGTCAATTGTTCATTTATTAATTCTATTTTTTGCTCCTCTCCTATTGAATTTATTATTGGCTTTTAGTGGTTTAAGCCATAAATAGGATGAATAATTGTGCAGTTAAAATTCGCAAGAACATAACTAATGGATATACTGTAGAGTAACCTACCGCTGGTGCGTCATTACCTGACACTTGATTAGAATATGCCAGTGCTGGTGGATCAGTTGTACTACCAGCTATCAAACCTATCAGGGTATAATAATTGATTTTATAGTATAACCGTGCTATTAAGCCGATAATCATTAAAGGAAGTAATGTAATAAGAAAACCGACTCCTACATATAGCAAACCATCACCTTCGACAACAGTTTGCACGAAGTTTTCACCAGCCTTGACGCCCACACTTGCCAAGAACAAAACCAATCCGACTTCACGCAGCATCAGATTTGCACTCATTGTAGTATAAGTCACTAAATGAACTTTATATCCGAAACGTCCAATCAGAATAGAAATGATTAATGGACCACCTGCTAAGCCTAGCTTTACAGGTGTAGGGATACCTGGAATAGCAAATGGCAGGCTGCCAAAAATAATACCACAAAGAATCCCCACAAAAATAGTCACAATATTGGGGTGGTCCAAACGTTTCAACTGGTTACCTAACATTCCAGCCACACGTTCAATGGCATCTTGCGGTCCTACTACCATTACACGGTCACCGACCTGCAATGTTAAACTTCGGGCTGCAAAAAGGTCCATACCCGAACGATTGACACGAGTCACATTCACACCATACATGCTACTGAAATGTAGTTCACCCACAGTTTTCCCGTTAATAGAAGGTTGTGTCACCAAAATACGGCGCGATACCATCGGTTTGTTTTCTGTATTCTGATGTTCCCAGTCCACTTCAATTTTTGAACCGATAAAGGCCTCTATTGCCTCTGCGTCATCTTCGGCACATACGATGTTCATTTCATCACCTGTGTGTAGCACTGTTTTAGAATTAGGAATATTTACCTCTCCGTTTTGGAGGATACGCGAACACACTAAATTACGTGCCAAGAAATTTTGCAACTGCAAAATAGTCTTGCCATTTAAAGCCGGATTTTCCACCCTTAGCTGGATTCGATAAGGTTTCAGATGTGGGTTGGCTTCTTCGGCTTGTTGGATAGCTTCCGATTCCTTTTCAAGATCTACCCTGCATATATAGCGGATAAGAATCATTGAAAGAATAATGCCGATTACTCCCAACGGATAAGCACATGCATATCCCATGGCAATTTCCGGACCTTCATAGTGTAACTGTTGCAACGCTTCATTGGCAGCTCCTAGCCCCGGTGTATTCGTTACTGCACCACAAAGGATACCCACAATCATCGGAACTTCAATGCGTCCTTGCAAGGCATAATAAATAATAAGGGCAACAATGATATTAAATGCAACAATGCCAGTAGCAAGTAGGTTCAGTCTAATTCCTCCCTCCTTAAATGAGGAGAAAAATGAAGGACCTACCTGCAGACCAATGCAGAAGACAAACAATATTAACCCAAAGTCTTGCAGGAAAGAAAGGATGGCAGGATTCCCCGTAAAGCCGAAATGCCCTGCCAAGATTCCAACGAACAAGACAAAAGTAACTCCCAGCGAGATGCCGAAAATTTTAATTTTCCCTAAGAGTACTCCGCCTGAAATTACAAAGGCATAAAGCGCAACAATGTGCGCTATGGAGTTGGGATTCGTCAATAAATCTTGTAGCCAATTCATAATATTATCTCTTTAAGTTACGCAAATGTAACCAAATCAAATAATATGTCAAAGCTTTTGCTCTAAAAAAAAGAAATAAAATTAGAGAATGTATAGTAATATAGCATTGTAAATACATTTCTAATGCACAGAAATTGTTTGTCTGTGATTCACTGATGTTCCTCTGTAAATTCTGTTTTCAATAAAATGAAAAAGCTCCGATTCTTAATAGAACAGAGCTTTTTTATTTTATTGAAAAACAATTCTTAGAAGCTGTTTTGAATTTATCGTGCGATGATTTGGGATGAGTTTTTGAGGCATTTTCGCTTCTGTGATGAGGAAGATAGCGGGCTATCTGACGAAGAACAGGAGCGGAAAGGACCAAAAAATTGCCCAAAGCACACACGAAAACGGATACATCAAGCCAAGAAAAACTTTTTGGAGAAATTCAAAACAGCTTCTTAATGTTTTTTATTCATTCGTCCTTCACGTTCCTTCTGCAGGCGTTCCTGCTCTTTCTGCAAGGCTTCCAGCTTCGCCATCAGTCCGCTTTGCTTGCGTTCGGAAGGCGCTTTCTTATTGGCTTCCAGTTGTGCCAGCAACTTCTTTTCATCGGTCATACGCCGCATGATCCACATCGTAAGAATACCTATTAACCCAGAGATAAAGTAATAATAACTCAATCCCGAAGCATATTCATTGAAAATAAAAAAGAACATTACCGGCATGATATACATCATCCATTTCATAGCTGCCATCTGTGGGTTGGCACCTGTGTCTTGCTGTTTCATCATGATAATCTGGTTGATTACCGTAGTGGCACTGAAAAGCAGGCAGAACAGGCTGAGATGATTTCCCAGCAACGGGATGCTGGTGCTCCAGTGAATCAAATCATCATACGATGAAAGATCGCTGGCCCACAGAAAACTCTGCTGACGCAACTCGATAGCATTGGGTACGAAAAAGAATAGCGCCATGAACACTGGTGTCTGTATCAGCATCGGCAAGCACCCTCCCATCGGACTTACGCCGTACTGGCTGTAAAGCGACATGGTTTCCTGTTGTTTCTTGAGCGCATCTTCCTGCTTGGGATATTTCTCGTTGATTTTATCTACATAAGGCTTCAGGGCACGCATCTTAGCCGAAGATATAAACGATTTCCACGTAGTGGGCAGTACCAATATCTTCACGATGATAGTCATCAGCAGGATAACGACACCCATGCTCAGTCCCAGTCCCGACAACCAGTCGAAGAGGTTGATGGTGAACCAGCGGTTAATGAGCCGTATAATGGGCCAACCCAAGTAAACCAGGTCTTCCAGTTCCTGATCTTTATCTTTGAAGCTCAGGTCATTGCTGGCCAGCAATGTCTTGAAATGGTTGGGGCCAAAGTAGAACTGGAAGTGGCTGGGCTGTGCACCGGTAGGATCGAAAGCTGTTTGCATGCCGGCATGATAATTTTTCATATAGCCGCTACTTTTTTCTTCCATCTTCGAGTCAAGAGTAGCATTTTCGAAGTTCTTCTCAGCCATAAACACACACGAGAAGTATTGGTTCTTAAACGCTACCCAATCAAGCGGTTCGGTTATACTTGCCTGCTCATCCTTGGTCTCGCTTAAGTAGTCGAAGCTATCCCCCACCGGCTTGTAGGTTAGCGAGGTATATCGCTGCTCGAAGTTGTATCCTTTCTCCATCTGGCGTGCACGTTGCTTCCAGTCGATAGTCATAGTCTTTACCGCAGGCGAAAAAAAGTTCTGCAAACCGCTGGCCTGCACGGTAAAGTCGAGCATGTACGAGTCTGGCAACAGGCGGTACTTGAAGTCCAAATGTCCACCATTCGCCGCGTTCAAGCGCATTGTTACGGTGCTATCGGTTACATCCGTGGTTTCAAAATACAGATTGCTGCTCAATATGTTCTCGTTCTTTCCTTCGAAACCGATGTTGAGCGAGGCATCATCGCCATCGAACAATACCAGCGGTTGCTTTTGCTGGTCATTGTATTCTTTCAGCATCGCCTTGCTTACTCGTCCTCCCTTGTTGGAAAGCGTGATTTGCACGACGTTGTTTTCGAGGGTAGTGAACTGTTCGGTGCCTTGGGTATGGGCGAAGAATTGCGAAGTGGAGTCTGCCTGAAGCACTTGTGCAGCTTCAGCCTGCTTGGCTTTCAGCATTTGTTCTTCCTGCTGTTGCACTACAGTCTCGATGGAGTCCTGGTAGTGCTGTGCACGCTCCATCTCTTCCTGGCTAGGGCGGCTGTAGATGCTGAATCCGATGACAACTGCGCCAATCAGGATGGCTCCCACTAACGTGTTTTTATCCATTTGCTTTTAAATTTATAAGTTATTCTTTTCTGTTTCCACAAGAGGGCACAGGATATACCAGAAGATTTTTTTAGTTAAATACTCTGCATATCCCTGTGTTCTCTGTGCGAATCTTTTTACTTGCTGATTGCCGCTTTGACGAATGACAAGAACAGCGGGTGCGGCTTGAGCACGGTGCTGCTGTATTCGGGGTGGAACTGGGTACCAATGAACCAGCGCAAGGTAGGAATTTCGATGATTTCCACCAAATCTGATTCTGGATTAATGCCCACGCACTTCATTCCTGCTTTCTCGAATTCTTCCTTGTAGTCGTTGTTAAACTCGTAGCGGTGGCGGTGGCGCTCCTGAATGTGTTCTGTCTGATAGGCCTCGTAAACCTTCGAGCCTGGTTCGAGTACGCATTCATAGGCTCCCAGACGCATCGTGCCACCCATGTTAGTGATGGATTTCTGTTCTTCCATGATGTCGATGACATTATGAGGGGTCTGCTCATCCATTTCACGGCTGTTGGCATCGGCATAGCCCAATACGTTACGGGCAAATTCGATGGCCATGCACTGCATGCCCAGGCAAATGCCAAAAGTGGGTATATCATGGGTACGGCAATACTTGATAGCTACAAATTTGCCGTCAATGCCTCGCTGACCGAATCCCGGACAGATGATGACACCGTCCATGTCCTTCAGATTTTCTTCCACATTGCCTTCGTTCAGCTTCTCGCTGTTGATGAAATGAATATCTGCCTTGCGGTCGTTGTAGGTGGCAGCCTGCGAGAGGGCTTCCAAGATAGACTTATAGGCATCCTGCAAGTCGTATTTTCCCACCAGACCGATACGCACTACTTCTGTAGCATGATGACGGCGTTCCAAGAAGGCACGCCACGGACCCAGTGTCGGAGTCTCGCCAATGGGAAGGCCCATTTTCTTGAGGATGGTGACATCAAGTCCCTGCTCTTGCATGCGGAGCGGCACTTCATAAATGGTAGGCATGTCGATAGACTGTACGACAGCATTTTCATCGACATTACAGAACAAGGCCACTTTCTTCTTCAGCCCCGTACTCAATGCGTGCTCGGCACGCAATACCAGAATGTCGGGCTGGATGCCCACCGACTGCAATTCCTTGACAGAATGCTGTGTGGGTTTGGTCTTCAACTCACCGGCTGCAGCCAGATAGGGTACATAAGTAAGGTGCACGCACAAGGCGTTGCGTCCCAATTCCCATTTCAGCTGGCGGATGCTTTCCAGATAAGGGAGCGACTCAATATCGCCTACAGTTCCGCCGATTTCAGTAATTACGAAATCGAACTTGTACTTGTTGCCCAACAATTTGATGTTGCGCTTGATTTCGTCCGTGATATGGGGAATAATCTGCACCGTCTTACCCAGGTAGTCACCGCGGCGTTCCTTGTCGATAACGCTCTTGTAGATACGGCCTGTCGTGATGTTGTTCGCCTTCGTTGTCTGGATTCCCAGGAAGCGTTCGTAATGTCCTAAGTCGAGGTCAGCCTCGTGTCCGTCCACCGTGACGTAGCATTCACCGTGCTCGTATGGGTTCAGTGTTCCAGGATCGATGTTGATGTAGGGATCAAACTTTTGTATAGTCACGCTGTAGCCTCTGGCTTGCAGCAACTTACCGATAGATGATGAAATAATGCCTTTTCCCAAAGAAGAGGCAACACCACCTGTTACGAAAATGTACTTTGTTTCTGCCACAATATGTTAGTTTTAATGTTTTTGGTTTAGCACTTCTATTTCAAAGTGGCAAAATTAGTAAAAATTGCCGAATCTTGCACTATGATACTGCAAATTATCCTGCATGTAACCATAAAAACCTAATATGTGGTCCGCAAAATGCCCATAGTATAAAAGGAAGTTAGAAGGAGTTATGCTTTCGGCAGAAGTTAAAGGCCAACAGTCCTGCTATGGCTTCCATGAGCAAAAGTATTGGCTTCTAACTTCTTTTAACTCCCTGAAATAAATCCTTTTAACTCCTTATTGGGCAAAATGCGGAATTCATTTCCCAATAAACATTCTTTGCCGCATATCTGTTGTAAGAGTGCGATTCTTTTTCATTTCGGTCCTATTTTAAATAGGCACCCCTGTTCTGCAAATGGAAAAAATTGTATTTTTGCAAAAACTTTAGAAGAAACTGTTTTGAATTTATCGTGTACTGATTTGGGATGAGTTTTTGAGGCATTTCCGCTTGTGTGATGAGGAAGATAGCGGGCTATCTGACGAAGAACAGGAGCGGAAAGAACCAAAAAATCGCCCAAAGCACACACGAAAACGGAAACATCAAGACGAGAAAAACTTTTTGGAGAAATTCAAAATAGTTTCTTAATATGAATGTCCGTAATTAGCCAATACGGTCGGGTTGAAAACGCAGTAGTACTGCATTCGCCGATGAAGTATATATCCGTAGGCGGATGAAGTTATATTCAATCGCGGATGCAGTATATATTCATTTTTCAAGGGTATGTATTGACTGCTTGCGGACCATTCATCAACTTTATTGGATATCTAAACTTTCACAGAGAGAAATACAGATGTTTATATAAATATATCAAAATAAGAAAATGAAGACGATAGGCATTTTTGTGGGATTATTATTAATAAGTATGTATGGCTTTGCACAAACGGATGCAGATTCGATAAAAACAGACCGTGTGTATGCGACAGATACAACAGGTATAACAGAACTTTCGGGTGATTCAGTATCGGTTCCAGCTGTAAATCCGTTAAATGATACATTGTCTGTTTCGTTAGATACAATGGTTGCTGTAGTAAAGGAACCGGTTGTAAACCCCATAAACCGGAAAGTAAAAGCCCGTTTTTATGCACTGCTCTCCCAATATCGGAAAACCCGGCAGGAAATGTCAGAACGTTGGGATGATATCTTCATACCACATGCTCCGGCGTGGATTCGTCCGGATGCCGATTATTTCAAGCTTGCCATGCCTGCCACATATTACTCGGATGCTATTGAGCAGGCAATCTCTATCGATGGCTGGAAGCCGGAAAGTCCTTTCCCGGAAAAAAATCCGATAAAAGATTCTCTGTTCCAGATACCCCGTCTTACGCATACAGCGGATGTCGACCGTGCCATCAACCGCCAACTGTTAAACTTTTACGTACAATATCCTAATTTGGTACGTAAAAACGAAAACGACCTAAGCGGCCTGGAGCCTTTGCCGGATGAAATGATTGTCAGGAAACCACGAAAGAACAAAGTGCTTACCTTGCTGACTCCAGAATCGACATACCGGATGGGTGAAGATAATTTATTGATAATCCGGCCGAATTTTTGGACCATTTCAGGGAACGGTTATATCCAGTTTTCACAAAACTATATTTCGGACAATTGGTATAAGGGAGGAGAAAGTACTGTTTCGCTTTTGTCTGGTATGACATGGCAATTCAATTACGATGACAAGCAGAAAATCCAGTTTGAAAACAAAATCGAATGGAAACTGGGATTTATCACAGCCCCTTCGGATACCGTGCACCAGTACAAAACCAGTGAAGATATGCTCCGCCTCAGTTCGAAATTCGGCTACAAAGCAATCTGGAACTGGTATTATACGATTTCGGCAGAATTCAAGACTCAATTCTTTTCCAAATATGATACGAACTCGGACAATCTCGTTTCGGGCTTACTCTCTCCTGCCGAACTGAACATCGGTATCGGTATGGATTATAAATATGTGAAAGACAACATCTGTAACTTGTCTGTCCTGATCAATCCGTTCAACTACTCACGCTATAGTGTGACAAGCGACCGGGTAGACCCGACTAAATTCAATATCGAGGCAGGACATAAGATAGAGAATCAGTTGGGTTCGCGCCTGGAAACCACGTTGAAATGGAACCTGTTGAACAACTTGCTATGGGAGTCACGTTTTTCGTATACGACAAATTATGAAAAAGTCTTGGCAGAATGGGAAAATACGTTTACGTTTGCATTCAATAAATATTTTTCAACAAAGTTATTCGTGCACGCACGTTTCGATGATTCGGTAACGCTTGAAGCGGATGACGATAGTTATTTTCAACTTCAGGAATTGTTGAGTCTAGGATTCAATTACACGTGGTGAGAAAAGAGTAGAGATTAAACTTATTTTGTCACAGAAACAGATAGGGATACCGGACCTGTAGGGTTTTGTGATGTATGTTATAAATTTAGACATAAAATTATGATTTCATTTGTTCAAATTCTTGATTTCATAGGCACATTTGCTTTCGCTATTAGCGGCATCCGTTTGGCTTCCGCCAAACGTTTTGACTGGTTTGGAGCATATATCGTGGGGTTGGCAACAGCCATCGGAGGTGGAACCCTGCGTGATGTGATGCTAAACGTGACACCCGTATGGATGACCGACCCCATCTATTTAATCTGTACGGCTTTTGCCATGTTTTTCGTTATTATTTTTGGCAAATACCTGATTCATCTAAATAACACTTTTTTCTTTTTCGACAGTATTGGACTTGCATTATTTACTGTAGTAGGATTCGGTAAGACTATTGCTTTGGGATTTCCGTTTTGGGTCGCTATTATCATGGGGAGCATAACAGGTGCGGCAGGAGGAGTAATCCGTGATGTTTTTATAAACGAGATTCCGTTGATTTTCCGAAAAGAAATTTATGCCATGGCATGTGTGATTGGAGGACTTGCATATTGGGGTTGCCTTCAATTGGGCATGGAGGATTATGTCTCGCAGATTGTAGGCGGAATGACGGTATTGATAGTCCGTATCCTAGCCGTGAAATATCAAATTACTCTTCCCATTTTGAAAGGAGACCCCACAAATCAGCAAGAGAAAGAATAGACAGACGGATTAAACGAATATATCAAACCAAGAAAGACTTTTTGTAGAAATTCAAAACAGTTTTTTAGCACAACGATTGTTTCCCGATGTAGAAGATAATCTTTTCCGGCATTGAGGATAATCTGCATAATTTATGTGTTTGCCTGTATATTTCCAACCATTTTTTGTTTTTCTCAAAAAGTTCTTCTATCTTTGCCGGAAAGTAAAACAAAGGGGTGCCCATGTCGGGCTGAGATCATACCCTACGAACCTGATACGGTTAGTACCGGCGAAGGGATTGTTTCTTCGGAAAACACTCTTTACATACCTCCCTCTCCTGAAAGGTGTCTCTTTGGATTACTCCTTATTATATTTATACTTTATTTATATAGAGAACCACTATGACAGTTATTGTAAACAACAAAGAGACCGATTTAACCCAAGGGAATACCATTGCCGATTTGGCAAAACAACTGGAGCTTCCTGAAAAAGGAGTAGCCATAGCTTTGCACAACCGTATGATTCCCCGTGAAAAATGGGCAGACCAAACCTTACAACCAAACGATAGTTTAGTTATCATCAAAGCGGCTTGTGGAGGATAATACAGCTATGGAACTGCAATTCATTACCCATTACACCGGCCGATATACCTACTTCGATTCTGCCCGGATGGCACTGGCAGGCGGATGCCGGTGGATTCAGTTGCGCATGAAGGAGGCAACCGAAGAAGAGGTAGAAAAGGAAGCGATACGTGTACAGGACTTATGCCGCCAGTACGGAGCCACGTTCATCATAGACGATCACGTGGCTTTGGCAAAAAAGCTACATGCCGACGGTGTGCATCTAGGTAAAAAGGACATGCCGATAGCCGAAGCCCGCAAACTGCTGGGAAAAGACTTTATTATCGGAGGTACGGCAAACACATTCGAAGACGTGCAGATGCATTATGCCGCAGGTGCCGACTACATTGGCTGCGGACCGTTCCGCTTCACAACAACCAAGAAAAACCTAAGTCCTGTACTGGGACTGGAAGGCTACCGGAATATCGTATCACGTATGAAAGAGGCAGGCATCAACTTGCCTATCGTAGCCATTGGAGGCATCGCCTTCGAAGATATTCCGGCTATTATGCAGACTGGAGTATCGGGCATTGCTCTTAGCGGAAGCATCCTGCGTGCGGATGACCCGATAGCAGAAACAAGGAGGATAATTAATAGTTAACAGTTAATAATTAATAGTTGATATTGAATATATGAAAAAACTGATTATCGCCGATAAAGAATTCGACTCACGCTTGTTTTTAGGTACAGGCAAATTCAACTCGAATGAGATTATGGAGAAAGCTATCCTGGCTTCGGGCACGGAAATGGTGACCGTGGCCATGAAACGCATTGAACTGAATGATAAGGAAGACGATATGTTGCATCACATCGTTCATCCGCATATCCAACTTTTGCCCAACACTTCGGGTGTGCGTACGGCAGAAGAAGCTGTATTCGCCGCACAAATGGCACGCGAAGCATTCGGTACCAACTGGTTGAAGCTGGAGATTCATCCAGACCCGCGCTATCTTCTGCCCGACTCTGCCGAAACGTTGAAAGCGACAGAAGAATTGGTGAAGCTGGGATTTGTGGTATTACCTTATTGCCAGGCAGACCCTACTCTTTGCAAACGCCTGGAAGAAGCCGGAGCCGCTACAGTGATGCCACTCGCCGCCCCTATCGGTACAAATAAGGGATTGCAGACACGCGACTTCTTGCGCATTATCATCGAACAAAGTAACGTGCCGGTAGTAGTAGATGCTGGTATCGGTGCACCGAGCCATGCAGCCGAAGCCATGGAAATGGGAGCAGACGCCTGTCTGGTAAACACAGCAATCGCTGTAGCCGGAAATCCGGAAGAAATGGCTATTGCCTTCAAGGAAGCCGTGATAGCCGGACGCCGTGCTTACGAAGCAGGACTTGGCGTGCAAAGTGAGAGCTTCGAAGCTTCTGCCTCGTCACCCTTAACCGCTTTTCTGAATAATTAATGTATTAGGGACTAGGTACCAGGGACTAGGTGACTAGGTTCTGAATAGTCTGGCAAACACCGGTCAAACTATATAGAATTACCTAGTACGTGAAACCTAGTACGTAGTCCTTAATCACCTACAAAAAATACCACCATGGAACAAGAGAACAAACCTTACGCACACCGCGAGAAAGCCTACATGCAAGGCACACTCTTCCCCTTCATCAAAGTGGGAATGCAGAAAGTAAACCTGGCCCCTACCGTCACCATCCAAGACGGAAAGAAAGTGATGACTCCGAATGCGCCTGTTTATATCTACGATACCAGCGGCCCGTTCAGCGACCCTTCGGTAAAGATAGACTTGAAGAAAGGCATTGCCCGTATGCGTGAACCGTGGATTACCGGACGAGGGGATGTAGAGCAATTGCCTTCCATTACTTCCGAATATGGCAAGATGCGCCGGGATGACCCTTCGCTCGATCACCTGCGTTTCGAACACATCGCCCTACCCTATCGTGCCAAAGCCGGAAAATGCTGCACCCAGATGTACTATGCCAAACAAGGCATCGTAACTCCGGAAATGGAATATGTGGCAATCCGTGAAAACATGAATTGCAAAGAATTAGGCATCGACACCCACATCACTCCCGAATTTGTGCGTGACGAGATAGCCGCAGGACGTGCCGTATTGCCTGCCAATATCAATCATCCGGAAAGCGAACCGATGATTATCGGGCGCAACTTCCTGGTGAAAATCAATACCAACATCGGAAACTCTGCCACAACTTCGAGCATCGAAGAGGAAGTGGACAAAGCCGTATGGAGCTGCAAATGGGGAGGCGATACGTTGATGGACCTCTCTACGGGAGACAACATCCACGAGACACGCGAATGGATTATCCGAAATTGCCCCGTACCTGTAGGCACCGTACCCATCTATCAGGCATTGGAAAAAGTAAACGGCAAAGTAGAAGACCTGACATGGGAAATCTACAAGGACACCTTAATAGAACAATGCGAACAAGGAGTGGATTACTTTACCATCCATGCAGGTATCCGCCGGCACAATGTACACCTGGCGGACAAGCGTTTATGCGGCATCGTGAGCCGCGGAGGAAGCATCATGAGTAAGTGGTGCCTTATCCACGACCGTGAGTCGTTCCTCTACGAACACTTCGATGACATCTGCGACATCCTTGCCCAATACGATGTAGCCATCTCTCTGGGAGACGGCCTGCGACCCGGATGTATTGCCGATGCCAATGACGAAGCCCAATTTGCCGAACTCGACACCATGGGTGAACTTGTTGTCCGTGCATGGGAAAAGAACGTACAGGCATTCATCGAAGGTCCGGGCCATGTGCCTTTGCACAAGATTCAAGAGAACATGCAACGCCAGATCGAGCATTGTCATAACGCTCCGTTCTATACCCTCGGTCCGTTGGTAACAGACATCGCTCCGGGATATGACCACATCACATCAGCCATCGGAGCCACCCAAATTGGCTGGCTAGGTACGGCAATGTTGTGCTATGTCACTCCGAAAGAACACCTCGGATTGCCCAACCGCGAAGATGTGCGTACGGGAGTCATTACCTATAAGATAGCTGCCCATGCTGCCGACCTTGCCAAAGGACATCCCGGAGCACAAATCCGAGACAATGCCCTCAGCAAAGCCCGTTATGAGTTCCGCTGGCGCGACCAGTTCCATCTGAGCCTTGACCCCGACCGTGCGCTGGAATACTTCAACGAAGGACGCCATACCGACGGGGAGTATTGCACCATGTGCGGTCCGAACTTCTGCGCCATGAAGCTTTCGAGAGATCTCTCTTCAATTAATAATTAAATGAGCATCCGCAAACAGCTCATGTAGGGGCGTATCGCATACGCCCGAATGCATCAACGCAAATAATAGTGGATGTAATCAGGGCGTATGCAATACGCCCCTACAATCAACATCAAAAACTATAGGTGCCATTATACGTGGATACAAAGGAGCTGTTTCACGAAGAATAGGCTATTCTGTTTGGCAACGCAACTATTATGAACATATCATCCGGAACCAACATTCGTATGATGAAATTGAGGAATACATTTTAAATAATACTTTCCTTTGGGAAAAAGATAATTTATTCATTGAATAGCATGTTTAGCGAAGAATTAGAAAAAATAAGCTGGGAGGAGACGACCGAAGCCATCTACTCCAAAACAGAATCCGATGTGCTGCGGGCACTCGGCAAGTCACATTGTGATGTGAACGACTTTATGGCACTGGTTTCGCCGGCTGCCGAAAAATACCTGGAACCGATGGCACGCCTGAGTCGCAAATATACCGAAGAACGGTTCGGGAAAACAGTATCGATGTTTATTCCGCTTTATCTGACCAACTCGTGTACCAATTCGTGCGTGTATTGCGGATTCCATATCAGCAATCCCATGGCAAGGACTATCCTGACACCCGAAGAAATGGAGAACGAGTACAAAGCCATCAAGAAACTGGCTCCGTTTGAAAACCTGCTGATAGTAACCGGAGAAAATCCGGCAAAGGCAGGCGTACCGTATCTTGCCAAAGCACTTGATCTGGCAAAGCCCTATTTCTCGAACCTGAAAATAGAAGTAATGCCGCTGAAAACCGAAGAATATGCCGAACTGACCAGACACGGCATGAACGGGGTCATCTGTTTCCAGGAAACATACAACAAAGCACGTTATAACATCTATCATCCGCGTGGCATGAAATCGAAATTCGAATGGCGCGTAAACGGCTTCGACCGCATGGGACAAGCAGGCGTGCATTCTATCGGCATGGGCGTATTGATAGGATTGGAAGACTGGCGTACCGATGTCACGATGATGGCATACCACTTGCGTTATCTGCAAAAACACTATTGGAAGACCAAATACAGTGTCAACTTCCCCCGCATGCGCCCCGCAGAGAACGAAGGATTCCAGCCCAACGTTATCATGAGCGACAAGGAACTGGCACAGGTGACCTTTGCCATGCGTATCTTCGACCACGATGTGGATATTTCGTATTCTACCCGTGAACCGGCTTATATCCGCGACCACATGGCATCGCTGGGCGTAACCACCATGAGTGCCGAAAGCAAAACCGAACCGGGAGGATATTACACTTATCCTCAGGCCTTAGAACAATTCCATATCAGCGACGACCGTACCGCCATGGAAGTAGAGTGCGCACTAAAGGCAGCCGGACGCGAACCGGTATGGAAAGACTGGGATGCTTCATTCGACTTTGTAAAATGATGAATGATGAATGAAGAATCGGGGTTCTGATGAACCTATATCCGCAAGCCGATGAAGCTATATCCGCAGACCTATGCATATAGCTGCACCAGATTCTTCATTCCTCTTTCTTCATTCTTAATTCTTCATTCAAAAAAAATGGAAAGATACAACCGCCAACTCCTTCTTCCCGAAATTGGCGAAGAAGGACAAGCACGCCTGAAAGCGGCACGTGTACTCATTGTAGGTGTAGGAGGGCTCGGCTCTCCCATCGCACTCTATCTGGCAGGTGCCGGAGTAGGAACAATCGGGCTGATTGATGATGACACCGTAAGTGAAAGCAACCTGCAGCGCCAGGTGCTCTATTCTGAAGCCGAAGTAAACCTGCCCAAAGCTCTGCAAGCCCAAAAACGGCTGGAAGCACTGAACAGCACCATCCGGATAAAGGCCTACCCTACCCGCCTGACACCCGACAATGCTAAAGCAATTATATCAGACTATGACATCGTAGTGGACGGATGCGACAATTTCATCACCCGATACCTGATTGATGACACGTGTGCCTCACTGGGAAAAGCATATGTGTACGGGGCAATCCGGGCATTCGAAGGACAAGTATCGGTATTCTTATATAATAAAGGAGAAAAAAGATACCGCGACCTCTATCCCGATGAACAGGAAATGTTATCCATGCCCCCACTTCCCAAAGGAGTGATAGGAGTTACTCCCGGACTGGTAGGTTGCGTCGAAGCTCATGAAGTTATCAAGATTATTTGTGGTTACGGGACCATTTTGGCAGGGAAATTATGGCAAATCGACCTGAAAACGATGGAAACGTACACGATTTTGCTTTAACTTACGCTAATATTACAAACTTATTACTACCTTTGCTGCACCATATTGTGTTTTCACATGAAACTGATAGTAATAACCAGGCCCACTTACTTTGTGGAAGAAGATAAAATACTGACAGCCCTTTTCGAAGAAGGACTGGAGATTCTTCATTTACGCAAAACCGATTCCACTCCGGTCTATGCAGAAAGATTGCTGACATTGATTCCGGAAAAATACAGGAAGCGTATTGTCGTACATGGGAATTTCTACCTGAAAGAAGAATATAAGTTAAGAGGGATTCATATCAACAGCCATAATTCTGTGATACCCGACAACTATTCAGGTCCTATCACTACTTCCTGTCATTCGCTGGAAGAAGTGAAACAGAAAAAGCCCCAGTTCGAATACGTGTTCCTCAGTCCTATCTTCGACAGCATATCGAAAGAAGGATACGATTCGGCTTTCACACCTGAAGAAATCCGGGCTGCAGCTAAAAACGGCATCATCGACAAACGTGTCATCGCATTGGGAGGTATTGACGAAAGCAATATCCTGCAAGTAAAAGATTTCGGATTTGGAGGGTGTGCCGTATTGGGAGGATTGTGGAACAAGTTCTGTCCGGAGCATGACTATAATTACAGTGACCTGATTGAACAATTCAGGAAACTGAAGAAATTGGCTGACTAGAAGTTTTTTCGATACATGTTTTGTCCGGCTAAAGAAATAGTGTAACTTTGTATATATACTTTTTTAAGGCAACATATTTAACAATGAGCGAAACATCAAGATTTAAAGTCTTCTCGGGTACAAACTCGAGATATCTGGCAGAGAAAATCTGCAAAAGTTTGGGATGCCCGCTGGGTAACATGAACATTACTCATTTCGCTGACGGCGAATTTGCAGTATCTTACGAAGAATCGATTCGTGGCCAGCACGTATTTCTCGTACAGTCAACTTTTCCGAACTCCGACAATTTGATGGAGCTTTTATTAATGATTGACGCAGCAAAACGTGCTTCGGCCAAACGTATCATCGCCGTTGTCCCCTATTTCGGCTGGGCACGACAAGACCGCAAGGACAAGCCCCGTGTATCCATCGGTGCCAAATTAGTGGCAGACTTATTAAGCGTAGCGGGCATTGACCGCTTGATTACCATGGATTTGCATGCCGACCAGATTCAGGGATTCTTCGATATTCCGGTCGATCACCTGTACGGTTCTACCATCTTTGCTCCCTATATCCAGTCTTTACATTTGCCAAATCTGGTCATTGCCACTCCCGATGTGGGAGGTTCGAAACGTGCCAGTACGTATGCTAAATACCTGGATGTACCTTTGGTATTGTGCCACAAGACACGTGAAAAAGCCAATGTGGTAGCATCGATGCAAATCATCGGTGATGTAAAGGGTAAAGATGTAGTGCTGATAGACGACATGGTAGATACCGCCGGTACCATCACCAAAGCTGCCGACATCATGAAAGAAGCCGGAGCGACTTCGGTACGTGCCATTGCCAGCCACTGTGTCATGTCGGGTCCTGCATCCGAACGCGTACAAAACTCGCAACTGGAAGAACTGGTATTCACCGACAGCATCCCGTACTCAAACCGTTGTGCCAAAGTGAAACAGCTTTCTATAGCCGACATGTTTGCTGAGACGATTCGCCGTGTATTGAGCCACGAATCTATCAGCTCGCAATATTTGCTTTGATTTCTTATGAAACGCAGATTAACCCAGATTCTTGCTGATTCATAATTAAATAATATGATATCCGCGTCAATCTGAGCTAATCTGTGTTTTTAATAAAATTTCCTCATGAAAATCCTTTGGCTTGACCTGAACAGTTCGTATGCGCATTCCTCGTTGGCTTTGCCCGCCTTGCAAGCCCAACTCATCGGACGTGCCGATATAGAGTGGGATATTGTTTCTGCAACTATCAATGAAAATCCGGGCATGGCGAGTGCTGAAGTATTCCGTCGGAAACCGGATATCGTAGCCGCTACCTGCTGGCTTTTCAATCACGAAATGTTACTTCACACTTTGGGACGTATCAAGGCTTTGCTCCCCGATTGTTGCATCACACTGGGAGGTCCCGAATTTTTGGGGGATAATGAAAGGTTCCTACGTAACTATCCTTTCGTGAATTGTGTATTCCGAGGCGAAGGAGAAGAGGTTTTCGCACGCTGGCTGGAAATATGGAACAAGCCGGAAGCATGGCACACCATAACCGGCTTATGTTATTTGGATACAGTTTCCACCTACCACGATAACGGACGTGCACAAGTGATGCATTTCGACCGGCTTGTCCCGCCCGAAGAAAGCCCGTTCTTCAATTGGAGCAAACCTTTCGTGCAACTGGAAACTACACGCGGATGCTTCAATACATGCGCCTTTTGTGTAAGCGGAGGCGAGAAACCCGTACGCACCCTTCCCATTGAAACCATCCGAAGGCGAATCTCCTTGATTCAGGAGCACCACATCCGGAATATCCGGGTGCTCGACCGGACTTTCAATTACAATACCCGTCATGCCCGCGCCTTACTCGATTTATTCCGCGAATTTCCAGACATCCGTTTTCACTTAGAAGTGCATCCCGCCCTTTTATCCGAAGAGCTGAAAGAAATACTTGCCGCCATGCCAAAGGGACAATTACATTTAGAGGCAGGCATTCAAAGCCTCCATCAGGAAGTGCTGACCGTCAGCCGGAGAGCAGGAGACTTGGCAGATGCCCTGTCCGGTCTGGAATTCTTATGTGCTTTGCCCAATTTGGAAACCCATGCCGACCTGATAGCAGGATTACCTTTATATCATTTAAAAGAGATATTCGATGATGTCCGTACGTTGGCTTCTTATCGTGCCGGCGAAATCCAATTGGAATCTCTAAAGCTTCTTCCCGGAACGGAAATGCGCCGGCGCAGCTCGGAGTTAAGCATCAGCTACTCTCCTTTTCCTCCATACGAAGTATTGAAAACCAACGAAATCACTCCCGACGAACTTCAAACAGCACGCATGTTATCACGCCTCATAGACGGATTCTACAATGCCAAACCTTGGCAAGAAATCACTCGCCGGTTGATTGTGGAAGAGTCTGAATTCTTGCACCGGTTCTTGGAGCATCTGACTCGTATCGGCGTCATTGACCAGCCCATGAGCCTGGAACGGCGTGGCATCCTACTCTATAAGTTCTGTCAAGAAAACTATCCGGCTTACGAAACCGCCGTGACACTTGCATGGATAGAAGCGGGCATGTCGCTCAAGAAAGAACCAGCCTACCGCGTCCGTACCAAACACGTATTACCTCCCGAACATTGGGAGGTGCTCAATGGCACCTATCACGAAAACTTGCGTCTCTGCCTGCTTCCGCCTGCCGAAAACGAAGACATTACGTATTGGTTTGGTTTCGAACCTGAATCGCAACAAACCAAACCGGTATTCAAAGCAAGGACTTTATAAATCATTCATTATTAACTGTTAACTAAAAAATACCATGAACCGAATTTGCCGACTATTCAACATTAAATACCCCATCATCCAAGGTGGAATGGTATGGTGCAGCGGCTGGAGATTAGCTTCTGCCGTAAGCAACGCTGGAGGGCTTGGCTTGCTGGGAGCAGGCTCAATGCACCCCGAAACCTTACGCGAGCACATCCGTAAGTGTAAAGCAGCTACCGACAAGCCTTTTGGAGTAAATGTACCGCTCATGTATCCCGAAATAGATACTATCATGCCAATCATCGCCGAAGAAGGCGTAAAAATCGTTTTCACTTCGGCAGGCAGTCCAAAGAAATGGACTGACTGGCTTCACGAACGGGATATTCTCGTGGCACACGTAGTGGCTTCGTCCAAATTTGCAGCCAAATGTGAGGAAGCGGGCGTAGACGCTATCGTAGCCGAAGGATTCGAAGCCGGGGGGCATAACGGACGAGAAGAGACCACCACCATGTGTCTCATCCCTGCCATTCGCCGTACATGTACTCTGCCCCTATTGGCTGCAGGAGGCATAGCGACTGGCGAAAGCATCCTTGCCGCACAAGCCTTGGGAGCCGACGGCGTACAGATAGGAACCCGATTCGCATTAACCGAAGAAAGCTCGGCACACTTCTCGTTCAAAGACCGGTGCCTGCGCCTGAACGAGGGCGACACGATACTGACACTGAAACAACTTTCGCCTACCCGATTGGTGAAAAATGAATTCTACAAACGGGTTGAAGAAGCAGAACTGCGCGGTGCATCAGTAGATGAACTTCGTGAGATCTTAGGACGGGGACGCGCCAAGTTAGGAATATTCGAAGGAGACATCTTTGAGGGAGAAATCGAAATTGGTCAAGTTGCCTCACAAATCAAACGCTTGCAAGCAGTTGACGAAGTGATGAAAGAACTGATAGATGAATATAATGAATCGCTGATTCGCCTGCAGGCAAACCGCCTGATGGATATGGCATAAAACAAAAAGCATGTGACGGTCATTATTAAAATAATGAGGTGAAAATGAAGATATATTACTTTGCCGTTTCAGTTATCTTCATGGACTGTAGCAGTTAACTGGAATAGCTTATGAAGTATATCTTCGTTTTCAGAAGGAGATGTTATGGACTTATGAAGATATTCGTTTGAAACAAAATCGGGACATAAAGCACAAACAAAGAGCGATAAAATCCAGCTTTCTCTTCGTTTATGCATTCAAATAATTGATTACCTTTGCACGATTTTTCAAGCAAAGGCGCAATGAACAATGCATATGAAGAAAGATTAGGTACCGAACGTATGCTGCCGCTGGTATTCAAGATGGCACTCCCAGCCATCGCGGCACAGTTTGTAAACCTACTATACAACCTCGTAGACCGTATCTACATCGGGCATATTCCAGACATCGGAACTGATGCGCTGGCAGGAATCGGTGTGACCAGCGCAGTCATCATTCTGATTTCTGCCTTTTCATCTATCGTAGGAGCTGGAGGTGCTCCATTGGCAGCCATAGCCTTAGGACAAGGCGATCGCGAACGGGCCGGGAAAATACTGGGTAACGGTTTCATTTTACTGATAATCTTTACACTTATCACTTCCTCCATAGCATATATTTTCATGGAGCCGATTTTATTGTTTACCGGTGCATCCGGACGGACAATCGGCTATGCTACCGATTACCTGTCGGTTTATCTGCTGGGAACGCTCTTCGTAGAATTGTCGGTAGGGCTCAATACTTTTATCAACATACAAGGACGTCCCGCCATTGCCATGTACTCAGTGCTGATAGGTGCCATTCTGAATATCGCGTTAGACCCTCTGTTCATTTTTACATTCGACATGGGAGTAAAAGGAGCAGCTTTTGCCACCATCTTGTCGCAAGCTTGCAGTGCGGCCTGGACGTTAAGTTTCCTGACATCCGGAAAAGCTTCCCTCCGGCTGGAACGGCAGTATATGAAGCTACACAAAAGCATCCTTTTTCTCGTTCTGGCACTGGGAATTTCTCCTTTTATCATGGCAAGTACTGAAAGCCTGGTAAGCTTCGTATTAAACGGTACGTTGGAGCGCTTTGGCGACATCTACGTCAGTGCACTCGCTATTATGCAAAGTGCAATGATGATTGTCAGTGTTCCACTAACCGGATTTGCACAAGGATTTGTCCCTATTGTAAGCTATAACTACGGACATCACAATTTCAATCGTGTCAAATCGTGTTTCAAGATTGCGCTTATCTCGATGTTTTCATTCAACTTTGTGCTGATTGTGTTTATGATACTGTTTCCTTCAGTCATAGCTGGCGCTTTTACTACCGATCAAAAACTAATAACCGTTGTATGTCAAATGATGCCCATATTCCTTGCCGGTATGACCATATTCGGCTTGCAACGTACTTGCCAAAATATGTTCGTGGCACTGGGTCAGGCAAAAGTATCCATTTTCATCGCCCTTTTGCGAAAAGTCTTCCTTCTGGTTCCTTTGGCACTTGTTCTTCCACATATCATGGGTGTGCATGGTGTATTTGCAGCAGAAGGCATTTCAGATGCAACAGCAGCCATCTGTTGTACCCTTATTTTTGCCTTCCGCTTCCCCAAAATACTTCGGTAAGGCTATTCTCTCCGCCTCACGATATTCCGAAAATCGTTCACGATGTCACGTCCTAAGTTAACCCGCGTACTGTCTACCTGCCGGATGGCCACCGGTGTAACCGCATCTTTATATTTCGCTTTACCCAGTTTGAATTTCATCTTGTCCAGATTGCCCGTTATGGTAACTCCCATCTTGAAAGGCAAAGGCGATTTCAAAATGGATATGTGATAATTGAAATTCATATCCAATCCTTGTGTCCCTCCCACTGCAGCTTTATAACGGTCTATTTGCACTACAAACGGATATACCGTCACATTACCGTCTTTCACCGTTACATTAACTGATATGCTGTCGAACACATTCCGTTTCTTGTTTTTGAACCTCAACATTTTTGATATCTCGGAAAAAGTTTCCCCATCCATCAATACCAAGCTGTCACCATCGATACGGACTGCGGCACGCAGGCTGGGTATTTTGATGTTCATGTTCGAATCAAGCCGGGCTTCTGCCGCAGCATCAAAATTGACCTGCCCTTTGAACGAACGAAGCATTGGCACGATGGTATCCAACGAAGGAATGAAATCAACCAGTTTACCGATATTGATTCTACGCAGCCTGAAATCAAATCCCGCATATCCTCGCTTTTTCTCTGTGGCCCGATAAACCACCGTTGCAAACATACTTGCATCCAATCCTTTCATCCGCAAAGCATTGAGGTGCACAGCCTGATCCCGGACGTTTACTTCACCACGTACATTTTCGAATACCATTTTGTCGTAACGTACACTTTTCAAATTTGTCTGCAGTTCGAAATCTATGTTCTTCGGCACGATAAACAATTTCATTGCCGAGGCTGTATCCACTTTCTCTTCTGCAGCCTCTTCCGTATCCACCGTGTCTGCCGGAAAACTGAGGGCATTAATCAACTGATTGCAATCAAGGTTGTGCGAAGACACATCCAACTGGGCACGCAATACCTTATGATGCTTCATTACGCCATATAAGTCGTAAACCACACCACTTGCTGTCAAATCGGAACGGCCAATACGGAAACTGGCATTTTTCAATGTTATCCGACGGTCGCCTACAGTAAGTGCCGTCTTGCGCATACGGACAGGCAAAGCAAATTGAGGAACATTTACTTTCAGGCGATTGAAACCAATGATGCCTTTAGGTATCCACAATGAATCGCGCACCTTTTCTGCCGATACGCCAAACCCTGCCTTGTCCATACCGAACCGGATATCGCCTGCACGTGCAAACAATGTATCTGCCTCCATTGAAAGTCCGATACGTGGCATGGAAGGATTCCGCTGTCCTGGCTCCAGACTGATAGTGGCAGTAGTCTTCTTACAAAACACAGCCAATGAATCTCCCATATTCCCTTTCAATTGATTCAATTCCACCTTGCAATCCATTTTAGCTATTCGTGCCGTATCCTGCGGATTGGTTGTTTTTGCTGTAGCGGTAAGACTGGAAAGATTGGCATCCAGACGGCGAGAGCGTAACACCAGCTTGCTTATCTGAGCACGGGCGGCCAAGAAATCATTGCCTAAAAATGCCAGTGATGCATCGCTGGTAAACTCGAAGCCTTTGGCTGTATCTTGCAGCGACATGTCATTCATCGTGACTTTACCTGCCGCCCGGATACGTCCCAAATCACGTTTCTTAATAGATGACAACCGTGTCTTCAACCGTAAGTTTGCTTCGACAGCTCCTTGGATAGTTACTCCCTGTTGTAACGGGAAAGTCTGTGCCAACGAAGTCAGGTCTATCTTTGATTGGGTATTGAACGTAATCACCGGATCACCCAATAAATCATCCACCTTCGCATCTGCCAATACATCGGTATGTGCACCTTGGAAACGGAAAATTTTCAAATCGGCATACGAAGGTTTCTGACGCATCAGGTCTACAAAAGCTTGAAAATCTGCCGAGAGATGGTCAATTCCATAGGGCAATTTATCGTATTTGGCAGAAGCATCCTTGATACGGACATCCAGTGTGACAGCAGGTACCTGTTTTTTCCCGTACCAGCCTTTTACCGTTCCCCGCATCATCACTTCCCCCTTGGCAGTCATGCTTTCACGTTTTAAAATACTTTCGGGTATCATGCTCAGTACCGTTTCAAGCGTAGGAGCATGCAGACCGTATGTGAGATCTACAGCCAGTGCCCGACGAACCGTATCGCCCTGCAATGTCCCTTTCACATCAAAATGAATACCGTTGACCTTGATGCCGGCATCATGCAACACCAGTTTACGTGTTTGCCGTTCCAGTTCAAGGTCGGTATCCAACTCTGCAGCTATCCGGTGCAGCAACAACTGACCGTCTTGCCAGAAAATAATGTTATCGTTTTTAAACTTCAACGACAATCGCGAACGTTCCTTATGCAGAGCGGCACGCAATCCTAAAGAAGCATTCTGCAAGCTGGCATACAACCGTGTGTCGCGGTCGTCAAAAACCACATCTGCATGTTTCAGCGAAACCCGGCGGATGTCAATGCCTCCCGTCAGGGGCTTTGCCGTTACCGTATCCTTTGCTGCCACAGCAGAAGTGTCAACCTGCATGATGTCCCAGTTTGCCACCCCTTCCTTACTTTTATAAGCATAGACAGAGGCATTTTCCAATCCCAGATAATTAACCGTAATTTTATTCTTATACAAATAATCCAACGGGTTAACTACCACCACACACTTGTCGAACGCGACCAATGAATCTGTTTTCTGCCACAATGTGTCTTTCAACGCTTTCGAGACCAGACTTCCATTTGTCAGTTTCAGTCCGAAACGGGGAAATGTGGAAAAGAAAGTCAATTCCACACTTTTCATATCCAATTTGGCATTCAAGACCTGATTGGATACCTTCAATACCACTGGAGTAAGTTTTTCGGGCGTAAATATAAAATTAACCGCCAAAGCTATGCCTCCCAACGCCAGAACAATCAGTGCAACGACCGACAAACTGGTTATTTTCAGAATATTCTTTGTCCGTTTTTTCATCATTCTTTTATTTGTTCATAAAACAACGGCAAAGATACAAATAAAAAGAAGCGGCGGTTATTCTTCTGCCGCTTCTTCAATAGAAAACTTTATCACTGTCACATTTGCCTGATAAAACGTTTCCCCATTTTCAATATACATACTTCCTCCCGACCGCATGCACATGCGCACTGACATACCGTCATTCGCCCGTAAGAGGTATTCGCCTGTGTGTTTTTGTTCATTAACGGTATACCACATCGCATTCTGTCCATACTGTACTTCCACGTAGTTGCCGTCTGTTTCATAATCCCAGGAAATAAGATAGTCGGCCGTTTCTCCCCGGTGAAAAGTAAAGACACATGTCGCTTCATCGTAATTGATATACGACAGACTGGTTACTTCTTCGGGATAAAAATTGAATACTACCACTCCTGCCGAATCGCTTTGCATCACATTATTTATTGTGTATGAGGTATAAGTTTCCCCCAAATGATGCTTTTCTATCGGATAATATTCGATGTCTGCTTGCTGGCAGGAACTGATAACTGACAAAACAAACACACTCCATATTATTATCGTTTTCATTCCATCAGCATTTCCGGTACCAACATCTCGTCCTCTTTCCCTGCAGGAGTTCGGGAAGACCAAATTTCATATTGTTCGTCAGTTAGAATCTTCTTTAACTTCTTGTCGAACTTTTTTATCTGTTTCTGCATATCTTCCCGTTCATTCTTCATGGGCATCGAAGGTGGCATCCCTTCCATTCTCGGAGGCATTCCGCCTTGTGGAGGCATCCCTCCTCCTCCTTCAGGAGGCATTGGAGGACGCCCTCCTTCAGGCAGATGTCTTTCTGTCATCCTTTCCACTTTTTCTTTTTCCTGTTTCAAGTAAAGCTTATATATTTTTTTGTATTGCTTTTCGCTTAATTGCAAAAGTTCGTTCATTTCGTCCGTTCGCCTTTTTGCCATCTTCTCCGGGTTGGGGACTTCCTTTACCTGTTCTTCTGCTTGCCAAGGAAAAGCAGAAAAATTATCTGCCACGGCAAACATTTCTCCGCCGAAAGCCATCCCCAACAACAAACTACAAATGTATCTTTTCATATCTTCTTTGTTTTAATGATGTTTCAAAGTTAAGCGCTCTTTCATCCCATACCAAAAACTATCAACCAACCGGATTATCTTATCAGTAAATCGCTCTATTTTCATAATGAATCTGTCATTTCGGCACATACATACAAGGAAAGGCCTAATCACTTGTCAACAATATGATATTTAAACCGAAAAACGTTTGTATAAAGTATGATATGAATTCCGTCATCAGCCAATCCGGCCGAGTTGAAAACGCAGTAGTACTGCATCTGCCGATGAAGTATATATCCGTAAGCGAATGCAGTATATATTCAACCGCGAATGCAGTATATATTCAACCGTTGATGCAGTATATATTCATTTTTCAAGGGTATGACTGTTTGCAGGAATTCATTAAGTATAACAGCCGCCACCTTTCACAAGGTAGCAGCTGTTATGAGAAAAAAATTGATTTTTTAGAAGCTGTTTTGAATTTATCGTGTGATGATTTGGGATGAGTTTTTGAGGCATTTTCGCTTCTGTGATGAGGAAGATAGCGGGCTATCTGACGAAGAACAGGAGCGAAAAGGACCAAAAAATCGCCCAAAGCACACACGAAAACGGATACATCAAGCCAAGAAAAACTTTTTGGAGAAATTCAAAACAGCTTCTTACTTTGTACATTCATGTTTTGGAATCTTTTTGATGTTTGTTACCAGCCTGGCAACTGCTCCAAATTAGGATTATTGTTCACATCATCTGTCGGCTCACCACTACGAAATTAGATTACTGCAAACACTCGGCAAAAAACTATCAGCTAACCAAAGGATTCTCTCAATAAAAACACCGTTCTATACGCTAAAATGTCTATAACCCCAATAGCTTGCAAAATTGGCTGAACAGTCTGTGAAATCGTCCAATTCGCCGATTATTTTTGCTGCAACATATCTTTTCTTTTATCTTTGTTTCATGCAATATTAAAAAGACGACAAGACTATGACTACTTTACAAAAACAACAATTTTTCGAGCATACAATTTACGCAACAATTGCCATACTGATTTTTGCTACTCCTATCATCAATGCCTTGTTGATGGCATATCAGACTAATGGAAAAACCGAGATTACCCGTCCTGCCATTGATATGTGGATTATTACCAGTCCCTTTTTTTCCTCTTCTTAATAAATAACTATGTACTGATTCCGGTCCTGCTATTGAAAAAGCAATATGCCGGATATGTAACAGCCGTCATATTCATTATCCCTTTGTTATTCATCATCATCCCTGAGGTGCAAGTTCCTCCCCTGCTTTTCATTTCGCTGCTGGAAAATGCTTTTACCCACGGCATCAGCCATTGCGACAACTCATTTATTGATGCCAGCATCCATGTAGAAGGGGACTCTGTTTATTTTACCTGCAAGAACAGTCTGGCACACCAATCGGCAGCAACCCAACATCAAGGTATCGGATTGCTCAACATACAAAAAAGACTCAACTTGCTTTTCGGCAATAATTATACACTGAATGCCGAAAGAAAAGACAATCAATATCGTGTACTTTTAATTATTCCAGCACAATGATAAACTGTATCATCCTTGACGACGAACCATTGGCCTTGCTTAAACTGGCTGAATATATCAAGCGAATCCCATTTTTGACTTTAGAAAAAGCTTGTCTGGAAACACATGAGGCCCAATCTCTTTTAGAAGGGAAAAACATAGACTTATTATTCACAGACATCGACATGCCAGACAAAAACGGCATAGAATTTATCCGGTCGCTCACACACCCGCCAATGGTTATTTTTACTACAGCATACCCCATGTATGCCATCGAAGGCTTCAAACTGAACGCGGTAGATTACCTGCTGAAACCTTTCGAATTCGAAGATTGCCTGCATGCGGCTGAAAAAGCACAAAAGATGCAAAGCCTTTCACAATCCATTCCTGCAACTGCAGAAACAGAGAACCCCGAAACTCTTTTTGTAAAGAGCGATTACAAGGTTGTACGCATCAACATAGACAGCATCAACTACATTGAAAGCATGAGCGAATACATTCGAATCTATACCGACGAACGCGAGAAGCCCGTTACTACCCTCTATAGCCTGCAACGGCTGGAGGCTCGTTTACCCGCTCATTTCATGCGAGTACATCGCTCATATATCGTCAATATGCAGAAAATCAAAGAAATTTCCAGATTCCGAATCTGCTTTTCACCCAAAGCACTGATTCCCGTAGGCGAGAATTACAAAGAAAAATTTATGGAGTACATCCGCAAGCATGGCATCTTATAATTCACTAAGAAGCTGTTTTGAATTTCTCCAAAAAGTTTTTCTTGGCTTGATGTATCCGTTTTCGTGTGTGCTTTGGGCGATTTTTTGGTCTTTTTCGCTCCTGTTCTTCGTCAGATAGCCCGCTATCTTCCTCATCACAGAAGCGGAAATGCCTCAAAAACTCATCCCAAATCATCGCACGATAAATTCAAAACAGCTTCTAAAAAAACAGTCATAGCTTTCATTGGATGGTTGGGAAGAAAAACGTATCTTTGTTACAATAAAAAAACGATTTCGCATGAATGGATATCTATATAAATACCTGTCTCCACTGGGTGACATAACCCTTGCCAGCAACGGTGAAGCGCTGACCGGATTATGGTTCGACGGACAAAAATATTTTGACCCTGCACTGACAGCTACCTACGTTGAAAAGGAGCTTCCTGTGTTTGTTGAGACTCTTGAATGGCTGGAACGATATTTCAACAGAGAACTTCCGGGTGTACCGCCTGCCCTTCAACCGCAAGGTTCCCCTTTCCGGCAAGCTGTGTGGAATATACTAAAAGAAATTCCTTACGGACAAACCGTCACTTACAAAGACATTGCACAAAAACTCGCCCGCCAAAAAGGTGTCGAGCATTTTTCGGCACAAGCTGTAGGTGGAGCTATCGGACATAATCCCATCAGCATTCTTATTCCCTGCCATCGGGTTATAGGAAGCAACGGAAATTTGACTGGTTACGCAGGCGGACTTTGGCGAAAAGAAAAATTACTGGAATTGGAAAGGGAACATTTCCTTTCCCGCAATGCCTGAGCCTGTTTCAGAAAGTGTTTTTGAATTTTCAAGTAAATATCTGAAGACAAAAAAACCAACTAATTCACACTTTAAATGTGAATTAGTTGGTAATTAATCTAAGCTACTGATCAGATATTCAACGATTTCTTCACAGCTTCTACTTTTTCAAGAGCAGCGGCTGTTTCGCGGGCATAACACTTCGGACAGCCCATTTCGCCCTTCACCTCCACGTAGAACTTAATTTTCGGTTCAGTGCCCGACGGACGAACAGATACCTTCGTACCATCTGCCGTGAAGAACTGAAGCACATTTGAGGTCTCAGGCATTTCAATATCGGTCACATTGCCCTTGTTATCGGTAGCCTTCAGCGTCTTGTAGTCTTTAGTCAAGGTCACTTCTGATCCACCCAATTCTTTCGGCGGACAAGCACGGAAGTTGTCCATCATCGCCTTGATTTCATCGGCACCGCTCTTACCCGGTTTCACTACATTTACGGTTACTTCTTTCGAGAATCCATATTCCAGATAAACTTCCATCAGGATGTCGTACAAAGTCTTTCCCTGGTCTTTTGCCCAAGCACAGATTTCAGCCAGTAACGAGCAGGCAGATACCGCGTCTTTATCGCGTACGAAATCTTCAGCAAGGAAACCGTAACTTTCTTCACCGCCACCGATGTATTGCTCTTTGCCTTCACGCAAACGAATTTCACGGGCAATCCATTTGAAACCGGTATAGCAATCTATCATCTTGATGTTATTCTTTTCTGCCACTTTACGGATAACTTCGGTAGTCACAATGGTCTTCACGATAAACTCGTTGCCTTTCATTTTGCCCATTGCGATACGGTTCTTGATGATGTAATACAAGAATATCAGGCAGGTCTGGTTACCGTTAATCAATACCCATTCACCTTTATCGTCCTTGCAAGCCATGCCTACACGGTCTGCGTCCGGATCGGAAGCCATCACGATATCGGCATCAATGCTCTTGGCAAGGTTAATGGCCATAGTCAAAGCTTCTGCATTTTCCGGATTCGGAGATACGACTGTCGGGAAATCGCCGCTCTTCACCATCTGTTCAGGAACACAATGCACGTTTTCGAAGCCCCACAGCTTTAATGATTGTGGAATCAGCATCATACCGGTTCCGTGCAGCGGCGTATAAACAATCTTCAGGTCTTTCTGACGCTTGATTACTTCAGGATCGATAGATATGCCATGCACCTTTTCCAAATAAATATCATCGATATCTTTGCCAATAATTTGAATCAGTTCTTTGTCGCCCTGGAACTTGATATCGGTTACCTTTACCTTGTTTACTTCATCGATAATGCCTGTATCGTGTGGAGCAAGCACTTGTGCACCGTCTTCCCAATATGCCTTGTAGCCATTATATTCTTTCGGATTGTGCGAAGCCGTAATATTGATACCGCTCTGACAACCCAAATGACGGATAGCAAACGATACTTCCGGCGTAGGACGCATATCATCAAAAAGATATACCTTAATGCCGTTTGCCGAGAAGATATCAGCTGAAATTTCGGCAAACTTACGGCTATTGTTGCGGCAATCGTGCCCCACTACTACTGCAATGTCTTTTTTCCCGGCAAAGCATTTGTTCAGGTAATTGGCCATACCTTGTGTAGCAGCACCTACTGTATAGATGTTCATACGATTTGAACCCGCACCCATGATGCCGCGCAGACCACCTGTACCGAATTCTAAATCTTTATAGAACGCATCGATAAGTCCGGTTTTGTCTGTGTCTTCAAGAATCCGTTTTACTTCGGCCTGTGTTTCTGCATCATAAGCAGGAGTCAACCAGCTCTGAGCCTTTTCTGTACAAAGTTTGATTAATGCTTCGTTTTCCATGATGTTATAAATATTATTAAAGTTAGTAATATGCATAATACATTTTGTACCCCAAAAATAAAAGATTCATTCTACATATCCTAATTTTAGGACATTTTTTTAAAGCCATTTTTAACCAATCAATAGACTGTTGAAAAATAACCAATCTCCAATTGACCAAAAATCCTCCTCAAACGAACATAAGTGATACGACTGACTCACTTATGTGAAACGCCCGGGTTACTTATGTGAAACGGGGCACTCACTTATGTTCATCAAAAGGCATGCTTGACATCCAAATATAAATCAAAACAATGTGGAATGAGGCATTTATTTGGAAAAAGTTCGCAACACATACACTTATAAGCCTAAATTTTTATTACTTTTGCGCACAATTCACCAACTTCTGTGCAATTTTTTAAGAAAAATGGAGAACAAAGAAAGCTTGATACAATTAATAGAAGAAAGCATACGCCGGAACTGGGACCGCGATGCAATGACCGACTACAAAGGTGCTACCTTGCAATACCGGGACGTGGCACGGAAAATAGAAAAGATGCACATCCTTTTCGAGTTTGCCGGCATTAAACCCTGCGACAAGATTGCCCTATGTGGACGAAACAGTGCCAATTGGACTGCTGTATTCCTAAGTATCATTACTTACGGTGCTGTGGCAGTACCTATCCTACACGAATTCAAGGCAGACAACGTACACAATATTGTCAACCATTCCGATGCCCGGATGATGTTCGTAGGCGACCAGGTGTGGGAAAATTTCAATGAGGCTGCTATGCCCAGGCTGGAAGGCATCATCGAATTGAAGAACTTTGACCTGGTGGTATCGCGCTCAAAACAATTGACCTACGCACGCGAGCATCTGAACGAAGAGTTCGGCAAGCGCTATCCATGCCGATTCCGTGCCGAGCACGTGTCTTACCGGCGTGAAGATCCGGAAGAACTGGCTGTCATCAACTATACTTCGGGTACTACCGGATACTCGAAAGGTGTGATGCTTCCATACCGGTGTTTTTTGTCGAATATTCAGCACATCCATCGCAAAGTGGGGCTGCAAGCCGGTGACAACGTTGTATCCATGCTCCCTTTAGGACACATCTTCGGACTTACCTTCGATTTCTTGTATGGAGTAACTGTCGGTGTGCACCTGTGGTTTCTTACCCGTATGCCCTCACCTAAAATCATAGCCGAGTCGTTTGCAGAAATACGTCCGCGTGTCATTGCCTGTGTACCCCTTATCGTAGAGAAAATATTTAAAAAGAACATCCTGCCCAAAGTAGACAACAAACTGGGCAAGTTGCTTTTGAAACTTCCCATCATCAGTGACAAGATAAAAGAACAGATACGCAATCAGGCAATGGAGGTATTTGGCAACAACTTCATCGAAATCGTTGTAGGAGGAGCTCCTTTCAATGCCGAAGTAGAAGCTTTCCTGCGCAAAATAAACTTCCCCTATACCATCGCCTATGGTATGACCGAAGCGGCACCGCTTATCTGTCATAGCCGGTGGGACGAAATCGAATACACTTCGTGTGGCAGGACTGTCAGCAATATGGAAACGAAAGTGCTCTCACCCGACCCCGGACACATTCCCGGAGAACTGGTATGTCGGGGACGCAATGTAATGTCCGGGTATTTCAAAAATCCTGAAGCCACCGCACAAACCATCGATGCCGAAGGCTGGTTGCACACAGGTGACATGGCAATAAAGGATGCCGAAGGAAATATCTTTATCAAAGGAAGATGTAAAAACATGCTGCTTACCGCTTCAGGACAAAACATCTACCCTGAAGAAATCGAAGCACGACTCAACAACATGCCTTATGTGGGTGAATCGCTGGTGCTTCTCTCGGGCGATAAGCTTATTGCGCTGGTCTACCCCGACCACGAAGATACTTTCGCACATGGGCTAAGTGCCATCCAACTGGAACAGCTGATGGAAGTGAACCGCGGCGAACTGAACAAGCAACTCCCCGCCTATTGCCAGATAACCCGCATCCGCCTCTATCCCGAAGAGTTCGAGAAAACGGCAAAAAAGAGTATCAAGCGATTCCTTTACCAAAACATCGAAAACTAATAAATAATTGCTTTTTTGTCTGGAAGGACCTTACACATATTCCCGACGCCATCTGTGTGCCTCAGAATGCATAGACAGATGGCGCCGGATACATACAAATACTCTCTACTTCTTGAACACAAAGTATACTGCAAGGATCAGACAGACAAAAGCAGCAAAATGGTTCCATTTCAACTCCATCTTAAAAGCTATCATCGAAAACACGGTGAATACGGAAAGCGTTATTACTTCCTGTATCACTTTAAGCTGCATAATGTCGAACGGTCCGCCACTATCGCGAAATCCTAAGCGATTGGCAGGTACCTGCAGGCAGTATTCGAAAAAAGCGATTGCCCAACTAAAAGCTATGACACCTATCAGCGGTAAAGAAGCAAACCAACTGAACTCTTCGCGCATCTTCAGATGCCCATACCAGGCAAATGTCATGAAGATGTTCGAAAAAACCAACAATACAATCGAATAAATTCCTTGTGTAAACATCTTTATTTTAATGAATAATTAATTATGAGTCATACGAACCGGAAGCAAATCCTCCTGAATATTCGCCATACTGCTCCATAAGCTATAACGGGCTTCGGGATTCATCTGCTCCAGTGTCTTTAAAACGACTTTCATATCGGCACGATGCGAATCGTGCTCGTAAGGACAATTCTTTACCTGCTTCCGATAGCCGCGCGCTCGTGCCAGCTCCGTCAGTTCCGCTTCATGTACGAGACACAGGGGACGAATGATAGTCATATCAAATTTACGCATCACCAAGCGTGGAGGCATTGTACTGATGGCACCTTGAAAGGTCATGTTCATAAGAAGAGTTTCCAAGATGTCATCCTGATGATGCCCCAAAGCGATTTTGTTGCATCCATGCTCTTTCGCTACAGTGAACAATGCTTTGCGCCGGTTCCAAGAACAAAGGAAACAAGGCGACTTACGAGTGTCAGTAGAAGGATCGAACGAAGTTTCATAACGCACAAAAGGCACTCCCAAAGTTTCGGAGAACGCACACAGGTAATCGGTATCCGACTCGTAAGCGATATTTGTCATCACTACGTGTGCCGCCACCACCGAGAAGCGCGGTTTGTAAATGCGCGAACGCTTTGCCAACAATTCCAACAAAGCCAGCGAATCTTTCCCACCAGAAAGCCCCACCAGTATTTTGTCACCTTCGTCTATCAGTCCGTATTCCACCACCCCTTTGTTGAACCTCCGGCTGATGGTGCGTATCAGTTTGTCTTCTTTCTCCATATTTTTACAAAATCGGGCACAAAAGTACATCAAATTAGCGATACTGAAAAAAAGAAATCAAAAATATGCTTCGAAATTCAAAGAAAGTTTGTACTTTTGATAAAAACAACACGGAAAGAACACATGAACAAGAAAAAATATACACTTGCTATCCTGCTTCTCACACTTACGTGCGGAGGGACGACATACGCACAGACATTGAATCAAGCCAAAGAATGGTTTACCGAAGGCAAATTTTCCGAAGCCAAACCCGTATTCGAAAAACTAGTGAAACGTGCACCTTCGAATGCCAACTATAACTTTTGGTATGGGGCATGCTGCTTTGAGACAGGCGCATGGGAGGAGTCGCAGCCCTATTTGGAAAAGAGCGCGGCACGTAAAGTGATTAATGCCTACCTGTATTTAGGCAAACTATATTACACTCAATACCGGTTTGACGATGCGGTGGAAAATATAGAAGAGCATATCGCATGGCTGGAAAAGAAAAAGCGGAACACCAAAGAAGCGGAACAATTACTGACTCGATGCCGGATGGCTGCCCGCATGTTACGGGGAACAGAAAGAGTGACTGTAATAGATAGCTTCACGGTAGACAAAACCTCCTTCCTCTCCGCTTATAAATTAAGCAAGGCTTCGGGAAGTATCGAACAGACTGATAATGGAGATGGTGTCGTATATACCAACGAATGGGGTGACAAAACCCTCTTTCCGCAGGTTGATACCGAAGGAAAGACACATCTCTATTCACGCATAAAACTCATCGACCACTGGAGTGACCCTCAGCCTTTACATGGAATAAATCAAGCGGAATATAGCCAGAATTTCCCTTTCCTTGATTCGGACGGTATCACTCTTTATTATGCCGCCGAAGGAGAAGAAAGCGTGGGAGGGCTCGACATTTTCATTACGCGCTATGACTCGGATGACAATACCTACCTGCGCCCCGACAACATAGGAATGCCGTTCAACTCGCCAGCCAATGATTACATGTATGCCATTGACGAAGTGAACCACCTCGGTTGGTTCGCCTCCGACCGCTACCAGCCCGAAGGTAAGGTATGCGTCTACGTGTTCGTCCCTAACGAATCGAAAGAAGTGTACGACTTTGAGACCTCCGCCCCTGAGGACATCATTGCCCTTGCCAGCCTGAAGGAAATAAAGAGAACGCAGACTAGCGATAATGTGGTGCGGAATGCCAGACAACGCCTGGCACAAGTGACGTATGCCGAAGATACGAAAAAGAAGAGTGGTGACTTTCGCTTTGTAGTGGATGACAATGTCATCTATCATCGTCTTTCCGACTTCGCTTCGAAAGAGGCACGCGAGCAATTTCAATCATATCTTCAGAAAGAAAAAGACCTGACCGATCTTCAGACTTCGCTGGAGAACCTGCGTACGGCATACCGCGAAAGCAACCGGACGGGAAAAGAGCAGCTTGCCCCAGGTATCTTAGACAAAGAGCAGCGCGTGAAAACTTTGCGGGATGAAATTACGGTTCTTGAGAAGAAGATACGGAATACAGAATTAAGTAAATCAAAATAATTATGGAAATACTTATCATCATCGCGCTTATCGTGGCAGGACTGATACTCTTCCTTATCGAAGTGTTCCTCGTGCCGGGCATTACCCTTGCAGGCATCGCGTCGGCATGCAGTCTGCTCTATGCCATTTATTATGCCTTCAGCGACATGGGTATGCAAGCGGGATTCGTCACGCTGGGCATCGTGGTTCTCGGCATCATCGGCATCACCGTATGGGTGATGCGCTCGAAAACGGTTGACCGGCTCTCCTTGAAGAAAGAACTCAATTATCAGCACAACCCATTAAGAGACATTCAGATAAAGGCGGGCGATTGTGGCATATCCACCACACGCCTCACGTTGATAGGGAACGCTGACATCAACGGACATCTCATCGAAGTGCAATCCGCCGACGGTTTCATTGATGAAGGCACTCCTATCGAAGTGACCCGCATCGATAATAACACGGTATACGTAAAACGTGCCGGAAACTGATTTATTCACTTTAAAATAAATACACTATGGTTCCTCCTCTCTATTTGCAAATTATTACTGTAATCGGAATTGTCATCATTTTGGCGGTATTCTTCCATTACGTTCCCTTCTTCCTTTGGCTTTCCGCCAAGGTATCGGGCGTACGCGTATCATTGGTACAGCTTTTCCTGATGCGCATCCGCAACGTGCCTCCCCATGTCATCGTGCCCGCCATGATAGAAGCCCACAAGGCGGGGCTGAACACCATCACCCGCGATGAACTGGAAGCCCACTACATGGCAGGCGGACACGTGGAGAAAGTGGTGCACGCGCTGGTATCGGCATCGAAAGCCAACATCGAGCTTTCCTTCCAGATGGCAACGGGCATCGACCTTGCCGGACGTGACGTGTTCGAGGCGGTACAGATGTCGGTCAACCCGAAGGTGATTGACACGCCTCCTGTGACCGCCGTGGCAAAAGACGGCATCCAGCTCATCGCCAAAGCCCGCGTAACGGTGCGCGCCAACATCCGCCAGCTGGTGGGAGGCGCAGGCGAAGATACCGTCTTGGCACGCGTAGGCGAAGGCATCGTATCGAGCATCGGCTCGTCCGAGAATCATAAGTCGGTGCTGGAAAACCCCGACTCTATCTCGAAGCTCGTGCTCCGCAAAGGGCTGGACGCCGGTACCGCTTTTGAAATCCTCTCTATTGATATAGCCGACATCGATATAGGCCGGAACATCGGGGCTGCCCTCCAAATGGACCAGGCAAACGCCGACAAGAACATCGCCCAGGCCAAAGCGGAAGAACGGCGTGCCATGGCGGTCGCGCTGGAGCAAGAAATGAAAGCCAAGGCGGAAGAGGCCCGTGCCAACGTGATTCAGGCAGAAGCCGAAGTGCCCAAGGCCATGGCAGACGCTTTCCGGAGCGGGAACCTCGGCATCATGGACTATTACCGCATGAAGAACATCCAGGCGGATACCGACATGCGGAACAGCATCGCCCAGCCCGACCAGCATCCCGCGGGAGGCGAGCCGATAGGAAAATAGAATCTCACATTCTCACCACAGATTACACAGATTTTCAATTGATAAATGGAACGCAGAAACGCAAAAACGCGAAAGAAAAATCTGTGTAATCTGCGGTAAAAAAACACGACTACTATGCAAACGAAAACTTACTTTCCCCCATCCGAACTTATCATCAACGAAGACGGTTCGGTGTTTCATCTTCATGTGCGTCCCGAACAGATTGCCGACAAGGTGATACTGGTGGGCGATCCCGGACGGGTGAACCTGGTCGCTTCGCACTTCGACACGAAAGAGTGCGACATCCAGAGCCGCGAGTTTCATACCATCACCGGAACATACCAAGGCAAGCGTATCACCGTGGTCTCTACGGGTATCGGATGCGACAACATCGACATCGTGCTCAACGAACTGGACGCACTTGCCAACATCGACTTCGGGACACGTGAAGAGAAAGACAGCTTGCGCCAACTGGAACTGGTACGTATCGGCACGTGCGGAGGGCTTCAACCCTATACGCCCGCAGGCACTTTCGTCTGCTCGGAAATCTCCATCGGCTTCGACGGGCTGCTCAACTTTTACGAGGGGCGGAATGCCGTAAGCGACCTTCCTCTGGAACGCGCCTTGCTAAACCACCTGGGATGGACAGGAAACCTCTGCTCCCCCACTCCATACGCCGTGCATGCCAATCACGAATTAGTGGAACGCATCGCAAGAAACGATATGGTAAGAGGAATCACCGTGGCATGCGGCGGATTTTTCGGTCCTCAAGGCAGACGCTTGCGCATCCCTCTTGCCGACCCGCACCAGAACGAGAAAATAGAGAGTTTCGAGTACAAAGGACAGCATATTACCAACTACGAAATGGAAAGTTCCGCCATAGCCGGACTCTCCCTTTTGCTTGGGCACAAAGCCACAACGGTATGCATGGTCATAGCCAACCGGGTAAAGCAAGAAGCCAATACGGGTTACAAGAACCAAATAGACGACCTTATCCGTGTCGTGCTTGAACGGATTTGATTTTTTATCCTTAATTACAATGGAAGCTAATTTCAAACAAGAAAACATTACAGACAAGGCGGAACGCTACAAAACGTTTCTCCGCCAGTTTGCCCCCCTTATCGAGGGTGAAACACATGAAATAAGCGTACTCGCCAATACCTGTGCCGCCCTGAAGGAAGCCTTCGGTTTCTTCTGGGTAGGATTTTACTTGGTAGAAAACGATGAACTCGTATTAGGGCCTTTCCAAGGAAGCGTGGCGTGCTATCGCATCAAGAAAGGACGGGGCGTGTGCGGAACCGCCTGGGAACGGATGCAGACATTGGTTGTGCCCGACGTGGAACAATTCCCCGGACACATTGCCTGCAGTTCGCTCTCGCGTTCGGAAATCGTAGTGCCTCTTATTGTCCAAGGCGAAGTAAAAGGCGTGCTCGACATTGATTCAGACCTTCTGAATACGTTTGACGAAACCGATAAACTGTACCTTGAAGAAGTAGTCCGGATACTTGCCGACACCATATATAATAACAGCAAACCATCCATATGAATCAACAAGATACCATTTGTGCCATAGCTACTGCCCAAGGAGGAGCGATAGGCATCGTTCGCGTGTCCGGTCCCGATGCCGTGACATTAACCGGCCGTATTTTCACCCCCATAGGCTCAACCGTCCCTCTGACGGAACGCAAGCCCTACACCCTTGCCTTCGGGCATATCAAAAACAGCAAAGGAGAAATTATCGACGAAGTGCTGGTCTCTGTCTTCCGTGCCCCCCATTCCTATACGGGCGAAGATGCCACCGAAATTTCGTGCCATGGCTCGGCGTATATCCTCCAGCAAGTGATGCATTTGCTCATCGGGCAAGGATGCCGTACGGCAATGCCCGGCGAATATACCCAGCGCGCCTTCCTGAATGGGAAAATGGATTTGAGCCAGGCGGAGGCAGTAGCAGACCTTATCGCCTCTACGTCTGAAGCTACCCATCGCCTGGCCATGAATCAGATGCGCGGAGGTTTCAGCCGGGAACTGGCAAAGCTGCGCAACCAGCTCCTTCACCTCACTTCGCTTATGGAGCTGGAGCTGGATTTCTCCGACCATGAGGAACTGGAATTTGCCGACCGTACAGAATTGCAGGCTCTTGCCACACAGATAGAACAGCTCATCAAGCATCTGGCAAACTCTTTTCATGCGGGCAACGCAATCAAGAATGGCATTCCTGTAGCCATCATAGGCGAGACCAATGCCGGCAAGTCTACATTGCTTAATGCCTTGGTAAAAGAAGAACGCGCCATAGTAAGTGACATCCACGGCACCACGCGTGACATTATTGAAGATACGATAAGCTTAAACGGAATCACTTTCCGTTTCATCGATACGGCCGGCATCCGCCAGACCCAAGACACGATAGAAGCATTAGGCATTGAGCGCAGCTTCCAAGCCATTGACCGGGCACAAATCGTAATTCTCGTATGTGACAAATCACAAGGAGAATCAGCATTTCAAGCATTCTACCGACAAGTGGCCGACCGCCTTGAAGGCAAACAAGTCATCGTAGCCCTTAACAAATGTGACTTAGCGGACACTCCCACCTTCCTCTCTCCACAAGGAACAGTCATCGAGATATCCGCCAAGAAAGGACAAAACATCATCGCCCTGCAAGAAAAGCTGGTGGAATTTGCCGCTCTTCCAGACATCCGGACCGGAGATGTCATCGTGACGAACGCCCGCCACTATGAAGCCCTCATCCATGCCCTTGCGGCTATCCGGCGCGTGCAAGAAGGATTGTCCACAAACCTCTCCGGCGATTTCATCTCGCAAGACTTGCGCGAATGCATCTTTCATCTGAGTGATATTGTAGGAGATGTAACGACAGATGAAGTGCTTGGAAGTATTTTTGAGCATTTTTGCATAGGAAAGTGATATAAAGAAAAGAAAATCATAAAAAGAGAAAATATATATCTGTAAAATGCGTATTATCAGGCACTTTTCAAGATATATGTATTTTCTCTTTTTCTTCATGTTTTCTGCGTTATTACATATTTTTTCCTTATTTTTGTCCCCAGTTTGTCCCCCAGACCATTAATGAGGGACAAAAAACTGTCCCCCGACAAAGGGAAAATTTAATAACCAATAAAGCAGGAAACAGTCATGGCAAAGAAAACTATCGCACAAAAGGAACCGGTCAAGCTCCGTGAGAAGAAGCTGAGCAATGGAAACATCAGCCTGTATCTTGACATATATAGAAACGGGAAGCGTCACAAAGAATACCTGAAATTATACTTGATAGAAGCAAAAACACCTATCGAGCGGGAACAGAACCGACAGACTTTAGCAACGGCTCAAGCAATTAAATCAAAGCGTTTAATTGAGATTCAAAACGGGGAATATACATTCACTCATCAATTCAAGGAGGATACTCCATTCCTGGAATATTACCGTAACATGGTTAAAGAACGGAATACTCCAGATACAAGAGGCAACTATGGCAACTGGCAAAGTTGCTTGCGTTATCTGGAGCTGTACTGCGATGAGAAAACAACTTTCAGAGATGTTACACCAGAATTTATTTTGGGGTTCAAAGATTTCTTAGAAAGTGTTGAAAAGGACACACACAAACGCAGGGGGCCGCGCAGAGAACGTGATGTGTTTCAAGGTCTGTCTCAAAATTCGAAAGCGTCCTATTTCAGAAAACTTAGCGCCTGTATCAACCATGCTTATGATGAAAGGATTATTGCCGTCAATCCATTACGCGGAATTGAAGGGTTCAAAGATGCAGAGGTCAAGCGTGATTATCTGACATTAGAGGAAGTCAGAAAATTAGCGGAAACGCCGTGCCGCTATCCCGTACTTAAACGTGCGTTCCTCTTTTCCTGCCTGACTGGATTGCGTAAATCCGACATCCAAAAACTCTTGTGGGGAGACGTGCAAAAATTTGGTGAGTTCACAAGAATTATCTTCAAACAGAAAAAGACCGGCGGCCAGGAATATTTGGATATTTCACCTCAAGCGGAAAAATATCTTGGAGAAAGAGGAAATCCAGAAGATCCTGTTTTTACCGGATTCACATACGGCTCCTGGACATCCGTAGAGTTGCAACGATGGAGCATGACTGCAGGAATAAAGAAAAATTTAACATTCCATTGCGGGCGCCATACCTTCGCAGTCCTGATGCTCGACTTGGGCACGGACATCTATACTGTATCAAAACTGCTCGGGCACAAAGAACTTTCCACGACACAAATATATGCCAAGGTTCTTGATAAGAACAAGCAGAACGCAGTATCACTTATTCCGGAAATCGGTTAACAGCATTTGATTTATGACAAGACAAGATTTCGTTATAAAAGTAGCCAAGATAAACAAGATTCTGGGAGAATTAAAATATGGGATAGACATAGACACTATTCTGGATTTTTCTTTTCTTACACCTCAGTTATTAATGTTAGCGGAATGGACGGCAGACATACAGCAATATATAAGCCAAGAGCCATCCCCTTCCCTTGCACGGCAAATTACAAGCATAGGATATACAGACGAAATAAAAAAGTATCTGGCAAAACACAAGGAAGACATAACTCCTACTGCTTGCGTGACACTACTTATTGATTCTATTAAAAGGTTACAGTCATTATTTGAAATATGCAGGCAGTATCAGCGTGAAGAAAAAGGCCAATACAAGGATTTGGTAGAGACGCTGGCCAATGAGCAAGTAGCAACCCTTTTGCAAAGAGCCGTTGATGCCGGACTGTTGGACAATCATTTCCAGCCAACTCCAGATACAAAAACACTACAACTGAGAGTCATTGCATTTGCAGTATCTTCTATATGCAAATTTCCACGAATTTATGTAGATTTCGAGAAACAATGGAGCCATACTACCTCGTATAGAATCAGCACATGCAGTATCCCTAAATACAGGACCAAATTCTACGAATACGCGAAATCCCTTTATCCAGAAGTGGACTTTTCGCCCTTAGAGTCATCGTGTGGGATTGAGACCTTCTATACCCCACAAAGTCCAGAAGATATAACCAAGATGTACAACGAGCTGATAAAATACAAGTATATTGCTCCTGATACAACGCTCGATGTCTTTAATGGGATTTTTGACAAAGCGAAGTTTGTAAAACCTGTCGAATGGATTAAGGAGCAACGCTTGCTGGCATATTTTTTATATTTGGCTTTTGGCAAATGGAACAAGAAGAATTTATGGGTAAAAGGCGGAAAATGTTTTCTAATCAACGGAAAAGCTCCCCATATAGCATGTTTTAAGTCAGGTTACAGCTCGATTAAACGCTTAGGGTGGATGGATAGATTTGACACCAGACTAAAAGCCATCTGTGAAGAATTTAACCATATTGAAGAAACCGCAAAAGAAAAAGTGGAAAATAAAGGGCGGATTATCCACATTGGCAAAGAGGTGTTCTATTCAGACAAAAGCGAAGAAAAGAAACAAGCGGTATTTTCAGGGCTCATCAATGGCGGATATATTTCGCCAACCACTTCAATTGATATATTCATGGGAATTTTTGATGAAACGGTATTTACCCGGCCTGTATTATGGATAAAAAGTCAGGTATCACTCATGTACTTCGTTTATTTGTCATTCAGAGCAGATAATCCTTTTGACTTTTGGACAAAATGCGCCAACTGCTTTCAAATTCGAGAAGGCAAGCCCATAAACCGGGAAAGCCTAAGATGCAATTTCCGGTCGATCATAAGTAAAGGGAAACTGGATACCTATGACATAGAATTGAAAAGAATTGCTGATGAGTATAATAGTTGTACAATAAAAAAGGAAGCAACAGCCTCCGATAGAAAGGCTAAAGCATATATTACCTAACATCAAATTCAATCAAGCAATGACAAAGAATTTAACTTTGCTCCTCTCTCTTTTTGAAAAGAGCGATGCGCGGAGCCGGAAAGACTCCTGCGCAAACCGGTGAACAAGGGTTATTCCGGTTGGTCTATCAAGCCCATGAAGTTTATAAAGCTGAAGTCCTAACTCACAGAAAATGTTACAGGCGCTTCATGCTTGACTTTATTCATTCGACGCAATACCACGATGCTACTGACGCTTGGAGCAAGAATGAACATCAGAAGAATTATTGCATTGTTTCAGAGCTATTGGAAAACCATGAAAAGCTGGTATGCCAATACTTCAGTCAGTCCACCTTAGACGAAACCCAAATTAAAAAATTGCTCGATACATTCAATACATCCGAACATCTCCAAACAAAATCCCGGATACAAAGTTTCCAAAACAGCCGTCAATCAGAACAGCCCCCTTTGCCAGATTCCTATGAGCCATTGATTGACAAAGACACAATCGGCCTCATTGTACAGCTTGTCAATGAGGTCGGCCTGTTTATAGAACAACTGGATGTGAACGATGTCATCACCCGATATGAGAGAGCCATGTTAAATCCGGTCACATCGAAAAACAACACACGGTTGGTGTTGCTACTTGACAAACTCGCCATGCACGACATCATACCGTATGACTGGCAATCGGTCATTGCCAAAAAGCAGCTTGTCAGAAGTTCTTCCGGTAAGAAATTTCTCAATCAGCATGACCTATCCTCTACCCTTAACAGGATAAAGGACATACAACCGAGTATCTCTGAAAAGAAATTCTTCGCGACAATAGACCGGTACATAAAGCTAATCAAAGACAAAGAAATAGACTAAAAGAAAGCAAATTTGTTGAGAGTCGTGTTGATAGAAACGTTGACACTCAACACTATCAACATGCTCATCAGGAAGCTGTCCATAACTTTGCCCTCCGTAATCAATAACTGCGGAGGGCAAACCTTCTATTGTCAAATTTAATTTTAGCAATAAATGAAACAACGAAGAACAAACAGTGGAAGCAGTCCAGTTTTCCGATATATCAGACAGATGGAAAACATGGTTTCCAAAATGACATCCGAGAAACCCATCGAACGTATCCAATCCTTGGAGCAGCGAATCGGCGAAGTCGATAAAATTCCCAATATAGAGAATTTTGTCCGTCAGATAAAGGAGCGCATGTGGATTACCAAAGAAGTGCTGACCATTTCCGAGGCATCCGCCTATCTGGGGCTGTCAGAGAGCTACATCTACAAGCTGACCGCCTCCAAACAAATCCCCCATTACAAGCCCAACGGCAAACTCGTCTATTTCAACAGGAAAGAGTTGTGCGACTGGGCTTTGAGAAATCAAGTGAAACCCCATCAGGAAATGGCAATTAAAAACAACGTATTATGAAAAAGAATGACATGGACATCATACTATCCCGCATTGAAAGGCTAAGTGTCTTCATTGAGGGAAATACATTGGAGGGCTTTCAGAGGGAAATATTAAGAGTAGAGAACTACCTGCAACGTTTCGCCAAGCTGGACGAACTGCTGGCTCATCTGAAAAACGTGGAAAAGATAGCATATGCGGCAAAGGATTTTCTGAACATAGACGAAGTTGCAGCGTATCTGCAAGTATCCAAGAGCTTTGTCTATAAGCTGACATCCACCAAGGAACTTACCGTTTACAAGCCCAACGGCAAGAACATATTCGTACTCCGGGACGACCTGAACGACTGGATAAGACGTAATCCATGTTTCTCCTACGAAGAAATCGACAAACAGGCCAATGTTATGTCGTATCGCCTTGAAAACAACAACAAACGTAAACGCAGAACAAGAAGAGATGGAAACGGAAAGATCTAATTTTATGTTTCCGGATACGCACAGAATAGACGAGGCGAAATACAAGTCGCTGCTGAAATATATCCGGCTCAATGTCACAGAACAATACGATTTCCCTCAAGAGATTGTCCAGATTGACGGTGTGACCATAGCCACATTAGGCAATTTCAGTGCATCCACGGGGAAACCTAAAAGCAAAAAGACCTTCAATGTAAGCGCCATAGTCGCATCGGCGCTTTCCGGAAGAGAGGTATTGAAATACAAAGCTGACTTGCCTCCGTGCAAGAACCGTATCCTTTATATTGATACGGAACAGAGCAAATGCCACTGTCATAAGGTACTTCAAAGAATACTGAAACTGGCAGGTATGCCCATAGACCAGGAGAATGACCGCATTGAGTTTTTTGTTCTCCGCGAATACACTCCCGACCAACGCAGGGACATCATCAAATGGGCCCTCCATGAAGAAAAAAATATCGGGCTGGTTATCATAGATGGAATACGCGACTTAATCCATGACATCAACAGTCCAAGCGAGTCACTTGATATTATTAATGAGCTGATGAGATGGTCAAGCTATTACGAGCTTCACATCCATACGGTACTCCACCTGAATAAAGGAGATGACAATACCAGGGGGCATATCGGTACCGAATTGAATAATAAAGCTGAAACCATCTTGCAAATCTCCAAAAATATAGAAAACGGAAGAATCAGTGAAGTAAGAGCTATGCATATCAGGGATAAAGAGTTTGTACCATTTGCCTTTGAAATCGGAGAAGACTCGCTTCCCCATTTGGTAAAAGACTATCAATTTAAGATGAACAAGAAAGACAGGCTGTCTTCATACCTTGACATGACAGAACAGCTACACCGTTCTGCTTTGGAAGTCGCCTTTTCCGACAACACCTCATTTGGCTATCAGGCATTGCTTGACGCACTAAAAAAGGGATATGACAGCATCGGTTACACCAGAGGAAGAAATACCCTGGTCAATCTGTGTAAGTTCCTGATTCAACATAACGCGATACAAAAGAATGGCCGGGAATACCGTTACAACGAGAATTTCAGCATCTGAGCCGTATCGGTTTAGTTTGCGGGTATATATAAAGAAACCATACTAAACACAGGATGCACATGAACATATCGGAAGCGAAACAAATACGGATTGTGGACTACCTGCGACTTCTCGGCCATGAGCCGAAGAATGCGCGCGGGGGACAATACTGGTATCTTTCCCCTTTCAGGGAAGAAAAGACGCCGTCGTTCAAGGTGAACGACCGGCTCAATGAATGGTATGACTTCGGGGCGGCTACCGGGGGCGACCTCGTGGAACTGGGCAAGCACCTGTACGGAACGGACAGTGTAAGCGAGGTGCTGGCCTGCATCGAACGGCACACCGGAACCAATGAACTGCCGAGGGTTCGGCTTCCGGCGGTGATGCTCCGGCCGGTGGAAGCGGAAATGAAGGATATAAGGGTGGTGCCGCTACGACACCATGCGCTGCTGTCGTACCTCCATTCCCGGATGATCGATGCCGACATCGGAAAGATATTCTGCAAGGAAGTGCATTATGAGTTGCGCAAGCGACACTATTTCGGACTGGCATTCTGTAATCTGTCAGGAGGCTATGAAGTGCGCAACCCTTACTACAAGGGCTGCCTGAAGAATAAGGATGTTTCGCTGATAAGCCATACGCACGGCGAGACGCAGGGCCACGTGTGCGTCTTCGAAGGATTCATGGACTTTCTCTCCTATATGACCCTGCGGCAGGCCGGAGACAGGGAGATATGCCTTGAAGTTCCTTGCGACCATCTCGTGATGAACTCCGTAAACAACCTTAAAAAGGCATTGGGACACTTGCAAGAATATCCGTTCATCCATTGCTACCTCGACAATGACCTTGCCGGACAGAAAACTGTGGAAACCATCGCCATGCTGTTCACCGGGAAAGTCAACAACGAAGCCTACCGGTACGACGGCTACAAAGACCTGAACGACTATTTAAGAGGCAAAAGACGCTGACCCGGCCAGCGTGTCAGAATTTATGAAGCTCTCCTGACGGAGGGCTTCTTTTTTTTGTCTGCCAATGCGCATTTTCAAGTATGAAACAGCTGTCAGAATATGATTTTAGAGTATGATTTTTAGAAATACCATAAATCTTATTAAGGAAGCAGCAATTTGTATTTCAATTATTTCTTAATATAGAACAGATGGATTTTCTTTGCAAATCAAATTTTGAATACAAAATAAAATTCATATTAGGATATGAAATCATACTTTATATTCGCAATCATTCTGACGGCAATCTACGTCGTTTACTATGCGGCCAACATCGCCAGGGACCTGTACCGAAAGAGAAGCCAGGGCAGGACGGACGAGGAAGTCTTTGAAATCGACCCCGATAACGGGCAGGACAGCGTGGCGGTGACGGAAAGCGAGACCGGATTCAACGTCGGGACGGAGAAGTACGAGACCGCATTTGATAATTCCGGCACTTCCATACAGGACGGCGCGGCAGACACAGACAAGGAATCGGCCGAAGAGCGGTTTGCCCGTATGAAGGCCGAAGCCGAGGCGAAAATGGAGGACAGTACCCCTTACCTGTCAGAGGCATTCACAGCGGACGATATGTACAAGGCGATAGTTTCCGGCGGCCGTCTGGAGAACCGTCCCGCAATGGCGTGGAAACCGATGGACAAAATTTAGCGATGAAAACGAAGAAGACAGTATGCGCCTTGCTGATGCTCACGGTTCCCTGCTTCGCCTTCGCCAAGAGCGGAGCCGTAAACTATTCATGGGGAGCGGATGCGCTTGCCACCATGCACGACTTCGTGGTGACGATGATGATGTACGTCCTTTACATCTGTTATGCGGTCGCCTCCGTGCTGGCCGTCATATCCGCGCTCCAGATCTATATCAAATGGAACACGGGAGAGGACGGCATCGTGAAATCCATCCTGATGCTGTTCGGGGCATGCATGTTCATCATAGGCGCCTCCATCGTATTCCCGGCCTTTTTCGGCTACCGCATATAGAAAAGAGATTCAGAATATCAATGATAGTAATCACTAAAAGTAACGAGAATGAAGAAGTTAAAGAATGCAATGAAAAGAATCGTAGGCGCAGTATTGTACAAGGTTGCGATGCTCGCCATTCTGTTAGTGTCGGGGCCTGCCGCACTGATGGCGCAGAACACCGCAGGCGACTACACGGCCGGAACCAACGCCCTGACCACCGTGGCGGAGGAAATCGCCAAGTATGTACCCATCATGGTGAAGCTGTGCTATGCTATCGCCGGAGTCGTGGCCATCGTGGGCGCCATCAGCGTCTATATCGCGATGAACAACGAAGAGCAGGATGTCAAGAAGAAAATCATGATGGTCGTGGGCGCCTGCATCTTCCTGATTGCGGCGGCACAGGCACTTCCGCTGTTTTTCGGTATCGGCGGCTAAAAAGGAGACGCGATGAAAGGCAGGGACGAACGCTATCCGGACTACCCGTTGTTCAAGGGGCTTCAGCGGCCCCTTGAGTTCATGGGCATACAAGGACGGTATATCTACTGGGCGGCGGGTTCGGCAGGCGGAGCCATTGTCGGTTTCGTCATTGCCTACTGCCTTGCCGGTTTCGTGGCCGGACTGGTGGTATTGGCCGTCATCCTGTCTGCGGGCATCTCGCTCATCATCCTCAAGCAAAGGAAAGGCCTTCACACCAAGAAGAACCGGAAAGGAGTGTATGTCTATGCCCGCTCGAAGAAGATATGAAAAAAGAAAAAGCCATGACGGAGAGCGCGTGGCCTATTGAATGTTGAACCCGGGCAGGCCCGCTTTGGAACAGGCGAGTCTGCCCTTACTTAAGCAGAAAGCAACCGACAATGACACTGTACATCATACTGATTTTCATCGCCCTCTGTGCGGGCATGGCCATTTCGGTCCATGCTTTTGGCACGGGCGGCAAGCGCAAGCGCATCTTCCAGGACATCTATTTCACCGTGGAGGACGTGAACGGCATCGGGGTGCTGTACACCAAGACCGGGGAATACTCGGCCGTCCTGCGGATGGAGAACCCCGTGCAGAAGTATTCGGCCAACATCGACAGCTACTACGAGTTCACAAGCCTGCTCACCGCCGTCGCACAGACGCTGGGCGAAGGCTATGCGATACACAAGCAGGACGTGTTCGTGCGCAAGCAGTTCGAGGATGTGACGGGCGACCGGCACGAGTTCCTATCCTCCGCCTATTTCCGGTACTTCAAAGGCCGGATGTACACGGACAGCGTATGCTACCTGACCATTACGCAGGAATCAAAGAAAAGCAGCCTATTCTCTTTCGACGGCAAGAAGTGGCGCGACTTCCTCGTGAAGATACGCAAGGTGCATGACCAACTGCACGATGCAGGCATACAGGCGGAGTTCCTGGATAAGCCCCAGGCGAATGCGTTCGTTGACCGCTACTTCGCCATGAACTTCAAGGACAGGATTGTCTCGATGACCAACTTCAAGGTGGACGATGAGACGGTCTCGATGGGCGGCAAGCGTTGCAAAGTGTACAGCCTCGTGGATGTGGACTGTGCCGCGCTGCCTTCGCTCGTCAGGCCCTATACCAATATAGAGGTGAACAATGCGGAGATGCCCGTTGACCTGCTGTCCGTCATCGACAGCATACCGGAAGCCGAGACGGTGATCTATAACCAGATCATCTTCCTGCCCAACCAAAAGCGGGAACTGGCGGCGCTTGACAAAAAGAAGAACCGTCACGCAAGTATCCCCAATCCCGGCAACCAGATGGCCGTGGAGGACATCAAGCGTGTGCAGGAGATAGTTGCCAGGGAGAGCAAGATGCTCGTGTACAGCCATTTCAATCTTGTTGTAGGGGTATCTGCCGACACAGACATACAGAAATGCACCAATTATCTGGAGAATGCCTTCGGTCGCATGGGCATCCACATCAGCAAGCACGCCTATAACCAACTGGAACTGTTCGTCGCCTCTTTTCCCGGCAACTGCTATGCCCTGAACGAGGACTACGACCGTTTCCTGACCCTGAGCGACGCAGCCATGTGCCTGATGTATAAGGAACATATCCAGCACAGCGAGGAAACGCCGCTGAAAATCTACTACACCGACCGCCAAGGCGTGCCGGTGGCCATCGACATCACCGGAAAGGAGGGAAAGAACAAGCTGACGGACAACTCGAACTTCTTTTGCCTGGGGCCTTCGGGCAGCGGCAAGTCGTTCCACATGAACAGCGTGGTGCGCCAGCTCCATGAGCAGGGCACGGACGTGGTGATGGTTGATACGGGTAATTCATACGAGGGATTATGCGAGTATCTGGGCGGCAAGTACATCAGCTATACAGAGGAAAAGCCCATCACCATGAACCCTTTCAACATCACCCAGGCAGAACTGAATATCGAAAAGATAGACTTCCTGAAAAACTTGATTTTACTGATATGGAAAGGGTCGGACACGAAAATCACGGAACTGGAGTTCCGCATCGTAGAGCAGATGGTGACGGACTATTACGACGCTTACTTCTACGGCTTCGACGGTTACGACCCCGTGCAGCGCGAGAACCTGCACAAGACCTTGATAGCCGCCGAGAAGCGGAAAGGCAGATGGAATGCAGAGAACCTGCCGGAACTGGAACAAAAGGTGGACAGCAAGATACGCCTGCTGGAGGAACGGCGGAAAGCCTTGAAAGTAAACTCGCTGTCGTTCAATACCTTCTATGAATACTCCTGTGAACGGTTGGAACTTATCTGTCTGGAAAACAACATCACGGAGATAGACTACGACAAATATACCTACATGATACAGCCGTTCTACAAGGGCGGAAACTACGACAAAATATTGAACGAGAACGTGGACACTACCCTGTTCTCGGAAACGTTCATTGTCTTCGAAGTAGATGCCATCAAGGAAAATAAGAAACTGTTTCCCATCGTAACGCTTATCATCATGGACGTGTTCCTGCAGAAGATGCGCATCAAGAAGAACCGGAAAGTCCTTGTGATAGAGGAAGCGTGGAAGGCCATCGCATCGCCGCTCATGGCCGAATACATCAAGTTCATGTACAAGACCGCAAGAAAGTTCTGGGCCTCGGTGGGCGTGGTGACGCAGGAGATACAGGACATCATCGGCAGCGAGATAGTAAAGGAAGCCATCATCAACAACTCCGATGTGGTGATGCTGCTCGACCAGAGCAAGTTCAAGGAGCGGTTCGACAGCATCAAGGCCATTCTCGGACTGACTGATGTGGACTGCAAGAAGATATTCACCATCAACAGGTTGGAAAACAAGGAAGGGCGCAGCTTCTTCCGCGAGGTATTCATCCGGCGTGGTTCGACCAGCGGCGTGTACGGCGTGGAAGAGCCGCACGAATGCTATATGACCTACACCACCGAACGCGCGGAGAAGGAAGCGTTGAAACTGTACAAGAAAGAACTCCGTTGCAGCCACCAGGAAGCCATCGAAGCCTACTGCCGCGACTGGGATGCCAGCGGCATAAGCAAGTCCCTGCCTTTCGCCCAGAAGGTGAATGCGGCGGGGCATGTGTTGAATCTGAAAAAGAGGGATAAAAACAATCAGCAATAAATGACCATGAAACGGCTGTCGTTCATACTAATGTTCTTGTCGCTCGCCACCGTGCAGCATGTCCACGCCCAGTATTACAGCGTGAACTACGACACACGCACCGTGGCGGCGATGGCCGCCGCCTTCGGTACGGAGACGGTCGCCGAGAGCTATTACCGTGAACAAGTGGATGACATTCTCAAACACTATACGGCCGCAGAGGTCGCCGCCGCCGGCATCTTCTCGTCGAAATTCCTTGAGCACAAGGCCCTGTCCGAGCTGGGTATATGGAGCAGCAGCACGGAGAACTACTATTATCGCCGCATCTACAACATGGTTGCCCGGAAAATCATACCGAAGATCTGGGTGGTGGCCAAGATGATGCTGCAATCCCCGCAGACAGCCCTCTACTGGGGCAGCTACCTGATGAAAGTGTGCGACGACACCAAGAGCCTGTGCATGCAGTTCGAGAGCATCGTGACCAACAGCACGTTGACTTTTTCCGATGTGGCTTTTCTCGAAATCAAGGAAGAGTTCGCCTCCCTGCTGCGGCTCAGCGAACTGGGAAACATTGACTGGCAGCGGATGCTGGACGACCTGGCCCGCATACCGGGCAACTTCACGAAAGAAAACCTGCAGAGCGACCTCGACAATTTGTACAACATGGGTGTGGGGCTGGCCACGGCTGGCATCGGGAATATCGGCGACGCCCTGCTGCAGACCAGCTCGTTCCATGACCTGATGAACGGCAAGGTGGAAGAGATATTCCACCTGTACGACCATTACAGCCACCTGTACGAAGCTGCGGAACAGGATGCCGGACGACTCCTGCTCGACATGGTGGGCGGCCCGGAAAATGTGGCCGGGCTGTTCAACTTCAGCAACTACGACCTGACCTCGTGGATTACCGACTACATGGACGAAGCCGCCGGGAATTACTACACCCAGCGGTGGTACATCGCCCGCCGAGAACAAGGCAGCGTGTCGCTGTGCGACTACTATCCGCCCACCGACGACAACAGCATACTGAACGGCGGCGAATGGACCCGTTTCGAGACCACCGACGCCGGGTTCTATCCCAACGCCTCGCAGCGTGAGCAGGCCCTCTCCAACTCGGAGCGGTATGCCGGATGGTCGCGCGACCGGGTGCAGCAGTTGAACAACCAAAACGACGGTTTCACTTACTCCATCCGTTACAGCCAGAAGGCCTACGTCATCAGCCGTGGCGGGAAACAGACTAAGAAGGCATACGCCTACGAAATCCATGTGACCCAGAGCTGGAACCGGGAGGAAGTCGTCTATGAGGATGTATTTGACTCTTATTCGATGGACCTGAACACCTTCAAGGCGCAGCTCAACGCCCGCCTGTCGGAAATCAACGAAAACGAGGAGGGGTACACCTACTATATCGCTTCCGATGCCCGGAACTACTATCAGGCGACGGACGCCGCCAAGCTGCAGGGCTGCGAGAGCGTGACCATTAGCGTGACCTGTTCTGACGGCGCGACCCTCGGACAAGGAAGCACCCAATACAAATGCCGCAAGTGCGGCAGTTCGCTGGACGGGCATTCGAAGGAGTGCGCCATGCAGACCACCGTGACGGACAATGAACTGGACACCTCGGAACTGGACGGGATGGTGCAGGAAGCCGAGAACCAGGTCGCCGCCCTCCAGTCGCAGATAAAGGCTCTGGAGGATGAGAATGCCGCCCTATTGAAGAAAATCTCCGAATCGAGCGTGGAAGATGCCGCCGCTTACCGCCAGCAGTATAATGCGAACCAGACCCGGCTACAGGAACTGAAGAACGAATTGGCCGAGTGGCAGCAAAAACTGGCAGACTACGAAAACGCAAAATCGGAGGCTGCCGGCGACAATGCCGTGGCGACGGACGACTACTACCGCATCCCGGCCATCATGCAGGACTGCAAGACCGCCTACAACCTGACGTGGCAGGACGGCGGAGCATGGAACGGTTACACCTTCGTGCGCAAGGCCACCATGACGGACATCAACGGCGTCATCACCTTCAAGGCGACCCTTTCGATCGCGAGGAAGCCCAAATACTTCCTCGGCATCAAGATACACCGTGCCATCCTGCAGATAGCATGGGAACTGACCACGGAATACACCGACACCCATGTGGCCGATGTTCTGACGCTCGACCCGAACCTGTCGGACGCGGAAAAGGCCAAGCAAGTGAACGACCGTATCGCGGAGATAGCGAGGGAATACCCCTCCTGCAAGATTACTACCGAATATGCCAGCACGCCGCCGATGGAAGACACGCCTACGGGCGATGTGTACCACCTGCTATGGTCGAGCGACCGCCTTGAAATCGCCCGTGAGGTGGACACCCGCCTCACGAGAATCTACGCCGACCTCGTGTCGCTGGAGAAGATGATGCACTACAAGTACAGCATCATCGACCTATTGAAGGATGTGCTGCCCGAACTGGACACGGATGAAGGACGCAGGCTCACGCTTGTGGAAGAATGCCATGAGCGGTGGGTGGAAAATGCCCGTAACCTGCGCAACGGGAACGGCAGAAAGGAGGACGTAAGATGAGACAGAGACTGACTTTGACCTTCCTGCTGCTGGCTCTTCTGCCGTATGTCGCCAAAGCCCAATGGACTTTCGACATCGTATCGGTGGAAGCCTACATCAACGACCACAAGAAACAGCGCAGCCTGCTGCTGGCACGTTCCACCCTGGAATACAGCAACAAGCTGCTGCACGAGTACAGCAAGGACGCTACCGTGGAATACAAGGAGCTGAACGTGGACCTTGACCGGTACACACGCGCCTTTGATGTCATCGACGTGATGTACCAGTCCCTGCGGACGGTGCTGAACGCCAAGGACACCTATACGACTGTGAGCGACCGCATCGGCGATTACAAGGAGATGCTGACCGAGTTCAACGACAAGGTGCTGAAGCGCGGAAAGGCCGAGCCGGAAGACCTCCTGATACTCACGATAAACAAGAAAGCGATAGAAGACATCGCCAATGACGGGGAACAGTTGTACAAGTCGCTCAACGACCTTGTGCTGTACGCCACCGGAGCGGCTGCCTGCTCGACTTCCGACCTGCTGATGGTCATGGAAGCCATCAACGGCTCTCTCGACGACATCGAGCGGCACCTGAACCGTGCCTATATGGAGACATGGCGATACATACAGGTACGCATCGGCTACTGGAAAGAAAAGATATACCAGGCACGCAGCCGTCAGGAAATCATCGACGGAGCCTTTGGCCGCTGGCGCGGTGCCGGAAGACTGGATTATTAACGAAAAAAGGAAAAGGATATGCACATGAAACGAACAATGACACTTCTTGCGGCGGCAGTCCTGACGGCACATGCCGCCCATGCGCAGTATGTGACCTACAACCACGACTCGCCCAAGCAGAACCAGATTACCGTGATGGAAACCGGCACCGGGGCATTCACCCCGGAAATCTACTACACGCTGCTGCACAACAAGTACAAGAAGACGGCGGCGGCGAAGAACAAGCTGTCGTTCCGGACGCTGGCCGGAGTGAACCTCTACAACCAGACGGACGAGGCGGAAGCCATCGACTCGGCACTGGTCAAACGGGCCGCTGTCGAGGCATTGAACGTGGCCGACAGGCAGGTGGACCTGGCCTGGCTTGCCGAGGGCGACAAGGTGAACGGACAGATGGAACGCTTCCGGCGCAACATCGACCGCATTCTCCTGTGTGGCGGCACGCCGGACGAACGGGAACGCTGGGAAGAATATTATCAGGTGTACCAGTGCGCCATCAACGCCACCAAGGATGCCTACATGCCCAACGCCCAGCGGAAGAAAGAGTACCTGCGCATCAGCGAGGATGTGGCCCGGCAGAACGGGACGCTCATCCTCTACCTCGCACGGAAACAGAACGCCACCGTGACGGAGGGACTGCTGAACGCAGAAGAAGCACAGCCTATCGACAAAGGAAGCATCCTGCGCGATGCCGTGGAGCGGTGGAACGAATCCCGGTTTGCCGTGCGTGGCTCGCAGACGGGGGGCGGCAGCGGAGGAAGCGACGGAGAAGAAACCGTGAACAGGAACTAAAAAAGAAACGGAAATGGCAGACGGAAATATCCTATCGAATTTCGGCATAGACCTTCTGGAAGAGGAAATAGATGATGTCATCTTTCAGACCAACGAGTTTCTGACCGACGCCACGTTTACCGGTGCACAAGGCCCGTTCTGGTGGATCCTGCAGATGTGCATGGCACTCGCCGCCCTGTTCGCCATCATCATGACGGCGGGCATGGCCTACAAGATGATGGTCAAGCACGAGCCTCTGGACATAATGAAACTGTTCAGACCGCTGGCTGTGTCGCTTGTGCTGTGCTGGTGGTATCCTCCGGCAGATACGGGCATGGCAGGCAGCGGCAGCAACTGGTGCTTCCTGGACTTCCTGTCCTACATCCCGAACTGCATCGGCTCGTACACCCACGACCTCTATCAGGCGGAAGCCGCGCAAATCAGCGACAAGTTCGAGGAAGCGCAGGAACTCATCTTTGTCAGGGACACGATGTACACCAGCCTACAGGCGCAGGCGGACGTGGCCCATACCGGAACATCCGACCCGAACCTGATAGAGGCCACGATGGAACAGACCGGCGTGGACGAAGTGACCAGCATGGAGAAAGACGCGGCCAAGCTGTGGTTCACCTCGCTGACCTCCGGCATCGTCGTGGGCATCGACAAAATCATCATGCTCATCGCCCTTGTGGTGTTCCGTATCGGGTGGTGGGCGACGATATACTGCCAGCAGATCCTGCTGGGGATGCTGACGATATTCGGGCCAATACAGTGGGCTTTCAGCCTGCTGCCCAAATGGGAAGGCGCGTGGGCGAAGTGGCTCACGAGGTATCTGACGGTACACTTCTACGGGGCGATGCTCTACTTCGTGGGCTTCTACGTATTGCTCCTGTTCGACATCGTGCTGTGCATCCAGGTGGAGAACCTGACGGCGATAACGGCGAGCGAGCAGACGATGGCCGCCTACCTGCAGAACTCGTTCTTCTCCGCCGGCTACCTGATGGCGGCGAGCATCGTGGCATTGAAATGCCTGAACCTTGTGCCGGATTTGGCCGCATGGATGATACCGGAGGGAGACACCGCCTTCTCGACCCGTAACTTCGGTGAGGGCGTGGCACAACAGGCGAAGATGACAGCCACGGGCGCCATCGGAACCATGACGCGATAAGGAAACTCTGACCCATTAAGAACTATCATCAATCATAAAACAAAAAGGATATGAAAACCAAGAAAAGAATCGAGAAATGGCTGGCGGACGAGAATTTCCGCCGGTATGCCGAGAAACGGATGCAGGAAGAGATTACGGAAGTGCCGGAGAACCATACGCTTGACCGGAAGTACGAGGAACTCGACGAAGGTTTCGAGTGTGACGACCGGTACATCTCGCCCCTTGTGGAATACCTCGCCTACCGCCTGCATCTGGCAAGGCTTTGCAGGAACCCGCACAAGCGCAGACGCGGCATCTGGTGGGTGTTCGTGCATGTGTTCATGCAGGGGCATTACACCCATGTCTTCTCCGAACATTTCGACCCTCTGCTGGACGAGCTGCAGGACTGCATCATCCCCATGCTGCATGACGAATATGTACGTAGGTTGAACAGCGAAAAAAGAGGCAGGCAATGGTCATAAAGAATCTGGAGAACAAAATCAGGCTGACAGGCATCGTCTGCACGGCTTTCCTTGTGGGATGCGTCATCATCAGCGTGTCGAGCATCTGGACTGCCCGGACAATGGTCGCGGACGCGCACAAGAAAGTCTATGTGCTGGACGGCAACGTGCCGATATTAGTCAGCCAGACCACGATGGACGAAACGCTCGATGTCGAGGCCAAGAGCCATGTCGAAATGTTCCACCATTACTTTTTCACCCTTGCGCCGGATGACAAGTACATCCGTTACACGATGGAGAAGGCCATGTACCTGGTGGACGAGACCGGACTGGCACAATATAATACGCTCAAAGAGAAAGGTTTCTACAGCAACATTCTCGGAACGAGCGCGGTGTTCTCCATCTTCTGCGACAGCATCCGATTCGATGCAGCCAAAATGGAGTTCACCTACTACGGACGGCAGCGCATCGAACGCCGGAGCAACATCCTGATGCGCGAACTGGTCACAGCCGGACAGCTCAAACGGGTGCCGCGCACGGAGAACAACCCGCACGGGCTGCTCATCGTGAACTGGCGCACGCTGCTGAACAAGGACATCGAGCAGAAGACAAAGAACAACTATTAAAGGAGGAACGACCATGAACATCAAAGGATTCAGACGCATGCTGCTCGGCGAGAAGATGCCGGACAGGAACGACCCGAAATACAAGGAACGCTACGAGCGGGAGGTGAATGCCGGGCGCAGGTTCGCCAAGGCGACCCGGATAGACAAGGCGGCCGCCAAGGTGCAGGGCTTTGCCAACGTGCACCGCACCCTGTTCCTTGTCATCGTATTTGCCTTCGTCGCCGCAGGGCTGGCATGGAACATCTACCGGCTGACCGTCGTGTACCACCGTCAACCCGTAAAGCGGACAGCCACCGAGATGCAGGACAGCATCCTGCGGGAAAGGCACCGGTCATCCGAGCTGTATGTACAACCACCAAAAGAACAATGACGATGAGCATATTGGAGAAAATCAATTTCAGGCAACCGAAGTACATGCTTCCGGCCATCCTCTACCTGCCGCTGCTCGGCGCGTCGTACTTCATCTTCGACCTGTTCCGCACCGAAAAGGCCGAAGTGCAGGACACCACGCTGCAGACCACCGAGTTCCTGAACCCGGAACTTCCGGAAGCCACCCTTAAGAACGGGGACGGCATAGGCAGCAAGTACGAGAACATGACAAAATCATGGGGCCGGATACAGGACTATACCGCCGTGGACAACATTGAAAGGGACGAACCCGATGAAAACAAGGAAGAATATGAATCGAAATACACCGATGACGACATCGCCCTGCTCGGAGAAGTCGAACAGGAAAAGAGTATGGCGGCGGAAGCTGCCGACGCCAAGAAACGGGAAGAAGAAGCCCTCGCGGAACTGGAGAAAGCCCTTGCCGAAGCCAGGCTGCGCGGACAGCAGGAAGTGACCCCGCCGGCAAAAGAGGACACGGCCCAAACAGAGGTACCACCAGTGGAACCGCAGGCAGAGGGCCGCATCGACGAGGACAGCCGTGCCGTGAAAACTCCCGGTGAGAATGACAAGGCCAGCGAGGTGGTGAAGAAAGCCAAGGCATCCTCGGACTACTTCCACACGCTCGACCGCAGCAGCGATGAGCCGAAGCTCATCCAGGCCATCATCGACGAGGACATCAAGGCCGTGGACGGCTCGCGTGTGCGGCTGCGCCTGCTGGACGATGTGGAGATAGACGGAAGCACCCTCCGAAAGGGCACCTACCTGTATGCCACGGTCAGCGGCTTTTCCTCCGGAAGGGTGAAAGGCAGCATCAGCAGCATCCTCGTGGGTGACAAGCTGGTCAAGGTCAGCCTCTCGCTGTACGACACCGACGGGCTGGAAGGACTGTATGTGCCGGAAAGCCAGTTCCGGGAGACGAGCAAGGACGTGGCCAGCAGCGCCATGTCGGGCAACCTGAGCATGAACACCGGCGGCTATGGCAACAACCTCGCCCAATGGGGAATGCAGGCCGTGCAGAACGCCTACCAGAAAACGAGCAACGCCATCAGCAAGGCCATCAAGAAGAACAAGGTCAAACTGAAGTACGGCACCTTCGTGTATTTAGTAAACGGAAACCAGAAACAATAGACAAGACGAAAATGGAGCAAGACAAGATATACCACATGGACTGCCTGGAAGGGATGAAGCAGATAGCCGACCGAAGCGTCGATGCCGTGATTGCGGATCTGCCTTACGGCGTGCTGAACCGGCAGAACGGGGCTGCCCGGTGGGACCAAAAAATCCCGCTTGCACCCTTATGGGAGCAGTACCTGAGAATCACCAAGCCGGACAGCCCCATCATCCTGTTCGCACAAGGCATGTTCACGGCGGAACTGGTATTGTCACAGCCCAAGCTGTGGAGATACAACCTCGTCTGGCACAAGGACAGGGTGAGCGGCCACCTGAACGCCAACCGGATGCCCATGCGCCAGCATGAGGACATCGTGGTGTTCTACCGGAAACTGCCGGTGTACCACCCACAGATGACCCCGTGCCCGCCCGAAAAACGGAACCATGACCGCCGCAAGACGGAAGGTTTCACCAACCGCTGCTACGGTGGCATGAAGCTCGCCCCAGTGCGCATAGCCGATGACAAATACCCGACATCGGTAGTATCCGTACCCAAGGAACACTGCAAGGGAGCCTTCTACCACCCCACACAGAAGCCAGTAGCCCTGATAGAATACCTGATACGGACCTACACAGACGAGGGCGACCTCGTGTTGGACAACTGCATCGGCTCCGGGACGACCGCCATCGCCGCCCTGCGGACAGGCCGGCACTACATCGGCTTCGAAATCGACAAGAGTTATTGCGAAATTGCCGAGCAGCGAATACGGGAGGAAGGCGAACAGAGGGAAAGAATGAACAACGGGAATAAACAATAAAAAAGCATAGACATGAACAGACATCGAATGACGGGCCTGTTTCTCCTTGCGGCCGGACTGTGCGCCGCATACGAGGCAAAAGCCCAGAAAACCTACGAGGAAATGGAGCTGCTCACCGTGAACGAGCAGGTGACGACCGTCATCACGGCATCGGAACCCGTCCGACTGGTGGACATCTCCACCGACAAGGTGGCGGGTGACCAGCCATTGGACAACATTATCCGCCTGAAGCCCAAGGAGGCCGGACACGAGGACGGCGAAGTGCTCGCCATCGTCACCATCGTGACGGAACGCTACCGCACGCAGTACGCGCTACTCTATACTACCCGGCTGAAGGAAGCCGTGACCGACAAGGAGATACTGCCTGCGGAACGGGAAGCCTACCACAATCCCACCGTCTCCATGTCCACAGCGGAGATGACCGGACTGGCCAGACGCATCTGGAACTCCCCGGCCAAGATACGGAACGTGGCGAGCAAGGCACACCGCCTGACCATGCGGCTGAACAACATCTATGCGGCCGGCGACTACTTCTTCATCGACTTCTCGATAGAGAACAAGACCCATATCCGGTTTGACATCGATGAAATCCGTGTGAAGCTCGCTGACAAGAAGGTGTCGAAAGCAACCAATTCGCAGGTCATTGAGCTGACTCCGGCAATGGTGCTGGAACCGGGAAAATCATTCAAGCGGGGCTACCGCAATGTGATAGTCGTCAAGAAGATGACCTTCCCCAACGACAAGGTGCTGACCATCGAGATGACGGAGAAACAGATCAGCGGGCGCAACATCAGCCTGCACATCGACTACGAGGACGTGCTTGCCGCCGATTCGTTTGACCAATCGCTATTGGAGGAGGAATGATGTCAATGAAGAATTAAGAGTGACGAATTAAGAATTGGAAATGATGAGTGAAGCATTGAAAAATAAGGGAAGGACAAGAAACAGACTGCTTGCCTTGGCGGTGGCCGTGTTCACCTTGTCTGTAACAGCTTCGGCACAGCGGAACACCGGACGGCTCTCGCTCGGAGCCGGGCTGCTGTACCGGAACGGCATGGATCTGACCCTTGCCTACGAACATGAGACGAACTACAACAATGCCTGGGAGTTCTTCGCTAACGGCTACCTGCAATGGAAAGACTGTGAGACGTGCGGGCATATCTGCCCGGAATCGTTCTGGCGGAACTACCGCACCTACGGCTTCGGCGTGGCCTACAAGCCCTGCGTGGTACGCGGCAGGAACCACTACGGCAACCTGCGCATCGGGGCATCGGGCGGCAGTGACACGAAGAGATTCCTCGGCGGCATCCACCTCGGCTACGAACACAACTATGTGCTGCGGTCGGGATGGGTGTTCTTCTGGCAGGCGAAGGGCGACGTGATGATAAAGGGAGCCGACCTGCTGCGGGCAGGTGTCGTGCTCGGCGTGAAACTGCCGGTAAAATAACTGATGAAATGAGGGAAAATAAAAATATGAACAGATGACAATAAACAAGATACATATCATCATTGCGGTGGCGGCAGTCTTAACTCTGGCCGCCTGCGACGCACACATCGAGACTCCGGACATGACGGTACGGCCCGGACATGTCCTCTGCGACGACGGCACGGTCCTTTCCTACGAGTTGTACCAAACTTCCGGCAAGCGGGCCGTGGCCATCGTATTCGACACCGGCAAGCACGGCGACACAGAAGAGAACGGTCGTGCCGTCTATCTGTGGGACATCGCTCCCAAAGCCTTTGCGGACACTCTGGGCGTGGAGCAAGGAACATCCGCCGACACGGAAGCGTTCGACGGGAACACGAACACCTTTGCCCTATATGACACCCGGGAGACCGCCTCGCCGATGGCGGAAGCGGTATTCGACCTGTGGTGCTACGGACAGAGCGCATACATCCCCTCGGTGGCGGAGATGCGCCTGCTGTATGCGGCACGGGAGGTCGTCAATCCCGTACTGGAAAAATGCGGCGGAGACATCTTGCCCACAGACAGCACAGGCGACTGCTGGTACTGGACCTCGACGGAAGTAGAGGGGCAACAGACCGCCAAAGCGTGGCTCTACTCGATAGGCAGCGGAGCCATGCAGGAGACCCCGAAGACACAGGCACACCGGATAAGGCCCATCATTACCTTGAACAACTAAAAATAACAACAATATGGAAACATTGGATATTACTATGCTTATCGGACTGGTGCTGATGGTATCGGCACTGGTCATCCTTTACCGATGCGCACGGGGAAAATCCCGCCGCCAGCGGATGAACGAACTTGCGGATACACTTCTTTCTATCCACGACAGCCTTGAGCTTCAGGTCAGGAGATTGGAAACCCTGTCGGGTGAAATAGCCTCCGACAATGAAAAATGTTCCGCCCTGCAATACCGTGCAGGGCAACTGCAGGATACCGTCGATTCGCTGGAATACAGACGGGACGAGCTTGACCGGGAGAACCTGTCCCTGGCGAGAACCCACGACGAACTGATGCGGAGCAATGCCGACCTGACGGAGAAGGCAGCCCGCCTGCGGAATGCCATAGTGCAGGACGGACAGGCCGTCGTCGAGCTGGAGCAGCGCATCGACACCCTGAGAAGAATCAAGGAAGGCTTGGAGATTGCCGTGGAGAACAAACCGGCGGAAGAAATACCTTACCTCTCGCAGCCGCTATTCAGCTTGGGCATCCAGCCATCGGCGCAGAACCACCTCGCCGCATACGGGTTAAGATATGTAGGCGACCTGGTGCGTCGTGACGAGCAGTACCTCATGGAAATATGGGGAATCGGCCCGGCAACCGTCGAGCGGATAAAGACCAAACTGAACGAGAACGGCGCATATCTTGACATGGACGTTATCCGGGTGGATAACCGCTGGTATCGCAGAAAAACGGACTAAAAGACAGACAGGCTTATGGAAGAAAGCAAGGAGTTACAGGGATTTTACCGGATATTCCGCGCGGCGGTCTATGTGTCCGTGCTGCTGGAGTTTTTCGAGTATGCCTTCGACCCCTCCGTATTCGGGGACTGGGGCGGCATCCTCGCCGACCTGCACGGACGTATCAAGCGGTGGGCGATATACAGCGACGGGCATCTCGTGTACAGCAAGCTGGCGACCGTCCTGCTGATCTGCATCACCTGTATCGGCACGCGGAACAAGAAACATCTGGAGTTCAACGCCAAGCGTCAGGTCGTCCTGCCCCTGACGGCGGGCCTTGCGCTGCTCGTCCTCTCCGTATGGCTGTTCGGCCACCCGATGGGGATGCAGCTGTACACGCTGCCCGTACACATCATCCTCTATATGGCAGCCTCCCTTGCAGGCGTGATACTGGTTCATGTGGCACTTGACAATATCTCGAAATACATCAAGGACGGGCTGATGAAAGACCGCTTCAACTTCGAGAACGAGAGCTTCGAACAATGTGAGGAAAAAGTGGAGAACAACTACAGCGTGAACATTCCGATGCGCTATTACTACAAGGGCAAGTTCCGTAAGGGTTGGGTGAACATCAGCAACCCTTTCAGAGGTACATGGGTGGTCGGCACGCCGGGAAGCGGAAAGACCTTCTCCATCATCGAGCCGTTCATCAGGCAACATTCCGCCAAGGGCTTCGTGATGGTCGTGTATGACTATAAGTTCCCCACTTTGGCGACCAAGCTGTACTATCATTACAGGAAGAACCAGAAGCTGGGCAAGCTGCCACAAGGCTGCAAGTTCAACATCATCAACTTCGTGGATGTGGAATACAGCCGGAGGGTGAACCCCATCCAGTCGAAGTACATCAACAACCTTGCAGCGGCGAGCGAGACGGCGGAAACCCTGCTGGAATCCCTGCAGAAAGGCAAGAAAGAGGGAGGCGGCGGCAGCGACCAGTTCTTCCAGACTTCGGCGGTGAACTTCCTCGCCGCGTGTATCTACTTCTTCGTGAACTACGAGAAAGAGCCTTACGACAAGGACGGAAACAAGCTGTATGCGGAGAAGCGGCAGGACCCGGAGACGAAGTTCTGGAAGCCGACGGGCGTAGTGCGCGACCGCAAGGACGGGAACATTGTGGAACCCGCCTACTGGTTGGGCAAGTACAGCGACATGCCGCACATCCTGTCGTTCCTGAATGAGAGCTACCAGACCATCTTCGAAGTATTGGAGACCGACAACGAGGTGGCACCGCTGCTCGGTCCGTTCCAGACCGCCTTCAAGAACAAAGCGATGGAACAGTTGGAAGGTATGATTGGAACGTTGCGTGTCTATACCTCGCGCCTGGCGACCAAGGAATCGTACTGGATATTCCACAAGGACGGTGACGACTTCGACCTGAAAGTGAGCGACCCGAAGAATCCGAGCTACCTGCTCATCGCCAACGACCCGGAAATGGAGAGCATCATCGGCGCCCTGAACGCCCTTATCCTGAACCGCCTTGTAACCCGTGTGAACACCGGACAAGGCAAGAACATCCCCGTGAGCATCATCGTGGACGAGCTTCCGACCCTGTACTTCCACAAGATAGACCGCCTGATAGGAACGGCCCGAAGCAACAAGGTGAGCGTGGCATTGGGCTTTCAGGAACTGCCGCAGCTGGAAGCCGACTACGGCAAGGTGGGCATGGAGAAAATCATCACCACCGTAGGCAACGTGGTGAGCGGTTCTGCCCGAAGCAAGGAGACCCTGGAATGGCTGAGCAACGACATCTTCGGCAAGGTGGTACAGATAAAGAAGGGCGTAACCATAGACCGCGACAAGACCTCCATCAATCTCAACGAGAACATGGACAGCCTGGTGCCCGCCTCGAAAATCTCCGACATGGCAACCGGCTGGATCTGCGGCCAGACGGCGAGGGACTTCACCAAGACCAAGACCGGTGCAGGCGGCTCGATGAACATACAGGAAGCGGAGGAGTTCAAGACCACGAAATTCTTCTGCAAGACCGACTTCGACATGAGGGAGATAAAGAAAGAGGAAGCCGGGTATGTGCCCCTGCCGAAGTTCTACACCTTCCCGTCGAGGGAGGAACGGGAGCGCATCCTGTACAAGAACTTCGTGCAGGTAGGCCAGGACGTAAAGGAGATGATAAAGGACGTGTTGAACAAACGGGGGGCGAAATGAGACATGCAAGAACGACAACGGCCGTCGTGCTGCTCCTGTGCGCAGCGGCGGCCCTGTACGGGCAGGGAAAGCACGGAGGAGGAACACCATCCGCCGCTCTGTCCCTGTACCGGCTTCCTCCGCTGGAGAGGGCCATCCTATGCACGAAATACCATGAAGGCTGGCATGGCGAGAAGAAGCACTGGCCCTATGTGGGCTGGGGACACCATGTGCTCCCCGGCGAGCGGCTTACCAACAACATCACCCGGGCGCAGGGCGATTCCATCCTGCGGGCCGACCTGATGAAGCTGTGCCGCCTGTTCCGCCGGTTCGGGCGTGATTCGACCCTGCTTTCCTGCCTCGCCTACCAAGTGGGAGCCTACCGTCTGTTAGGCAGCAAAGACCTGCCCAAAAGCAGGCTCATACAAAAGCTGGAGGCTGGGAACAGGGACATTTACAAGGAGTACATTTCTTTCCGGTGTTACAAAGGCCGGGTAATTCCGAGCATAGAGAAAAGAAGGAAGGTGGAATATATGCTGCTTTTTGAGAAATAGGCGTGTCGCTGAAACCTTTTTCCAGTAAGGACATCGGAAACCATATCCGCCAAGGTGCTCTATTTCTTTTTCAAATCAAAATACAGCAAGCGGGTTTTCAGATGCTCGTCCTGCAGAATATCATAGTATTGCTTTTCTATTTCCTCTGTCTTGTACAGGGGGACAAAGCCATTTTTTTCATAATAGCGAAGCACCTTGTCCTCATTGTAGGCATCCACCACGATAAAGCGGCATCCGGTCTTGTTGTCCTCATGTCGGAACCAGTCCTTGATAAAAGACATCAACTGTCGACCGACATGGCTCGGTGAGTTTTGAAAATCACGATTAACCCCCAATCTGCCAATCAACACGGCCGGGTAGCTGCGTCCTCTCTTGGGATTGACGATGTTGCGTTGGAAGCGGTTTTTGTCATTGGAGGGCATCAGCTTGGTCTTGATACTGTCATTCGACAATGTGAACAACGCCACAATACGGTGCGGGGCTTCCGTCGTCACCCAACAATAAGTCTTCCCCAACAATTCTTCCGCATACAAATCGGCATCATTGAAAAAAAAATCATCAAGGTCGTCCACGCCACAACTGAAAGGGAGACAATTATCACGCACCTCTTTATTGCAGGCAAGCATGACGCAATCATCATACAAGGAAATCTCGTCCATGCTTAATTGAAACGGAATGAACGGGATTTCTCTAATACTTTCTGTAACCGTTTCTTGGCTGTAGCCGACAAACGGGGCGTTGCCTTTACAGCATTCTTGTCAGCACTACGCACAAAATCCTCTGCCGTAGCACCTTCCAAAACCGGGATGTTCTTAATCGTTATGGCCATAATCGTATATTTTATGCAAAGGTACTACTTTATTATTATTCCACAAAAAAGTATGCTGACTTTAACCGTTTAAACGTTTGATTCAATACAAAATGCGCCATATCTGTTTAATTCATTACTATACAAAAGAATGTGAACATGAAGAATATGTTTGCCTATCCATCAATGGATGGACAGCATGATGGGATTACCATCTTTTTCTTCCTGTGGAGGTGCAAATATTCTGTTCCCTCTTTTCTTATCATACCCGCAGCCTCCATATCTTTGAACCGGAAGGAAATCGGGGGAAACAATATCCGTCCACATCCAGTTTGTTTCTATTTTCCAGAATCATGGGAAAACTGTCATGAGCGGGCCAACTATCATTACTCCGCATATCGAAAGGCAGATTCGAGTTTTGCAAATAGAAAGATGTGTGCCGAGACTTTTTTTTAATCATACTCCAAAAAAAACGATAATCAGCCATACAAAAAAAAGATTAAAACCATTGTGAGATGGTTTCAAATACATATCTTTGTTACAGAAAGCAAAATAACAGAAGAAGTATGTTTACCAACAAGGAAGAAGTATTGGAAAATGCATTACGGGTATTCGCCAAAATGAATTACGAAAAAGCAAGCCAAATGGAAATAGCCAAAGCCTGTGGGTTGTCAAAAGCCGGACTGATTTATTATTTCCCTCTCAAACTTGACCTGTTTGTTGCAGTAGTGGACAAATACGTATTCAACACCCAGCAGTTGGAAAACAAGTTCAAATTCACGGGAGGTTCGTTTTCGGAGTTTATCGACCAATATGTAGAGGGTGTGGAAAATACCATGAACCGCCTTGTGCACATGCTTAACGACGGCAACAATCCCAACGGGTGCTGCTTCAATTTCTACTACTACCATCTGCTGATGCAAGTGCGATTATATTATCCGAATGTAGAGAAAAAGCTGGCCAACATATTCGAGCAGAATCTCCAGCTGTGGGAAACCGCCATCCAAAAGGCAAAAGAAAACGGGGAAATGCGTCAGGACCTGGATGTGGAAGAAACGGCCTCAATGTTCTGGCAAGTCTTTTTCGGCACCTCTTTTGAACAATCATTTTTTCAAGGTCTGAATATCAAGCAACTGAGGAAGAAACTGCATTTTATTTACTCCTTGTTGAAAGCCTGAAACCGATTTTCCGCCCGCTCACACCCGCATATCATCTAAAATTAGGTGTTTTAACACAATAAAACAGACCAACTGGTTTGTTTTTGCAATCCTTTTCCTATATTTGCGCTTATGATTAATCTTTCGACGACATGGACAAGGCTCAGAGGCAAAGAGGGAGCATCATCCTGCACAAGGAAGAAAAGGATGGTGTGGATTATGTCCGGATAGAGTATGCAGGAAACGGGGCAATCCCCCTGCTGCTCGCTCAGGATACAGGCGTGGAAATGACCGGCAAGGATTCCGCTTGCATGGCGGCTGCCGTTTTCAAGCTGTCGGATTTCTACGACCGCTACTCTCCCCATGCCTACATTGATTACAGCCGGGTATATGTGCGGCATCCCAGACCCAAGAGGGAATACACGCTGCCGGAAGGCTATCTGGAACTGCTGGAACAGAAACGCTACAGCCCATCCACCATAAAGACCTACCGGGCTTATTTCAGCGACTTCATGGAGTACCACAAAGGGCGCAACATCGACCGCCTGAAAGTGGCGGACATCAACAGGTACATTCTTTATCTTGTAAACGAAAAGAAAATTTCCGTTTCGCAACAGAACATGCGCATCAACGCCATCAAGTTCTACTATGAGCAGGTGAAAGGCGGGAAACGGCAATACTACGGCGGCATTACACGGGCCAAGGAGTACAAGACACTGCCGGAAGTGTTGAGCCGGAACGAGATAAAACGCATCCTCGACCAACTGTCCAACATCAAGCACCGCTGCATGATTTCTCTGGTTTACTCTGCCGGATTGCGGCGGAGCGAACTGCTGAACCTCACACCAAAAGACATCAACAGTGAAACGATGTCCGTGCGCGTCATGGGCAAGGGCAAGAAATGCCGCTACTCGCTGCTTTCGCCCAAGCTGCTGGAAGAGCTGCGGCGGTACTTCCGTGAATACCGACCGAAGAAATGGCTGTTTGAGGGCGAAACGCCCGGACAGCCGTACTCGGCAAGCGCATTGGTGAAAGTGCTGAAAGAAGCCGCCATGCGTGCGGGCATCAAGCACCGGGTACATGTACACATGCTGCGCCACTCCTTTGCCACCCACCTTTTGGAGCAAGGGACAGACTTGCATACGATACAAGAACTGCTCGGGCACAACGATATAAAGACCACTGCCATATATCTTCATACATCGAATGCACACAAAGCTAAAATCCCAAATCCGCTTGATTCGCTGGATGATTCGTAGGGTGCGGCTATTAGAGATTAGGAAACACACCTGCCAGGTGTCGGTTATCGAAATATCCTATACCTACAGGTGTATTTATAAACAAATTCAAGGCAAATTAAAACAACTAATATACAGCAACTTACAAACAAATAAACAAATGTAAAAAAATAACGGTAGTGAATGATTGATTTGATAGATTACATAGGAAGGTGTAGTTCCCGGAAAAGCACATATCGCTTGGCGGACTTTTTCAACCGCTGGTGGGACGAGTACGCACAGCACCCTGCGGAGTACATCACCCCCGAACAGTACAAGGCGGTGAACGCTATCCGTGTGTGCCGTACAGCCGCTTTGGGAATAGACACATACGTCTGCCCCGATTGCGGGGAGGTGCGGGAAATCAGTCATAGCTGCAAGAACCGTTTTTGCCCGTCATGTGGCTGGCGTGATACGCTGAAATGGGCGGCACGCATGAAGGAAAAGTTGCTGCGAGTGCCGCACCGCCATGTTGTGATGACCTTGCCGCATATCCTGCTGGACTTGGTGAAGCGCAATAAGAAAGAAATACTGAACATTCTGATGCGGACTTCGGCAGACACGCTGAAAGACTGGATGATGCACAAGTTCGGCTTGAAAACCGGGGTGATTGCCGTGCTGCACACCTATGGGGAAACAAAGCAGCTTCATGTACACACCCACATGATTATGTCGTGGGGCGGCATCGACAGCGAAGGTAAAATAGCCGTTCCCGAACATGATTACGTGCATATCCCCTCTATCCGCAGGGTGTTCCGCTACAAGTTTGAGAATGCGCTGATAGGACTGTTCGATGCGGGCAGGCTGGAGCATGACTTTCACGACCGCATGGAGTTTATGGGCTTCATCAAAAAGGTAGCGAACAGAAAGGACTGGATTGTGCATCTGGAACCGCCCATACAGATGCCGGAGCAGGTGATACAGTATGTGGGCAGATATTCCAAGCGGGCATGTTTGAGCGAGTACAAGATTACGGCAATAGACGGCGAGAACATTTCATTCCGATACCGTGATTATAAGAACTCACCCGACAGGAGAAACCCGGTGGAAAAGGAACTGACGCTGCATTACCGTGAGTTCTTTCCCCGGCTGCTGCAACACGTTCCCCTGCGCTATTTCCGCATCGTGAGGTATTACGGCTTCTACTCTAACAAAGGCAACCTGCCGGAAGAATACTTCGGACGGGATGAAAGCGAGATAGAGGAAGCCGGAGTGCAACAGGCAGAAAGTGAATACGAGAATCCTTATTTCTGCGAGCATTGCGGACGGATGAGAGTTTACAGCCACACTACGGTAACGAGTGGCGGCATCACATATACGGTTGTATTGGAACATTGCGACATACACCGGGAAAAATCGGCATGACAGCAATATGGGATAGCTATGCCCTGCCGTGAACAGAAACAGTAAAATCCCATAAAATAGAAGAAAGGAGAACAAAAAAATGAATGAAATACGGATAAGAGCTGTAATAAAACGAACCAGGTGCAGGAATGAACTTCACACCCCTTTCTGCCGGAAACAGCAGTCAAAAATTGAAGTTCTATATAAATATGTAATAGTGCATGGTGGGTAAAACTGCCTTGAACAAAGAAATGAAGCACCTAAACGGTGCTTATTTCCGAACCATTATAAACAATAAAACAATTTTTTATGGAAGATTCTGATATTCTAAAGAGATTTGACAATGATAAGCTAATAGATGTTGTAAAAAATTATAAGCGTTACGGCTATGATGATGAAATTCGTGATTATGCTATTAATTTATTGAAAGAAAGAGGCTGGAGCGTTGAGGATTTGAAAACATTCGGTTATTGGGAAAATTCCGATTACGAAGAAGCATTGATACAATACAAAGCTTATTGTAGAAATTCACTGATAGCTGTCTGTGTCTTGGTATTAAGTCTTTGTATGCTGGTACCTATCTATCTTGTATTTGTTTTTATGGCATATCGGAATGTATGTAAGTTCTATCAGGCATTAGGGAGAAAGGAAGAAGCTGTATTCTCCTTTGACTTGTGTTGGCACGTTTTGTTGTTCTTTTACCTAAAAGAGAAAATGAAAGAGGAGTTGAAAGGAATAAGATAAGTTTATAACAAGGTCGAGATAACAGCTTAACGCTGTCCCTCACCAAACCATTATCAATCAAAATAAATTATAATACTATGTACGAAAATTTAAGTGAGAAACGGAAACAAGAGTTGGATACATTGAGAGAATGGGCAGTTTGCGCTGGAGATGATTACTATTTTTCAATGGCTCAATCCGACTTTGAAAAGAGTATGAAAGGTTGCGAAAATGAAGAATTTTTTAAGGCATACTCACGTCAGCGAAAAATTGGAATGGAAGAATTTGCCAATGAAATATCAAGGCAAATAACATCAATTCACAATTCAGAAGAATTACATTATTTACTGGAGAGCTATAACTACGATGATGGCAATTGGACTATTATGCAGTGTATAAGCCATTCATGCTGTGATATACATACTGCACGAATGGTATATTGGCTTTTAAGTCCAGATTACTACTATGATAGTTATACAGACCTTGAACACGTTCCCGATTCTGACATAAATAAAGGAACTCCCAAAGTGCTGAAATTCATTGAAGAAAAAGCCCTATCAAAAGGGTTCGTACATAGTTTAACATCTGAATATGAAGACGAAGAAGTGCCAAGCTCGAATGAATATACGGGTAGGATACCAGATTCCTTATTCGCAGGCAAAGATTGATAACACGCACCTCAATCGCCTTAAACGGCGATTAGCTGCAAACCATTATCACCAATATAATAAAGAAAAGATATGAGGAAAATAATAACCAGTCAATCTCCCGTACACCAAGAGGAATTGCCGGAAGGTACACCCATATCATCCAAAGAACTGTATGCACGGCATTACATAAAAGAAGAAAAGCACTTTTCTGTTTTGTGGCAACTTTATGATTTCCTGAAAGATGGTTATTGCGGAATGTTCACGGTTGATTATTTGTGTAAACCGTATGTTAATGATTTTGACCGTGACGGAATCTGTGAAACATGGCTTGTATATCAATTAGGGTGTCGCTCCGATTTTTCGGGGCCTCTCCTCACTATGAAAATCATTATGCACAGTGGCAATAAGAAGTATGCCATTCGTGGAGAAAGAGATATGCTGTTTCCACAATCTTATGGCATATCTTCTGAATTGGGCAAATTCCAAATGGATGATAATTACAGGACATTGCCGGAGAGCGTCCGGAATTTCGGAATAGTATTATGGCATAAGTTTCAAGTGGAAGATTTGGGATACTTAATGGAATAGAAAATGTAAAATCCAGTGATAACAAGGTCGAGCTAACAGCTAAACGCTGTCCCGCACCAAACCATTATCTATAATAAATAGGAGGCAAAAATGATGAACGATTTAGAAGAAATTTGGGAACAGAGTTTTTCTCAGCTCGGGTATAAGTTGGATTTAGTTAAGCCCAACTATCAAGAAATGGAACATGATGATAGGATGATAGCATCTCTATATTGGTTGGAATTGGAGATGTATAATGGTGGTTTTGTTCAATTTTTCTGTAATTGGGGTTATGATGCTTATTTACTTGCAGTTGAAGGTTTAGAACAAATAGGAGCTATTAATACCAAGGAACTATTATTGAAAGCTTATTCTATCATTGAAAAGTTTGAAGATGATGAACGTCTTGAAGAATTATGGGACTTACCTGAATATCTTACCCAATCAGATGATGATGAGTTATCGAAAATAGATGAAGAGTATTGGCAAGATAAGGAACAAATTTCAAGGCTTATGCTTCTGAAGTTTCATCCTGATTCAATAAAGAATATAGATAACAAGGAAAGTTAACCCCTGAATGGTGTTCCTTTCCAAACCATTAGTAATCAAATAAAGGATATAATCATGGATATAGAACTAAAACAACAAATTGATAGTTGGACAGAAGCCAATAAACACCAGAATGTAATTGATTTCTTAGAAGGAATTTCTCCAGCAAACAGGAATTTTGAAGAAATCGGATTATTGGCACGAGCTTACAACTATAATGGTGAGTATGAAAAGGCATTAGTATTGCTTGAATCAATTCGAGAAGCAGGTGAGTTGGATACCAACTGGAATTATCGAATGGGTTATGCTCACTATTATCTTGGCAGGAGTAGGGAAGCATTGTCTTATTTTACAAAAGCCGATGAATTGACACCAGGAGATGAAGATACGATTGATTTTATTCGTCAATGCAATATAGAAATACCATTTAAGAGTAGAGTTGACGCTTTTTGGTCATGGTTTTTGCAGAATGAAGCAGAGCTTTCGAGAATGGTCGAAAAACGTAACGAATATGATAGTGATGTGGTTGTTGGATTTATAGAACAAGGTACTGACCTAATAGCAAAAGACGTTCATTTCAATATAGGTGGCGATTACGAATTTACTTTTTCCATAGAAGATAATGAACACCTATTTTATCTCTATCCTTATTTAATATCCCGAATGCCGGAATCGCTGGAAGGCAAATGGCATTTCTTCCCTTATAATCCAGGAATGGATGCTTCTTTCGAGTTCCGAATGCATGGGATTAAAGTGAATATGGAGGAAGTCTATGTATATGCCAATTATGATGACAAGCAAAATGATTTTGCTGTTTCGTTTTATGAAAAAGGTTTATGCTCTTTGCCTGAAGAACAAGGATATGGCACTTTTTGTATTATGATGGAAATAATGTTAGGCGAAGGTCTTGCTTTTAGATATATTTCAGATGTTGAACGTGCTGATGAATTGAGAGGCGACATGTTTCCTCTTACAACACTCCGTAAGCATATCACGCAAACATTAAAAGAGCATGGCAAGGAAGTGTTTGAAAATCCCAAGGATGTTTTTGTTACTTATCAATTGGAGCCGGAAGAAAATGAAGAGTTACGGTATGATGTGGCTATCGGCAGCACCTGTTTTTCCCATTTGATTTCCCAATATTACGAAAACGACACGACTATCTTTGATAAAATCAATCGGTTTGGAGCGCAAGCTGTATTTCTTGCATTTCCTTATGACAATATAAGTGCTGAACAAAGAAAATTAGTTTTAGACTTCCGGTATGCATTGGAGGATAGAATTACGAAAGAAATTCTGAATCCAGAAGGGCTGGGGCTTCTGCTGGGAGGCGCAATGGGAACTTGTTGTTGCTATATGGACTTTCTGTTGTATGACGTTAATGCCTTTTTAGAAAAGGTCGTGCCTGTATTACGCGAATATCCGCAATATTCGTTCTACCTTTCTGATTTCCACCAGAATTGTAGGCTAACAAGATTGTCTGATTCAGAAAGAAAAGATTGCTAACAAGTTCGAGATAACTGCTAAACGCTGTTCCTCACTAACCCATTACCAACAAATAGCGTACATATATGAATAATACAACAAAAGTAAGAATAGTATATGAATGCAGCATAATAGCCATTGTCCTGCTGACATTCTTAAAAAGTATGTTCCCATACATGGGGGCATGGTGGCAAGTTGCCCTTATCGCTTCACTTGTAGGGCTATGGTTCTCGTTGTCTTATCTGAAACGTCATAATTATAAATGGGGTTTCAGTTACATAGAAAATCACTTATACATTGACCTGTTATTGAAAGTACAAAAATGGTTTCAGAACGCTACAATCATAGCCCTATTGATACCTGTATTCTTAACAGACCTCATGTATAATCATTTTTGTTTTGTAGCATATATATTGCTTGTAGGCATGTTCTTAGGCGTGAAACTGGCTGTTTATACGGTAGAGTATGCCATATACAAAAGCAAGTTCATCGGCTGCAAGGAAAGGTAGCCCCAACCGGTGTTCTTTTTCAAACCATAAAACTCATTCTCAAATAACACTTAAAACAAGAACAATGAATCATATCAAGAAGCTGGCAATTGCTTTATTGGGAAGAAAAAGAGAATATGCGATAAAAGGCTTGGGAGTTTTTCATTCCAAAGTTTGCGATTGGTGGCCGAACGAGCGATGCGGCTGGTGGTGTACATTACAGTTGCCATCATATTCGGCTGAAACAGTGATTTGGCTGGATGGAGACACTTCGGCTCCATTACCCAGGCAGATATTGGATTTACAGGTGTTGCTGGAAAACTGGAAATCAGTGAATGAGCGAGTGGGAAGCCGCTTGCCTGATGAAAGCCGGTTGGCACATAAGGAAGAAATATATGCCTCGTGGCAAAACAGATTCTATCCTGAAGAAATCAAATTATCCGAGAAATACAACAATAGCTGGGAAATCACCTTCACCACATATGATTTGGATTATAGCTTCAGCTTTATATGGAAAAATAATACAATACAGTATTTAATCTTAGATCATTAAATCAACAAAATGTGGCAGGCAGCATGGCTACTTAATAAAAGTCATTTATAAATTCCAATAAACTTTCTGATATGACACAGTTTGCAAATACCCCAGGCATACCTAAAGAAGATGCGGACAAGCTGTTCGCTGCTGGAGTTTCATCCCTAAGCAACAAGGCTTTTTCTTCCGCCTATGTGTGCTTTGACCGTATTCCGGCCAAGGATTTTAAGCTACTGTACAACAAAGCCCTCTGCTGTTTCATGGTGGAATGGTACGATGAGTGCCACAGGCTGCTTTGTGAAGCCGAACGCCTTGTCCCCATGAATGCCGGCCACGGCACGGAAAGACTTCCTGAAGCGTTTATCCATTACCTCCATGACGAGGAATCACCGTTCTGCCCCATATCGCAAGGCACTCCCGAACCGCTGGCATACACCCGGCTCCTGCGCCTGAAGGCGGAAGCCGCTTTCAAACTGCACTTATACAGTGAAGTCAAGGCCATTTCCAACCGGCTGGGCAGGAAATACAAGCATATTGAAACATTAATCAACACTCAAAATGACAATGATAACCAATAAAGAAATCTACGGGCTGCACACTTCCGTCGATTCGGAACCTTCCGAATTATACGAAGCCTACCGGGATGTCCCGCTTGACAGCCTGGACGAAAGCCGAAAGAACAATACCCCTTTGCATACGGCCTGCTACTTCGGAGACATGACAGCCGTGGGGATTTTGCTGGAAAGAGGCGCGGACCCCAATGTGAAAAACGACGACGGCGACACGCCGCTGTGCGTCATGGCGCGGCGCGGTCCCCGACCGGACGATGCCGACATTGCCGGCCTGTTCCTGTCCAAAGGGGCGAGAGTGCCCCGTTCCGGCAAAGACACGACCGCCCTCATCGAAGCCGTGCGCAACCGCAATTTCCAGATGGCCGATGCCCTTCTGACGACGGGGAACCGCATTGATTCTACAGACAGGAGCGGCAGAAACGTGCTGCACATCATCTGCTTGTCTGCCGGACTTATTGCGGACGATATCAGGCGCACGGAAGGACGGATAGCAGATTTTTCCCAGCGGTGGTACTCGGACAAATCCAAGCAGGAAGCGTATGCCGAACTGGAAAACCTGCGGGAATCGGACAGCCAGTGCTGCCACACCGCAAAGCTCATTCTGGAAAGCGGACAGATAGACCCTGAAGAAAAGGACAGCATCGGGAAAACCGCCTTTGACATAGCCGTGGAAAGCGGTGCGCGTAAAATCGGGGCATTGCTGTCGGGACAGGACCCCGAAACGGACGGTCTGGCCGCCCTCGCCGGAGGGCTGGACATCTTCCAGGCATTATGGCACAATGACATGACAGCCCTGGATGCCCTGTTGCGTTCCGGAGTAGATACCCAAAGCATCTGCGAGGATAAAAACATGACCGACTTCAAGGGCAAATCCCCGTTGGGTTGCGCCCTTGCATGGGAGAACTTCACCGCAGCGGAAATGCTGCTCAGAGGTGGTGCCGACCCGAATTTCGGGGATGCTGAAGAACGGACGGCCTTTGCCGTATGGATGTGCAACAGAGGACATGAGCACGAGGACAAGGAAGAATGTCTGCATTTCCTTCAATGCCTGACGGAATGTGGATGGGACCCGGAAAGCCCTGCCGACAAAGAGGGGAACACGGCCCTGTCCGTCGCCTGCCGCGGGGCAGGATATGATACGGGTATCTGGGCTGTACGTTATCTTGTGGAAAACGGGGCGGATGTGAACGCCGCCAACATGCAAGGTCAGACCCCTGCGATGAATCTTTACGGTGGACGGTACTGGAACGGCAACATCCCGCGTTTTGCTGCCCTGCCGAGGTCATATCCATACGACGGGCGTTCCTGCACGGAACAGGATGCCGAGACACTTGAGATCCTGCTTGAAGCCGGAACGGACATCAACGCCAGAGACAAATGGGGCAATACCCTGCTGCATTATATCGCAGCCAGCTCGATGAGAGGCTCGAAGGAAGCCGCCGCCCTCGTGATGGACTTCGGCACCCCGAACGTGAACGCCGTGAACAACGAGGGAAAGACGGTTCTCGACATTGCAACGGAAAAGAACGACGAGGCACTCGTCAAGTTTTTACTAAAATACAGCTAACCGTATGGACAACAATATGACTTTTTTGAATGCCTGCCGGAACGGACAGAAAGGCATCGTGCAGATATTCCTGAAGAAAGGCGGCATCGACGTGAACAAGCGGGACGCCGAGGGCAATACGCCGCTGCATTACGCTTGTCTGAAAGGTTACAGGGACATCGTGAACCTGCTGCTTGACAGCGAGGCGGATGCGACCATCGCCAACAACCTGTCGGAAACACCCTTGCACGCCGCTTCCCGGAGCGGGAACAAGGAGATAATCGGGAAACTGGTACAATACGGAGCGGACATTGATGCAACGGACAGCGATGGCCGTACCCCGTTGATCCGTCTGCTTGACAACAGGCGTACAGACGCCGCCCTGTTCTTGATAGAACAGGGAGCGGACACGGAAATAGCCGACAACACGGGGCACAAGGCGATAGACTACGCCACTGCACAAGGATTGCGTACAGTGGTGGAACGTCTGTCCGTAGAAAGCACGACCGATACACATGGCAACACACCGCTTCATCAGGCGGCTTTCAACGGCCAGTCGGAAATCGTCCGCTCGCTACTTTCTGCATACCCCGACATGATAGATACGGCGAACGACGTAGGGGAAACCCCGTTAATCATCGCCTGCATGAAAGGGAACCTTACTGTCGCCAGGCTTCTGATCGGTGCCGGAGCTGATGTAAACATGGCCCAATTGGACGGAAACAGCCCGCTACATTTTGCCGCATGGTCCGGGAACAAGTTTATCGGCAACGACCTGATAGCAGCCCACGCACAGGCAGATGCGCAGAACGGGAACGGGGAAACGCCCCTAATCCTTGCCGCCAGAGAAGGGAACAACGAATTTGTCTCACTCCTTGTGGAGCATGGGGCGAACGTGAACCTTGCGGACAATCTCCAGCATACGGCATTGTATTATGCCAGTGAGCGGGGTTACAACGAAATAACGGAAATCCTGCTGACGGCAGGAGCCGAAGGATAGAGTATCACATTTTTAATAATCAAGATGATATGACAAAAGAAAAAGCAAATCCTCAAAGTCCGGAGGAAATGGCAAAGGCGGCACAGGAAGCCGCAGTAAAGGCGGCAATGGAACAGGCACAGTCCATGTTCGGGAATATCCCGGGATTCCAGATGCCCGGCGGCATGGAGGAACAACTCATGGCACAGATGGGCGCGGGAATGCCCGACATGGCAGCAGCACAGGCACAGCAGGAAGCCATGTTGAAAGCGGCGGGCATAGACCCGGAGACGGTGGCGCAGGCAGGCCGTCAGAACATGGCATACGCCCAGCAGATGATGCAGGGAATGATGGACGGCACACTCGGAGAGGAACTGTCCTCATCCGATGCAATGGCACAGATGATGGACGCCTTCGGTAGTGATGGGTGGACCATTAACAAAGCCGACGACGGCAAACTGGATACGGCACAGCTCCGGCTGCTGGCTTTCGGTGCGCCCATGTTAGTGTATAATGACGAGAATGTGGATTCGATTGACTGTCCTGAGGAAGATGTCGAAAGCATCAGGAGCACGATTGAGAGCTGGTGGAATGTGACTGACCGCGAGAGTACACTGGAGATTGTGAAGTGGCTGCTTGAAGAAGGGCATCATGCCGAGGCCGACGAAGCCCTTGAAAAAGTCCGGAAACGGGGAATCGAAAACATATCACAGGAAGAGCGAGACGACGAGGAAAGCAAGATAGGAGATGTCTGCCTGATAGCGGAGAGCATGGAAGAAAACGGATGGTGTCCCGGAGGGAAGATGCCGGGCAGCGTCATCGCATGGGATCTGGTGCGTCTGGTAAACCTCGGACGCTGGGCATACCTTTGCGGTTATGTGAGCGAGAGTGAAATGTGGCAAATCATGCAGGCGGCGGCAGATACGGCACTTGAGCATTTCTCTTCATGGGAGGAATACGGAATGAGTTTCGTCATGGGCAGGGGCGTATGGCACGGTGACCCGGATGACAGTGAAACGGCATACGAGATAGTAAGCCTGCTGCTGGAGGATGACGAATCACCCTGGAAAAAATCAAATTTCAATATAGGATAAAAAAACAGAGAAAAATGAAACTGGAAGAAGAAAAAATTATGGATGAGGGAAAACATTTTCCCAGCCATTTCGGAGAGGTCTATGATGCCATGCCGGAGAAATTCGAGAAACGGAAAGACAAAGTAAAACCGATGATTTACTGGGGACTGACGGCAGTATGTGTGCTGCTTGTCATTTTTCCCGGGTGGCTGCCATTCATCCCCTCATGGCTGGTACGGACAGCCGGTGTTATCGGGGCGGTTTTCTGTGTCCTTACCGCGTTGGCCGCAGGCCTTAAAATCTATAACCGTACAAGTGGCGGCGAGGTGAAGCGTTACAAGACCAAGAAGTTCATCAGCAGCATGACAGACAAGGATGACATAGTAGCAGCCTTCAACCGCCATGATTTCGAGTACCTGTGCGATTTACCCAGCGGCAACGACCAACCGGTGCAGTTGCAAGTGGAAAAGGATGAAAAAGGGCGTGAGCTTTATTGCATCCTGGTTACATATACCAAGGGGTACAAGATTGTAGGGCTTGCAGACCCTGTCATCCTCACCGGGGTGGAATACGAGAAGAACGAGGCATTTATCCGGCACATGTGCGATAACGACGCCGACTGACAACCGGCAAGGTTCAAGGACCGATAATCTTTGATGTTGGGACACAGGAAACGGATTCACTGTGTCCCAACCTGTTCAGTACAAACTCATATCCACCAAACATAACCTGGAATATATTATAAAATGGAGTGCTAATATGGTATTCAACAACGATATATGACAAAAAGAACAAGTAAAACAAAATACTGCTTCATCAGAAGCCGAATGTTCGTCTGCCTGTTATTGCTATCTGCATTTTTGCCGGTAGCCCATACGCATGCTTCGGAGACTGCAGACTCCGTATATTTTCATGCGGAGCTTGATACGGTTGGCGGTCTCCGTGTCGGGCGGGTACTGCGGCTGACGTATGCACTGGTTAATTCCCGATTCGACACGGCTTCCTACCCAGTGTTCAATGACAGCATTAAAGTGTTGAACGGTCCGAAGCCGCATAAGAGAGAGAGCTGTTCCATTATAAACGGTGTGAAAAGCAATAGCTATGAAACAGGTTTCTATTATCTTGTACAGTTCAAAAACAGTGGGGAAGCCAGAATCCCTGTCGCATCCGTGACGGCCGATGGCAAGACATATACCACGCCGGAATACCGGGTGTCCGTACATCCTGCCGAAGTGGACATGAGCAAGTTGGAATGTCATCTGGAGGTGGAGCAACTGAAGAGCGATTACGTCAAGTACCGTGCAATCCTGACCTGCAACGCCCGTCCCGACCAGAATCCCCCCTTGTTGACCATTAACGGGAAAACGGTACCGCCAAACAGCAACTCATATTCGAGTTCCAAAAACAAGGAGGAATACACTTACACTTATTACTTTACCAGCGAGGGTTATGATGTGTCCTGCGAGGAACTGACCTTTGGCGGGGTTCCTTATTTCATCAAACCCAGGGAGAGCAAGCTGGACGAAGCGGATTATATTGTTGCAATCCTGATTATAGGTGCATTGTTCGAACTGATATGGTGGCTTGCCTACCGGATTCGCTACCGTGAGGAAAAGAATGCTCCCCTTGCCGCCTTTGTATTGGAAAAGAAGACGCTTCCCCTGATTATCAGCTGGGCGTACACCCACTACGGCGCATCGCATATGTTGATGCTTTATGCCGCAATGTTTATTTCCATAAGCGGAGTGATGCATTATTCGAGCAATATTGATATAGAGGGTCTTTTATGGCTCGGTATCATTCCCGGACTGCTTGCCTTTATACTTTACCGGCACCAACGGCGCAAGCTGGATTTCCAGAGCATACCGACCTCATTGGACAAACAGGCGATTTATGACCAGATATACAAGTTGTCGGTAACTTATGACTGGGACGTGGACCATTACGGCGAGGACTGCATCGTGGCTCATACCAATCCTTCCCTTTGGGGTATGACATGGGGAGAACAGATTTTTGTCGTGTTCGACAAAGGTCAGGTATGGGTCAATAGCGTAAACGACCTGAACAAGCGTACCTCGATATGTTCTTTCGGACATAACAAACGGAATATTCGAAGAATAAGGGAGGCACTTGCCGGTGCTGCCGGGCAAGAAGGGCATCTTTTTGCCGGGTGTGAATGCACATCCGGGCAATCTGCTAATTGGGGTAAGGTCAGGTATAATCAGGAAAAAACCATATCAACTGTCCATACTGTTGATGCAGATGATACAGAGAGAAAGAATAACCCTGCAGGCTCTGAGGAATATAACTTTCCTGTCGATAAGGAGACAAATGGAAAGGATAACAAAGATCTGTCATTCTGGTCACTAATAACTCCAAGAAAAGGAAATATCGCAACCCCCTTACTTATTTATATAAATGTGGCATTGTTTATAGTGATGTCTATATGTGGGGTAAGCCTTATAGAACCGACAGGCATTTCTTTGATGAAATGGGGTGCAGATTTTGGCCCGCTCACACTTACCGGTGATTGGTGGAGAACCGTGACCTGCAATTTTATCCATATCGGGATAATCCATTTGCTGATGAATATGTATGCTCTATTATACATCGGGATATTCTTGGAACAGATTATCGGAAGCAGAAAGTTGATGACCGCCTATCTCCTGACCGGATTATTCTCGGCATTGGCAAGCCTTACTGCTCATCCCGAAACGATAAGCGCAGGGGCTTCCGGTTCTATTTTCGGACTTTACGGCATCTTCCTTTCTTACCTGATCTTCAATCACAAGATAGAAAAACACCAGCGAAAATCTCTTTTGTTTAGCATAGGTTTCTTTGTAATCTACAATCTTTTGCTTGGAACTAAGGAAGAAGGAATAGATAATGCGGCACATATAGGAGGCCTTGTCTCAGGAGTCATATTGGGTATAACTTATCTTTTGGCAGACATGTATAGCTCTAAAAGGGCCTCACGATATATCGCATATATTGCTGAAATGACATTTCTGATAATGTTCGCATTCCTTTTTACGGGACAGACAAAATCCGTACCTTCGGATTTTAGGGAAATAAGGAACATGTGGGAATACGGTACATTAGAGAAATACGCACAGGAAAGTGAATCTGAAGGCAGAATACAGGAAAGTGAAACAGATCATACCAATTATATACCCAACCAAGGGAATAATCCTGCAACATTTAGCGGCAGCGATGAAAGCATAGGAGACGGCAGGAGAGAGTATGTGAATAAAGCATGCGGACTGAGGTGTACATATCCCACAGGATGGAATGCTGTAGTAAAATCAGATGACAACTGTGTTTTACAGCTTATGGGCAATGCCGGCAATACCATTGTCTTCAACTACAAAAAGTTCTCTTCGACCGAGGAAATCGACAATGCACGCAATCTGTTGTTGAAGTCTATGAGCGGGACCGCTCCCGAAAGTGTAAATATTAACGGAATACCGTTTGAATGGATTTCGGGCAGAAGGGAATATCCATTGGAAAGAGGTGGCAGCATGAACTTTAATCAGAGTATAATTTTTTATCTGAATAAAAAGGCGTTGGACGGTTTCATTATCGTTTCAATGACAGCGACCGAGACCCATGAATCCGAAGCCCGTGATATAATCGGTTCTGTCAGAATATTACCATCCAACTCACAATGAAAATAAAAGAATACGCTACCGATGAGCTTTTGATGATGGCCAACAATGTAACCGGAGAATATACGGACAAGGAAGTGAGACAGGCCAAGCTGGAACTGTACAGACGCGGTGTAAACTACAAGTTGACAGCCGACATCATGGAAGAAAAGGAGGAAACCTTCATGAGAAGATTGGATGCCGCAGCCCGTGCTGAGCAGGAACGCCTTGACAAGGAGAGAGAGAAGAACAGGAACGTGAGTTACCGGTGGTGGGAACTGATACCGATGTTCCTGTTCGCCCCATTTTACATGTTCGGAGAAATGAGGTCTTTTGTAGGCTCTATCATTTTGCTGCCTGTCCACCTGCTAAGCCGGACTCCCGTTGACTTCAGTTATATGTTCAGGGAACTGCGAAGGCTGAAGGAGGAAAAGTGTGACCTGAAATTCAAACAGCGGCTTACTGTCTTGATTGCCGGAGATCTGTTTTATCTATCGGTATGCTGGTATAACTTTTTGAGATTCTGTTTCTAACGGGAATGAAGTACGATATATTTTTGGAAACATACATAATTGCATCTATGAAGGCAACATTCAAAAAATTATCCTGTACCTGTCGGCTATCCTGTTCCTGCCGGCATTGCACGCCCCAACAAGGGCATATATTCCCAAGGAAACAGGCTCTGTTTGCCAGTACCCTGCGGACTGGAAGCATTGCACGGCAAATGAATATCCGGAAATGCGGGATAAAGGCCTGCTGGTTTCTGTGAAATCATTAACATACAAGTTGATTTTATATAGCAATGAAAAAAACAACGAATTTACCCAAGTTTAATAGCCAGGACGGGCGCTGTTACTGGATGAAGCCCGAGGTACAGGAGGAATTGCAGCCGCTCTTTGACCAGTGCATCCAGGATGCTATTGACGGGAGAATCACGCGGCTTGATTCTCTCTGGCCGCCGGTAGTGGTCAGCAGTCAAGGTGCGCCCTTTGAGGTGTGGCAACTGCTTAGGGCGTGGACCGAAATACAGCGGGCCGAGACCCTGGATGCGGAACAGGCCATCGCCTTCAGCGAAAACCTGCGCCGCCAGAGCCGGTGGGGTGAAATTGACCACCATCTACTTGATATGCTCAAACGGGAGCTGCAGGAAAAGTATTTTGTTGCAACAGACAATGAAGATGATCGCTTCTGGAATCGGGAGTATTCCCTGAAACCAGGTATCCATGCAGAGCAAGTTCCGGAGCCGCTGCTGCGCTTTGCCTGCTATGTGGCGGTAAACTATAAGGTATATGGCATGAGCTTCCAGTATTTGGACACCAATTACCTGTTGGGATTGGTCGGGAAAGTCCGACCGGATATAGTGGAAAAGCTGAAGGAAAACGGAACCGGCAGGTTGCCGTTCAACCTGCAAAAGAGAAAAACAGTGCACTTCACCGCATCGGCCAACGATGCCTTTGCCGTCATCCGTATTACTGCCAGGGATAATACGGAGGAATGCTGTCATGAAGTGCTGAACTACCTGTGTGAGCTTCTGGAGCAGGATGATTTTCCCCGCAGCTATGCTGTGGAGTTCAAAGGACCGGAAAAGAAGTATCTGCCCATTACAGGACTGCCCCAAAAGGGAGTAAACCAACTTTTTGCCTGTGCCGTGCAATACCCCAGCCTCCACCACTTGATGGAACGGTACGCCCGGCTTGCCATGCGGCAATATGAACAATACACCAATCTCAGCGATGAGCTGTGTGCCCTTCCCGGCAGTTTTGCCGTGTTTGCCTTGGGAATGCTGGGGCAAGAGTGGCGGCAGTTGGTGTGGGATTATCTTGACCTCTGCGATGATGAGCACTCCCGCTTACAGGAAAAATTCCTCCGGGAGTATGTGAAACAGTTCGGCTTTACCGCCGATACAGTCCCCGTTTTTGTCCGGGGGGTGCTGTCCATGCAGGACATGAAATATTCCAAGGACTATGCCGCATGGATGGCAAACGCCGAAAGCCTGGGTGCTCTGCTGGAGACAAAATCCCGTCTGTCTGAAATCGTCCCAAGCGGTTTTTCCTCCGACGAGGATGATGACGAGGATGATACCCCCAGTCAGGAAACAGAAGCCAGCCCGGAAGAAGTGCTGCAATACGCATGGGAAACAGTTTGCTATGTAATATGGGGCAAAAACAGCGCCAAGGGTGGTCAGAAAGTGGTGGACGCAGCTCCGGAGGAACTGAAAGAGATGTATCGACAAGTTTTCATTAACATAAAAAAAGAGAGAATACAGAGAAAATGATAAAAGAAACCATAGAGAAACTGAAAGGCATTATCGCCCAAAGTGACACGGGGCATCTGCCGCTGTCCTGCCGTATCGAACTGATGAAACAGGTCGGCGATGTACTCACCGTGCAGAAAATCATGTGCGAATGCTGCAAGAAAGCCTGTTCTGTCACGGGGCGACAGATTATGGACAATGTACATCTGCTTTCCCGCATAAACGAGCATCTTTACAGAAAGCCGGACTCGGTGGAAGACATCGAGAAGGAGTCGGGCGAACTGTGGCTTCATGTGCAGAACAATCCTGACGAGGCGACCACAACCGTGAGCTGGGCCATCGCCAGCCTCGGGTATTTTGTCTGCGGTGATGCGGCCTCCATGCTGAACCCGGAAGATTACGAAGGAGAGGATGATGACAGTTTTGACCCTGAGAGCATGGACATCGATTTCATAGTGTCGCTGGTCTGCTCCGGTGGAAGTCCCTTTTCCGATAACTGGAAAGGTGACGTGGAAAAACGTAGGGAGTATTGGAACTGGTACCTGGACATGACTCTCGCCATGTATGAAAACCCGCAGCAGGAGGTCATACCCTTCCATGCAGTCAACGACCGTAACACACTCCACATACCTGTGCCGCCCGGGTGCGACCCGGCATTGTCCGGAAAGATAGAGCGGCTGAACTCCGCCCTCGATTCATACATCCATGCTCCCACGAACAGGAAAGAGACGGAGCGGATGAAACCTTATGCGGAGGACAGCTCCCTTGTCCGTATCGTGGCCGATGTCATCCGGGGGTATTCCTGCATACCCTCCACACCGCAGGAAAAGGAGGATTACCGCATAACCGGAATCTACAACTATGATGTCATCCGGTTCTGGTACTGCGTAGCCCTGCTCGCCCAGTCCCCGGACGAATGTGCGGTTGCCTGCCTGTCGGGACTTGCCCGTACCCTCATGGAGCAGGGACCGGGAGAACTTGGCATATTGTACCGCATCCTGCTTCTGCTGCCGGAGCGGGAATACCTGCAGGGACTGACCGAGGAACTGGCCGGCTATTACCAGAAAATCATCCCGGATCTTGAAGCGGCGAAATGGCTTGCAGAGGCAGGCATCCCGTACCCAGACACTTTCGAGTGGTCCGTATCGTTCCGTTTCACTTCCAACGGGGAAACGGTCCTCCTGTCGGGGAACGAAACGGAAAGGAAAGCGTGGTTCACGCTGAGTGTCGAACTGTTCGGCCCTCAGGCTTTATACGGCGACTACACGAGGTTCACGAGCTACCACATCCATGTACGCAACGGGGACAACTCCGTTCACGGGCATTGGAATGAAAAGGACGGCTATCTCCTGCGTGATAACGAATACCTGATAAAAGATGAACACTACACTCCCAGACAGCTTGTCATACTGATGCACAAACTTTCGGGGGTAGGTATCCGTTTCTCAAAGGTCCCTGCCGACGTGTATGCTTCCAGGGGAATATCCGGCAAAGCCGTGAAGGAATGGATAAGGGAGATGATGGAGGCATACGAGCATGACTGCATGGAGGAGGTACGGGATCAGGACCTCGACATACGCAAGGACGAGGGGGATGTTGGCGACACACTCAACGAGATAAGGAAAAAATGGGGAGAAGAGATACCGGTATTGAAAGAGGACCGTTTCGATGAAATCGAGATGCAGTATTCCTGCTTCTCGCACGAAATGGGCATTACTGCCCTGGGACAGGAGCTTACCTCATACGGGTACGCACTATATGACCTGAACGGGGATGACATATATCTTCTGGCATTGGTTCCGCAGGCGAAAATGCAGGCCTTTGAGGAGAAATGTTGCAAGTACGGGCAGTATTGCAAACTGCTGAAACAACCCCGTTATGATTTCGGAATGAAGGCAAAAACCATAAAGCTGCGCAAGCAGATGCCCCGTGAAAGGATGGCATGGCCTGATGACGGGAACAGATATATCACAAGAGGTTTTGCGGGTTATTTCGCTTATGGGGAATGGCGACAGGCGGATGTTGAGAAATGGCAGGGTACATTCGTTGCGGATCTACGTGTCACACCGCTTCAGCCGGTGAAGATGAAGACGAAAAAAATCCACCATTTCATATACTCGGAAGAACTGGATTTCTATGCGGCATTGTACCCGATCTCTTTGGGAGAAATGGTCATAGGAGGCAAGAATCCGTTGGAGGCGGAAAAATGGCCGCGCATGTGCAATATGGCCGTTGACGAAAAGTATGAGTTCCGGTGGTGCGGGCGTTATCTGTGTCTGGGCGATGTCCATAGCGCCATCATACACACCATGACACCACGGGGTGTGAAACATGTAAGCCGGCTCATACTGCCTGATAACCTGATGTATGCCCCCAGTTTCGGTACAGACGGCAAAGGAACGCTGTATATCATTCCGGGAGAGTTTTGCAATTCTCCGGTTATCCGTTATGACGGCAACGGGAAATATTACGGAATGCCGTTCAAAATGTCCGGACATGACAGATTCGATGAAGGCTGTATTCCTGTGCCGGACACATCCCGCCTCCTTCTGTTGGGAAGCTACACGGCAAGAAACTGCAGCGGGATATGGATAGAACCGGGTCTGCTCGACCTGGACATGGCGACACAGAATTGCCGCATCGCCCCGCTCCGCATAGGGGACGGCTCTTTCCGTTTGCGTGTGTTCTACAAGGAGTGGGTGCTGGTGGAGAGCCAATCGAACGGCAACCGAACCGACTATGCCCGTCTCTGGAACCGGAAGACGGACGAAGTGCTACGCCTCCGTCCCGGCGTGTTGGGCAACGAATCCTTCAAATCCATCCATGCGATGCCTGACGGAACTGTCATCGTGAATACCCTTAATAAAGGAGATGCATTGTACCGGGCGGAAGATTTCTGGAATTTCCTGCGCACGTCAAGCCGAGCGAAGAAACTGGGATACTGGCTCAACTATCCGAAGCCTTACCCGGACAGGGAATACGAGCTGCCTCCCTTGTCGGAAGACGTGACCCTGATGTTTGCACCTCCGTTCGTTGAATCTCAGCCAACCATTTCTCCTGTTGCAAAGCCGCAACCGACAAGAAGCGTCAAAACAGGACCTGCAGAAGCCTCCGAGACACAAGCCACAGACGGAGTAGAAATTACAGAGGGCCGGTTGAAAATAAACGGCCGGCAGATGTCCATGCCTTTATCCTACACGGTTATGGTGCAGATTTTTGGCAAGGAGAGAATTGTGATCACCCATAAGACTATGCAGGATGACAGAGGCAGGACCATACAATACGACAGACGGAGTTTCCTCGTGTGGGACGATGCCGGAGTGACTGCTGTCCGGAACGAAGAGAATGCCTATAATATTTCGGCCATTTATTTACAGGTAAAAGAAAACAAGGAGCCGGTATCAGCCATTCCCGCACCAACCGGAATATACGGCGGTGAATTCATAGTGGATGGCATCAAGTGGGACAGGGCATCCGACATGACTGTATGCAGCGGAGAATTGGAAATAGCGTCATCTGCATCCGGCGGCTATATGGAAATCACATTCGCTGGCAGCCGTGACAGGAGAGACACATGGCAGCACTACCGTGACATCATGGCTGAAAATATGCAGGCCGCACTCGTGGAAAGAGACCGTGTAAGGCTGATGGCAAGAAACCATCCTGCGGGCAAGCCCTCGGACGACCAACCGGATAATGCCACTTCACTGGCTCAATCCTGCGAATCATTCCTTACCCATTCAGTCAATGCCCTCCATGCCGGTTATTCTATGGGCAGAAGCGTGCGTTATCTGAAAACCAACCTGCTCCCGCTTTTGACAGAGGCAGCGGAAAAGTGCAGCGAATACGGTTCCGTCAGGTTTTCAGATCTGCTGTCCGTATATTCCGGATGCGTGCTTCTCGGCTATGAAAAGGTAAATATGAAGCGGTTTTGCGAAAAGCTGGTTAAAAACGGTATCCGTGATTTCGTGTTCGATACCCTCACACGGTGTCTCGTCCCCGAATGGGACCTCACGGAAGACACGGTGTTTCCGAAAATAAAGGAGTGGATTGTTTCCCGGCATGGAAACACAATCGCGCCGGAAGCAGTGACTGCATTAAAAGAATTATCCAGCATATCCGGAAATGTCCTGATTTTAGATGCGATAATGAAAAGCATCCAAAATTAATAATCCGTAAAGGAGAATGCCGGAAATCAGGCAAAAACGGCTCTGAACCTGTAACATGAATAAGCCCCGAAGGTCTTTGCCTGACCTCCGGGGTTATCCTTTTCCCCTATGTCTTTATTTGTACCATCTGAGCGACATCGCCGTCTGTTCGCAGAAACGGGCATATTCCTCCTTGTCCGTCCCGCTCTCGATGCGGCGGTCAATTAGCTCTCCCAGTTCATCGAAACAGACTTCATCACTGATGCACTCCACCCCCGTACCGTCCCGAAGATACACCTCGTAATAGTCCGAGCCGTTCAGACATATAAGCACATCGCCCTGAAATAGTCTTCCGTTCACATGGAATTTCAGACCCGGCAAATCCTTGAATATGGCAGGCGTGAATTGTCCGATACCCCAAGACATGAGGATTTCCATGCGGGTCGTTGCTATCAGTTGTTCTCTAACGGTCTGTGCGACCTGTACCACATATTTTTTGTCCATCATCTTGATTTTTGATTGATTTATACTCTTTTCATTCGAACCAATCCGAGTTGCTTTCCTTCAAGACTTCAATCAGTTCCTTGTCCGGCAGAAGAAGATTCTGCGGTTCTGTAAAGTAGAATACCTCGTCGTATAGGTCTTCCGCTTCCTTACTGGCAAAACCTTCGTTCACATCCTCGAAACTGCCCGGCTGCAAGGCGTCAAGCAGTTCGGTTGAACCAATCAACAATTCTTCTCCGTCAATTGAATCGACGATACGGCAGATGTATGTCTTGCCGTCAAATTCCAATTCTTTTGTTCTCATATTCGATTTATTTTAATGGTATATACTTTCCGTGTTCATTGAGATATTCCATGATGCACTTCGCCTCCTCATGCGATGCCCTGTTGCGGTCATCGTAACGGCGGCTGTCGTCTGCCATGACCTTGATGCACTCCCGGATAAGCCGGTAAAGGCTCTGCTGATTTGTCGGGTGCATGCCCGGGATAGCCGCAGCGAATTTTCTGGGGTCGAAACTGTAGCTGTTCACCGCCATCTCCCACTCCTTTGCGAGTCTGTACTCTTTCGATTCCTGAATATTTCTGTCCATAGTTTTGATTTTTAATAATTCTCATTACATATCCCATCAAGTTCCTTGACTATGCTTGATACACTTTCTCCTGTCAATCCTTCAATGTCATACAGCAAATCCAACAGAAAGCGATATGCCTTGTCTCCAGCTTCTGTAAATTCTCCTGTACTGTCGAATGCGTCACCGACACATCCAAGCTCTTGTAACAATTCTTCCAATGTTTTCATCTTTTTGAATTTAAGTTTTTTCTTTTCCCTCTGTTCGGCATCCTGCAACCGGAGCCGCTTCGGGTTTTACGGTGCAGGGAGAGGCCGCCGGATAAGCCATTCCCGATGTTTTTTCCTGCCAATTACTCTTGCCCCGGCAAGGAAGAATTTGCAGGAAATGCACTTCAAAACGGAGGGGACAGGCGCGGCAGCCTACATTCGCACCGTAGAAAACCTGCGGCGGTGACGGCATGGAGGCGGAAACATGGGAAGCCCCCAAACGGTATAAAGGGAATGAGCCTTGTGAGGCAAGGCTTTGGAAAAGGTCGGCAGGCGGTTAGAAAGGGATAGCAGCGGCATGGTGCCGCCGTCGCACCTTGTGGCTTTCACTAAAAAAGGCATGACCGACGCACCACATAACACAACAGTATGCAGGACGGATTTCTCCGCCCTGCTTCTGAACTGAATTATGGAAAGGTCAAGCCGCTACATCTTCGGCTTGTGGCGTTTCATCGGGTTGCGGTTCTTCCTGCTGCTCCGCTTCCTGCCTGGCCTTGTCCTGCACCATGAGGACTGCTTTCTTTTCCTCGATGCGCTGGTGGCGTTTCTCATAGACTTCATCATAACCCTTTCGGATTTCGGCAAGCGTTTCGGGCATGTGCTTCTCCGCAAATCGGAGCAAGAGGGTGGCTGCGGCATCGCTGGCCGGTGCGTCTTGGAACTCGGAAATCAAGAAGTCCCTGCGGATAACGGCTTTCGCCTTGCCATTCAGGTTTTCAATGATGCGCAACTTGTCCTTGTCGGAAAGGTAGTACACATTCTCGTCCTCAATGCCTACGGCTGCGTAATGCTCCCTGCGGAGATATGAAAGGAGGAAGTAATAAATCATCTTGTCCTCGTCAGCTCCGAACTTGGTTTCGGCGGTGTCCACCTCTAATATCCGCTTCTTGGTGTCCGCAACCGTCTTTTCAAGGGCGATTTCCTTATTGCGCTTGTCCTGCTTTTCCAGTTTCTCAAGCGGAGTAAGTTCTTTCTCCTTTGTCGATAACGTGCCGTTTGCCGTATTCGTTGCGGAGTTCTCCACATAACCGAGAAAGAGGTCTTTGTTACCGATAAGAACATAGAGCGATATTTCCCCCTCTTCACTTCGTCGTAATATGTCCTCGCATTCAGCCTTGTAATCTTCCTGCTCCTGCTCGAAGTCCCTTTGGGCTTCTTCGTATTCTTCCGTGGTCTCGTAATCTGCCGCTTCGGGTGCTTCGGGCAGTTCGGGATAGTCCTCATGGCGGCATGATAATCTCTCCACCTCGTAGCCAAGTTCCTCAAGCCGCTTGACAGTCGTGTCGTTGTAGGTGTAAAAGATAGAATAAGCAAGCGAAGCGGTAGGATGGTCTGCCAACATCTGCATGGCCTTTTCCACAAGATAGGCTGCATTCATGTCCTCAAGGCATTTCCTGTTGGCACACTTTCCGCAACTGCCCTCACAGAACAACATCATGTTGTTGGTGTTGTGCGGGCAGGACTTGCAGAGGGTCTTGTCAAAGGAATAGCGGTCAAGGTCAGTCGTATAATCACTTTCTATGCGTTTCGCCACATCTACGGCTTTCATGCCACGCCAACTGCCGTATATGACTCCCTCTTTCAGATGCCTGCCGTACACCTCACTCTGTATGTCCTCACCATATCGGCAGATTTCACTTGCCACACTGATTGTGATTTCGTCCGTTTCCAAAAGGGCTGCGATTTCGGGAATCAAAGTCGTGAATTTGAGCCGTGTGCGAATATAGTCTTCCGACTTGCCGAACTGAACAGCCAATGAATGCACATCGTGCCGTCCGCTCTCTATCAGTTTCTGATAGGCGTTTGCTTCCTCTATGGGTGTAACGTCCTTGCGCTGCAGGTTCTCCGTGACCGCCATTTCCTCGGCTACCTCGTCCGACACTTCGTATATGACTGCCGGAACGGTTTCCAGTCCTGCCATGAGCGATGCACGGTATCTGCGTTCGCCAAAGACAACCTCGAAGCGGTTTTCATCAATGGAGCGTACACCTATGGGCTGCAAGACACCCTGTTGCCGTATGCTCTCGGCAAGTTCGGCAAGGCTCGCCTCGTCAAAGGTCTTGCGAGGGTTGTAGTTACTCGGCTGAATGTCTGCCAATGCTACCGATGCGATGTTCTTCTCTACTGACTTCATGTTTGTTGCTTCCATAATTCAAAAAAATTAATTTGTTAATAACTTGTTTTTTTATTTTCCCTCTTGTCGGTTCTTTTCTGCCGAACCGCCTTTGGGGTTTTATGGATGCAGGTTCCGGCCGTCGGAACAGCTTCATACGGCGGCTTTTCTTGCCAAATTACTCTTTCACGGAAAGGAAGAATTTTGCAAGAAATGCACTTCAAGCCGACGGATCAAGCGCGACTGCCGACCTTTGCATCTGATAAAACCAATGGCCGGTGACAGCAGGAATGACCAGGAGAGGATAAAGGCCCGGCCGTATAGAAAAGGGAAACGGGTTTGCCGGAGATGGAAACGGTGTGGATGAACGCTATAAATGGGTATAAAAGAATGTGATATTTGACAAATACAAAAGGTAAATTTTCCACAAATCGTATAAAAGGATTGGCGGAACAGGCAGCATATCGGGCAACTCCGATATGCCACCTGAAGAAAATCACAGCGGCGACAGTTCCGCTGCGAATACTTCCGCCTCCGAATAGTCCGAGGCTATCAAAATGATACTGTCCTCTTCGATTTCCTCCGGGACATCCACCACCTGATACACACCGTCCGACAAACCGCCGTCCGGGTCATGCCAGAAAACCTTGCTTCCAGCCTTTATAAAATCGTAATTACTCATATCTCTATCATTTCGGGTCGTTCTTATTTCTGTCTGTGGTGTAAACTGAAACCGGCATACACCATACCGGCAGCGGGTCGATCCCCCTGACTGCCGGATACGGCATATACCATAGTCCAGTCCATACCGTCACCGGTGATGCCTTTGTCAGAACGGCAGGTCGTCCTTGTCGTCCTGCGGCATATCGGCAGGGAGTACGGGTGTGCTGTCCGTTGTGGCCGCCATGTTGTCCGGGCTGCCAGCCGAGCTGTCCTTCTTGCCTGTATTGATGAATGCGATGCTCTCCGCCGTAATGGAAAGCTGAATCTGGCTCTCCCCGTTTTTGTCCGTCCACAGGGAAGATGAGAGCGTGCCTTCAACAAGCACCAGCCGTCCTTTGGTGAGGTATTCAGCCAACCGGATGTGGTTCTCCTTGTTGCTTCTTACCTTTACCCATGTGGTGACGTTCTGTCCCTTTGCATAATCGTCAACGGCTATGTTCATGGCCATGAATGAGCCGTGGGCTCCTGCAATCACCTGGCAGTCTTTGCCGATGCGTCCGATAGTGTGTACATGTAACATAATATAAAATGTTTTGTGGCAAGGTGGTTGGTCCTGCCGTTACCTTTTTTTATTTTCCCTCTTTTCGGTTCCTTTCTGTCTGAACCGCTGTCGGGATTTTATGCTGCAACCAAAGGCTGTCGGCAAAGCCGCACACGTCGTTTTTTTTGCCAATTACTCTTGTCAGCCCCGGCTGTCAAGGAAGAATTTGCAAGAAATGCACTTCAAAACGTAAGGGACAGGCGCGACGGCCTATATTTGCAGCGGTAAAACCAGACCGGTGACTGCCAGAAAGCATCCGGAGAAAGCATAAAGTCGCACCGATTATAACTGTACGGACGGCCCTGCCGGGGATAAAAGCAGAGGGAAAGGGTGATATAACGGGAGAAACGGCTTGGGCGGGTAGAGAGCAGTGGTCTGCCGGGCAAACAGAAAGGGGACTCTTTCCGCCTTGAGATCTGCCGGAATATATGGAGGCCGGCGCAAAGCGGGATGTGTCACCGTTTGCCCATGACACTGACGGCCCGGAAAGAAAAGATACGGATTAAAGGCGGAATGTGCCAGAGCAAGATCCGGCAGGAAGCCTTGCATAGCGGAATACCGTGTTGTTTCGACATCCGTCGAAGCTCCGGCATGGAGCGGCATGAAGCGGACTGCCGTTGCTCCGGCACAGCCTTCCGTACCTTGGATTGCAGAGCGGACTGTGGCACAGACCTCCTACCTTGCTTCATGGGCGGGAAAAGCCGGGTAGAAAAGGGATGAAATGCCGGGACGGTATGCCATAAAAAGGGAATTGCCGGCAATGAAGGCAGCCCAATATGACTGCCCTCCCCTGCCTGTCAGCCGACGAAGTTGAAATGCCTGTCGCAAAATTCTTTCTGACGCATGAAGCGCTCGCTCCGGTAGAAGTCCACTTCGGGATACATGCAATGGCCGGAAGCGGCGTATCTGCCAGTCGGTACACCTAACTCATAAAGCACGAGCCAGTCCAGCACCGCTTCTCCGTTGTTGTTCGTGTCGATGAACTGGCAGCCGGCATTACGCTCCACGCCCGGAAGATTGACGGTTATGACTGCTTCCGGCTCGAAACCGTTGCTGTCTTCTTTATATTCAAGCAATTCCAGACAGATTGGGCTGCCCAGTCCGTGCTGGTAGTAGGTAACAAACGGGAAGACCCATTTTTCATCCTTACGCAGAAGTTTTAACGTCAAACCGTCAACGACCACTTTTTTCTCACTGTTTTTTTCCATACTTCAAATTTTTAATTTCGTTTTTTTATTTTCCCTGCGTTCGGTCCTTAAAGACCTTCGCCGGATTTATTTTTCCGCACCACGAAAGTGATAACGGCAACCGGACAAATCTGGCGACAGAAATACGCTTCTCCCCGAGAAGGAAGATTTCCGTCGGCCACCGCAGGCCGTGAGGATTTGCAAGGTGCAGCTGTTATCCGTTACTTTCGCGGAACAATAAGCCGGAAGGTCAGGACGGACTGCAAGGACAAAGATATAAAAGGATTGAAAGACAGATATAAAGGGAGACGATAAAAAGGCTCTCAAACCTATACATTCAAGAAATATCATAAAATTTCTAATCATTGATAATGTCAATGCAAAATTGCGTCAGGAAGTTGCCAAGCGTGATAAAGAAATTGATGAATTAAAAGTTAAGATGCAACAAATGCAGAAACAGCACGGAAAACAGATACGCGATCTTTAAGAATACACAGTCAAGAGCTTGAAGCCAAAGACAGGGAAATTTCCTGGCTGAACTCTCTTTATTTGAAAAAACGCATAAATGGTTTTCTCATGTTCAAAGAACAGTTTGATAAATTACGGCATAGTTTACGAAGACCGACAGAAGAGCCAAGCAAAAGTAGAGAATTTAAGTTATAAATCCGTTCTATATAATACTCAAACATCAATATAATAACTAATTTTGTATTCGGATAGAGGTAACTCTTCCCAAGACATAAGAAAAAAGAAGCGTTATGCTCATCTTGTAATTTGTGAACGTAGGAATTTCAGAAACTGATGCAAGAATAGAATAGTGACTATTACGCACATAGCGTGGGTTATTATTGTCACATTTGTATCAAAGGTTTCCTACAAACTAAGTGTTGCGTTGCAGTCCACGCTTCTGCATTTAATAATCCGCTCTGTTGGGCTGAGGAGCGAGATAAACAATAGAATATGAGCAACGAGATTCTTTTGCGATTAAGAAAATTCCATCCTGATGATGCAAATATTATTGCCGGATGGCTGAAAAGCGAGTATCAAATGCGTCAATGGTGTGCCGACAGGTATTCGCGTTATCCTGTCACAGCAGATGATATTAACTCACATCATGACAAATACATAGACGGACATTCATCAATTGCTCTTACTATGGTTGATGCTGCGGAAGTCATTGGTTATATAACACTCAGAAAGCCAACCCCTGAAAATTCAGAATGGCGACTTGGATTCGTAATAGTTGATGATGAAAAGCGAGGTCTCGGTCTGGGCAAAAAGCTTGTCGGTATGGCTATTGATTATGCCCACAAAGAATTAGGCGCAACTAAAGTAACGCTTGGTGTATTTGAAAATAATCCATCTGCAATACATTGTTATGAAGCCGCAGGGCTCAAGCAAGTTCAAAGAGAAGAGACAGAAAGCTACACTTGCCTCGGTGAGATTTGGAATTGCATAGAAATGGAGTTAATCATATGATGGATTCAAAAACAGTATATTACCATGTGCCCGCCATACGCAGAGGATGGTTTTAAGAATCGGTGGAAATAATAAAACACTCAACTTAACATTCTTGGATGTAAAACAGGGTGATTCTCTTGCAATTTGATGATTTTCAGTGCTTATTACAGATAAAAAGGGAAAAGGAGGATAAAAAAGGCAGATGCCGGCCTATAAAGGCAGGGCGGGCCGCACAGGGCATACCAATCGGGTAGGAGGTAAATGCTAATCATAGAAAGGCATTTGCCTCCTACTTTCACATTTACCGACCTCCCACACCACCGTACAAGCGGTTCCGCATACGGCGGTTTCGCGCTTTCTCATCTCACGATGTGTGGCAAGTTGTTTTCAGCCATCCCTCGGACTAGCGTCACTCCTACTCTATTGTCGGATTCCGTCCTATCGTGGTGAGTAGGGAAGCTCCTTTCGGACATCTGACTACAAAAGAGTCTCAAGGGTAGCAGTCATTTACTATTGCACTGCGCGATTCGGTCCTTCCCCATAGACACACGTGTCTTAGGTACTATAACCTCTGCTGACTTCTCACGGCAAGCTTTACTCCGTCAGGGCACATCGAATGGGTACGTCTTCGCCATGCGTCCGTGAGACCTCCTCGGATAAGGGCATTGTCTTTCCATCTTATGCCTACTTCATTTACACCGACCGTTCCGAATAGCTATCGGGCTTTGGTTTGTGTAGAAACCTTACCCACGGTCAAATGCCTTGTATGAAGTTTCTGTTCGTTAGACCAGATGTTTGCCGCCGGCTTCCTTCAGATTCCACCTCGCGATGGACACCCTTGCCTTGGGCTATGTGATTCCCGCTATTAGGGCTCACTCGGGACTTACACCCGTTAGACAATGCTCATGCCGAGCGTACTACAGAAAAACCTGCCCGGCCATCACGACCGGACAGGGAGTAAAGGTTAAAATATGAATTACGGTCAGGCAGCTTTGTCGATGTCCTCCTGTGCCGGATGCGGTTTCTGTTCCGCTTCCTTGAGGGCTTCGTCTATCCGCCGCTGCAAGTCCCTGCATTCCTGCCGGAGCCTTGCCAGTTCGTCCGACTTGCTCCACTTGCGGCTGACGATTTCCTGCAAGGTGGGAAGCTCGCTTTGCAGTTTTTCGATTTTCTTGCGCTGATTGTCGATGATGCCCGGCAGTTTGTCTAATGTGGTTTTGGGATATTGCGCCGACTCGACAAACCCCAGCGGCAACGCACCCGACACGCCGCAACGGTATTTCAATCCGCTTCTGCCCTCGACATAGAACGTGTTGCGGTCGAATGTCCCGGAAAAGTCGTATTCGCTGCGTACCAGCAGGTTCATCCCCATATAGCTGCCAATGGTGGCGTATGCCTCGCTGCGGTATGTTTTCGCCATGCGGTGCAGTTCACGCCCGGTTTCTTCTGCCGTGGCTTGCGGCAGGTTCAACAGCAGGGTCGTCCGCTCTCCGGTGTAAGCCGTGATGTATTTCCTATCGGCATTGACCTGGGCGATGAACCGTTCCGCCTTTTCGATGTCCTGCCTGTTGGCGGAAATCTTGTGCTCGGCACGGATGCGCTCTTTCTTGAAAATCGCCTGTTCCTTTTCCAACTGCATAATCCTGTTGTCGAGTTTCGCCTTGTTCAACAGGTCGGTATTCCCGGAAAGGATGGCCACGAACTCTGCGAAGTTCATGCCGTTGTCCTCGTCTATGCTGTCCTCGTCAATGCGGCGCACGGCAATCGTGCCGTTGTTAATCTGATTGATGAACATCTGTTTGTTACGCAAGAGGTTGAACTTGTAGGCATCCAACGTCTTCTCCGTGCCGTAGATGACTATATCCACCACATTGCCGCCCCAGAGCTTGACGGTGTTTCCCTTGCGTACCGCCCTGCCGTTGCGCTGTTCCAAGTCAGCAGGCCTCCAGGGAACCTCAAGATGATGCACCGCTACCGCCCGTTGCTGGGCGTTCACACCTGTGCCGAGCATGGAAGTCGAGCCGAACAGCACACGCACCCTGCCGCTGTTCATGTCCGCAAAGAGCTTCTTTCTCGCCCTCTCGGTCTGGGCGCACTGGATAAACTGTATCTCGTCCGCCGGAATACCGAGCCGCACCAGTTTGTCCTTGATGTCGGTGTAGATGTTCCACTCATTCGGCTTGTAGGTGGAAAGGTCGCTGAATATGAACTGCGTACCACGGTTGGCATTGGAACGCACATAATAGTCATATACCGTCCTTGCACAGACAGAAGCCTTGTTGTCCGCATCGTCATGGAACTTGTCTCCGAGCAGTCTCATGTCGAGAGCCATCTTGCGTGCCACATTGGTAGCAACGAGCATCTTCGCTTTGTCGAGGTTGTCCGGTTCGGGGATGTCAAGTCCCAAATCCTCCCATTGTCCGCTATGCGCAAAGGAGACCAGCCGCCCAATCATTTCCTCCTGCTCGATGGTCGGGGCGTATGACAGGAAACGCACATTCTTTTGCGGCACATCGAGGTTAATCATGTCGGCGGTGCGGAAGTCGGTAATCTCACGCAGGAACATCGCCAGTTCCGGTACCTTGATATAGGTACGGAAACGCTCTTTGCGCTTGATTGAGCCTGTCACGTTCAGCTCGTAATCAGCGGTTTTCTTCGTGAATATCGCCGCCCACGCATCAAAACAACTGATGGACTGCCGTCTCAACTCATGAGGACGCAGGTACTTGAACATCACATACAGCTCGGTAAGCGCATTGACGACCACCGTGCCGGAGAGGAATGTCGCACCGAGGTCATGGCCTGTACGGTGCTGTATGTCACGGATGGCAAAAAGCAAATTCATCGCCCTTTGCGAGCCTTTGGTGTTGCCGATGCCCGCTACCCTCGTGTGCCGTGTCTGAAACATGAGGTTCTTGAACATGTGCGATTCGTCCACAAAAATATGGTCTATGCCCATTGAATGGAAATCCACGGTATCATCTTTCCGCTCATTGATTTTCATCCGCAATTCGGCGAGTTTCGCTTTCAGATTCTCCTGCCGCTTCTCCAGTCCTTTCTGCATCTGCCTGCTGCGGTAGCGCATGGTGGAGTTCTCCAATACCTCAAGGCTGCGCTCCACATCGGCAAGTTCTTCGGAGAAAATCTCCATCATGGTTATTTCCGACTGCGGTATCTTTGCGAACTGGTCGTGTGTCAGGATGATGCAGTCCCAGTTATTGTTTTTGATTTTAGCAAACACCTCTTTCCGGTTGGCAGGCGTGAAGTCCTCCTTGCCCGGATAGAGTAGTTTGGCAGACGGATAAGCCTTGCGGAACGTGTCGGCTATCTCGTGCACGTTGGCTTTCAATCCGACAATAAGCGGCTTCCTAATTAGTCCGAGACGCTTCATTTCGTAAGCCGCCACGCACATTATCATCGTCTTGCCCGTGCCCACCTCGTGCCAGCAGATACCGCCGCCATTCTGCTTAATCATCCAGATAGCATCTTTCTGCGAGGGATAAAGCTCCTTGTAGGCGAAGTGCTCGAATGAAAGCCCCGGAAAGGTCTGCGCCGAACCGTCATAGTGCGGCCTTACAAAACAGTTGAAACGCTCGTTATAGACCCTTACCAGTTCGTCCCGGACTTCCAACGGTTGCCTGTCGAGCCATTCGTTGAACCGCTCCCTAATCTCCTGTATCTTGGTGGCGGCTTCCTGTATGGCTTCCTCGTCCGGCACACGCACCTTGTCGCCGTTGCGATCAATCTCTTTCGTTATCTCCGGCACGGTATCGTGCAAGGCATGGACGAACAGGTCTTCACCGTTGTAATTCCGCACGGAATAGGTGTTGTACGCCGCCGGAGAATAGCCTTTCAGCCTCACAAGGTAGGTGTCGTTCACATCGAAATACATCACCTCGGCTTCCACGCCGAACAGCTCCGCCGCAAAATCGGCGTATATCTTTGTGTCAATCCACCGCTCGCCCATGTTGATGTCAAGCTCCTCGTAAGGTATCGTTTCGGGTATGGCTTCCTCCAACGCCCTCACGGATGCCTCCGTCCATTCCTTTTCGGTGTTGCATAAAGAGGGAATATATGAAGCCATTTCCTTGTGCTTGGCTACGACATTCCCGGCAAGAAACTTTCCTTTATGCTCCCAACATCCGGCAACGGGATTGTAGAAAATCTCCCCTTTGAGAGCTTCCATGACTTCTTCCCAATCCGTGCCTGTGGACTGCATAATGTAGCCCATATCCACCCTGCCGTAGAAATTGAGGCTGCTTGCCAATGCCTCGAACGGTGCCAGTCTTACACCTGTGTCTATCTTTTTGAAAGCCAAAGGCTCACGCATGATGTCTGACTTGAAGATGTTGTCGCCGACCTGCATTTCAATGGTATAGACCTCCATGCCCAGACTGTCCTGCATGATGAAATCCCTGTTGTCGTTCTCGTGGAAATATCCCCACTTGGTGACAAAGGCATCATACAGGGTGTTCAGCTTTTCACGCAAAGCCGCCTGTTCCTTTTCTTGCTCCCTCTCTTTCGTTGAAAGTTCGAAATACGCCTCACGGAGCGGCAAGTAGTCCGCCGTCCTCTCCACATTGACCTTGCCCTCGTCCAACGGCACGAAATCCACCGCCGTTTCCTCGTAGTGGCTTGACCTGCGGAACCGGAGCGTTCCTACCTGTCCCTCGAACAGCACTATCGCCCCCTCTTTCATCCATCCGGGCATATCCCCGGTGTATGCCCTCCTGCCTTTGTCCGGCACGGCGGCAACCGCCCCACCGAAAAGCGACATCTGTACAGGCGCATCGTCCTGTCCGATGAAAAGGCTCTTGTGGAAATATCTGTCAAAGTCATATTTAACCAAAGCGGAAAGGTATTGTGCCATTGCCGTATCAGAGCCGAGCCAGTGATGTTTGCGTACATATTTGCCGTATTGGTTCTTCACGATGCGGCTGTCTGTTGCCAGCACGGTTTTCGGCATGGAAAACAGTTTGTTGGCATATTCCGTCATCGCACCGTCCGCATTTACATTTTCCTTTGTGACTTGCAGGAAATATTTCTCCCGGAGCGAGAGGGATGCCTTGTGCATGTGCTTCTGGAATATGAGCAGGTCGCTGCCCACCTCGATACCGCTCGTCTGCATGAAAAGCGTGTCGGGAAGCCTTACCGCACTGATAAGGTCGGCATGGCTGACAAGGTATTCTCTCACGAATTTGTTGCCCGGCGTGTCGGCTACGCCCCTTGAAGTGACGAAAGCCAGCAGTCCGCCCTCGTTAAGCAGTTCCATCGCCTTGACGAAAAAGTAGTTGTGTATGGTCTTGGTGGCCTGTTCGTAAATACCGCCTTTCTTCCAAAATTCCGTATCGAACACACGGAAATTGCCGAACGGAATGTTGGATGCAATGACATCGAATTTCCGATGCTCCAGCTCCTGCCTGTCTATTGCTTCAAACCCTCCTGTCACGGTGGTTGCTTCATCATGCAAAAGAGAAAGCACAAGCCCGGTAATGATGTCCTTTTCAATGGCGTAGCTGTGTGTGCCGCCCATAGCCACAGGCAGGAAACCTCCGATGCCTGCGCTCGGTTCGAGGAAGCTGCGCATCTGCAGTCCGTTCTCCCTGAATGTGGTGTGTATCTGACCTGCGACGGCTTCAATGAGGAAATCCGGCGTATAGAACGCAGTCAGCACGGAAGCCTTTATACTGTTCATCAGCAGGTCGTAATCCCCCTCGCTCCCTCCTGCAAGAGTTCTCAAAACCTCCTGCAAGCGGTTTGTCTGCTCCGCCAGTTCTTCGGGCATGGGGATTTGCGTTCCGATAGTCAGCACTTCCTTGACACCTCCAAAGCCCGAATACTGCGCCAATACCTGTTTCTCTTCCTGTGTGGCTTTCCTGCGTTGTTTGTGGACAGTCACCGCTGTTTCTATGGCGGCCACATTTGCCGCCAGTGATTTCAATCTGTTGTAACTCATAGCTTAACCTTTTATTTTTCTTCCCTCTGTTCGGCCTGTTTGCGGCCGCCGGGAATTATTTTTCTGCTCCGAAAAGTCGGCAGGAACACCCGGCCAAGGCTGGACGGGAAAATACGCTCGACAGCGGAGAGGAAGATTTTCCCGGCTCACCCCTGCGGCGGCTTGCCGGCATTGGCAAAGGCTGGGACTGTCGGTTACTTTTGCAGCAAAATAGTTCCCCAGGAGGTCGCACGGCTGAATGGGGCGGAAACGCCGGAATAGAAAAGGGAGGATGCCCGGCAGGTAGAAAAGGGAATGGAAAAGTATAAAGGCCATTGCTGTCGGCAGACCGGAAAGATAAAAAGCCGTACCGGGCCATTCTGCCCGACACGGCTTAGCTTTGTTCCGACGGATTAGTCGATGTCGTACCCAATCATGAACTTGTCATTGATAAGCAAATAGTAATAACCGTTTCCACAATCCCGGTATTCCTTGCTGAAGCCAGCCTTCATGCCTCCCTCACCATCCGGTTCGCACCAAAGCGTACCGTCATAACCGCAAAAATCAAAACGACTGGTAGAGAAAGTTTTGCCATCTTTCAATGCCTTTCTGAAAAGGGCCATGCTCGTGCTGCCGCAATACTTTTCAATTCTTGCCAGACTGATGCACATTCCGTCAATTACTGTTCCTGTCGTAATATGGTTCTCATACAGGGACTTTTCCGGGTCGGCTGCGGCAATTTTCCGGAGCCAGTTGTTGGTATGTGTGGCAAGGCGTGCGAGCCGCTGGTATTTAAGGAGTAGTTTCCTGTTCCTGTCCTTTTCATTATCCTGTGAGGGGGCGTAGATTTTTTCGATGTTGTCCCAGTCTGTAAAGATGTAGCCACGCTTGCGCTTTCCCTTGGCAATGATACCGATGGCATTTTCACCACCCCGGTTGATAAATAATTTCCTACGCTCCCCGTAAATCCTGATATACAAAAACGATGGGTTCTGTTCGTTACGGAGATAGGCTTCTGCCGGATGAATATTAGTCAATTCCATATTTATAAAGTTATTTGTTTATGATTTAATGGTCATTCGTTATTAAAAACATGGGTCAGAATTTGGGGATGTAGCCAGACTTCAATAGTTCTCCATCCCTGTAAAGTTCGATACGTCCGGGTTTGAAGCCCATCTCACCGAGTGCTATATACCGGATATAGTCCCGGTATTCCTTGCCCGAAAAGTTCTTCCCGCACAGATTGTTGAAAATCATAGGGATTGCGTGTTCGCTGCAACTTGCCAGCACCGTGCAGCCGTTCTGCCTGATTTCTTCCGTCATAATCTTTCAATTTTAATGTTCAACATCAGTTTGTTTCTTTCCCTCTGCTCGCCCTATGTGCGACCGTCGGGGTTATTTTTCTGCATCGGAAAGGCGGCAAGAAGCAACCGGACAAGGCCCGGACGGGAAAATACGCTCGACAACGGAGAGGAAGATTTTCACGCCCCAGCGGTATGCCGGCATTGGCAGGATTGTGACGGCCGGATACTTTCGCAGCAAAATAAGTCCCTGAAGGTTGCAGGGCTGAATGGGTGCAACACGTGGTAAAAGAGTATAATTAGGCAAGAAGCTTTCTCAAAAAAATATTCTAACCAAAAAATGTGTCATCAATGACAGTTTTTCCGATTAGGATTTTGCCGTGCGAATGAAAACAGTTATTTTTGTAGTCGAAAAACCGGTCATAAACTGACATAAAATTCGATTAGCATGGCACATATAGAAAGGAATAAATATTTGGATGAACTTGTTTCCCTGCGACATAACGGTATGATCAAGGTCATAACGGGTATGCGCAGATGCGGCAAGTCCTATCTTCTTTTTGAGATATTCGCTTCATGGCTTGAAAATGAGGGCATTGCTTCAGACCATATCATAAAAGTGGATCTGGAAGACTATAAGAATCGGGAAATGAGAAATCCCGATAATCTGTACGCATACATGGAAAGCCGCATTGCGGATGACGCCATGTATTATCTTCTGCTTGACGAGGTACAGATGCTCGATAAGTTTGAGGATGTCCTGAATGGCTTTTTAAGGATGCGGAATGTAGATGTGTATGTAACAGGCAGTAATGCAAAGTTTCTCTCCAAGGATATAGCCACAGAGTTCAGGGGGCGTGGTTTTGAAGTGAAAATGTACCCTTTGAGTTTCGGTGAATACATGTCTGTTTATCCGGGCAGTATCCAGGCCGGCTTCAATGAATATATGCTATATGGCGGTCTTCCGCAGATATTGTCATATAATACGGAAGAACAGAAAGCGAAATTCCTGAAATCCTTGTTCGACGAGACCTATATCAAAGACATCAAAGACCGCTATGAGATACGCAAGGACGATGACCTGGAGGAACTTATCAACATCATGGCTTCCGGTATCGGAGCGTTGACAAACCCGAACAAACTGGCGAACACTTTCCGGAGCGAGAAGAAGTCAAGCATCTCTTATGATACGGTCAAAGAATATATCGATTACCTGATCGATTCGTTTTTGGTTGAAAAGTCCACCCGCTATGACATCAAAGGAAAGCGATATATCAACTCCCCTTACAAATATTACTTCATGGATTTGGGATTGCGCAACGCCCGCATCAATTTCCGTCAATCAGAAAGGAGTCATCTGATGGAGAATATGGTTTACAATGAATTACGGATACGTGGGTTCAATGTGGATGTAGGTACCGTTCCGGTTGTTGTGACTGATGAAAACGGCAGGCAGCAGCGTTCCAGCCTTGAAGTCGATTTCGTCTGCAACTTGGGAAGCAGGCGGTACTACATACAGTCGGCTTACCGAATGGAGTCTGATGAGAAGATAAAACAGGAACGGGCATCCCTACTGAAAGTGGACGATTCGTTCAAGAAAATTATTGTCATCGGTGAAGAAAGTCCTGTAACAAGAGATGAAGTAGGTATTACAACCATCAGTATTTATGATTTCCTGCTGAAGGACAATTCACTTGAATTGTAATGGAACCGAGGCTGCTCTTCCTGATACTGGTCGGCATAGCGATAGGCTTGTCCTGTCTGGCCGGGTACTGGCGGAAGAAAGCCGGGGAAGCCGCTTTTGCCGCTGCCCTGCTCGCCGATAAAGCCGAGGACCGTGACCGCCACTGCCGTCTGGCTGTGATGGCCGGACACAGGGATGCCTGCCGTATGTTCTGCTTCGCCCATCCCGATTTTTACGAGGACAGGCATCCGCTCAAGCCTTTCCGTTTCCGTGGCATAAGCGTGACGTTCTACGGCCATTATTATCCGTCACGCTACAAAAGGCTGCTTGACGAAGAACAGCGTGGGTTCTGCCGTACTCTCTATGCCTTCAAAGAGGGAGAGAACCACGGCATCGACTTCTTCAAGGCTTGTATGGCCGCCCTGCCGGTGGACACCGCTTCCTGTCATGTCATGTTCATGCCATGCAGCAACTGGATAAAATACGGCCAGCGGTTCAAGCGGCTCGACTGGTACATCACGACCCACCGGAAGGAACTCACCTCCGGACTGTATGATGTCGATGTACACAGTGAACGCGAGAGCCTGCACGAGTGCAAGGGCAGCGAACGCATCCTTGAAAGAAACTACAATATTACAGGCGACATCAAGGGAAAAAGAATCATCATCGTGGACGATGTGTTCACGAGCGGCCAGAGCCTTACCGACTACAAGGAAGAGATAGAGCGGTGCGGCGGCGAAGTGGTGGCCGCCATCTTCTACGGAAAGACCGTTACGGTTCCGCCGCTGTTCCTGATAAAGGCCCATGTATGGGGCGGACATATCGTCCGCGCCATCACGCACGAGCCATAGGTCTTATGACATTTCTGCCAATGCCGCCAGGCATTTCTCCCGTGTGGTTTTGATGTAATTGAAAATCTTAGCCGGATTCACACTCTTCCCGTTGCGCCTGCAAGTGATGTGCAGATGCTCGCCGGTGCTGCGTCCCGTGTTTCCCGTAATGCCGACCGCATCCCTCGGACGGACAACAGCCCCTTTGCCGACCAGTATCCGCGAGAGATGGCAGTAGCTGACGGTGAACTCACCGTGCCGCAACACCACATATTTTCCCGAAGCCCTGTCCTGTCCGACCTTGATCACCGTGCCCTCCATCATGGCCAGCACCTTGTCACCCCGCGCGTGCAGGTCTATGCCGTTGTGGAACTTCCTCTTTCCGGTAAATGGATCCGTCCGGTACCCGTATGGCGAATTGACCTTCATCTTACGGAGCGGATAGCACACGCTCAGATAGCGTTGCACCCATTTCTCCTTTCCGGCTTCGCCTGACGATGCCGGTGCGCTTTTTTCCTCAGACAGGCATCCTTCCATAAAAGCCTTTCCCTGCCGGTTCCCCATATCGTCGTCTTTCAGCGATACAGATTCCGATACACCTGTCGTCCTACCGGGCATGACCGTATTGAACTGTGCAAAAAGCGGTGTCGTGGTCATAATGACACCGGCAGCCAGCATCATCCATTTTTTTGTTTTCATGCTGCAAAGGTAACAAGGCGTATCCACCCTGTGCAAATATCCTAATCCATTTCTTATCAGAATATGATTATTTAACTGTTTAGAATATGATTTTTAAGCCGAAATCATATTCTAATCATAAAAATAGTATATTTCAACTACTTATTATTCCATATATTTGCCTGTCACAATAAATTCAATCTATCTTTGCAAAGTATGATTTAGAATTTGATTTTATAATATGAAGCAAGTACGATTTGATTTGACGGAACTGCCGTTTGGAACACTGTCCAAATTCGGGCTTACACAAGAAATGATAGAGGATCTCCCCATGTATGTCCTTGAGGACATTTGCCAAGGAAAGCATTCGCCTGTGCTTCCTGTCCGGGTGACCGGTGAGAACGGTGAGACTTTTGAAAGTCGCACACGCATCGCCTTTATCCGCAGGGACGACGGTCAGGCGGACGTGGTATTCTATCCGGTGCTGAAATCCTCCCCGCTGGAGAAATACAGCGAGGCGCAACAGAAACAGCTACTCGACGGCAAGGCTGTCATCGTTGACGTGGAGACCTCCGACGGACGCCACAGCAAGGCATTCGTGCAGATAGACCCGGAGACGAAGCAGGTGCTTTCCGTGCCTACCCCCATCATCGGGCGCAATCTGCAGGTGGCCGCAGAGGAACTTCACCTCGGCACGGCAGAGGTCAACAGCCTGCAACACGGAGAACCGCTGACCATTGTCGTTGATGACGAGCCTGTCACCGTGGGCATCGACCTCAATACAAGGACGGGTATCCGCTTCTGCCACGGCGATGGAGAGAAATGGCGCGAGCAGACCAGACGGGAATGGGATAAATACACCTTCGGCTGCTACGGGTGCTGGGTCATGGACGATGACGGCAACCTCAATTATGTCTCCGAAGACGACTATACTGAAGAAATGTGGAACGAACAGAAGAAAAGCGCCGAGCGCAACCGTGCCGCAGCCCTTCACAAATAACCCTTATAACCGTCACGACCATGCACAAAGAACAGTATTATCCGGAGGACATCCTTATAGAGAAGCTGGAGAGCGGCGAATACGGCTGGCTCGATTTTGTCAATCACCACTCGGCCGAATGGCAGGAAGAGTATCTTCTTTACTGCAAGGAAAACGACTTCTTAGTCGGAGACCCGTCGGCGGAAGAGTTTGTCCATTTCAAGGACAGGGAACTTGAATATGCCCTCGAAAACGGAGACGCTTAATCTATCACAGACAATCCAAATCATCAGACAATGGCGATACGAAAGAATACCAACCCACGGGCGATGGATCTGCAGCCGGAGATGCGCGACATCCTGATGCGCAACGGTATGCAGGCCCATATCGTGCCTGACGGCGCAGGCTACAGCCTGGTCGTGCAGGGGCATGACTCGCCTTTGCTTGCCTATCCCATCACGGAGCGGCAGATGCTGGCACTGACCGACTGGGGTACGAATACGGCCAACAAGAAAGCCTACAATGTGTTTACCAGCATTGTCGGCAATGACTTTTATATGCCCAAAGATTTCGTCCATGCCCGGAACGCCAACGGCCGTGTCGCGATGGGACTTCACGGATACCGCATCGGTATCGGCGAATACGGACGCACCGGGTGGAGGGGGCTGCCACCCCCGTTCCTCGGATGGACGCCCCGCCAGCAATGGGGCTTTCACCTGCGCAGGGTCGGTGGGCAGTTGTTTTATCCCGGCCCCGTTGTCGCCGAACGCTGGGACGGACGGATGAAGCCCGGAGAGCTGCAATCCGGCGGTTACGGATTCTATTATAAAGGTGACCAAAGGGAGATTGCGGCGCAACCTGCGGATGTCTTACAGAACCTGCAAAGCGTTATCACGCCGCTTGTCACCCGGGAACGGAGCAGCGAGCCGGCCAAGCCCTACAAGGAACTGGTCAGCTCGCCCGTGTACTTCTCCAACGAGAAATGGCAGGAGTGCCTGTCCTCGCACGGCCTTATCGTGGATGCGGAGCAGCGGACGCTGACCGTGCAGTCGGAGTCGGTTTCCGCCGATTTCGTCTATGACCTGACAGCGGAAGAGACGGCGGTGCTGACCTCCAACTCCATTGAAGAACATCCGGTAGAGAAACGCATCGAGCTTCTCAATAACATCATCGCAGCGGACTACCGGGACAAGGTGACGATGGAAGCCCTGGACAGCGACCGGCGCATCAGTATCGGCCTGCATCCGGAAGTGCAGGAAGACCTGGCACGGCACCAACAGCAGGAACAAACGCTTTTTGAAGAACAACCGCAACAGGGACTTGCCGAGGAACAGATGTCCGAAGGAGCCGTGATTGACGGCAGGGATCTCTACTATCTCAACGAGAACCGGGGCTGGTATAAGGAAGGACGTCATGGGCGCGAAGTGGAAGTAAGCGAGATAGCCGTCTATCCGGCAGAGGCTGAGGGCAAGTACAGGATGACCGCCGTCATCGACGGGCAGGTCGTCAGCCACGAAATCAGCCAGAAGGACTATGACAAATTCCTGGCGGTCGATGACTACCACCGCATGAAGCTCTTTTCGAAGATATTCAGCGAAGTGGACATGAAGATGCGCCCCGAAGCCCGGAAAGACCTCGGTGTGAAGATATTCGCCGCCCTGACAGCCGGAGCCGTCGTCACGACCGGTGTCGTACACGGGATAAAGCACAGTCATCATGCGCCGGAGTTCTACGGCGAACGGTTCGGCGGTCCGCCCAGACCTTATTTCAAACCGGGTGTGGACACGCCAAGGGATGTGGCGATACGCAATTTCGAGGCCGAGATGAACCGGGAGATAAGTGACTTGCGTATGGGGAGGTAGGCCTATGAACGGAAACGAATTGACATACGATGACTTTCTGCGGCGCTTGACCATACAGGACGTGCTCATTGACGCGGGCTACCGGCTGAACAGGCGGGACGGCCTGCGTTATCCGTCATACGTCCGGACAGACAGCGACGGCAGGCGTGTGCGCGGTGACAAATTCATCGTCACGGCCAACGGCCAGTGCTGTTTCCAGCCGCCCCAGCAAAAGTTGTACAACATCATCTCCTTCATCAAGGAACATCCGCAGTTCTTTGCTGAATACCGGGCGGGCATATCCGGCGACAGGCTGGTGAACCTCGTTTGCAACCGCCTGCTGAACCAGCCCATCCCCGAGAGGGAGACACGCATCATACAGCCCAGACGGGACATCAGGCCCTTCAATATAGACGACTACGACATCCACAAGTTCAACCCCCAGGACAAAGAGACACAGAAGAAATTCTACTTTTTCTTCAAACATAGGGGCATAGACCTGTACACCCAATATGCCTTTCATAGAGATTTCTGTCTGGCCACGCGGAAAAGGCCGGACGGGTCGTCCTATACCAACCTTGCATTCCCGCTCCGCCTGCCCAAAGAGCCGGAAAAGGTCGTGGGATTCGAGGAACGGGGCCGGGCAAGGATGGACGGCAGCGGCAGCTACAAAGGCAAGGCCGAAGGAAGCAATTCGAGTGCGGGTCTGTGGATTGGCAGTCCTGCCGGGACAGCCCTGGGTGATGCCACCCACATTTACTGGTTCGAGAGCGGCTATGATGCCATGTCCTACTACCAGCTATACCAGAAAGAAAACAAGGATTTGAGAAAAGCCGTGTTCGTCTCCACCGGTGGAACTCCTACCGTGGAGCAGATGCGTGGGGTAATCTCCCGTACCCGTTCCGCCCGGCAGCATATCTGTTTCGACACCGATGCGGCAGGCCGGGAATTTACCGACAATCTCAAGAAAGAGATTCACCGGATAGTCAAGTCTGGCATCGAGTCCACGCCGGAGCGAAAAGCCTATCTCGAAACCATACCTGCCGGAGGCGGTATTGACGGAGGCAATGCCGACCTGTTGCCTGACACCCTGCGGTCATGTTACGGGAAATACGAAGCCGCATGGGAAGAGGTCATGTCCATGCGCTCAAGCGGGCTGTGCCATCCGGATGACATAAAGGAACAGGAAAGCCTGATGAACAGACAATACAGGGATTTCCGGAATGGGCTGCGGGATTTTCTCGGTCTGGACGAAAAGGATGACACCCGGTTCGTGCGGGAAGAGCCGAAAGCTCCCTGCAAGGACTGGAACGACGAGCTGCTGGCAGGCATAAGACAGGAAACATCCGCCCGAGAGAACCGTCCCAGAGAAGAAGATACGGAACAGGAACGAAAAACAGGCTTCCACCGATGAGAACGACACCATCCATATCACAGCCGGAAAGTCTCGTATTGAGACCACACAAGATGCAGTTCGTCATCGACGAGCTGCCGTCCCTTGCCGTGTGCTGTGCCGGTGGCATCTACGGCGGCATGGAAGGCGTGCCATACCCGGTTGCCGGGGTTGCTGTCTTCTTTTTCCTGTCGCTTGTCCTGCTGTACCGCTTCATCTACCTGTGCAGGATACACTACCACATCGGCATCGAGCAGCTTGTCTGTGAACAGGGTGTGTTCGTCCGAAAGGTGGACTATATGGAATTGTACCGTATCGTGGACTTCCAGGAACATCAGAGCCTGATGCAGCAGCTCTGCGGACTGAAGACGGTGCGCATTTTCTCTACGGACCGGAACACGCCCCGGCTCGACCTTACAGGCATGAGACGGAAGGACGACATCGTTCCGCTCATCCGGGGACGGGTGGAATACAACAAACGAAAAAAGGGAATATATGAAATCACGAACCATTAGCATCATCCTTGCCGCCGTGCTCGCATTCCTGCTGCCGCAGCTTGCGCAGGCGCAGATAGCGGCCTCCAACCCGTTGGAATGGGTGGCTCTTGCCGAAGGGAACGAGCTGATAAACGGCCAGATTGACAAACAGATAAAGGGACAAACCCAGACGGCGGTACTGCAGAACAGCATTGCTGCGGAGTTCAACCGGATACATCAATGGGAGAAAGAATACAACAACTACCTTAAGACGGCCAGCGGCTTCGCTTCGTCACTGAAAGCCTGCACGCACCTGTACAACGACGGCGTGAGGATATTCCTCACCCTCGGCAAACTGGGCAAGGCCATCAAAAACAACCCGCAGGGCATCATCGCCAGCATAAGCATGAACAACCTCTATATCGAGACGGCCACGGAACTGGTCTCCGTGTTCACGCTGCTGAACGATGCCGTGGCGAAAGGAGGCACGGAAAACATGCTGACAGGCGCAGAACGCAGCAAGACCTTGTGGGCGTTGAACGACAAACTGTCGGCTTTCAGCCGGAAACTGCACCTGCTCTACCTGAGCATACGGTACTATACGCTGAACGACGTATGGAACAATGTGACAGCCGGGATGTTGGACCGTGATAATGGAGAGGTGGCACGGCTGGCCATGACCCGATGGCGCAGGGCAGCCGCACTCGCACATTAAAAAGGATGAAAAGATGAAGAAGCTGACGATGACATTGACCTGTATTCTACTGCTGTGTGCCGCTTCTCCGAAAGTCCGGGCACAGAACGACCCGGTACTGGCAGGCATGATCCTGCTCTATACCGACAAGGCGCAGAAAGAACTGAAAAGCCAGGAAAAGGTGATGCTATTGCAGACTACCGGTCACATTTGGACAAAGGAGGAGATAGAGGGTACCACCGACCTGCAGCGGGAGTTCAACAATTATCTGGACTCGTTCCGCTCGATTGTCTGCTATGCTGCCCAGACCTACGGCTTCTACCATGAGATAAGCCGGCTGACGGACAATTTAGGCGACTTCTCGCAGCAGCTTGCGAGACATCCGTCCAACGCCCTTGCCGTCGCCCTCTCGTCACGCCGGAACAAAATATACCGGGAACTGATACTCGGCAGCGTGGAAATCGTGAACGACATCCGTACCGCCTGCCTGTCGGACAACAAGATGACGGAGAAAGAACGGATGGAAGTTGTGTTCGGCATCCGTCCGAAACTCAAATTGATGAACAAGAAACTGCAACGCCTGACCATAGCGGTGAAATACACCACGATGGGCGACATCTGGATAGAGATTGACGGCGGTTCGCTTCCCGTTGCGGACAAGCGCGACATCGTGGAAGCCGCCCGACGCAGATGGAAGCAGAACGGAAGGAAAGTAAGACCTTAAATATATAGAACAGATATGGGATTCTGGGACGCATTATTGAAAGCAGGCGGCAAGGCCGCCAAGAACATGGGCAAGGCCGCCGCAGCCACAGGGAGGAGTGCGGGACAAGCCGTGTTGCATCCCTCGCAGACCCTGCGCGGAGCGGGTCAGGCGATGAAGACCGCCGCCATAGGCAGTGCGGCCGGTTATGTGGCGTGGGAAAAGCTGACCACGGACAAAAGCGTGGCGAGGATTGTGGGCGATACCGTCATCGGCGAATCGGCCACGAATGCCCTTGCCGGTACGACGGAGGATATACAAGAACTGAAAGGAAAGGCCGGAGAAGCAGCCGAGGCGGTGGGCGGTGCGGCGGCAAGCATCAGCTCCAGCCTGAATGGAGTGTCGAACTTCATAGGCCAGGCCACCGGAGGCGGACTTGGGAACATGATCGGCGGTTTTTTCAGCAACCTCGGACGCGGTAACGTGTCCGGGCTGAGCATAGCGGGACTTATCGCCGCCGCATTCCTGGTCTTCGGGCGCACCGGCTGGCTCGGCAAGATAGCCGGGCTGTTTCTGGGCATGATGCTCATCGGCAACAATGCCGGGCTTGTCCGCACGGAAGTTCCGGAGAGCGCACAGAGAAATTCCGCACAGGGCCTTTCCACAGAAGAGGGACAGGCGCAAGGCGGAGGCATGAGAAGATAGGACATCAAACAAATAAGAAAATGAAATATACCGAAGAAATGATACTGCACTCCGACAGCGGCTACTGCATGCCGTTCGCAGAACCTGACGGCAGGGATGTGAGCCTGTCGCTCGGCTACGGCGAGCAGAACCATCCGGAGAGCGGCGAGAAGTTTTTCCACCACGGCATCGACTTCGACGTGCGGCGTTACCTGCTGTCCGCCGTGGCCAGCGGTGTCGTGTCGGGTGTAGGCAACGACCCCACACACGGCATCTGCCAGACCATCCGCTACGGACAATATGAAGTGACATACGGACACCTGTCCAATGTGTTCGCCCAATTCGGCAGGCAAGTGAAAGCCGGGCAGACGGTAGCGATGAGCGGCGACCTGTTGCATGTCGGGGTCAAGTTCAAAGGCGAGGAAATGGATCCGCTGGAGTTCCTCGCCATGCTGTACGGCAACATCAAGGCCATGCAGGAAGCGGGCGGCGACAGTGCTGACGGCTTCTACGATGGCGCACCGGAAACCGACTATGAACGGGACAGGGAGGAAATAGAACGGCTGATGTTCCGTTTCCTGCCGCTCTACATGGATGACCTTCGGCTGGGAAGATACACGGTGCCGGAACATACGGAGCAATCGCTTCGCAACATCTTCACGACCGGTGCGATGAAAGCATATTTTTATGAGCGGATGCCGAGCATGGCAAACCCGCTCGGTCTGGGACAGAAAGCGTTGCCTCTGGTGTGCAAGGTACAGAACCTGCTGATAGCGGACTTCCTGAACTACCTCGCCCTGCGGCATGAGGTGTACCTTTCGACAATGGGCGGCGGGAACTTAAAAAAAAACTTCGTGCCGAAGCAGTAGCCTCCAGCGGCATCATCGACCCGCTGGCGGAACTGGACATCGACATCCAGAGTTTCGACATACCGAGGGCGGTCACCGTCTATCCCGACCGTGCCGGCATCCGGTGGTGGACCAAAGCCTGGTTCAACAACCGGGAGGAAGGCGAGGCATCGGTGGAAATCGAGCGGACACAGGCCGTGGACTTCATCCACGACCGCATCAGAAAGGACGCATGGCTCGAAGCGTTCTTCCCCAAGCAGATGGAGGTGTACCGCAACGCCATCGAACAGACAAAGGAACAGTTACTGAAACAGGTGAACTTGATATGATATGACAACATAATGGAAGGAATAAAACATAGCAGACAGTTTGCGGAGACGGAATCCCTTATGGACAACTATTTCGTCTGCCACATAGTTCCCGTCATGAAACAGACGCAGGCGTACCTGAACGAGAAACAGGGCGAGGAGATGAAGGAATACTCCACCTCCATCGGCGGCATACTCAGCATGATGGCGACGGCGGGTCAGCCGCTCGGCGACCCTTACCAGACCCTCAAGGTCACGGGAGAATGGAACTCGAAAACCACCGAGGACTACATCGCGATGTGCCGGGAGAAAATCGTCTCGTCCGACGAGATGCAGCATGACCTTGCCTGTATCGCCGGACAATGGCGTCATGCCGTCGTGCAGGAAATCGGCAGGGAGCGGTACGACGAACTGTCGAAGGAACTGGGCTGTGACCTTGCCTATGCCTATGTGGACTACCGCGTGGAGCAGCTGATGGTAGACAGGCTGGTCAAGGAACGGATGCCCAAATCGTCCGCAGAATACATCATCCGCAAGGCGGCGGAGTCGAGCCTGCTGGGACTGCCGCAGGTGTTGGGTCGATCGCCGCTTGCCGAAGAGATAGAAGCCCGAGGAGAGGCAGCCTACCGTCCGGGCAAGGTAGAGAAAGGTGCAGCCTGGGCATTGGGGGTTTCTGTGGACACTCTCATGCTGGGCGGCGCTGGGTCGTGGACGACATTCGCCAAGTTCATTGGAGCGGATGCCGCCGTTTCCGCCGTTGCCGGACATCTCGATAAGGACAAGCCGGAAGGCCCTACGGTGGAAACGTGCATCAGCAAGGGCGTGTTCGGCATTGACGGCAATGTTTTCACCACGTTCCGGAAGGAAGCCGCAGCCATTTCTCCCCAAGAAAACGTCACCCTTGCCGCTGCAAACAATGTGCTGCGCAAGAAAATACCTGTATGCGAATTTGACTTCACGAAATGGATGCAAGTGGGAAACACACAGTGGTGGCCCGATTTCGGGGCAACAGAACATGACCGGAAGGAAAAATACAAGGATGTTCCGTTGATTGTAGCTCCCGGCCAGGAAGAAGCCTACCTGCGGGATCTGGAAAGGCAGAAAGCGGAGGACAAGAACGGGCAGGCTGTAGTGCAAGAGGAGCAGAGGGAAGAAAACAGGACAGAATCACAAACCCAAATTCACGGCGACGAAGAAACTGCGACTGTCGGGCAGGAGAATCCATCTGCATCAGCCATCCAAAGCAACGAAAACGGCTGGAACGGGCTGTTACGGTCAGTGGGACTGGACGGGCTGGGTGAAATCACCGGCAACCTCGGTTACATCATGGCCATGCTTCCGGACATCCTGTTGGGAGCATTCACGGGAAAGACACAATCCTTGCGACTGAAAGACAACCTGCTGCCGATGGCAAGCATCGTGGCGGGCCTGTTTGTCCGTAATCCGCTGTTGAAGATGCTCCTTATCGGCCTGGGCGGAGCAAACCTGCTGAACAAAGCCGGACATGAGGCATTGGAACGCAAGCAGTCGGAAGGGCTGACCGCCGGAAACAGGGAAACCGAATACAAGCGTTATCCTGACGAGCCGCTCAATCCCCGCATCGTCAATCCGGTGCTGCAAGGCTGTACGCTGGTGGCCACGATAGACCATGTGCCGTGCACCGTCCAGCTCAGTCCGGTGGTGGCCGATGCCTACAGGAAAGGTGCCCTGCCGCTGAACACGCTGGCCAACGCCGTGCTTGCCCAAAGTGACCGGATGAATCAGATGGCTTCCCAGAATTACGACAACAACCGTCCTGAAACCATCGTTCGGACGCGGGGCATCCAATAACCGACCATTAAAACAGCATACGGAGTATGAAAGAAAAATCACCCATAGAGAAAAATGCAGAGAGGAAGCAGATAGACTTGCTTTCCGAAGCCTTGAACGGAGCCTCGAACGCAAACGGGTATTGGCTGAACGCATCCGGCAAAGGCTATCCCAAGTTCCATCCGCGCGGCGTGTCCGTCAGTCCGTTCAATGCCCTTTTCATGGCTTTGCACTCGGACAAGAACGGCTGCGGGTCAAATCTTTTCATTCACTATAATGAAGCCAAAGCGATGGGTATGTCCGTCCGGGAGCATGAGCGGGGCGTGCCTTTCCTTTTCTACAACTGGAACAGATATGTCAACCGGAACAATCCGGAAGAGATCATCAGCCGCACAGCCTATCTCGGACTGGACGAACAGGACAGGAAACATTACAAAGGCGTGCATAACCGGGAAGTGCGCACCCTCTTCAACATAGACCAGACCACCCTGCAGGATGTGGACAGACCATCCTATGAAGCCGCACTGAGGCAATACGGCGGTGTGGCGGAAAGGGGCTATACGGAAGCGGACAACCGGAAGCTGCATATCCGCTTCAATGATTTTCTGCTGAAGATGAAAGACAGCCTTGTCCCCGTCCGTTACGACGGCAGCGGAATGCCCCATTACGAAACGGACAAGGATGCCGTCTATATGCCCCGGCAGCGGAATTTCGACCACTATCACGATTATATACAGGAAACCCTTCGGCAGATTGTCAGCGCCACCGGTCACCAGCAGCGTCTGGCACGTGAAGGCATGGTGATGAAAAACGGCATGGCACCCTCGGAGGACGCATTGAAACAGGAACGGCTGATTGTGGAAGTGGCTTCCGGCATCAAGATGCTGGAACTCGGCCTGCCGGCAAGACTGTCGGAAGAGAGTCTGAAGACGGTGGAATACTGGAACAGGGAACTTCAGGAGAATCCGCTCATGATGGCCGCCATCGAAAGCGACGTGAATAACGCCCTTGAAGTGATACGCAAGGCGGAACGCGGCGAGAAGATTGAATACGCCACCATCCGCAACCGGAGACAGACATCAGACATGAGGGCGGAACTTCCGAAACACCATGCCATAGCGGACGAAATAGCCCGACATCCGGACAAGGACAAGAAAACCATCATTGTGGTCAGGGACAACGCCGCGAAAACGGCGGATGTGGTTCTGCCGGCCGGTGCTTCGACGGAAGTGGACAACGAGGTGCCGGGAATGAACAAGAGCCGCATCGAAAGAGCCTTGCGTAAAGAGGGCTTCGAGCAGATACGGTTTTTCAATCCGGACGGGGCATTGGGATTCAGGCCCGACGACAGCTATTTCTCCGGCAAGGAGGTATCTCTGGCCCGGCTGAAAAACTGGGAGATACAGGAACTGTCCACGTTGGATGTAGCTCCTGCGGTGAAGCAGGCCTGCGAGGTAAGTTTCGACCGGGTGCAGATGATACAGGACGACAAGAACCGCTGGGCACTCTACATCAAGCCGGAGAACGAGAACGGTTACAGCGTCTATCCGGACAAGGAGGACGTGAACCGTTTTTTCTCCACCCTCAAACAGGCGATGAACAACATTGACAAAGTGCGCATGGAACTGGCACACAAGTATTACGCCCTTGCGGAAACAAAACCCGACCTGAAGGTTGACCTGTTCAGTTGCGGGGAGAAGGATATAGACATGAGCCGGATCCAGCGCGTCAGTGTGTTCAAGACGAAGCAGGACGGCATCCTGTGCGCGGCGACCATCGACGGGCGAAGGCCGGAACCGAGAAGCGTCACGCAACAGCAATGGCAGCGGATGTGGCTTGCCGAGGACAGGGACGATTACAAGCTGAACCTGGCGGCCGCTCTCTTTGCCGATGTGCTGCGCAAAGGACAGGCACGGGACAATTCCGTGGAAACAGCGGCATCAGCCGAAAGGAAGCCGGAACAGAGTGAACAGGAAGAACAGAAAACAGGAATGAAACGATGAAGATTTATAAGAAATGAGCAAAAATCAAGAATACGCAGAGAAATATGCCGGATATGCGATGGAACAGATGCGGCGGTACGGGATTCCCGCCTCCGTGACGCTGGCACAAGGCATACTGGAAAGCAGCAACGGCCAGAGCCAACTGGCACAGAACGAGAACAACCATTTCGGCATCAAGGCCACGCCGTCATGGATTGACGAAGGCGGACGGTACGCCCTGTATTCGGATGACAGACCGGACGAGAAGTTCTGCAGCTATGACTCCGTGGGCGACTCCTACGAGCACCACTCCCGTTTCCTGAAAGAAAACAGCCGCTATGCCACCTGCTTCAATCTGTCGCCAGACGACTACAAGGGGTGGACGGAAGGCATCGCCCGGGCCGGATATGCCACGGGAAGCGGCTATGCCGCCAACCTGCAGAAAATCATCGAGCAGAACGGCCTTGACAGATATGACCGTCAGGTCATGCAGGAGATGGCGGCACAGGGACGGCATTTCGGCGTGGAGGAAAACCCTTTGGGAGAATCTGAAAGCACGGCCTATTCCTTTCCGGTCGAAAGGAAGGATTTCCTTTTTGTCACCACCCCGTTCGGTGTGGACGGCCGCATGGCCAACGGTGGCGAGAAAGTCCACAAAGGCATGGATATCCGGTGTGACGGGGATGCTGTCCTCGCCACGGAAAACGGAGGCAAGGTCGTCTCCGTGAAAGGAAGCGGTAGCGGGCAGTCCGTGACCGTGGAATACAGCCGGAAAGACGGCAGCAAGGTGCAGTGTACCTATATGCACCTCGGCGAAGTCTCCGTCAAGGCCGGGGATACTGTCAAGTCCGGGCAGCAGCTCGGAAAGACGGGCGGCGAACATCTGCATTTCGGGGTAAAAAACATCTATGCGGACGGCACGCAGCGGGACATCGACCCGGCGGCGTACCTCGCAGAGATCGCCCAGAAAGGCAGCATCCGGCAGCAGGTGCTGCACAACGGCAACGACTTGCTCGCCAGATACAGGAGTACGGAAAGCACCAGGGACGGAAAACCGCTCACCACCGAAGGATGGATGAAAAAGCTGCTCTCCTCGGAGGACAGCGGCGTGGGCCTGTCCGGATGCAGCGATCCTGTCGTGGAGATGGCCATGACCGCCTTCACCTCCCTGATGCTGCTGGCCGTGCAGATTGACAACAAGGAGGAAGAAAGGCAGAAAGCGGAAGTGTCCGCTGCGATGGACAGCGGGAGAATCGACCTCAAATCCCTGTTGCCGGGTATGAAAAGCTGCACCCTGACCATCAACGAAAACGGCAAGGCCGTGCTTCATGCCGACAACGGAAACATGCAGATGTCGAGGGAGCTTTCCTCTGCCGAACTCAGCCGCCTGTCGGCCACGCTGAACAACCGTTCTCTCTCCGAAGAGACCAGGCGTATGCGCGTGAGCGGACTGCTCAACACGGTCATCCTCTCCGAGACGGCTTCCCGCAACTTCGAGATGGGAATGGAACAACTGCAGGGACAGACAGAAGGACTGAAAAGATAGCAATGAAAATATGAAAAGCGTGATGATGCAATTATGTGTTTATGTACTCGGATTGTCCTCGTGCGTGCTGCATACCGTCATGTACCTTAAGCTGTTCGGATGGGTGGCGGCGCTTGTCATCATCGGGATACAGGTGCTGCTTGCCGCATGGATAATCTACATCCGTATCAGGGCGCCCGATTAGCAAAGGGAATTTCCGGTTCAACTTCAACAAGGCCGTTTCCGCTTTCCGGTGGAAATGTCACACATCAAAAAAAGACAAGCGATGATAAAATGCAATGTTACCCTATGCGGCACGATCAGCCGCGACGCCTCCGTCCGCACAGGCAAGGACGGCAAGGAGTTCGTAAGTTTTCCTCTCCAGGTCTCCATCCCCGGAAAGAACGGGAATGACGGGAACATGGAAGTCAGTGTCAGCAAAGACGGAGGACAGGACACCGTCCATGAATACCGGTACGGCTCCCGTGCCAAGGTCACGGGCACCCTTTTGCTGAAACGCAGGGGCGAGAAGCTCTATTTCAACCTGTCGGCAGATTCCGTGGATCTTTCCGATGCCGGGAACACGGATTCCGTCAAGGGGCAGATGGTCTTCCGTGGAAAGACCGGCAAGCACATAGAGGAACGCAAGGACAAGACCGGCAAGCCGTACCTGATGTTCTCCGCGTTCAGCACGGAGAAGGTCAATGACGGGTTCGAGTACCAATGGGTGCGCTTCTTCTGTTTCGGCAAGGAAAAGGAGGAGTGGCTGCAGCCGGGTGTCAAGGTGGACGCGAAAGGAGAAATGTCCCTCTCCCTATACGACGGCAAGCCGGACATCTCCTGCCGTGTGGAAGAACTCAACCAGTATGTGCCGGAGGCCGGCAACGATAACAGATGACGGATATGGCCGGTTACAGACGACAGAACGCGGACGGGCCGAACAGCGAGGAAAAGGCTCTCGACCTGTTCGCCGAGATGATGATTGAAAAGATAGAAAGCATCAATGAGGACTGGCGCAAGCCCTGGTTCACGGAAGGCGCATTGCAGTGGCCGCGCAACCTGTCCGGACGCGAATACAACGGCATGAACGCCTTCATGCTGATGCTGCACTGCGAGAAAGAGGGATACAAGATACCCCGCTTCTGTACCTTCGACTGCGTGCAGCGGATGAACAAGCCGGGAAAGGACGGACAGGAACTGCCGAGGGTCTCCGTGCTGCGCGGCGAGAAATCCTTCCCGGTGATGCTCACCACTTTCACCTGCATACACAAGGAGACGAAGGAGAAAATCAAGTATGACGACTACAAGAATCTCTCCGAGGATGAGAAGAAGGAGTACAATGTCTATCCGAGGATGCAGGTTTTCAGGGTGTTCAACGTACAGCAGACCAACCTGCGGGAAGCGCGTCCGGAATTGTGGGAAAAGCTGGAAAAGGAAAACGGCCGTCCTGAAGTCAAAGCAGGCGAACAGTTCGACTTCGAGCCGGTGGACCGGATGATAAGCGAGAACCTGTGGATCTGTCCCATACGGCCCATGCATCAGGATAGTGCGTACTATTCCATTACGAAGAATGAAATCGTAGTGCCGGAAAAGAGGCAGTTCAAGGACGGGGAAGCGTTCTACGGCACCCTGTTCCACGAGATGACCCATTCCACCGGTGCGAAAGGCGTGCTCGACCGCCTCGAACCGACAGCCTTCGGTTCAAAGGAATATGCCAGGGAGGAACTGGTGGCCGAACTCGGCAGCGCATTGGTCTCACAGCGTTACGGCATGACCAAACACATCAAGGAAGACTGCTGCGCCTACCTCAAATCATGGCTCGACTCATTGAAAGAGTCCCCGCAGTTCATCAAGACAACCCTGATGGATGTAAAAAAGGCATCCTCTATAATCACGCAGAAGGTGGACAGGATTGCAAAGGGACTGGACGAAGACAATACGGAACGGATAGCAAACGGGACCTCTCCAAAGGGAAAGACATTCTATGCGTCCGTGGCTTACCTGCAAACCACCGATGACAGGAGCCAACTTGACGAACTGAGGGAAAAAGGAGACTACGAAGGACTGCTGGCCTGCGCCAAGGAATATTATGACGGGAACGGCATGGATGAACAATACACCTACCAGACTCCCTTGCAGCACAGGGGCGATGACCTGCTTGTCGAGGATAAGGATTTTGCCGTGGTGTATAACGGGAGCGTGGGCGGCACCTATGAGGTGATGCTGAAATACTCGGAGCAGGAGGTACGCGACCACATCAACCGCTACGGCATTGACCGTGCGAGCGTGGATGTGAAAGAGCTTGCCAAGGATATGGTCGTTGAACAGTTTGCCAAACTGACGCATCAGAGAATGCCGGTATTCGAAATGCCGAACGGGGATATTCTGTATGCAGCGTACAACAGGGAGAAGGATGCGCTCGATGTGGGAGGTGTATGCAATGCGGGTCTTGCCGTGCGGCACAGCTTCCCATACGACTACAATTCGACGCTCGATGCCAACCTGCAGGCCGTAAACGAGAAGCTGAACGAACTCGACGAATACAGGGAGGAGCTACAAGAGGCGGAATATGGCGGCGGAATGCGGCGATAGACAAAAAGGAACACGGGGCCGGTGTGGATGCCAGCCCCGTGTCTTTGTCAGCTTTGTTGAAAATACTCCTGCCAATTTTCTTCATCAACAGTCAGTCTGCCCTTTTCCCAATCGTATTCTACTTCCGGCATATTAGCATAAGGGAAATACACGGTATAGCCTATCTGACCGTAAGAACTGTGCAAGGGTATAACACAAATCTCGTGGCCATAATAAGGCTGCGGCGTACAGTATTTCCGCCAGTCGAAACGGCCTGCCGCAATATTGCAGCAAAGTAACTTCAGAGCCATTATACCTTTCCAACCTTGAAAGTCTTTCTTGCAATTTCTTTCCATAATAATCTAATGAGCCAAGTTATAATAAATTTCGGGTTCGCTTGATACATTGTAAATCCACCTGCCGCACCGCACCAGAAGTGCATTCTTACCGTAGTACAGCCTTTTCATTCCGGCAATGCTACCGGACTTGTGGAAATTAGGGAAACGGCTGATGCCTATTCTTTCACCATCCCGCCTGTAAAGTGTCTTTGTTCTCATGTCAATGCTGTTTTTAATGAGTTATAAAAATCCGTGAAAAGTTTTTTCGCCTCTTCCATCTCATCCACAATGTCCTTGATATGGTAAGGTGCGCCACACTTTCCGTGCCCGTCATAGCCAATCCACCGGTAGGCTTCATAGTCGGGGTCAAAGTCCTCGCAATTCCGCTCCACCTCCCCAAGAAACCCGTCAAAGTTGTTTCCTGTCAGTTCGGCGCAAAATCCGTAATCCAGCCCGTGCTTTGTGTAATAGCGGAAATCGAATACTACAGTGTCTTCTTCCTCGTCTGTGCTTACTGTCCAGCCGAAATCGAAGGCGATGCTTTTGATTAGTTCTACTGTTGTCATAGCTTTGTTTTTTATTTTCCCTTTGTTCCGAGTCTTCCGACCCGCCGCAGGGATTGTTTTTATGTGCGGTTTCCACGGCGAAGACAAGGATGGCAGGCAAGGAATCAGCGGTGAAATTTTATGAAAAGCCGCTATCTGTGATTACGGAAAGTTTCCGTCAAATTTTATCCTGATAGGCAATGCGGTCCTTGACCGGCTATCCGTTCGCCGTACCTTTGCCGCATAAAAACAGCCTGTGGGGGTGTTGGCGGTACATGGAAATGAGCTTTATCCATTATTAAAAGGAGGGAGCCCATGACCTATGGGCATGTTATAACAGGCTCGGCCAGTCCCGTTGTGAGGCAGCCACCACCGGCTGGGATACCTCCTCTGCCGATGATGGCTGTCTTGTCATTCAAATCATATCTTATTTACAATGTCCTCCAGATATTCAATCCGCCTATATACGGCGGATGCTTCAGGATAGCATTCCGTCAATTCCGCCCATTCGAGGGTCTTATGCAGTTCGTCAAAAGTCAGTCTCAATTCTGCAAGTCCCTCCCGTAATTTCCGTTTTAAATCAATTCTTTCCTGTTCGTTCATAATCTTTTAATTTAGAGTCAGAAATGATAATCAATGACGCCTCCGATGTAGAGCAGCGTGCCGGGTTCATACCCACAAACCTCGCGCATAAACTCGTAAGACTGTTCGGCATAGGATTGCGCACCCTCCGTATCCGTGTAAAACCAATAAGCTGTTTCAAGCGGGTTCTTCAAGTATTTTTCAAGCTGATAGACCGGGCCAATCCAATCCTGTACAGTGTCGGGAGTAACGGCTTCCACCTTGTTACGCAAACCTGCGACAAATTCTTCCTTCCACTTTTCCACCCCACCGATGTAGCGGATTGTATCTTCATCGACAAGCTCGAACATCCCTTTGGGCAGGATATGGTTTACCAATACGTCAATGTGGTACTTGCGCTCCTCCTCGTCAATTTTATCGCAATAGTCAAAATAACTGTTATCGCCCTGCATAAGCGTGTCCTCGTTCAGATAGCATTCCTTGTCCACCTTTGTCGTTGTGATTTGAAAAATTTTGCTGTGCATAATCTTGAAATTTAATTTGTTGAACATTCTTTTTTCTTCCCTTTTCTCGAAAGCCTTCTTCGGCTTCCTTGTCGGGAAAGATTTTACATGCAAGCGTCACAGCGGGAAAAGGGACGGAAAGACAAGCAGGACATGGAGGAATTTAGCGGAATACCCAAATCTGGGATTTGCGGAAGGCTGCCGCCAAATTCTGAACATGTCAGTATAGCGGTGCTTGACATCCGTACCAACGCTGTACTTTTGCATGAGAAAATCACTCCGGCGGGGAATGCCGGAAGTGGAGGAACAGACTATGACCCATGATAAAAGTGGACAGAAGTTGCGAAATAAAAAGGCAGGACGGAAGGGACATACAAAAGGTTGCAGTGCCTTTCAAGGCATCCGGCTAAAACAGGGAGCAGGAACTGGAAAAAGGATTGTGATGACATGAAAAATCCCCCGAACTGACTTGCAGCCCGGGAGATATGCCCCTTTACCCGAGTCAACTTATCACCTCAAACTCATGCAGGTAGCAGAAAGCATCTTCGCACTTCTCACTCCATTCTGCATCAAGAGCTTCGACATCCTTTGCCGACCTTATTGGTTTCCCAGTCTCTTTCTCAATCCACTTGAACGCATCTTCCTGATTCTCGAAGTATTCGCTGATGTACTCTTCTTCGGGCGTACAGGCATCAAAAAAATACCTGTCGGGGAAATAGACACCCGAACTGTCGTTCGTTTCATAAATTCCCATGCCCGGCTCTTCCGCCTGAAAATAATAGTAAAGTGACGGATATTTTTCCCTCACAAGGTCAAACACCTCATTGCAGGGAGACCATGCCGTCTCGGTGTATAATCTTATCACTTCGCCGTCCACTTCAAGGCTGCTCCACTCACCACGACAATATACATCGTTCCAATCCTTGCCCAAGGCATCCACAAGGCATCCCAGCCATGTAGTCCCGAAGCCGTTTTTCACTGAAGGTTTTTCCATGTCTTCCAGTCTTTTCATTAACTCATAGAGGCTCTTGATTTCTTTTGCGTCGCCCTCTATTACATACGCACTTGAACACCAATTAGGCATAACTCTTAAATTTAATCCGTTAAACTTTTTCTTTATCTTTCCCTTTTCTCGGAGCCTTACGGCTTCCGGTCGGGAATGATTTTCGTGCGTGAAAAGACTGCGGGTCAGGGGCAATAAGGCAAGTGGACGGCAAAGTAGCTGATGAAATACCCAAATCTGTGATTTGCGGAAAGCTGTCATCCGGTACGCAGGCCTGTCAGCATGGCGGTACTTGACATTCGCCCTCCGCAGTACCTTTGCACGGAAAAACAGGGCTGACAGGCAGCCGATGAGTACGAGAATGAGTAAAAAGATGGATATTATCTGTAAAAAAGATGCTATACCTTTGCCTATCAATATAAAATCACTATTTTTGCACAAAATCACATCAATATGATTATGTGCAATAACGATGAATTTATAAAATTGGTGACAGACTATGTTCTCTCCGTCTTGGATGAGAAAGTAACTCTTGTCCCATTAGAAAAATGCATATCCGATACTATTCCCATTGCAGTAACACAGAGCTTCAATCTTTATAAAGTTGAATTGCTCGGTCACGCTGTTGTATTTGCCTTAACTCATGATGGGAATGAAATATCTCCTGCACAGCTGAAACGGACATTTAATCTAATAGAGCATAAATGTGAATGCCCGGTCGTACTTGTTACAGACAACATAGCATCCTATAATGTGGGAAGACTGACCTCACAAAGGTCAAATTTCATCATTCCGAAAAAACAGATGTTCATTCCATCTCTGCTGATTGACCTTAAAAAGGCAAAAGCAACAGGAATAGATATAAAGGAGACCATACCTCCTATGGCACAGTGCTTACTACTTTACAATCTGGAAATAAAGTCCATTGATAGATGTGAGACAAAAGATTTGATGGAAATCTTTCAAGTCTCATACGCGACCATCAATCGTTCATTACGGTGGCTGAGCGAAAACGGTTTGGTTTCACTTGAAGGGAAAAAGACAAAAGAAGTAAGATTGATTTACTACGGAAAGGAACTATGGGAGAAAGCCATGCCTTTCCTCGTGTCTCCGGTTGAAAAAATTGCTTTTTCCGATTTCCTTCCGAGCGGAAGCCTGAAATGCGGTATAAATGCTCTATCAGAATATACACTAATCAATGAGGAAAATTCGGATATGTATGCCATCAACAGGACTGATATGCATCAGTCCGATATTCCAATCAATAAAGAATATGGATTATTCCGTATTGAAATCTGGAAATATGACCCGAAACTGTTGAGCCATACGGGAACAGTTGACAAACTGTCATTGTATTTGTCTCTCAAAGACAATGACGACGAGCGAGTTCAAATTGAATTAGATAATCTATTAAACGACATACAATGGTAAAAGGTATTGAGAAGTTCAAGGAGTTCTTCAAGGGATTTGAAGATTCCTATGTTATAATTGGAGGCACGGCATGTGAAATTCACGAGGAACTATATGCGCAGACTCCAAGGGCAACCAAAGACATAGACATCATTCTCGTAGTAGAAGCCCTGTCCCACGAATTTGTCTCCCGGTTTTGGGAACTGGTAAAAGCCGCAGGATATGAGCAGCGCAATATAGGAACAAGTGAAGGCAATCAGCATAAACACGAGTATTATCGGTTTATGAAACCGGCAAGTATGGAGTTTCCCTATCAGATAGAGCTTTTCTCACGCAATATAGGACTGTTGGACTTTCCGGAAGACGCCCACATAACCCCCATCCCGACAGATGATGATTTGTCAAGCCTTTCTGCCATACTTATGGATGATGGCTATTACAATTTCACGATAAAACACAGCTATGTTGAAGATGGTGTTCACATTGCAAATGTAGAGAGCCTTATCTGCCTGAAATGCAAAGCATTTCTTGAAATGTCCGATAGAAAGGCGAAAGGGGAACAAGTGGACAGCAAGCATATACAGAAACACAAAAAGGATGTGTTCAGGCTTGCAGCCATGCTTGCTCCTTCCGACAGTTTCGAGGATGTACCACAAACATTAAAAGATGATGTGTCACATTTCTGTGATGAAGTTAAGGACGAACTTCCCAACCAGGATTTCTTCAAATCGGCCGGTTTGCGAAACATTACCGGAGAGCAGATGTTGGAGCAACTGAAAACCAGCTTTTTGTAAAATGACTCGATTACAATACGCATCCGACCTTCATCTGGAATTTGCGGAGAATGCCAGTTATATCAAGCATAATCCGCTGAAAGTTGCAGGAGATATTCTTGTATTGGCAGGTGACATAGGGTATTTCGGAGATGAGAACTACAGCCGCCATCCGTTTTGGGATTGGGCTTCCGACAATTACAAGCAAGTAATTGTTGTTCCAGGAAATCATGAGTTTTACAAAATGTTCAATCTTGACTCTTTATATAACGGTTGGACATCAAGAATACGGACTAATGTCATTTGTTATTATAATGCTGTTATTCCTTTGTCCGAACATACTGAAATAATAGCGACCACACTATGGTCTCATATAGAACGGCAGGATGCATTCCGGACAGAACTGGCTATATCGGATTTCCGGCGTATCAAATGTGGGGACAACGATTCTCTTAACTGGACGCGCTTCAATATGGAGCACGACAAATGCTTTAGATTTCTCAAAGAAAGCATATTCAAAAGCAATAAGGAACATATCATTGTAGTTACGCACCATGTACCGTCACTTGAATTGCTTGCGCCAGAGTTCACGGGAAGTCCGTTAAACGGAGCTTTTACAGTCGATCTTACCGATTATATTACAAACAATCCTATAGATTATTGGATATACGGTCATTCACATCGTAATATTGATAAAATTATCGGCGGGACAAAATGTGTCACAAACCAACTCGGCTATGTATTCTATAATGAACATTTGGCCTTCAACCCAAACAAATTCATAGAAATATATTAGCGAAAATGAGAGCCGATCCGTCACGGACAGGCTCTCAAAAAATGAAAAAGTTGTTTTCACTTATGAACAAAAAGACTACTTATCTGAAATAAAGTTCTACTTTCGTGTGTCTGTTGGCTTCGTTCGGTACATAATACGATATGCCGCCCTCGTACATTCTGGTAATGCTTTCTGCCGATAAGCCACGCTTGATGAGTTCACCGGCAATGTAATCGGCTCTGGCTGTGCTCAACGCATTGTTGATGGAAGCTGTGCCGGTTGCGCTATCTGCCGCTCCCGCAACTTTCACAGACAGTCCATACTTCTTGGCTACATGAGCGAGCGCGTCAAGATTGACCTTTTGCAGAGAGTCCGTAAGGTGGGCGGTGTTAAGGTCAAAGAAGAAATAGACCGGAGAGCCTATACATTCGTCTCCATGCTGCATGAGGGCGAAATAACCGGCTGCGGAAACAGTGTCCGGGCGGTTGATTGCCGCATTCCGTTTTCCGGGCAGGCTGTCCGTTCCCACTTTGCAGATGCTGTCCGTATTCATGCCCTGAAGACTGTCTGTACCCGTTTCTGTTACAAGGGGCGAGTTGCCGTCCCAATGACGGTTCTTCAACCGGGCTCGGAGGGAGTTCAGTCCGCTGTAATTGTTTACGGGAAACCTCCTGTCATCGGCTTCCATGTCTTCAAACAGATGTCCGTAAGTGTCAAGCAGCCCTTCTATTTCGAGAATCTTCTTCAGCTCGTCCAAAGTCCTTCTTTCCTTGTCCAGCTTTCCGGCATATTGCCTGTTCCGTTCTGTCAGGGTGTTCGCATAGCCGGTCAGCCACTCGTTGCGCCTTTCATACGGGCGATGGTCAACAGCGCGTTTCCAGCCGACCTTGCCGATGCTGAAAGAGAATCCCGCCGTCAGCGAGAGCATGTGGTCTCCGAGACGGTTCGCTTTCCCGTATCCGTCGAAGTCCTGGAATGTGGTCGTCCCGGAAAGTTCCATCAGGACGCTTACTCTCCTGGATATGCGGTACTGGCCCTGTATGCCGTATGATATGGCAAGAGGGTTGTGTCCGTTGTCCGCATTGTGCAGCAGTCCGAGACCCGCATACGGGGAAAGCCCCCAGCGAACCTCGTCTTGTTTTGCATACCTGTTTCCGAGCAGATTCCACATCAGATCCGCATGGACATGATGATATTCCTGTGTGGACAGTTGACTGTCCTTGAAATGCAGCCCGCTGTAATTGACACGGACGCCGACCGACGGTGTGAACCATTTGCCCACACCTATAGTGTACGAAGGCTTGAGTCTCCCGAAAAGGTCTTCACAGCCGAGCGGCGTGCCGAGAAACGCCGATGCCCCTCCGGACAGGCTGACAAACCAGTTGCCGCTTTTGCGTGTCGGGACTACCACTCCGTCAAGATAAGAGGGCTGCATCGGACGTAGCATTTCAATGCCGTTACTGAAACTTTCATATCGGACAGTATCGCTGTCCGACGGTGCAGCATTCGCATGGTTGTGCAGCGAACAAAGTGCCGCAAAGAACAAAATGATATGTTTCGTCATAATCTGATACTTTATTGGTTGATTCTTTTGATTTATGGGTCAGGGATGCCGGTCAACGCTTGGGCTTCCTGCCGATTGCAGGCTTCATCATGCGACTTGCCATCCTCATGCAGCGGAGAGCCCATGCACGGTTGTCCTCGTCTTCGTCCCGTCCCCATTTGAGGTCGCTCTTGCTTCCGCCTCCGCCATGTGTTTCGGCAAAGGTGGTGGCATCATCGACCATGCCCAGGAATAGCAAGGTGGCGCAGTGCATGACCTCTTTCCCTTGTTCCGCTATGGACTGTACAAGAGTGCCGTCAAACATCTGCCGTTCCGGGCCGGTCATCCGTGCCGAAAGGTCACGGAACTCATTCACCATATTTTCCAGCATCGCATCCTTGAGCAGACTGTCCACTTTGGAATGGACATCACGGGAGTATTTGTAGGCTTCTTCCTTGAGATGTTCTGTCCTCTCCTGAATGGCATCCATGTTCTCTTTGAGGTCGGACAGCTGTCGGTCAGCCAGCTTCAGCTTATCCTGTTTGTCTGCCAGTTTAAGCTGGATATAGGCAAGCTCCTTTTTCAGCTTGTCCGTCTCAGCTGATATGGCAGCGGCATCGCCCTTGTGCTCTTTCAATTCGTCCTCAAGAACGGCGAGCCTTGCCTCTTTCTCCGCTTGCTTCTTCAAAAGATTTTCCACCATAGAGGTCAGACCCTTAACCCTGCGCTCTGCCAGCCGGATGTCCGATTGGAGATCCGAAAGGACTTCCTTGTGTCGGGCTATCTGTTCCTCAATGGTCGTACATTCCTCCGACAGCATACGACGGTATTCCTCGGTTGTTCTGTGACGAGCACCTGTTTCTGAGACACTGCTGCCTCTGGAAAGTCCCCACTTCCTGTTTACTTCTGCAAAGTCGCTGTGCAGTTGTTTCATTCTTGCGCTGTACTCGTATTTGTCCTTTCCGGCAAATATCTCCTTGTATGCAAACTTGCCGTCCCTAATTGGCAGAAGTGTACAATGTATATGGGGATTCTGTTCATCGAGATGCGCAACAAACGCCGCTATATTCTGTTCGCCATACTTGTCACAGATGAATCTATAGGCATCCTTTGCCCACTGTTCAATTTCCGGCTTTCTGACGATTCGGCTGTTATCCGCTCCTTGCTCGAAATCCACATCCTGCTTTCCAAAGGCAAGCTGCCGCATCAGTTCGCGGGAGCCGCCGAGGATAATGTTGACCACCGTCCTGTACTTGGGTTCCACCAGTCCTTCGTTCGGGTCCTTAATACCCCGCTGACGGAGACTGTCGGCCATCCTATCCGGAATACTCCGGCTTTTGTCCACAGGACGCACCTTGCCGTTTACTATCTCAAAGTTCAGATGTTCCCTTGTCGGGTCGTAGTTACCTTTCTTCATGGCATATTCCGCCGCCTTCTCACTGCGGTTACGCAGATGTTCGTTACTTTGGGCGGTGGTGATGCCTTTGGAGACCTGAACGTCGAGAACCTGTTTTGCATTTGTCATACTGCTTCTTCTGTTGCATTGGATAATCTTTCATGTCCCAGCTTGCTGCCTGCCTGGACATCTCTCCCAATGGCTCCTGTCATTGGGGTATTAGGCTCCCCATCCCTTTGTTTGGTGGCAGACGGGCAAGCCCGGATGCCTGCTATAAACGGCAGGACGGCTACGCCGGCTGAAGGACGGATTATCCGTGGTTATACAATGGGGTTCGACAGTCCGCACCTGCGGATTTCTCCAGGGCTTTCGCCGCAGCCGACAGGAACGGGTCGTGAAGGTCGTCAAGGAGCAGCTGACGGTCGTCGTCGTGGTCGATGTCCTTTTCTTTCCCTGAGTTCAGAATTTGCTCTGCAAGGGTCTTTGACAGGTCAATGAATGACGGCCAGCTTGCTCCCAGATCAAAACAGAAGTGTTGCATGAGCTTCATGCTTTCTTCCGGCTTCGACCGGCGCAACACTTTCCGCAGGGCAGCAAGGACGATGCACTCCACAGCGGCGGTGTGGATTTCCAGCACTCGCGCGTTCATTCTCTCCGGCAACTTCTGCAAGGTGACACGGCAGTCGTCTTCCGGCAGTTCATACTTGAGTCCGGCATCGGTGATGGCCTGGTGTACAATCTGACCACACGCAATACCGGCGTCATCGGAAGTGATGCTGCCGTTTATCCATTCGGACAGGATTCCGTTCAACTGTCGGACAATGCCTGCGGTTCCCTGTACAATATCGGGTACGGCATGGCTGCCATCATGCAGGTGCATGGTGAGGACCATGCTTTTCGGCAGTTTCGTCCTTTCCAGCTGTCCGAATGATTCCAGCGTATCCAGAAAGGAACGGACAGTGGCCCTGTGCCACCGCCATTCGGTTGCGAGGTCTGAAACGGTCACATGGCACTGCCTCGGCCTGAGCTCGAAATCCTGATTTCTTAAAAAAGGGGAAACAAAGCCTGCCAGTGACTTGTCCAACAGGTCGCAATAGGCTTCCGTCCTTGTCTTGCGTTCACCGACCTTTTCCTTGAGGAAGTCGAACAGACCGATACATGTCGATATGGTTGCGGTCATTTCTTCTTTATTCTTCATCTTCATTCTGTTTTTTGTGATTGACTATTGTGCGGATAAAATAAGGCCGCTTCTGTCCGCATTATCATGGCAGCCTCGCGTGATGATTGCAATGGTAGATGTCGGACATCTCATCCGGATGTTCCGACAGGTAAAGTCTCCTGTCCCGGTCCTCCCATTCGGCCAGAACTCTGCCGGAGGGATAGAACAGGGCTGCCAGAAGGATATATGAGACGGTAGCGGACAGGGTGAACAACTGCGGCACGATACATACAGCCAGTGCGAAGACGCCGCAGGCGACAAATGCCTTCGGACGGTCGAGCAGCTTGCGGAGCCATCTGTCCGTCCTCCTGGCGGAGAACATGGCGGCACATACGATGGCAGACAATACCGTGCCGAACTGTCCGGGATGTCCGGTCGTATAGACATAATGGAAAAGGAGCAACAGGACCACAAGCACCTGCGTGTAGAATTTGCGGGCCTGGGCATTGTCTGTCATGGCACGGTAGAATACTGCCATGAAGGAACGGCGGCTCCTGTACAACGCCATCGGCAGAATGACAAGCAGTACTATGAATACAAATTGTAATAGAAGGCTGGTCATAGGTAGGATGGCTTTGATGTCAAATGTATGGGCTGTTCAAGCAGCTCCAAACGTACAATGCCGTGTGTGGCCAACAGTATGATGGCTTCTGCATCTGGAGCCGTGAGATACATGGCGGCTTTCTTGATTCGCTGACGGAACTGCCTGTCCTGCTTGCGCAATGTGGCCAACGCCCTGTCCAAATCGTGTTCGGGAATGTTCCACACGGTGCCTTCGGCACAGCCTCCGTTCGGCTTGAATGCCCGTAGGACCAGCGTGCGGGAAACGAGGTAGTCTGTCCTGTCGCTCCTTGCGATGACGTGCTCCCTGTAAAGGCTGGCATCGGCCACCTCAATCCATGTCCTGTGTGCATTGATCCAGTACACCATCTGTCGGTACAATGTATTTCTCATATAAAATCCATCAATAAGTCTTCCTTGTTCCTCCTGTATTTCAATGTGCCACTTTTCGAATGCAGTTTGAGATCAAGGCAAAGGTCGCCGTACATCAGATCGAGCGAATCGTAAATAGTGGCGAAAACGCAGCTGACCCTGCCATCGGCATCGGTCTTAGCGTTCATCTTGAACATCTGCCCGAATGCGGGATTGGAGTACGCACAGGTACTGTGCCCGTACTGCTCCGTCGGCATCGGGATATGGTGGTACAGCGTAATCAGTTCCATGTCGTCCTCGAACATGTCCATTACCTCTTCCAACTCGTAGGTGTCGCGTAGAGGAAATGTAAGCAGTACATAGTCTCCGTAGAACTGCGGTTCCTCCATTGTCGTCACATCGAGAAGCTGCGGCAACTGCAACGGGACGAAAGAAAGGAAATCGTTCAGAAAATGTCGTAGCATATTCATGTCTGTTTGTGTTTCGTTCATAATGTCCGGATGTATATCCCCATCAGCGTGCCGGGCAGTTCCGCCAGTCCGTTATTGTCCGACTGCAGAACATCTCCCAGCCGGGTAAAAGCCGCAGGCGTCTGTTCCGCAATGTGGCGCAACTTCTCTTTTTCGTATCCGGAAAGCAAGGCCATACAAATGCCGTCCATCGAGATGTAGGGCTGCAGTATCATGCACGCATATCCGAATGCCTGCGCCTTGGATTTTACTTTGTCCTCGCGGATGTCATCAAGGCAGGCAACCGCATTCTGTATAATCCGGCGGTTGGTACGCATGGCCATGTATATCATCGCATCCCGGTAGGATATTTCCTTTTTCTCCGCAGCGAGGAAAACCAACGAACAGCACCGTTCCGTGTCTTTTGTCAAATCCGACACATCCTCTTCGGTCTGACCGTCAAGGTGCGCAAGAAAGGTGCGGAACATGACATCCTCGTCCCTGATGAATGTTTTCAAGTCGGTAAGATTATGTATTCCGCCCTGCAATGTCCCGGCAAGCAACCGGCGGTACGCTGAACGAATGCCGTTGCCATCAATGGCAAGGGGCGGAATACTGTCAAGAGAAACAAAAAAAGGCCTTATACTGTCTGCCGCGTCTGCCAGTTCTTTGTCGTCGCAATAGGGAGAAGTCCTTTCCTTGAGCACAAACACGTCCTGATAGGAACGCGGTGCTGACCCTGCCAGACGGGTGAACTCCGTGTGGAGAGAATCGTGAACCTCGTTGCATTTACCGTACAGGTCGGAATGGGGATTGCCGGAAGTGTTCTGTGTCGCATAGAAAAAGACGGAATCCTTGAGGGACTGCCACCGGTTGATACTAATTGCCAGCTCTTCCGTCGAGAGGCTGTCCATGTTTCTGATTTCACTTAGGAACTTTCCGTATGTTCCGGCAGGATCTTCTTTCATTGACGATTCGGCACTGCCATTTCCGTTACTACAAGATACGGACAGGAACATGGCTACCGATGCGGCAACCAACCCGGCCAAAAGAGACCTTGATTTTGAATATGATTTTGTATCTATCATCTTGCAATTTCAGACTAAAAACGACACAAAACTATACAATATTTGCCATAAAACGCGATATAAAACCGCATTTTGATAATTATTTTTATTCATATTCAACAGTATGATTTCCAATGAAAACAAGTGAAAGAAAAAGTAAGTTCAGAATACGATTTTTAGAATAAATATGTCGGAGTATGATTTCAGACAAACAAAAAACATTATCTTTGCATCGGTTATTATTTTCAGCATAAGACAATGGCAAAAGTTGGATACATATTCAAGGCTAATCACTATGACTCATACGAGGCCGATAAGGAATGGATGTTGAAATTCGGCTGTGTACAGGTGATTGAGGAAGAGACAGACCATGAACTGATGCGTCCGCAATGGAAACAGCTCATGAATGCCCTTGACCGGGGCGACGAGCTTGTGGTATCGAAGTTCAGTAACGCGGTTCGTGGGGTGCGGGAACTTGCCGTCTGCATAGAGATGTGCAGGATCAAGGTCGTGCGTCTGATTTCCATCCATGACCGAATTGACAGCCGTAATGAACTGTTCAAGGAAACTACGGCAGCGGAGGTTCTTGAAATGATTGGAGCCCTTCCGGAAGAAATAGCCGCATTGCGGAAATCTTCCAGCCATATCATGCTGCTCCAAAAGAACATCAAATCTCCGGCCAAGACGGTGAAGACTTTATCCCGGACTGAACGGGAAAGAACCATCGTAGATATGTACAATGCCGGTTATTCTATGGACGACATTGCCAATGTCAGCGGATTCAGCAGCAGAAGTTCGATATTTCGCATTCTTAACAAATACAACGTCGATTTGAACAGAGGCCGGACCAAAGGGCCGAGACGGAAAAAGGGGACAGAAGATGCAGGGTGAGTAATATAATACCAAATTATATGGAATTATCCGATTGGTTCAAAGGATTTGAGAAAGGCATCGCCAAACTGACGGAAGGGCAAAGGGAAACGTTCTTCCATGAGTGTGGTAAAAACTGTGTACAATGTGGCACGCTTCAAATTTATAAAGACTTGTATGAACAGGCGGCTGGAGACCTTGACCTGTTTTTCTCTAAAGCCAATAAATTGCCCGGTGTAAGATGCGAAACGATAGAGAAAGGTTCTGTTTATAACCTGTATTTTCTGGAATGTACCTGCGGCCTGCACAATCAAGGCTATGTTTCTACACCTATGCTCTGTGAATGCTCCCGGCAAAGCATTCTTTACGTCCTGCATTCATTATGGAAAGACAAGGCATTTCGGGTAACTATTTGCGAATCCATATTACAGGGAGGCCAACATTGCAAAATGCAAATTGAAGCAATAAACGACAATGGAAATTCATAATTTATTGGATGCCAAATCAAGAACAGAGCTGCGTGAATGGCTAATACAGAACCATAAAACGGAAAAAGAATGCTGGGTAGTCGTGAAACGTGGCAGACCTACAGATGACAATACTTTCTGGTATATTGATGCTGTAGAAGAAGCCCTATGCTTCGGCTGGATTGACAGCACAACTAAGAAAATATCAGATGATGTAACAGCCCAGAAACTTTGTCCCAGAAAACCGAAGAGCAATTGGTCCGAGCTTAACAAGGAAAGATGCCGTAGAATGGAGCGGTTAGGATTGATGACTGATGCCGGAAGAGCCGTTTTACCGGATATGTCGCCTGATGGTTTCATCATAGACGAGGAAATATTACAAAGGCTACAATCCGATCCGGTAGTGTGGAATAACTTCTGCCAATTTCCTGACTTATATAAGCGAATCAGAATTGATACTATCCAAATCAAGAAGAATCAACCCGAACTTTTTGAAAGTCGCCTGAACAAATTCATAGAAAATACCCGAAAAGGACTTCTCTACGGAGAATGGAATGATAACGGAAGATTATAAAAATACAGAAATGTATCGAACCATTTCTATTTTTACTACCTTTGTATTTGGATATTAAAAACAAAGATTGTTCAACCCGTATGAAATGGCAAGTGTGCATATAGCTGCGCTTAACGGATAGCATTTTGTCATAGCTATTCAGTAACGGACAGACTGATAACAGGTTTGTCCTATCTTGTTTTGCCATTATTCCAAATTCATAATTATGCGATGTATCATGCCGCCTTGTGCAGCAGGACTTGCCGCATCCTATCAAGTTGAACAATGAACTATACATATAAGCATATTTGGCTCATTAACTTTCCTGTAATGATGAGTATCCTTATCGAACAACTTATCAATATTACCGATGCCATTTTCTTAGGGCATGTGGGAGAAATAGAATTGGGGGCATCCGCCCTTGCCGGGATTTGGTATCTGGCTATCTATATGCTCGGCTTTGGTTTCAGTTTGGGTTTACAGGTTGTTATTGCACGGCGCAACGGCGAGCGGCATTATTCCGAAACAGGAAAAACATTCTTTCAAGGATTGTTTTTCCTGTCGGGACTTGCTGTCTTTTTATGTCTGTTTTCCAAACTGCTTTCTCCGATTATTCTAAGTAGGCTGATTACTTCTGCGGAAGTCTATCATGCCGTGATTGATTATTTGGACGGGCGAATTTGGGGACTGTTGTTCTCTTTTCCGTTCCTTGCCTTGCGCTCTTTCTTGGTCGGCATTACCCGTACAAAAGCCTTGAACATGGCGGCTCTGACAGCCGTATTGGTAAATATTCCGGGCAACTGGCTGCTCATATTTCATTGGGACATGGGGATAGCAGGTGCAGCCATCGCGTCATCTTTTGCCGAAGCGTGTTCGCTGGCGGTACTGGCAATTCACGCTTTACGTAAAATGGATAAACGGTTTTATGGCTTGTCTTGGAGCTTTGACAAAGCTGTATTGCTACATGTCTGCCGGGTGTCCGTTTGGAGCATGTTCCATTCGTTTATCGGAGTGGCCTCGTGGCTTGCTTTCTTCGTAGCTGTCGAGCATTTGGGAGAAATGGAACTGGCAGCTACCAATGTCATACGCAGTGTCTCGACGGTGTTCTTTGTCATCGTCAATTCGCTGGCGGCTACTACCGGTTCGCTGGTAAGCAATTTGTTGGGAGCCGGACAAAAGAGACAGGTCATCCCGCTATGTAACTGTGTTGTCCGTTTGGGATATGCCATCGGCTTTCCGCTGGTCATCCTTGCCGTGATTTTCTATCGTCCGATTATCGGTATTTATACGGAAAGCACAGCTCTGATGCAGATTGCCCATTTGCCGTTTGTGGTCATGTTGCTGAACTACATCTTTGCCTTGCCCGGCTATGTCTATATGAACAGCGTAACAGGTACGGGGGCGACACGCATGACGTTTATCTTCCAACTGATAACTATCGTGGCTTATCAAATTTATTTGTGGAGCATAAGCTGTTTCAGCACGTCATTGTCCGTTTATTGGACAGCAGAATATCTGTATGTGATATTACTCGGCTTGCTTTCTGTCATTTATCTGAAATATAAACACTATTAAAAACAGAACGTCATAATGAAAAAGATATATCCACGCGCAGGCGACACGCAGACCGTGTACCTGAATGCCGTCGTGAAAGACCCGTCTATCGAGGTGGGAGACTATACCATCTATAATGATTTTGTGTCCGACCCGTTGCTTTTCGAGCAAAATAATGTGCTTTACCATTACCCTATCAACCACGAGCGGCTGATAATCGGCAAGTTCTGTTCCATTGCCTGCGGCGCGAAATTCCTGTTCAACTGTGCCAACCATACCTTAAAATCCCTATCCACTTACACCTTCCCGCTCTTTTATGAAGACTGGGATTTGGAGAAATCGGACGTGGCAACGGCTTGGGACAACAAAGGTGACATCGTGATAGGCAACGATGTGTGGATAGGCTATGAAGCGGTGATTATGGCTGGTGTTCACATCGGCAATGGGGCAATCATAGCCGCCCGTGCCGTTGTTACGAAAGACGTGCCGCCCTATACGATAGTCGGCGGTGTTCCTGCCCGACCGATAAGGAAGCGTTTCGATGAAGAAGTGATACAGGAACTTGAAACGCTGCAATGGTGGAATTGGTCTGCCGAGAAGATACGGAGATGCTTGGCTTATATCGGGAATGGTGATGTGAACGGATTGCTTCAAATGCAAGGTGGTAAGTAGGAGCTGAATTACTACAACCTTGTTGAAAAGCCTTCAGACGGAAATGACTTCTATCGTGTGATTATATAATTATATATAAAATGAATTCAATCACCTTATATTCATTCTTGTACAATTTCACTATATGACATTCTTCATATTTGATATACAAATAGATACGAAATAGATGCAACTATATAATTATATAAATATATAAAATCATAAATATATAATTATTAACTGTTTTTCCTTTGCTGTGAGCCGATAATTTTGTATCTTTGTAGGTGAATTATATAGCATAAATTCGCATGGACATGAAAAACAAGATTGTCATATTCAGCAACATCAAAGGAGGCGTTGGCAAGACGACCCTCTGTGCCTTGTTCGCAAATCATCTTATAGAGCATGGCTTCCCCTCATTTGTGATAGATGCAGACCTTCAGGCATCGCTGTTCCGTCACCGCCAACGTGAAAAGGACGCCGCACCGGACGCGCAGATTCCGTGGAACGTGGAGATGCTTGACACGTCCGACCATAAGCGGCTCGTGCAGGTAATGGGCAAACTGAAAGAAGTGCCGGGTATCGTACTGATAGACTGTCCGGGAAACCTGAACGACCGCAACCTGGCATACATCTACCAATCAGCGGATACGGCAATAGTACCCATATCTTTCGACGCGGACACTGTGGACGCCACAGGCATATTCGTCAAGGCTTTGAAGTCTGTGTCATCAGCCGGCCTGATTTTCATCCCCAACCGAATCAACGCGGCCGAGAGGAAGGCGGAAGAGATACGGCAACGGGAACAGACCATCGGGTATCTCGGGCTGATCGGCACCGTTACACCGATGGTGAGGCAGAGCGTGGCCATAAAGAGATATTCCACGCTGTACCCATTGGAGAAAAACCAGACGGAACTGCTTGAACCGGCTTTCAATAAAATCATCGAGGAACTTGATCTTAAAAAATAAAGGCTATGGCAAAGAACAGCAGACCGGAAATAGACAACCCGCTTGCGAACATGGGACTGGACGACATCGTGCGGGGCATAACGACACCAGGCAAGGATAAAGAACCCGTCGTGGATGCGAACGGCGACCCTGCCGCAGAAAGGGAGACAAAACGCCGCAAGAGAGGCAAGAAAGCCTTTGAGGAAAACCTCGCAAAATATACCGGCATAAGCGAGCAGGGATTTGCCATCTGGCTTCCCAAAGAGGTAAAGAAACGGCTTGAACTAATCCGCCTCAATGCACACCGTAATATTCCTTTGAGGTCGCTTGCAGCCGCAATAATAATGACTTACATTGAGGAGAATGAGGAGAGCCTCAATGAGTTATAGAATTGATATTGTTATAATATATAATTATATAAAATCATAATTATATAAGTGCATAATTATATGGTTATATAAAAAGAGAAGAGTATGGAAATTCTGGTGATTATAGCCGTGTTCTGGGTAGTAGGCAAAATCCTTAAAGGGCTGTGGGGCGGATTCAGGAAGTCTGATTACCGGAGAGACCGATAACCCGTTGGCAAGACAGACATGCAGGACACAGGCAGGACATACATAGCTATTGACCTGAAGTCGTTCTACGCCTCGGTCGAGTGTGTGGAACGTGGGCTTGACCCGCTCACGACCAATCTCGTCGTGGCCGACAGGAGCCGGACGGAAAAGACCATCTGCCTTGCCGTCAGTCCTTCGCTAAAAGCATACGGCATTCCCGGCCGGGCCCGGCTGTTCGAGGTTGAGCAGAAATTAAGGGAAGTCAATGCCGGGCGCAGAAGAAACTCAAGGGGATACAGGCTGACAGGAAAATCTGTGTCGGACATTGATCTGAAAGCTCATCCGGACTGGGAGGTGGACTATATCGCCGCTACGCCCCGCATGGCTTATTACATCGAGCACAGCACGCGCATCTACAAGATATATCTCAACTATATTGCCCCGGAGGACATCCATGTATATTCAATAGACGAAGTGTTCATGGACGTAACGGATTATCTGTCCACCTACGGAGTCACGGCACACGAATTGGCAAGAAGAATGATCGGCGATGTACTGCGGCAGACTGGCATCACGGCAACCGCAGGGATTGGCACCAATCTGTACCTCTGCAAAGTAGCAATGGACATCGAGGCCAAGCATATCCCAGCGGACAAGGACGGTGTGCGCATAGCGGAACTGGATGAGATGACATACCGCAGGAAGCTGTGGACGCACCGACCGCTGACGGATTTCTGGCGTGTGGGAAAAGGCATAGCCAGCAAACTGGAGCAATACGGCATCTACACGATGGGAGACATCGCAAGGCAGTCCGTCAGGAACGAGGAGGTGCTGTATCAGCTGTTTGGCGTCAATGCAGAGCTGCTGATAGACCATGCCTGGGGATGGGAGCCTTGCACGATGGAATTTATAAAAGCCTATAAGCCGGCAACGAACTCGTTCAGCAGCGGGCAGGTGCTCCAGGAGCCATACACGGTACGGAAAGCCCGTGTGGTAGTTCGGGAAATGGCGGAAAGCGCCGCTCTCGACCTGCTTGACAAAAGGATGGTTACAGACCAGCTCGTGCTGACCATCGGCTATGATACAGCCAGTCTGTCCAATGAAGATGCACGGACAACATATAAGGGTGAAGTAACGACCGACTACTATGGCCGGAAAGTCCCGAAGCACGCACATGGCACGGCCAACCTTGAAAGCCCGACATCATCCGCCCGGCTCATATCAGAAGCCGTCATGGAACTTTTCGACCGGATTGTCAATCCCAAGCTGCTGGTGAGACGCATCAACCTGACCACGAACCATGTCGTCGATGAAGAAACGGCAGCCAAGAATCCGTCTCCGGTGCAGTATGACCTGTTCACAGACTATGAAGCGCTGGAAAGGAAACAGAGGGAAGAAAAGGAAAGGCTTGCCAAGGAGCGCCAAATACAGACGGCCATTCTGAACATCAAGAAACAGTTCGGTAAGAACGCCATTCTGAAAGGACTGAATTATGAAGAGGGCGCCACTGCCAAGGAACGTAATGAACAGATAGGAGGGCACAAAGCATGAATCACCCATACGACGACATCATCAACCTGCCGCACCATGTTTCCGAAAGACATCCGCAGATGTCCATGTATAACCGTGCTGCCCAGTTTGCTCCCTTTGCCGCATTGACCGGACATGATTCGGCCATCACAGAGGCCGCAAGGCTGACGGAGGCGGAAGAGGAACTGTCCGAAAGTGATGCTGAAGTGCTGAACAGGAAGCTGGCTTATCTGCAATCATTGGATGAAAAGCCGACTATTAGTGTTACTTATTTTGTGCCTGATGATAAGAAAGAGGGTGGAAGTTATCATACGGCGACCGGGATTGTCAAGAGTGTAGAGCCGGACAAAGGGGTTCTACAGTTCGAGGATGGCACGGGTATTCCTGTCATCCGTATTAAAGACATTGATGGGGAATGTTTTTTGACCGAATAGAAAATGTATTGTCAAATTATAAACGTGCAATGTTGCAATAAAAAACAGTAAAATGGATTACATAGACAAATATTCGATAAGTGTATGTACGAAAAAGCAGATTACGGCACAGGAGGTGTACGACATGATTTTCTCCGACTATCCTCCTCTTGTAAGGTTGCTTTTCAATATCCGGAATAAAATTGTAAAAAGGTTCGGGCTGAAAGCCAGTAACGGCTTTAACGACCTTATAACGGAAAACTCCACCAATCACATACAAATTGAAAAAGACGACAGGCATCTATTTCTTGAAATCAAGATTGAGTGTGGCGAGCTGGTAAAATCGGAGCAGGCAATCAGTATCTGCACATCCGTTAAATTTCACAATGCTTTGGGACGGATATACTTCTTTTTCATAAAACCTTTTCATAAATTATTATGCCGCATGGCATTGAATAAAATAAAAATGTCAGAAGTGAATGTCGGTGGCCGATAAAAAAGGAGTTGAGATAGACCTCAGCAAATGCCGCAGCCGCCACCATCAGGACGGCTGCAGCTACTTTTCGCATCAGGCGACAGGCTCAAGCATTCTCTTTTGATAGTCGATAATTTCATCCATTGTCAGCCATTGCGGTTTCTCATCCTCCTTGAAACTGTCATGCAACAGTATCATGTACTCGATTTGTCGCTGTTCATCGCCAGCCCACAGGCGTTTTGGATTCCTGTTGCCATAGTTCAGATAATACTCGCAATCTGACTGCATTCGGGACAGGAGCATATAGCGAAACTTCTTGTCATGCTGTAAAACTTCTTCTTTTGTCATATCTTTTCTATTTTAATATCTGTTTAATCCGTTACTTCAAAAAAATAATTCAACTCGTCATCTTTCAGATTTTCGACCGCGTATAGGTCTGCCTGCTTCCATAGGTCATTGTAAAGTGCTGCGACTTCGGGGTGGCTCTTGTGATGCTGCCAAATCTTGTGATTGAGAACCAATACCAATTCGGTCAGAAACTTGTAGTTCTCATTCCACTCCTTGAAAGCACGGTTGTATGTGTCCCGGATAGCCGAAAGCCCAAACCGGTCGGCTATTGTGAAATCTTCCCAAAAGGTTGTCTGTACCGTGTAGCCGTTCTCGCTCATAAATTCTCTGAATGTCATAATGCTTCAATTTTAAGTTTGATTTTTTTCCCTCTGATACAATCCTGTACCGGAAGGCTGTTTATTTTTCTGCCCGAGGATTGGCGACCAGTCCAAGAACAAGGATGCTGCGAAAAATACGCTCGCCAGCGGAGACGGTGAGGAAGATTTTTCGCCAGCAAACAAGGAGGTCCTTGAGCGGACTGACAGGCGGCAATCGAAATTTGCAGAAACAATAGACGGCTTACGGTCCGGATTATAGAGGTAGGTGTACAGAGAATAATAGAAAAGGGAAAGATATATAAAGGTTAGTCCGGATGAGTCAGAACAGGTTGCCCGGCCCGCAAAAGGGTCTTTCATGCAGAATGAAAGGAATATGCCGCAACACATCCCATAGACGGCTGCGGCATTCATTGCCATGTTTGTCATTCTCACGCGGACTTTTTACGGTTTCTGGTCTTCCAGCCGTAAACATCGGCGACATACGGATAGAGGGAGCGGGTTCTCCGGCGAAAGCCTTCCTCGTCGATTTCCCCACTGTAGATTTTGGCGGCAATGCGTTCCGCTTCGTCCCTGTCTTTGGCTATACGGTACAAAACATAGTTTGTTCCGTCATGGTGAATCATGCGCCCCCGAATGTTGTAACCATCACCGTACCACTCGGCTTCATCACATTGGGAGTGCAATATGTCGGCGATATTGCTGCCCAGTATTTGGTAGCCTTGCCTCCGGCCATACCACAGCCCTAAATCGGCAAACACCATGATAACGCCGTCAATGTGCTTGTTCAAGTTATGCCGTTCGTCATCCAAATAGCCGTACACCTCGTCCGCCCATTCTTCTTCACTGACAATGTAAGTGTTGTCATCTTGCACCTCACGCTGAAATTCCTGGTATCTTTCTCTTGCATTATCATCCAACCTGTCCTCGCTCGACCAAATAATCTGTTTCATGTCTTTTAATTTTATAAGTTAATATTCTTCCTGTGCGGCTCAATTTTAACGAAGTCCCTATAGACACATTCGTGCTCTTTCCGGCAAAGTAAGCCGTTGGGTAGAATGTCATTGCCGTATACACAAACATGCACCGCTATTCTACTCTCTGTGTCAAGTAGTTGACAAAACTCTTTCCAGTGTTCAAATTGCGCTTTCGCCATTTCGACCAGAGTCTTTTTCCCTATATTGCCGACCCCATTTTCTTCCAACTGACACAGAACTTCTGCGTTTTCATTGTCGATGATTGCTTTTACCCATCCTTTGAAGCTGTAAATTGTCTCCATTTGATATGATTTTAATTGTTTGTTTTTCTTCCCTCTCTTCGGAGGTTTCGCCTCGTCCGACGGGATTTGATTTTATGTGCAGGATACAAGCCGGAAAGGAGGGAACAAGGCAAGGAGGAAGCGGACAGTCCATGACGATTGCATTTGTGTTCAAGAAGTATTGACGAGCTTGCGAGTTGATGGTTGTTAACCACAAATGTAGCCGCGCCTTGACGGTTCCAGCCCGGCTTAACTTTGCACAGGAAAATCAATGGACGGCGGGACCGGCATGGATGCAGTATAAAAGGAACAGGCTCGAAGAGAATAACAATGAGCATAAGAAAAGCGACCCGAAGGCCGCTTTTGACCGGGAAGCAGGAGGTTATTTTTTGCCCCGTTTCGGTTTCGCTGCCGGTTCCGCAGGAGCTTCCTCCTTTTCCGCTGCCGGGTAGAACTTGACAGCTACCATCGTGATGCTATTATGCTCGATGCCGTCTTTGTCTGTCCATCTTTCGGGCTTGAAATAGCCCTCCACGGTAAGCAAGGTACCTTTGGCCAGGTAGTCGAAAGACCCTTTGTTCTCGTTTTTGCGCCACGCTTCAAAATTCAGGAAAGCGGATATCCGGCTGGTCTGATCACCGGACTTCTCCTGACGGCCTACGGCCAGGGAGAAACGTGCTACACTTGCGCTGGTGAAACTGCGGATTTCAGCGTCCTTACCTACGAAACCTGTCACTGTGAATGTGTTCTCAATCTTTTTCATAATTCAATGCTTTTAGAAGTTAAACAAATCAATTTTACGATGCCCCAAAAAGTAGGTGCCGCAAAGGGATGCACCAAGGACTGCCAGCAAATACTCTTTATTTTTGGTCTCCCAAAACCGCAGGCCCGATAAAGGAAGATTTGTACAGCTGTGCATTGGTCAAGGCTTGTCAAGCCGCTCCCGACCGCATACTATCTTTGCGGCGGAAAATGATTGTGACTTCGGCCAAAAGCAGTAGTGAAAAAGTAGAACACGAAGCGACGGGCTTCGGAAGGACGTGTCCGCAAGACACAAGCAGGCACACTCTCCCCGTAGTGCCGGCATGAAGTCGGCAGGCCAGCCACACCCTTGACATTGAAGCGGCAAAAAGGAGCCAATGGCAGGCCAAAAAGCCCTGCGTGGAGGGTCATGACCGGAAGTTCGACAGCCGGCTTTGCGTAAAGCAGCCGGCAGGCGTCTGTTCCGGCTGCAATGGGAAGCAGGAGGCAGGCAGGAAAGCGGGCAGGAATACCCCCCCTGCGGGCAAAAGCATGAGGGTCGCTCCGCAGCGAATGGAATGTGCTATAAAAGGGTGTGGTGCAGCCAAAAGAAAATAAAAAAACGTGAGTTCGATGAAATATAAGTGTTTGAAGATTTGGTGATTAGCGAAAATTGCTGTAACTTTATAGTGCTAAAATACAAAGACTTACAAACAATAATCGCTATGATCACCGAGGACAAAGTTACAGAATTATTTTGTATGGCAGACGATTTCTGCAAGTTTTTTGATGCTATGATGAAGAAATACACATTGAAATCTGATAATAAGCGTGCTTATCACCGCGATTCAACCATGTCAAAGTCTGAAATTATGCTTATTATGATATTGTTTCATGACTCTGGTTATCGTTGCCTAAAGCATTTTTATGTAGAAAAAGTCTGCAAGCACCTTCGCCACCTCTTCCCCAAGGTTGTCTCCTACAACCGCTTCGTGGAACTTGAAAAGCAGGTTGCCGTCCCCTTGGCCTTATTTATAAAGAAGGTATTGCTGGGCAAGTGTACAGGCATAAGCTTTGTCGACAGCACTCCGTTGAGGGTGTGCAGGAACCAAAGGATACATATCCACAAAGTATTCAAGGGCATTGCGCAAAGAGGCAAATGTTCCATGGGATGGTTCTTTGGCTTCAAACTGCACTTGATTTGCAACGAGAAGGGCGAGATTTTGAATTTCATGATAACTCCAGGTGACGTAGATGACCGCAAACCGCTTGAGTACAAGGCTTTTGTTGAATTCATTTACGGAAAGCTCGTCGGTGACAAAGGCTATATCGGAAAGAATCTCTTCCAAAGGCTCTTTGTCGATGGCATACAACTTATCACAAAATTGAAAAGCAACATGAAAGGTGCGTTGATGAGTGTCTCAGACAAGCTTCTTCTCAGAAAGAGGGCTATAATTGAAACCGTGAATGACGAATTGAAAAACATCGCACAAGTGGAGCATTCAAGGCACAGGAGTTTTGAGAATTTCATAGTAAACATGCTTGGGGCAATTGCCGCTTATTGCGTGTTCCCTAAAAAGCCTTGCATCCATGTACAACGCACATTGGATACACAGCTTGCCTTATTCTAAATTCATCGAACTCACGTTAAAAAAGGAATCCCTGCCCCCGGAAAATAGCCATGATAAAAAGTATCGAAGGTACATATTCTCAATACGCCGTATTGAGAATATGACCTTGAATAATCCAGAAAATGCAATCCATCCTTACCTATACATATACAGCAAGGTCAGAAACGGGCAATCATGATGCGATGCTCGAAGACCTTGTTTTTATCGCTCGGTTTCCTCTGGCATATCCAATTATCAAAAGGTTTTGATAATTGGGTTTATCACAAGAAAAATAAAATCAAAAGTAAGTAATACTATTTTTTATAAATACTTGTTTTTCAGTGATACTTATGATAATCTTTATAGATAATATCACTCAAAATTCTTATTATTGCATTGGGTTGGCAAAGTCGCCATCCATTAAATATTTAGGATTATGCAAATAAAATCAGTAGCCCGTAAAGATTTGATTCCTTTTGCGGAAAAGGTTTTTTGTATCTACAAATTATCGGCAGAGCAGATAAGATGCTGTCTCAAAGGCTGTGCCTTTCTTTGCAGATACATGGAGTCACATGATGTATGTGAATATGTTCCCCAAATAGGCGAACAATGTATCAACGATTTATACGAGCAAAGTGTAAACAAGTACAGATGCAGACAAGTAATACCTGCTATTCAGGCATTAAATGCTTATATTGAAGGACAAAAAACTTTTGTTATCCCACAACATCCTCGATACCAATACAAGGATTACCCATTTCCGGGAGAAATCGGTTTGGCTGCGTTAGAGTTTATAAAAATTTACAGCGAGGAGAACCGTGTCCGTAAAGAAACGATTCGACAATACAGGTTTCAGCTGAATAACTTTTCAGTATTGATGGAAATGCGTGGAGTCACACTTTCTACATTGTCAGATACGGATATTTATGCTTTTATCAGTTCCCGGCATAATATACAGTCTGACCGTTTTTCTTCTTTAAGACGCTTCCTATCCTATCTTTTCACGGCAGGCAAAACGAATAGAGACTTGTCAGAACTCTTGTTTGGTATGGTACGTCAAAAAGGAACAAAACTTCCTTCTTATTACGAGAAAGAAGAAGTGCTGGCTATTGAAAATGCGGTCTGCAGAAGTAGCTGTAAAGGGAAAAGAGATTATGCCATGATATTGCTCGCTTCCAGATTGGGGCTGAGAGGGTCTGACATTGTTAATCTCAATCTTGACAATTTAGACTGGGAGAATAATGTTATACGATTGACCCAACAAAAAACTGGACAGGAAGTTGTCCTTCCTCTATTGACCGAAGTTGGAAATGCTTTGGCTGAGTATCTCCGTTATGTGCGCCCTCAATCGAATATTAAAACTGTCTTTTTGTCTCTAAACCCTCCAATCAGACCACTATCAATAGGAACTTTCAGATGTATTTTAGTGGAATATTTTCGGGAATCAGGTGTCAAATTCCAAGAAAAACACCATGGACCTCATAGCTTAAGACATAGTTTAGCATCACGAATGTTAGAAAATGGAATCTCAATGCCAGTTATTTCAGAAGTGCTTGGGCACAGTACAACCGAAACTACGCTTTCATACTTAAAGATTGATATTAATGCCTTGTTGCGGTGCTCCCTTTCCGTGCCTTCGGTTAGTGATGACTTTTATAATCAGAAAGGAGGGGTTCTATATGGTTAATCAAATGAGATATAATAGTGTGCTTTCTCCATATATGTATGCGTATATAAAGGAGAAAGAGGCAATCGGACATACTGTAACCCAGACCAAATGGTTTTTCCATGAATTAGATATTTATTTTCAACAGAACAATCTGACTTCTACACAGATTACCAAAGAATTGTATGATGGCTGGTATGAGTGGGCATCTGTTAATCGAAAACGTACCACAATACACACCAAGGTACTGATGATGACAGCTTTTCTTAAATACATGTGTACGGTCGGAAATGATTGCTACATACCGTATCCACATAAGAATCCCTCGTCAGATTTTATTCCCTACATCTTTTCACATGAAGAAATGGAAAAGGTCTTCAAAGAGTGCGACAGGCTAAGAATTGCAAGTCAATACCATTCACATACAATATTAATGGTGTTACCTTCATTAATAAGATTACTTTATAGTACAGGCTTGAGAATAAACGAAGCATTGAACATTCGGAATCGGGATATAAATTTTGACAGACATTTTATTGTCGTGGATAGCCTCAAAAACCATATTCAGCGTTTGGTTCCAATAAACGATAGCCTTGAAATTGTGCTACGACAGTATATAAGTTACAGGGACAGGCTATCCGTTCCAAACATTACTGCTCCGAACGGCTATCTGTTCGTTTCCGGTACGGGAAAAAGAGTCGGTTCCAGTACGGTAAGCCGTTGGTTTCATAAGATAATAATCAATGCAGGAATACCTTATATCGGAAACCATGACGGACCAAGGGTACATGACCTCCGTCATACGGCATGTGTTCATACAATGGTTAATATGGTTCGCAACGGGATGGACATATACTGTACGCTTCCAATTCTTGCAACTTTCATGGGACATAAGAATCCCATAAATACAGAACATTACTTAAGACTTACCCAAAGTATGTATCCGGAATTAATAAGCGAATTTCCAAACGTTACATCCGGTATATATAAGGGGCATGTATCGTAAAAAACATTTAATATTACACAAGAATGAATGAATATGAAGATTTTGCAAGGTGTGTAGAAAAATTTTTCATGGAGTACCTTGTTAAGGAACGTGGAACAAGTCATCATACGATACGTTCATATCGTGACACGCTTGTCTTGTTTATTACTTACATGCAGGACAAGGAGCATGTGAAAGCGGAGAACCTTTCATTTTATCATGTTAATCGAAAAACGGTTATAGGTTTTCTTAATTGGCTTCAGGATGAACGCCGGAGTTCCGCAAGCACCCGAAATCAAAGATATGCGGCAATCCGTTCTTTTTTCAGGTTCATGATTTACGAAGACCCAAAGCATATGTCACAATGGAAAGACATCTGTACCATACGGCTAAAAAGGGCTTCTAAGAAAAGTATTTCCTATCTCACGATTGATGCTGTAAAATATTTATTGGAACAAATACCCAAAGACACAAAACACGGGCGAAGGGATATGACATTGTTGGCTTTAATGTATCATACAGGAGCACGGGTACAAGAAATCATTGATTTAACCCCTGAATCTGTCAGAACATCAAAACCATATACTGTCGAATTATTGGGCAAAGGAAAAAAAAGGAGAATTGTTCCGATAGAGGACGGAATTATGCAATTATTAATGGAATACATGGAGGAACAGAACCTTAATTCGTTTTCAACCCAAAGCCGCCCCCTTTTCAGCAATTGCTGGGGAGAAAAGCTCACCTCTACGGGTATGACATACATATTGCAAAAGTACGTTTCTATAGCCAAAATAAAAAATGCGGAATTGTTCCCCGGTGTTGTAAGTCCTCATGTGCTTCGGCATTCCAGAGCAATGCACTTGTTGCAGGCGGGAGTTAATCTTATATACATAAGAGATATACTCGGACATGTTTCAATACAGACTACTGAAATTTATGCAAGAGCGGATTCTAAGCTAAAAAGAGAAGCATTAGAAAAGGCGTATGAAAATATAGGAACCCCCACAATAGAGAAGTCTTGGGAAAAAGACCCTAAACTGAAGGCTTTCCTGAAAGGGCTTATTTAATACTAATAAAATCAAAAGTGGAAAATAAAAGAGTTTGTTTGTGAATCAGTCGTTTATGCAAACAAGTTCAATACCACTTTTGATTTTATTTTTCTTGTGATAAATCCAAAGATGATGTGCCCCAAAGCCGTATGTGAAATACTCGTCAAACCTGGTCTTTTTCTTTAGACGTTCCATACTTGTGCGAAGTTCAGCTTCATTACACGAAAAGAGAATCGTGTTCATAATTATAAAATACAGGTTTATCACTTCGTCGCAATAGGGGCAGAAGATATGTTCTATCGTTATATTCATGGCTATTTATTTTGATTAAGACTTTTCAGGAGCATTGTTTATAATAGCTTTTCCTTTAGAATTATATACCTCGATTGTCGGACAGCCGCCATTTTCGTCCGGGAACATACATTCCGATGTGTCGGCCAACGCACGCCATTCGTCGTAACACAAACGGCTGTCAATGATATTAGAAACATCCTCACACTTCCATGAACGGACAATGGCTTCCGCATCTTTGTAGCTTGCCGCTTCCACCGTGAAATAATCACGTTCCCAACTTGTAACCTTACGGTCTTGATAAAATTGATATTTTCCCATTATTCCTGTCTTATTTTAATTCTACAATAGTTTCAATTCTGCCGTAAAGAGCTGAGCGCAAAGCTGTTTTATCGACGGCATAACACTCGAAAATATGGCCGTATTGTTTGACGAAATATCGTTTGAGCACATCAGAGAAGTTAAAGTAATAACCCCTTAATGCGATACCTCTATTGAAATAGGTTCCATTTCTTACTTCTCGTGTAATCCAATTCTTATCTTCACGGCTCAACTTGCCGCCATTATTGAGGCTCTCACGAAGTTTGTACGCACGACTGTTCTGCAATGTCTCCAGTGCAGGCACTTCCCACTGGACAAATTTTTTTGCTATCGGTGTCATAAGTATATTTTTAGGTTATTCATAAATGATTACTTCATCCCGGTACTCGGATATTTCTTTGCCACTGGTCAGGGAGACAATGATTCTATCACCATAATCGCCGACAACAGTTCCCTCCGTATAACCCTTGTACGGGTTAAGCAAGGTACAGCTCTTACCTATGATGTCGGACTGTTCTTCATTATTCTCGTACATAAGACTGTCTTTACTTGATTTTCCATTCATCGTTTGAAAATGTCCTAAAACTCACATACTCATTTGAAAGCTCATAAGAATGTATGCTAATGTAAATTTGCTTTGGAGCTTCCAATAAAGAAATAAGTTCATTCATCTCTTTTTCCGGACACTCCCATTTGGAGTAAAACTCGCTCTCGACACATTGTCCATGTCTCGCAATGTAGTTATCACAGAAATTCTCTTCTATGAACTGTTCAATCGTAATAAGGTCTTTTTCGTTCTCCGTCTGTGCGAAGAAATTGTTTGTTGCGTAATTTGCCATAATCTCAATATTTTAAGTTTTTTGTCTTCCCTCTGGTAGCATCCGCTACTTTCGGGCTTGATAAAATTTTGGCGCAACAAAAGGTGTCATGGAACATTCCGGCAAGGTTTCGCAGCAAAATACAACCTCAGTGAAACCGAGGTGGAGATTTTGGTAAGAATCGGCAGACTTGACCTTGTGAACAATGTGGCATGACATATACCTTCGCGACATAATTCTTATCAGGAAGGCCGAAAGTCGGTGTGCGGAGTATCGGAAGATGCTTCCCGTATAAAAGAGGGGTGCAGCGAAAAAATAAAAAGGGAAAAGAGAGTTTATTTCTTTTGGCTGCAAAAATCGTTTAGTTTAGAACTTGATAAGATATACAAAAACCAAACTAAACTTCTATTTTTTTCAATCAGATTTAAGTTTTGTCCCCAGGGACAAAATTAGTAATGAACGGGGGACAAAATTGCTTTAAGTAATATCAGAGATTTTTAACTTTACAAAAAAAATCAGTTGAATCAAACAGGACTGAAGAGCCAATTTCAATGTCTATACTTGTTCTTTTTTGCATTTTTTACCCCAATTTTTGTCCCCAGTTTGTCCCTTAACAAACACATATACATATATAAATCGTTGATATAAAATAAATTATTAAAATATAGCACTTTCTGCATCGGTAAGTAAATACTTGATTATCAAATAGTTAAATTGATTATAATCGATTAATATGGCGCTCTTTACGGGCGCCTTTTTTGTTGCTCAAGTATCGTTGATAATCGTTGCTAAGCCTTTTTACGCCATTTTTTGTACCTCCTGTGTACCTCACCACGAAAATACGAGGATTATCGTTGGCAAGGTCGTGGAGAATGTTGACTATGGTTGACAATAGTTTACGATGGTTGACAAAAAACAGGAGAAATGAAGGAGAATTAACCCCTAAATATTAAGTAAAAATGGCAACTAGTAACTTTAGAATTAAAAAGATTTGTGAGTGGTGCGGTAAAGAATTCGAGGCTCAGAAAGTTTCTACAAGGTTCTGTTCACACAGGTGTGCAAATTTTGCCTATAAACGGGCCATACGCAAAAAACGAGTGCAGACAACAGAGTCACAAACTCAAGTTCAGAAAACTGAACGCATCATTGAAGACATTAAGGAGAAGGAATATCTTTCCTTTTCAGAAACAGGACGTCTGTTAGGTCTATCTCGCCAAGCTATCTATACCATGGTAAAGGCAGGTCACCTTAAAGCGTCTAAAATTAGCAGTAGGCTTTCATTTATCAGGAGGACTGATATTGATGCTATGCTTCAAAATAAGCCTTATCAATATCGAATGCCCAAAGATACAATCCCTATCACAGACTTCTATACCACCAATGAGATTAAAGAGAAATTCGGTGTCAAAGATTCCTGGATATTTCATATAGCTAAAGAGCATAATATACCCCGGACATTTAACCGTGGTAAAACCTATTGGAGCAAAAAGCATATTGATGACTACTTTGCAAAGAAAGCTCCCGATCCTGAAATCAAGGAATGGTACAGCACGCAAGATATGCAGGAGAAGTTCGGCATGACATTAACGGCCATCTATTCTTTTGTATCAAAGAATGCCATTCCCAAAAAGAAAGTCGGCATCATGGTGTACTACTCCAAGAAACATGTGGACATTGCCAAAGGCCTCATAGCTCCCGAAGAACCTAAATACTACACCATTGCCGAAGCGATGGAGCGATTCAATCTGACACGAGACCAACTCTACCATTATGTGAAATACCATAATATTCCCCGTATTAAGGTCGGTAAATATACCAAGATCCTGCGGGCAGAGCTGGACAAGTTTTTTGAGCCTCCAAAGATAGAATGAGGCAAAAGTTATTTTCCGGTGATATATACCACCATTAGAACACCTATTTTATTTGCAACAAAAACAAGTATTAATCAAAAAACAATATAGCTATGACACTTACATGCACCAACGTAACACTGAGACAAAAACCATTGCGTAACGACCGCATATCTCTTTATCTGGATTATTACCCGGCCATCCGCAATCCTTACACGATGAAGATGAGCCGCCGGGAATTCCTCGGCATCTACATTTATGCCAAGCCCAAGAACGAGCAGCAAAGAATGTTCAATCAGGATATGCTGAACAAGGCAGAGGCAATCCGCTGTATCCGTGTCCAGTCGCTTATCAATGAAGAATTCGGGTTCCTGGATAAGAACAAACAAAAGGTAGATTTCCTCGCCTATTTCCGGACTAAAGCACGAGAAAAGTACGAGAAATGGGATTGCGTTTACAATCACTTCGAGAAATTTGTCGGCGGTAAATGCACCTTTGGCGATGTCACCGTAGAACTTTGCGAGAAGTTCAGGGATTACCTGCTCAAATGCAAACAGATCAATCATCCCAATGCTTACATCTCACGAAATTCGGCAGCCGGCTATTATTCAACTTTCCGAGCCTTGTTGAAAATAGCCTATAAAGAGAAGATGCTGCGTGAGAACTTGAACGACTTTTTGGAAAAGATTGAATGGAAAGAGGTCAAGAAAGAGTATCTGACACTTGATGAAGTCAAGAAATTGGCAGCTACGCCATGCAAGATTCCAGTCTTGAAACAGGCCTCCCTGTTTGCCTGCATGACCGGTCTCCGTATCAGTGATATTCTGAAGTTGGACTGGCGTGATTTTGAAGTCGGCCCGGATCAAGGCTACTACATCCGTATCTGCACCGAAAAGACAGAAACAGAAGCCACCCTCCCCATCAGTCAGGAGGCACTGGAGTTGTGTGGCGAATGGGGCACCGGAAAAGTCTTCAAAGGCTTAACCCGTTCCATGACCCATCATCCCTTGAAACAGTGGATTGCCGAAGCCGGAATCAGAAAACACATAACCTTCCACTGCTTTCGTCATTCATACGCCGTCATCCAAATCTCTTTAGGTACAGACATTTACACAGTGTCGAAGATGCTAACGCATAAGAATGTCACCACTACTCAAATCTATGCTGATTTGGTCAATTCCAAGAAGCGAGAGACGGCGAATAAGATTTCGCTGAAATAAGTATAAAGTTCTGTAACGTAAGAAGAGTCCGACATGGGGTTAAAAACTAGTCGGACTCTTCTTTTTTATTCTATTGTGGCATAGATGGTATAGAAATAAGTACCATATCGAGGACAAATGCTGCCACTTTCCTGGATTTATAACATGGTATCTATGAAATGACATATATTTGCGCACAAACAATTAGCAAATATCACTATGAATCAGAAAAGTATAGAACATATAGCACTCTATTCCCTTGTATTGGTAGGTACTCTTGTTGTTGGCGTTTTAGCTCGGCAGTTTGTTTTATCCAAAGGTGTTGACGATTTCAGTAGCAGTGTTGCATTTTTTGCAACAGTAATTGTCTTGATGGCGATCTATGCCAGTTTACAGACAACTTTTAATCAGTTCCTGCTACCACGCATAGAAGCTTTTCTATTGCGTTTCTCTGCTTTTCAAACGATGAAAAATTACAATGATACCGTTTCTGAACCGGAAGCCCTTACAATTGAAGATTCAAATCAGGCTATTCCCAATATCATAGACCCTGCTTCTGCCGCTGAAGAAACAATCTCTGAACCTTCAGAATATGAAGTTATGCGAACCAATTCTATCGCAAAAATGAATCGTGCTATTCAAAGCAAATTGGAAAAGGTCATTAGTTATACGAAGCAAACAATGGTTGCCTATATGAGTGAAGAAGATCTCAACCGTCTATGCACATACGTTACAGAATATAGTACAAGCGATACCTTACAAAAGGTATCGCCCGTAAAGGTTGACTCACAACTTAAAAGCATTGACATTATGCACTTTGGTTGGAATATTGGCAAGGCTTTTGGCAGAAAGCGTATTCATACTGCTACCCTAATCAAGAATGTTTTTGCCCATACCCTTCGCGACCTGGAAATCTCAACTATTGAACGTAAAATGTCACACACAGAATCTGGATGTAAAATCAGACTAAATCTGAATATTACATGAAACTTATTCCAATATTCCTAATTTCCTTATTTTTCTAGTTCCCTTCATTTCTTTTGAGTTTGAATCATAAATCATTAAATCTGGAATATAATTAGCAGGTGAATTATAATGTATCCTCTTCCATTCACTATTTTTTATAGGATGATACCACTGATTAATAATATATACATCGAAAACTGGTGGATGGAAATTTATTTCATTCATCATATTTTCAAATCCTAATTCTAATTCTGCTAGCTCTGAAGTTATGATTTTCTCTACTACATTTATATCTGTTTTATTAGGTACAACATTGGAAAATTTACCAATCCATATAGAATAATCGCTATGTTCTATTTCTTTAAAATGATGATCCCTATCTTTTAGTCTTCTATATACGCATCTAATAGTTTGTCCACAATAATAAGAAAATTTTCTAGCGTATTTTCTTTTTCCTTGCAACAAGTACAAATTAAAATTTTCATTATTATTCTCCAACCATTTCTTTTCCCAATTATATAATTCAAGTTTCGCAAGTTCAACTTGCAGGTTTTAATCTATAAATGTCGCAAATATGTTTCATATCTTCCTCCCTGTTGATGATAGCCTGATAGATATCTTCATCAGTCAATCCGAAGAGTTCCGCAACCGCAATGACCAGTTCTTGCATGACGCCCCATATCCTTTCCGCAACGGACAGTTCCAAAGAATCCTTGGTTACGTCTTCAAAGAGCTTTCCCATGGTCTCGTAGGCTGCAAACCTCTTCACTAAGGAAAGGATGTTGTATTGCAAAGCCGTCAGGGATGTCGCCGCGATTTGCGAGGCGAAGTTGCCGGCCTGGCATTTGCCCAGCCCCAACAGCCCCTTCGCTTCCTTGAACACGACTTCCAAAGACCACCTTTGGGCATAAATCCGGTACGCTTCAAGGAACTCAAGCCGTATGTCCGTGGTCATCAGGCCGTTCCATGCGCCCCGTTTGCTTCTCCTGACAAAGTACAGGCGTACCTTGGTATCCGCAAAGGTCACGTCCGCCACGATGTAATAGCAACGCAGTCTCCTGCTGTACTTCCGCCTGCCTTGCCTGTTAAGGTGCCTGATCAAGGCCGGCGCGGTATAAGGCTTCCCGTCCAGACAGTATTTTGTCCTGCTGTTTTCTCCCACCTTGATCATGCCCAGGTAATCGCACCTGACGTGGCGGGAGCGGATGAACCGGATGACATCCTTGCAGGCGAACCAGCTGTCTGCCAGCACATACCTGAACCTGACCCCTTTGCGGATGGCGCGTCTTATCATGGCAATCATCAGGTCGGTTTTCTTTGCCGTGTATTCACCGATACGCTCCTGCAAGGCGTCGCCGCTGTCACGTCCTTTGGTGAAACGTCTTGCGAGCTCTTCATCGGACATCCCGAACTTTCCATCCTTTCCTTTTTCACCCAGCAGTGCAAAATCCAGAAGCATTTGGGTTGTCCCGTCCGTGACGGCAAGGAACAATGCCTTGAAACCGAGGATGCACCTGTGATGGACATGGGAAAACACCCTGCCGATGTTCTCCATGCGCCGTCCCGTCTTGGGATAGTCCGTGTCATCGACTATCAGACAGACCGTGCCTTCCTTGCGCCCGGAGCGGAGTCTGATCTTCGACCAAAGCTGGAGGGTGAGGTGATAGACGGACTTCCGCCAGTTTATCTTGGGATTACTCATGAAACGGTAGAACACGTCTTTCTTGCATCCCAGCAAGCCGCTTAAGGAAGACCCGGTGAAACGATAAGGGTTACGGACCATGAAACACGGGTACAACAGCAAAGCCTGGAACACCTGCAACAACGGATACACATTGTTGCACTTGCTCTTCATGCCGAACAAGGTGGATTCATTCATTCTTAACCATTTGATAACGTCCAGTATGGAATACATCGCTTTATGCGCGTCATTTTTTCTAAAAAATGCGCTGATTTCTGAAAGAAAGTCTGTAACTTTGTGCAAGGGCATAGGGCTGAGTAATGTTTTGATTTGCAACTATAAAATTACTCATTTTCTGCGATATGTGGAAATCCCTGTGCCTCTTTTATATCCCAAGAAGAAGGTTATCTATTAACTTGCGAAACTTGAATTAATTAAATGTTGCAATAACATACTCTCCTCGCTTCCCATAAGAACAGCGCGCTCAGGGTGAGTCTTTTATTTTCTAGTGGTATATTGGGGGTAGTGATGATTTTAAATATTTTTCCTGAATTAAAAATGCAGAGCTAGAGACTATGTCAAAATTATGGGAAAAGCTCCGTCTTGATGGTCATTCTTTGCACACTTGGTGTTATGGTCAATCACTACTACCATTGGGCAGTGGTTGAAGGTGTCCGTTTTGTGATGCTAGACATGGAGCGCAATGGAATCATACAATATAATTATGATTGAAATATTACCTGAAATGGGGTTAAGGGAACATTATGTTTATTATCACTATGTATAGTTTGAAAAGTATTAAAGAGAAAATTATTAAAGATCTAAAAGTAAAGTGGAGTATGCTCATCAAATATAAAAATCAAATAAATTCTCTAAATATTGGACAATCATATGTAGATATATATGATGTAGATATGAAATCCTCTTTAGGATCTGGAGGAGCTGCTAAAGTCTTTAGATGCAAGCGTAAAAGTGATGGACAAGAATTTGCTATTAAGTTTCTCTATGAGAAAAATCAAGATAAAATATCACGATTCAAAGATGAAATCAAAGTGATGCGTATGTGTGCGAGAAAGGGCATAGAGGGGGTTATGCCAATCATTGATTTTAATATTGATGAGTGTTGGTATGTGATGCCAATAGCTAGAAGCATAAGTGACGAAATTAAGGATTGGAAGAAGAAAATAGAAAAAGCACTTCCGAAAGATATGTATAAAGATGATATTGTGAAATTTGCAGTTGAAGCATTCCGCAATTTCGCTATAACTTTATCGCAAGTTCATAAGTTTGGTTATACTCATCGTGATATTAAACCTAAAAATTTATATCGGTTGGATGATAAATTTCTAATTGGAGATTTCGGTATTGTAGATATCCCAGACAGCGATCATCAAACAAAGAAAGGTGATAAATTGGGAGCTTGGAATACTATAGCCCCAGAGGTGTTAAGGGATGCAAGTAAAGCTACGCCAGCCGCAGATGTATACTCTTTGGCTAAGTCATTATGGATGTATTTAGCCACAGATGAAGATGGGTTTGATGGAAGATATGATGTTGAATATAGTTCTATCAGCCTTCATGATATCCAGCAGTATAGAGGTAAATATCTTGTAGAAATAGATGATTTTCTTCATGATGCAACACAAGAACAACCGAGGAAACGACCGAATATGGATGATTTGATTGCAGCCTTGGATTCCTGGGAAAGATCTGATGGTGATTTACGTCTAAGAAATATACAAGAATGGAATTTCATATATAAAATTCTCTTTAGAGGCATGAAACCGGTTCATACTGTCCTTACAGAAAGAGAAGATATTGTAAAGACTCTAAATGCTTTATCGAGATATGGCGTATTGAATTATTCCATGTTGCCTTCTAGAGGCGGTCTAAAGCTGGAAGGAGCGAGCATTGCACCTGAAGAAGGGTGTATTTATCTGGACTACCAATTTACTTTTATTTGTAAGCCAAAACGTTTAGTAATCAGAAGTTTTGTTGGAGATGAATTGTGGAATTATTTCTATCTTGAATTTGATAAACTTCCTTTTATTTTTGAAGATCGAATTAGTGAAGAATTGATTGAAGATAAGCCGGCTCATTACATCGATGCTAAGAATTGGATCTATCGAGTATATGATTATGACACAGGCGAACCATTACCAGTTGATGCAAAACGTGTAGAAAGGTATTGTCATGGAGCTATAGTCTTTGTCGCTAAGCGTAGTTTTTATAACTCAATAATTCAAGTTTCGCAAGTTAATAGATAACCTTCTTCTTGGGATATAAAAGAGGCACAGGGATTTCCACATATCGCAGAAAATGAGTAATTTTATAGTTGCAAATCAAAACATTACTCAGCCCTATGCCCTTGCACAAAGTTACAGACTTTCTTTCAGAAATCAGCGCATTTTTTAGAAAAAATGACGCGCATAAAGCGATGTATTCCATACTGGACGTTATCAAATGGTTAAGAATGAATGAATCCACCTTGTTCGGCATGAAGAGCAAGTGCAACAATGTGTATCCGTTGTTGCAGGTGTTCCAGGCTTTGCTGTTGTACCCGTGTTTCATGGTCCGTAACCCTTATCGTTTCACCGGGTCTTCCTTAAGCGGCTTGCTGGGATGCAAGAAAGACGTGTTCTACCGTTTCATGAGTAATCCCAAGATAAACTGGCGGAAGTCCGTCTATCACCTCACCCTCCAGCTTTGGTCGAAGATCAGACTCCGCTCCGGGCGCAAGGGCAGAGTCAACCAGCGAGTGCAACATTACGAAATATTTTTGAAAAAGACCTCAGCCGGAGTCAAGAAATTGAGTTTTTCTCTCGGTCTGGCATTAATTTTCTTCCTGATCTTGGTTATTTTTCCTTCTGTAACCGTACTGATGTCGGTTCCTTTCGGGATATATTGCCGTATCAGCTTGTTGCCGTTTTCTATGGCTCCTTTCTGCCATGCGCAATAGGAATCGGCAAAATACACGGGCACGTTGAGCTTCTTGGTTATCCATTCATGCTCGGCGAACTCACTGCCGTTGTCCGTGGTGATGGACTTCAAGGCCTCTCCCTTGTATGGCAGCAGCAACCTCCACACGGTTCTTGCCACAGGCTTCGCTTTCTTCCCGTGCTTGAGCCTTTCCATCAACAGGAAGTTCGTGCTCCTTTCCGTCAGCGTGAGGATGGCGTTGCTGTCCTTGTCCACGATGAGGTCCATCTCCCAGTCCCCGAAACGTTTGCCGTCGGCTTCCGCCGGACGCTCGTGTATGCTCACACGGTTACGGATGTTCGTGGCCTTAGTCTCATGACGGTGTGAGGCCTTGCGCTTGTATTTCATCTTATGCCGGCAATGGGAAGCCAGTTCCCCGCTTTCGTCCTTGCGGATGAGGGCGTAAATGGCTTCATGGGAGACGTTTATACCCTCCAGCTTCAAACGTCCGGATATCTGCCGGGGAGACCACTGCTCGTTTTTTATGAACTCAATGATGCGCCATTGCAGCACATCATCCAGCCCCCTGTTGCCGGGCGTATGACACCGGCGGGATTCTGCCATGTCATGCGCCTTGTTCCATACATACTTGCCGCTCGGCGTGGAGTTACGCTTTATCTCACGGCTTACCGTCGATTTGTGGACTCCTATGGAACGAGCAATCATTTCCAGAGTCTCACCCTTTTGTCGTCCCAGGTAAATTGCGTACCTTTGCTCACGGGTTAAGTGCTTATACTTCATAGACAATACAAAAGTAATTAATCCGTGGGAGACAGAGGTCTCCCTTTTTTATTTTGTATTGCCGGATGACCCTGATTCCGGGCTTCCACCGCCTTCCTCCGCCCTTTCCGCTACGCTCCAAGGACGGAGGAAGGCGGTGGCGGAGTTGCACTTCTAACTTGACGGTGGGGCTCCGGGCGCAAGGAAGGCACGGTCTGTCTGATAGTCGATGACACGGACTATCCCAAGACGGGACGGCGCATGGAGAACATCGGCAGGGTGTTTTCCCATGTCCATCACAGGTGCATCCTCGGTTTCAAGGCATTGTTCCTTGCCGTCACGGACGGGACAACCCAAATGCTTCTGGATTTTGCACTGCTGGGTGAAAAAGGAAAGGATGGAAAGTTCGGGATGTCCGATGAAGAGCTCGCAAGACGTTTCACCAAAGGACGTGACAGCGGCGACGCCTTGCAGGAGCGTATCGGTGAATACACGGCAAAGAAAACCGACCTGATGATTGCCATGATAAGACGCGCCATCCGCAAAGGGGTCAGGTTCAGGTATGTGCTGGCAGACAGCTGGTTCGCCTGCAAGGATGTCATCCGGTTCATCCGCTCCCGCCACGTCAGGTGCGATTACCTGGGCATGATCAAGGTGGGAGAAAACAGCAGGACAAAATACTGTCTGGACGGGAAGCCTTATACCGCGCCGGCCTTGATCAGGCACCTTAACAGGCAAGGCAGGCGGAAGTACAGCAGGAGACTGCGTTGCTATTACATCGTGGCGGACGTGACCTTTGCGGATACCAAGGTACGCCTGTACTTTGTCAGGAGAAGCAAACGGGGCGCATGGAACGGCCTGATGACCACGGACATACGGCTTGAGTTCCTTGAAGCGTACCGGATTTATGCCCAAAGGTGGTCTTTGGAAGTCGTGTTCAAGGAAGCGAAGGGGCTGTTGGGGCTGGGCAAATGCCAGGCCGGCAACTTCGCCTCGCAAATCGCGGCGACATCCCTGACGGCTTTGCAATACAACATCCTTTCCTTAGTGAAGAGGTTTGCAGCCTACGAGACCATGGGAAAGCTCTTTGAAGACGTAACCAAGGATTCTTTGGAACTGTCCGTTGCGGAAAGGATATGGGGCGTCATGCAAGAACTGGTCATTGCGGTTGCGGAACTCTTCGGATTGACTGATGAAGATATCTATCAGGCTATCATCAACAGGGAGGAAGATATGAAACATATTTGCGACATTTATAGATTAAAACCTGCAAGTTGAACTTGCGAAACTTGAATCAATAAGTCAAACAACTGACGGAAGACATGCCGATTGTTCCGAAGAGGACTTCTATTCTTACATTTGTTCAATGCGTAATGATTATTATTCAATTTTGAGCGAAGAAGATATTACACTTATACGAAATAAGTATTCTCAAAATCCTTTCAAACTGGATAGGACATTGGGTATGGATTTACTTGAAATAGACACCTCTCATGATGGAGATTTAATTAAAAGTCATTATGACGAAATCAATTTTGTAGATTTACTAGTTGAAGAATCTAAAGCATCTGTAAAATATTGCTTTAAACTCAACTTAATGGAATCTAGAGGATTACTTGACGATTTTTCTATTGATTATTTTCTATGCAAAGATGGCCGGGTGAAAAAAGTAAAAAATGACTCGGAAGAGATATACTATATTTACGGAAGAGAGAATGCAATTAATCTTAATAAAAGGCTGCGCAAAAGACTTGAAGAGTATAGTATAGCAAATGGGCAAGAGTATAAGACTTTAGATGCATACTTTTATCCATATTTATTTTTGGTAGAAGTCCCTAAGCATATCTTTAATTACAAGGAATTAAAATATGTAGTTATGGCAGCAGATGACCGACATGATAATTATGTCGTTATCAATGAGTCTGGTTATGTTGAAGTCGTTGAAGATGATTATGAGTTTTATCCAGTCAGAAGTGGAATATTAACCTCATACAACGGATATGTCGGAAAGTATTCTAATGGCATATTTGCGAAAGAATTTACCAAGACCTTTTTGGCACTTTGGCTAACATATTTAGAGACTAAGAAGGGCGTAACAAGTGACACAGATACTAAGTACGAGCAACTGTCTCCAAAAGAGATTAAAGATTTAATAAAAGGGATTATTAATAGTTAGTATATTGAATTCAAAATCAAATTCTTCTTTCATAAAAAAACTGTGTTAGCAAAGTTAATATTTTATTTTACTCTTTGTTGACACAGTTTAATTTACATCCTCGTCCTGGCAGGACAATTGGGATAAACTGTCCGAATACTTCCAGTACACTCCGGCTATCCGTAAGCTTATATATACTACAAATACCGTTGAAGGATATCACCGCCAGCCCCGTAAGGTAACAAAAAAATAAGGGCGTGTTCCCGTCGGATACGGCCCTTGAAAAACTGGTTTATCTTGCATACCGCAATATACGGAAGAAGTGGACCATGCCACTTGCCAATTGGGCTACTAGTAAGCACTCAATTTAGGGCATCCCCCTTTGAAAGGGCACTTTTGAGTGCCCTAAACCGAGTTTTGTTAATTAATTA
>NZ_NFIC01000008.1:0-227882 GCF_002161565.1 Bacteroides sp. An51A
CGTGTGTGCTTTGGGCGATTTTTTGGTCCTTTCCGCTCCTGTTCTTCGTCAGATAGCCCGCTATCTTCCTCATCACAGAAGCGGAAATCCCTCAAAAACTCATCCCAAATCATCGCACGATAAATTCAAAACAGCTTCTTAATTTCCTCTACCTTCTTCATGTTCGGCAACAATGGACCAGCGGACTGGAATTATGAATAAACGGATGTGGAATATCGCAGTCTTTAGGCTGTTGGATAAAATGTTTGTGTTTTCCGGTATTCATTAGGAGAGTGTCCTGTATGCTTTTTGAAAACCCGGTTAAAATGCTGTGAATATTGAAACCCTAGTTCGTAGGCTATTTGAGTAATGGTTTTGTCCGAACCTAAAAGCAGATCCTTGGCGGTGTCAATGATTTTATTCTGGATGTATTCTTGTGGCGTTTTGCCTGTTTCTTTTTTTATGAGGTCTCCAAAATAATTGGGCGATAGGAATACTCTCTCTGCAAAGTATCTCACTGTGGGAATACCTTCTACTTGGGTCTTTCCGTTGTGGAAATAGTCATCCAGCAACGATTCAAAACGTGTCAGGACATCCTTGTTGACTTCTTTCCGGGTTTCGAACTGTCGGTTGTAGAAACGCATACAATAATCCAATAGTAGTTGTATATTTCTGGTTATCAGCCTTTTGCTTAGTTTGTCTATCGGGTGCATCAATTCTGCTTTTATGTTTGTCAGGCAGTCAAGGATGGTGTTTTGTTCTTCATCCGAGAGGTGTAATGCTTCGTACGAACTATATGCAAAGAATGAATATGATTTGATTTCTTGTCCGAGTGACGTACCTTTTATCAGATCAGGGTGGAACAAGAGGCCTTTAGCCTTGGGCTTTACTCCTTTCTGAAGTTCTGTTTCTGCAACTTGTCCAGGTGCGAAACTGACAATGGTTCCGTCTTGATAATCGTAAGTCTGCTTGCCATAGCGGATATCTCCACATCGGGTATCTTTTAGAAACAAGGCATATATTCCATAATTGATGGTGAAATGAGTAGGAAAGTATGTTGCTTCGTCCAGGTCGATGACATTTACCAGCGGATGGAGCGATTCTAACCCGAATAGTTTATTGTACGTTTCTACCGAATCCAATTTGATAAAATCTTCTTTCATATGCATGTTATATTTTATGTAGCAAAAATACATATTTTGTGGAAAAATGCTATGCTTGATGGAATAGAATCTGTAATTAAGGTACAAATCTCCGTAATTTTTCTCCATAAGAATCAGGCTCTTGCTGCAGATTTTGCTGTGATTGTGTGTGTAAAGCATCGGAAATATCTGAAGTTTTTGGTATTATGGCTTCCGGATATGAGAAAAAAACAGCCCGTTACGCGATATTGAGTGCTTTTTTTACTAATTTTGCAATTCGAACGAAATCTTGGAGAATAATCAAACAAAAGACATATCTATGGCAAAAGAACTGAAAGAACTGACCAAAAGAAGCGAGAATTATTCGCAATGGTACAACGATTTGGTAGTAAAAGCAGACCTGGCAGAGCAGTCGCCCGTGCGTGGCTGTATGGTAATCAAACCTTATGGGTACGCCATCTGGGAAAAAATGCAGCACCAGCTGGATACAATGTTTAAGGAAACGGGACATGTGAATGCTTACTTCCCGTTACTTATTCCAAAATCATACTTGAGCCGTGAGGCAGAACATGTGGAAGGGTTTGCTAAAGAATGTGCGGTGGTCACTCATTATCGCCTGAAGAATGCCGAGGATGGTTCGGGTGTCATTGTCGACCCGGCAGCTAAACTGGAAGAAGAACTGATAATCCGTCCTACTTCGGAAACCATTATTTGGAGTACCTACAAAAACTGGATTAATTCGTATCGCGACTTGCCTATCCTTTGCAATCAGTGGGCAAATGTAGTGCGTTGGGAAATGCGCACACGTCTTTTCCTGCGTACAGCCGAGTTTCTGTGGCAAGAAGGACATACGGCGCATGCTACCCGTGAGGAAGCCGAAGCCGAAGCACAGAAGATGTTGCACGTGTATGGTGATTTTGCTGAAAAATACATGGCAGTGCCGGTCATTAAAGGAGTGAAGAGTGCCAACGAACGTTTTGCCGGAGCATTGGATACTTATACCATTGAAGGACTGATGCAGGACGGTAAGGCTTTGCAGTGTGGTACATCCCATTTCCTGGGACAAAATTTTGCTAAGGCATTCAATGTGCAATTCGTCGATAAGAACAATAAGCTTGATTACGTATGGGCTACTTCATGGGGAGTGTCTACCCGTTTGATGGGGGCACTTATCATGACTCATTCGGATGATAATGGTTTGGTTCTTCCTCCACATCTGGCGCCGATTCAGGTGGTCATTGTTCCTATTTACAAGAACGATGAGCAGCTGAAACAGATTGATGCGAAAGTGGAAGGTATTGTCACGAAACTCCGTAATATGGGGGTTACCGTGAAATATGATAATGCCGATAATAAGCGTCCGGGATTTAAGTTTGCCGATTACGAGCTGAAGGGTGTTCCCGTACGTTTGGCAATGGGTGGCAGAGACCTTGAAAACAATACCATTGAACTGATGCGCCGCGATACGTTGGAAAAGGAGACCCGCTCATGCGATGGTATTGAGGAATACGTAAAGAATCTGTTGGAAGAAATTCAGGAGAATATCTACCAGAAAGCCTTGAAATACCGCAATGAACACATTGTGAAAGTGGATACTTACGAACAGTTCAAGGAACAGATCGAAAAGGGCGGATTCATCCTTGCACACTGGGATGGTACGACTGAAACTGAAGAACGTATCAAGGAAGAGACGAAAGCAACCATCCGTTGCATCCCGTTCGAAGCAGACGAGGAAAGTCTGACACCGGGCGTCGATATGGTAACAGGTAAACCTTCGGTACGCCGCGTATTGTTTGCACGTGCTTATTGATTATTTTTCTTCCTGAGGATTGGAGTTTTGCTTTGCAGGATTCCAATCCTGATTGGAAACAGGGAAAGGAGTATTAGAAGTTGGCTGATAGTGAGAACATGTTTTTGTCTTGTATCAGGTTAGAGATATTGTATAAAAAACAGTGCCGGCAGAGTTAATGTTTTTATCTCTAGCTGACACTGTTTTTATTTTCATGGAGCTGGTTGCTGCAATGCTAACCTGATCCAATGTTGCTTGCGAATCAGATAAAATTGATTATTGATTCGCCTTATGGTTAAATTATTTGAACGAATTATTTGTCGATGTTGATGCCTTTATTACGCAAAGTTAACGCCATCAGACGAACGTAATCGGCATACTGCTTGTCATTTAATGTCTTTTTCATCAACTTCAAATTTCCATAAACCGCATTACGGACTTTCTGGTCAGTATCTTTAGACGATCTGTTCGCTAACTTCATTTGTTCCTGAAAGTAATCGCAGATATCTGCAACTTCTTCATTCTGTGCTGAAGTTAATTTCAAATACTTATTCAGTTTAGCCTTGTTAATAGATCCATCCCATTTGGCAACAGCAGTTGAATCATTCACACCGTTAGCAAATACTGATGCAGAAAACGCTAAAGCAGCTACTAATGTTAATCCAAACTTTTTCATAATACCTAAATTTTAAATGTTACCTAAAAACTTGTTACCTTAAAACAATTACGTTATCTTTTTAAATCTAGTTTAGCTCGAGCTTTATCTTTTTACCACTGCAAAGATAAGAATATGTTGAATAACATAAAAACAATATTGGAGAAAATCACAAATAAAGGTGTCATTTATTGATGTAAATCAATATCAATATAGCAAAATGTATGTTTTTGAAATGGAATTGTAATATTCTAAATGTGTTATCTGAAAAAGAAGCAACCTTTTGTAAGATTAATGTTGCCATAAACAATAGTTCGTTAAAATGATAAGTTTTCTTTAGATGAATGTCTGCCATTCAGCCAATGCATCATCTACGAAAACGAAGATATACTTCATAAGCCATTCCAGTTAACTGCTACAGCCTGAAATGTCAAATAAGTATATCTTCATTTAAAGCACATTATTAAAAACATTCGTTTCCTTTAGTTTTTTATTCTTGTGCACTCTTTTTCATTCGCAGTTCGTAGAGGTCGCTGCGACGGTCGCGTAGGTTGCGTACACTTCCGTAGGTATGAAGCTCGTTCAGCAGGTCAAGGTCGACATCCGATACCAGAATCATCTCGGTATTCGGAGTAGCCTCGGCACGTTTGCCATCGGTCGGAAAAGCGAAGTCGCATGGCGTGAATACACCCGACTGGGCATATTGGATATCCATGTTATGCACGCGGGGCAGATTACCGACACTTCCAGCTATCACCACGAAACATTCATTCTCGATGGCACGCGCCTGGGCACAGACACGTACACGTGAATATCCGTTCTGTGTATCGGTGAGGAAAGGCACGAAAAGGATTTGCATCCCTTGGTCTGCCATCAGTCGGGAGAGTTCGGGGAATTCGACGTCGTAGCAAATCAGTACGCCGATTTTTGCACAGTCGGTATCGAAGGTACGTACCATACGTCCACCACTCAAGCCCCAGCTCTTTACCTCATCGGGGGTGACATGGACTTTTTCATACATTTCGTAAGTTCCGTCACGGCGGCAGAGGAATCCTACGTTGTACAGGCTTCCGTCATCTTTTACGTAAGGCATGCTTCCGGTGATGATGTTGATGTTGTAGCTGATGGCAAGCTCAACGAAGCGGTCACGTACTTCTTCGGTGTATTGCGCCAGGGCGCGGATGGATTGTGCCTCACCCATATCGTTAAATTTAGCCATCAACGGAGCATTGAAATATTCGGGGAAAAGTACAAAATCGCTCTTATAGCCCGAAACGGCATCCACGAAAAACTCTACCTGTTCGAATACATCATCAAGAGTCTTGTATGAACGCATCTGCCATTGCACCAGGCCTACGCGCACGGTAGTTTTTTTGTCTACATACGAGTCGGTAGGTGGTTGATAGTAAATGTTGTCCCATTGAAGGAGTGTGGCGCAATGACGCGATTCCTCGTCGTTGGGCAAGTAGTTGCGCATCACACGGCGCACGTGGAAGTCGTTCGATAACTGGAAGGTGAGTACAGGGTCATAAATCTCGCGCAGGCGTACTTTTTCGATGTACTCTTTCGGGCGCATCGTGTCGGCATACTTGTGATAGTTTGGAATGCGTCCGCCAAACATAATTGCTTTCAGATTCAACTTTTCGCACAGTTCTTTTCGGTAGTCATACATGCGTCGTGCCAGGCGAAGACCTCTGTATTCGGGGTGGATAAACACTTCGATGCCATAGAGGATGTTCCCTTTCGGGTTATGGGTATTGAAAGTTTCATTGCCAGTTACTTTGGCATAGGTATGGTCGCCTTTCACCATGTCATAGTCAACGATAATGGAGAGCGCACAGCCTACAATCTTGTCGTCTGCCACGGTCACGATTTGCCCTTCCGGAAAAATGGCAATCAACTTCTTTATCTGAGCGCGTGTCCAAAATACGTCCCGGTCGGCGTACACGCGTGTGAATGATTGTGCCAACTGGTCATAATCTTCCATCCGCAAGTTGCGGATTTCTACTTTGTTGATTTTATGTGTCTGTTCCATAATGGTTATAATTATCAATGTGGCAAAGTGGGTTGGTATACAACATTACTCGTATATTTCCACCTTGTCGTTAGTATATCTTTATCTGTTTCTTGTCAAATAAAGCCGGTGGGTGATACATGCCGGAAGTTCTTCCTGGTAGTGTGTCACCATAATTAAAGTTTTGCCTTGGCGTTGGCAAAACGCCTCGATGATGTCTTTCACCATCCGGCGGTTGAACAAGTCGAGTCCGTGAAGTGGTTCGTCTAATATCAATAACTCGGGATCTTTCACAAAAGCGCGTGCCAGTAATACGAGGCGTTGTTCACCACTGGAAAGTTGTAAGAAACTGCGGTCTTTCAAGGCGAGGATACCGAAGATGTCCATCCACCATTCACACATGGCACGGTCGGCGTCACTCCGCTTTTTGTATAGCCCGATGGAGTCGTGCAGGCCGCTTGCCACGATGTCGACAGCTGGTAGGTTTTTCAAATAGGCGCGGTGCATTTCAGGGCTGACGTACCCGATATGCCGTTTGATTTCCCAAATACTTTCTCCGCTTCCGCGCTTCCGTCCGAAGAGGGAGATGTCACATGCATAGCTTTGCGGATTATCGGCACATACCAGACTGAGTAGGGTAGACTTGCCTGATCCGTTGTCGCCGCTTAAGGCCCACCGTTCGCCGCAGCGCACAGACCAGTCGAGGTCTTTCAGTATAGTGCGGTTTCCGTAACGGATGCTCACCTTGTTCAGGTCAACGATGTGGTCACTGTGATATAAACCTTCGGCATATGGCAGATTCAGGATGCGTGCGCGTTTTTCCTCAGACAATACACAAGCTGGGATTTCAGGATGCGAAGCCAAGTATTCAGAAAGTGTGATTTTCTTTCCGCATACTCTGTTGGACACAGGCACTACGTGGGTGATAAACGCAGGGATATCATCCGACTTCGAAAGCACAAGAATGACTTGTAGGTGGGTTACCTCGGTGAGGCGTTTCAACAAGACATGCAGCAAGTCGCGCGTCTTGGCATCCAAGCCAATGAACGGATTGTCCATAATCAGCACCCTAGGATGACTCAGCAAGGTCTTGGTGAGCTGGAACTTACGGAGTTCGCCACTTGAAAGAAGGATAATATGTTTGTCGAGCATCGCCTTGATGCCGAACAAGTCAAACAAGTTTTGTTTTAACGTTTCATCCTTACACTCGGGGAGCAAGTCGCGTACAACAGGCGTGTCGTCCAGGTCGTGTGCATTCCAGCGTTGTTGGTAATAATATGTAGCATCGGAGTCACCATACGAGTCGCGGAAGGTGATATACTTGATGTTATCGGACACCATTTTCGATGCAGAAGGCGAGAAGTCATATTTCACTTCGTTCATTAGCAAGGGATAACGTCCGGTTAGGGTGTCAACCAGCAGGCTCTTTCCTCCACCGTTGGGTCCGACGATGGCGATGTGTTCACCTTCGTTGAATTGCAGGTTCACTGGTTCTTTCATCCGGTATGCCGGATGGCGGGTTATGCCGTTTTCGATGGTAATGATATGTTGCATTGTTTTTTATATTATAATTGAACACAAAGACGCAAATACGCAGAGTTGTTATTGTTAAAGCAAAGTTTCCTGTTTTTAGAGAAGCAGAGCATGTGGAGAGATAATTCTCGGCAAATCTCTGTGGGTTTGGTTTTTCCTAAAAAGGAGTTCTTCGCGATTTTGTGTCTTAATGTTCTTGTTTCCATAAATCATTGGTGTATTATCGTAGCTGAGCGAGGAGCTACTTGGAGTTGGTTCCCCGTTATTGTGCCAAGTCCCAGTACCAAATCAACTTTTCCATTCTGGCATACCACCCAGTACTTCCCTTCTGGAATATTCACTTTTACGGCTTCTGTGCGTGCATTGAGCACTACTATTGTGTTGAGCCAAGCATCTCCACATGGGTTCCCTTTCAGGCGGAAAGCTACAACGCTAGAAGCAGGCACGGGGATAAATTCTAAATGTTCTCTTATTAAAGCAGCATCTCCCATGCGGAAGGCTGGATGCCCCTTGCGCATGGCTATCAACCCTCGGTAATAATCGAATACGTCACGATGCAATGTCTTGTCATTCCAGCGGATGGCATTTACTTCATCTGGCAGGTTATACGGGTTAGGTTTCCCTTGTCTTGTGCGCAAGAATTCATCTCCCGCGAATAAGAACGGCACTCCTTGCGAGGTAAGGAGGGCAGTAGCCGCCAGTTTTTGCAGCGAACCTAGTTCCTGCACTGAAGCTCCTGGAAGTGTTGCCTTCAAACGGTCGGTGAGGCACAAGTCATCATGGCAACTGACATAGCTGATGAATTGCAGTGGAGAACCCGTACATGAGTCATTGGGAGTCAAGGGATATGTGCCTCCCGATATGCCGAAACGTACGCCTTGTTCGTGGTTTGGTCTGCCAATCAGGAAAGCTCCTTTCTTGTCATTTCCGAATGGCCCGCGCAAACTATCGCGGAATTCGTCGCGGAAGACTGCTATTCCGGGCATTTTGTTCACGTTCTCTTTCATGGCAAGCAGGTCGGGCGAAAGACTTGGAACTGATGCCGCCCATCCCTCGCCGCAGATGAAGATGGCAGGGTCAATACGGTCAAGTGCATGACGTACGGTACGCATTGTCTCTGCATCGTGTAAGCCCATCAAGTCGAAACGAAATCCGTCGATGTGGTACTCTTTTGCCCAATAACAGACCGATTCCACAATAAAGCGGCGCATCATCGCTCGTTCGCTGGCAGTTTCGTTTCCGCATCCCGATCCATTAGCAAAATTTCCTTTCGCATCCTTGCGATAGAAATATCCTGGGACAGTACGTTCAAACACACTTCCTTGAACAGTAAACGTATGATTATATACTACGTCCATAATTACACGGATACCCGCATTGTGTAAAGCCTGTATCATCTGTTTAAACTCGCGGATACGCACTTGGGGATTATAAGGGTCTGTAGCATACGAGCCTTCAGGCACGTTGTAATTCTTCGGGTCATATCCCCAGTTGTATTGGGTACGTTCGGGATGGCTTTCGTCGATGGAAGCAAAGTCAAACACAGGCATCAGCTGTACATGCGTTACCCCTAGCTCTTTCAGATGTGCAAGTCCTGTATGTTCTCCCATCCATGTATGTGTAGTATCTTCTGTCAAGGCAAGGTATTTACCCCGGTATTTCATGCCTCCTGTGCTATCCGTGGTAAAATCGCGTAAGTGCATTTCGTAAATGATGGCATCTTGCAAGCTTTTTGCCGTCGGACGGCGATCGTTCTCCCAATCGGTGGGGTCGGTTTCTTTCATATCGATAATGGCTGCCCGGTTTCCGTTTACGCCCACTGCCTTTGCCCATAGTCCTGGTGTGTCACCTTGCCACACATCGTTTATCCGCACATTAAAAGTATAGAAACAGCCTTTTAAATCGCCCTCTACCGATGTTCTCCACATACCGTCTTCGGCCGGCTCCATGTCAACCATTCGTTTTGCAGACCCTCCTTGTCCGGTTTCATACACTAGCACTTTTACTTGTTGGGCGGTAGGTGCCCACAAGGCGAAACTGGTATGCAAAGGGGTATATGTCATTTCTTCCCACTTCCCTTCGTATACCGGATACTCATCGTAGGAAGCATACAAAACAGAATGTGGCTGGCAAGCGAAAATCATTGTAGTTAACATTCCCATCAACAATATTGTTTTTATATTCATTGTCTGTATATTTATTACTCATCACAGATGGTGCAAATATTAAAACTTCTATGTGCTGCTGTGGTGAACAAGCTTACATCATTTCACGATCTTCTCCGGATGTTTCCGAAGATAGTCTTTCCATCCCGAATAGGCATCGGGAAGTGCCGGACGCCCCATCTGTAAGTAATGGCAATAGGCGGCGCCCAGTGCATCGGTGGCATCCATAAAGGGACCCATTTCTGAGTCGGGGATGTGGAGCATCCGTTTCAGCATATTTGCTACCTGCTCTTTGCTGGCCTGTCCGTTTCCCGTTATCGCCATCTTGATTTTCAAAGGTGCATATTCGGTTACGGGGATATCACGGCACAAAGCTGCCACTATCGCTACTCCTTGCGCACGTCCCAGCTTCAGCATAGACTGGACGTTTTTTCCGAAGAATGGGGCTTCGATGGCAAGTTCATCGGGCAGGTACGAAGCGATGATGCCCTGCACGCGCTGGTAGATATGTTTCAGTTTCAGATAAGGGTCACCGCATTTGCGAAGGTCGATGACTCCCAGTGTTATCACTTCAGGCTTAATGCCGGTCACTTTCAAGACACCATAGCCCATAATGTTCGTGCCCGGATCGATGCCCAGAATAATCTTTTCCCTTACAGGCTGTATCACGCGATGACCTCCATCAAGGTAGGAAAACCTATCACCTTGTCTTTAAACGTTCTTTTTAGTTCCTCATTCAGGTGTGCTCCCACCTGCGTGTGCCAGCGGTGCAGTGCGGCACTGTCTTCCACTTCCCATTGCAAAGAGAAGCACTCGCTGTCCTGCTCCTTATGGCTCAGGATGCGCAAGATGCGCGGGTTGCTCAACTCTCCCGATTTTTCTGCCTCGGGAATATAACATTCGTGAAGCCAGATGACGAAATTGCGTGCGTCAGCCATCTCCACGTGAAAGGTCGTATTGTAAATCAACATAATTTTTGAGCTTTAAATTACCCTGCAAATTTAGATATAAATCTCGATTTATAGGCTAGAGTAATAAGAAAAAAAGTCAAGCCTTCATGGTTCTTTCATTTAAAGTCGTGTAAAAGGTCTTGTTTTGGCATAAGTGAAGATATGGCTTATTTTCTTTGATTTTCAAAGTTTTTCGGTAATGTGACTGATGAAGCCATGTCCGAAAGGATTCTTCATTCATTGGCGGTTCTATCATGAACAGATTAGTTTTAGCACCGATATTGTCGCATCTACAGTAAGAAGCTGTTTTGAATTTCTCCAAAAAGTTTTTCTTGGCTTGATGTATCTGTTTTCGTGTGTGCTTTGGGCGATTTTTTGGTTCTTTTCGCTCCTGTTCTTCGTCAGATAGCCCGCTATCTTCCTCATCACAGAAGCGAAAATGCCTCAAAAACTCATCCCAAATCATCGCACGATAAATTCAAAACAGCTTCTAAAGTGGCTCTGGAGGGACTGATATGCATCGGAAAAAGCAAGCATAAAAAAAGGGAATCTTCCCAGATTCCCAATCTTCATTAACCTTAAATCTAATACCATGAAAAACACGATGCAAAGATATATATATTATGTTATTCAACATACATATATAAGAAAAATCGTGTGTTATTTAACATATATTTAAATATCAATGAGATTTTGAGGGGGTAAAATTTGCTTTTCTTTAAAATTTCTACAATCTTTGCACAATAAACAAACAGACAGGCAAAAGACGAAGAAACTATTTTAAAGGAATTGATTACTAAATAAAGTCTAACTAAAACCTTATTTTATATGGAGAGTAATAGCAATCGCATCCTAAGATACAACAGTATCATCCAGGCTTTTGTGATAATGGGGGACTTATGCCTATGTAATGGATTGTTTTATGCTTTTTATTATTGGGGCAACATGATGGACAAGCCTGTTTCGTTTAATTCCAGTTTACCCCAGATTCTTATAGTAATATCGCTTTGCTATTTATTATGCACAATGCGTGGAGGGGTTATATTACATAGACAAAAGGTACATTCGTATCAAATTGTTGCACGTGTATTTCGTAATGTATTCTATTTTACCATTGTAAGTGGTTTTTTATTAACGGTAGGTATGCATTTTAATGTCATATCATTATTTTATGCAGCTTATCTGTCTGCCTTATTCCTTATTATAAGTATATACAGGCTTATGTTCCGCACATGCCTGAAAATTTACCGGAACAACAAAAAAAACATACACTATGTAGTTTTGGTGGGAAGTACTCCAAACAATATCGAGTTATACCATGAATTGACCGATGACCCGGCAAGTGGTTATGGGGTTGTGGGATATTTTGATGATGAACCAAATCCTAACATGGATAATGAACATTGCACTTATCTAGGCAAGCCGGAAGAAGTGGAACACTATCTTTCTGCTCATCCTTATATTCATTATCTTTTCTGTTGTCTTCCATCGCGAAAAGCAGATGTCATTTTGCCCATTATCAATTATTGCGAGAATAATGTGGTACATTTTTACAGCGTTCCTAATCTTCGCAACTATCTACATAACCGGGTATATTTCAATATGATGGGTAATGTGCCTTACCTCAGTTTGCGCCCAGACCCTTTAAGCCGTCCGGAAAACAAGTTCTTGAAACGTGCTTTCGATATTGCATTTTCACTCTTGTTCTTATGTACTTTCTTTCCTATCATTTTTATCATTGTGGCTATCGTTACCAAATTAACCATGCCTGGTCCGATATTTTTCCGCCAGAAACGTAATGGACTGAACGATAAGGAATTTTATTGCATCAAGTTCCGCTCTATGAAGGTCAACAAAGATGCTGATACCGTACAAGCTACTAAAAATGATCCGCGTAAAACAAGATGGGGGGATATTATGCGTAAAACCAATATAGACGAATTGCCTCAATTTATCAACGTATTACTAGGTGACATGAGTATAGTCGGACCACGTCCCCATATGCTGAAACATACACAAGAATATTCTAAATTGATTAATAAATATATGGTACGTCATTTTGTTAAGCCAGGCATAACAGGCTGGAGCCAAGTGACGGGATATCGGGGGGAAACCAAAGAATTAAAAGATATGGAAGGACGTATCTTAGGTGATATCTGGTATATTGAGCACTGGAGTTTCGGGTTGGATTTATATATCATCTACCGCACAGTCCGTAATGCCATTCATGGTGAAAAAAATGCTTATTGATAAAATCAAGATACGGTACTATCAGGGCCGACGCATTTGATTTCTGCAAAACACTGCCCTTGGGATATACGTTTTGGGGTATCCAAAGGCGGTCTTTGGAGGACGTGTAATGCTGCTGTAGATGATAATCTGTATAATTTAGATGCGTTTGCCCTGAATGTATTATGTATAATACAAGATACAATGTTGTTTTCTGTGGACTTTTAGTTGTAAAAAAAGTCCCACAAATCATTGATTTATGGGACCTTATTCACTTCTGTCCAGTAGTTATAGCGGAAGCTGGGGGATTCGAACCCCCGGTACGGTAACCCGTACGGCAGTTTAGCAAACTGCTGGTTTCAGCCACTCACCCAAACTTCCAATATAATTTAGGTTGGTAGCGCATACGGGAATCGAACCCGTGTTTCAGCCGTGAGAGGGCCGCGTCCTAGGCCACTAGACGAAAGCGCCATCTGAACTTTTGTAGCAATTGCCGGACCGGTTTGTCCTTTCATTGCTACTGAAAAGAATGACATTCTTCTTAACAAGCCTTTAATAGGTTTTGATTAAATTGAAAATCTTTCTTTTTCTTTTCCGGCTGCAAAGGTATGGCTTTTCTTTGAATTGGACAAGTTTTTAAAACTATTTTTTTTCAATCTATGGTTTTCTATTTTATGGGTTTCTATTTTATGGGTTTTCTATTTTATGAATGTCCTTATTTTCTATTTTCATACTATGCGCGGTATGGATTTGTGCGTTTTGCTGATGTCGTTGCAGGACACATTCACATGCTGACACTCTCAAACGAACATAAGTGATAGGACTGACTTGCTTATGTGAAACGCATAACTTACTTATGTGAAACGGCTAACTCACTTATGTTCATTAAAAGGCATGCTTGAAATCAGTTTTTTAGAAGCTGTTTTGAATTTATCGTGCGATGATTTGGGATGAGTTTTTGAGGCATTTTCGCTTCTGTGATGAGGAAGATAGCGGGCTATCTGACGAAGAACAGGAGCGGAAAGGACCAAAAAATCGCCCAAAGCACACACGAAAACGGATACATCAAGCCAAGAAAAACTTTTTGGAGAAATTCAAAACAGCTTCTTATTTTCTTGTTTCACAATTTGTAAAGTCATAATCTTTCCGTATATTTGTTTCATTGTTTTTTATTTGGAATATATATGATTAAATGAAGCGAATATGAATGTCAAAGTTCGATTGATAGTGATGAACTTCCTGCAATTTGCTGTGTGGGGGGCTTACTTGACTTCGATGGGGACGTATCTGGCAGGAATTGGGCTGGGAGGTCACATCGGGATATTTTATGCTATGCAAGGTATCGTTTCCTTGTTCATGCCGGCGATTTTGGGTATCATAGCCGACCGTTGGGTGCCTGCCCAGCGGCTTTTGGGGCTGAGTCATTTGCTGGCTGCTCTGTTTATGGCGGGTGCAGGTTATTATGGCTTGACGGCAGGCGACCAGGTTTCGTTTCCTGTTCTGTTTGCTTTTTATTCAATGAGTGTGGCATTTTATATGCCTACATTGGCATTGTCGAATTCAGTAGCTTATTCCGCCCTTGACCGCGCAGGGCTGGATACTATCAAGGCTTTTCCACCCATTCGTACGTGTGGCACGATTGGCTTCATTTGTTCTATGTGGCTGGTGGATTTGTGGGGATTCCAATCCAATTATATGCAGTTCTTTGTTTGTGCTGGTTGGGGTGTTCTGCTTGCTATTTATGCCAACACACTTCCTGCTTGTCCGGTAAATCGTGGCGGTGGAGGTACGAAATCATTGGCTGAGGCATTGGGGTTGAAAGCTTTCCTGTTGTTCCGCCGGCGCAAGATGGCTGTTTTTTTTATATTTTCCATGTTGCTGGGAGTTTCTTTGCAGATTACCAATGGTTTTGCCAATCCGTATATTACGAGTTTCAGTGCTATTCCTGAGTATGCTGATACGTTCGGCGTTCAGCATGCCAATTTACTTATTTCCTTGTCGCAGATTAGCGAGACGTGCTGTATCCTGCTGATACCTTTTTTCCTGAGTCGTTTCGGTATCAAGAAGGTGATGCTTATCGCAATGGTGGCGTGGGTATTGCGCTTTGGCTTGTTCGGTTTTGGAAATCCGGGTGAAGGTGTGTGGATGTTTATCCTTTCGATGATTGTGTATGGTGTGGCTTTCGATTTTTTCAACGTGTCTGGCTCTTTGTTTGTCGACAAAGAAACGGATGTGGATGTGCGTTCCAGCGCGCAGGGGCTGTTCATTATCATGACCAATGGCTTGGGAGCTACCATCGGTACGCTGAGTGCGCAGGCGGTGGTCAATCGTTTTGTCGACTTCAACAGTTCGCTTCCTCAGGTAGAGGGATGGAGCCGTGCTTGGTTTGTTTTTGCTGCATACGCATTGGTGGTGGCAATCTTGTTTGCCATCGTCTTTAAATATAAACACGTGAAGGAATGAAAGAGGTTGAACTGAAGATTCTGGATATGTCATCGGTCTTGAAACCGTCAGATTCGTTTGCGTTGGTTTTGGAAGAAGTTGGGGGAGAGGAACGGAAACTGGCATTGATTATCGGGGCGGTTGAAGCGCAGGGCATCAAAATGGCGGAAATGCACTATAGGCCGCCACGTCCGTTTACGCACGACTTGTTGTTGAATGTGATGGCAGTTGGTCGTCTGCAATGTCTGAAAGGGGTTATTTATCAAGTGAAGAATGGAATATATTCCACCTATTTATATATAAGGAGAGCCGATGGGGAAGTGGATGTAGTAGATGCGCGTACGTCGGATGCCATTGTGTTGTCATTGCGGGCAGGTTTCCCGCTTTATGTATACGAAGATATTTTGGAAAAAGAACATTTGCGCAATATTTCTTCGGACGGTTCCAGCTATACGATGTCAATCAACTCGGTAGATATTGATATGCTGAAAAGGGCGATGGATGAGGCGGTTCAGTGTGAAGATTATGAACGCGCGTCGCAATTGCGGGATGAAATCCGCAAACGGGAAAATGAAGAAAACAATAAAAACTAATACAGGGAGGAATTATGCATACATTTTATACGCCTGACATAAGGACTAAAGCGGAGTTGCCCGAAGAAGAGGCGGCTCATTGTCTGCGTGTGCTGCGGCTTACCGTGGGAGATGAAGTCTTGTTGACCGATGGAAAGGGGTTTTTCTACAAGGCTTTGATAGATGGCATTGCCGGGAAGCGGTGCCGTGTAAAGGTTATTGAAACCATTGCTCAGGAACCGCTTTGGACAGGACATTTGCATCTTGCCATGGCTCCTACGAAGAACATAGACCGTACGGAGTGGTTTGTGGAGAAGGCTACCGAGATTGGTTTTGATGAACTGACATTTTTGAATTGCCGTTTTTCGGAACGTAAAGTGGTGAAGAATGAGCGTATTGAGAAAATTGTGATATCCGCAGTCAAGCAGTCGCTAAAAGCACGGAAACCCTTGGTGAATGGAATGGTAGATTTTGCCAAGTTCGTGTGTAAGGACTTTCCGGGGCAAAAATTCATAGCTCATTGTTATGAGGGAGAAAAGCCTTTGTTAAGGAACGTGCTGAATCCGGAAGCTGGAGCAGTGGTACTGGTGGGGCCTGAAGGTGACTTTAGTCCGGAAGAAGTAAAGCTGGCGGAATCTTTCGGCTTCCAGCCGGTAAGCCTGGGAAAGTCAAGGCTGCGGACGGAGACGGCGGCATTGGTATCGGTGCATTTGATGAACTTGGCACATGTGAATGAATAAATAATAAAATGAATGTCTGCAAACAGCCAATATATACCCCTGAAAAATGAATATATACTGCATGTGCGATTGAATATATACTTCATCCGCCTATGGATATATACTTCATCTGCCAATGCAGTACTATTGCGTTTTCAACTTAGTTAGATGGGGGTAGATGCGGACATTAATAATAAATTTTTTAATATATAAATGTTATGATACAGAAGAAGACAATAAGTGTCTGGATGGCCTGTTGGACGATGCTTGTGGGGATGATGGTGTCTTGTACAGGCGGAAATGAATATGAATCTGCTTTGCCCGAAGACGCTGCTTTGGTGATATCCGTCAATCCCGTGTCTATTGTCGATAAAAGCGGATTGTCGGGAGAAACAGGAAAAAACGCTGTGCAAAGGCTGGGAGATGCATTGAAAAGTGGTATGCAAGGCTCCGGGCAATTAATAGACAAGATAATTGAAAACCCTTCGGAAAGTGGTATTGATTTTCGCAGGAATCTTTATTTTTTTATGGAATCGCAATCTATTTCGGCCGGGATGTTGGCACGTGTGTCTGACGAGGGGAAGCTGGAAGAGTTATTCAAGGCTTTGAGCAAGCAACAGATTTGTTCAATGCCGACGGAAGAGAATGGTTGTTCGTGGACGGTTATGGGAAATGTGCTTGCGGCCTACACGTCAGATGCATTACTGTTGCTGGCCGACCCTAATGGAGGTGCACCGCAAGATCTGTTGCATACTGCTTCGATGTTGTTGCGCCAAGGCGAGAAAGAAGGTTATCGTGCCACTTCGGATTTTGCGAGGATGAAGAGTGGGAATGGAGATGTCATAGCTTTGGGAACGCTTGATTTGATTCCCGGACGTTACGTGACTCCGATGATGATGGGTATTTCCGGTGACATGAAGATGAAGGATGTGAAATGTATGGCGGAGGTTACTTTTGGAGAAGGGAAGATGACCGTTGACTTTACTGACCTGACAACGGATCCTGTGATGAAGCAGATGAAAGACAGGCAAATGCAAGTGTTCGGGAAGGTGACGGGCAAGTATTTGGATTTTTTCCCTGCCAATACGGGTTTCTGGTTATCGGTGAATGTGGATGGAAAGAAGGCGTATGAAATGTTGAAAGAGCATCCAGTGTTCAATAACCAGTTGGAAAATTCGATGATGCCTGTCGATTTTGAGGCCATATTCAGTGCATTGAAAGGAGATATGGCAATTGCGGGTGATTTGCTGGCGAATAAGTTTATTGCGTATGCTGATGTGACAGATAATGGCTTTCTTCAGACATTCGAGGACTTGAAGCCTTTGCTCTTGCTGACAGGCGGGCAGATGAAACTGATAAACCGTGGAACTTCTGCATACGAATTTTGGATGATGGATGGCAGTATGCTTGGCATGCGTTCTGGAAGTTTGTCTTTCTGGTTTGGGGTCTCTGACGGAAAGTTTTATTTTACCAATGATGCCCGGTTGGTAGATGCATCTGTGGAAGGACTCTCTTTGCGTGATTGCCCGTGGGGGAAGGAAGTGAAGGGAAAACGTTGTTTTTATGCAATGAACCTTGCTGCGTTGCTGGAAACTGGGCAATCATTTCCAGACCGTCCTGAAATGGAGGCGCTCAGGTTTGTGAAGGGGTTGGATTACCTTGTCATTGAATCGGTTGATGCGGAAAAGTCACGGATGGAACTGGTAATGAAAGACAAGAAGCAAAATATTCTCCGTGTGCTGTTGAGTTCGATAAATTAAAGTGTGATTCATGCGTTCGGGACGGTATTTGTCAGAGCAATGGGTATCGTTCCCGAATGGAAGAATAAAGAATGGAAGACAATGGAAACAATAGAGTTGCAACAAACGTTGCCGGAAGTATTTGCCGGCAAGGATATGGTTATCTCAGATGTATGGCATCGGCAGATAACCTTTCAAAAAGGGAAGATTTATCTGCTGGAGGCAGCTTCGGGTACAGGTAAATCTTCTCTTTGTAGTTTTATTTATGGGTATCGGAAAGATTATCAGGGTATCATTACTTTTGACGGGCGTAATGTGCGCAGTTTTTCGGTGCGTGAATGGGTGGATTTGCGAAAACGTTCGTTGAGTATGCTTTTTCAGGAAATGAGGTTGTTCGGAGAATTGAGTGCAATCGAGAATATCCGGTTGAAGAATGCATTGACCCGCTATGCTTCGCGGAAACAGGTTGACGAGTGGCTTTTGCGTTTGGGGATTGATGGAAAAAAAGAGCAAAAGGTAAGCCGCATGTCATTCGGGCAGCAGCAACGTGTGGCGTTTGTTCGTGCCTTGTGCCAACCGTTTGACTTTATTTTCTTGGATGAACCAATCAGTCACCTTGACGATGGAAACAGCAAAGTGATGGCAGATATACTTTGTGAAGAAATCGGTAAACGTGGTGCAGGGGCGGTGGTGACGTCCATTGGTAAACATTTGCCTTTGGAATACGATAGGGTGTTGTCATTGTAGTTTAATCATAAAATGTTCATTATAAAAATATGATTTGGAAGTTATTGAAGCAGCATATCAGCCTTTCTCAATTACTGGGTTTTTCATTGGCAAACGTGTGTGGAATGGTAATCGTGTTGCTTGCTGTACAGTTTTATCGGGATGTTTTGCCTATGTTCACTCAGGAAAACAGTTTTTTGAAAGGTGACTATATCATTATAAGTAAGAAAGTAAGTACGTTAGGTACAATTGTAGGCAAGCAGACCACATTTTCAGCTGGAGATATTGCAGAGATAGAAGAACAGCCATTCGTGAAGCGTGTGGGTAGTTTTTTACCTTCTCAATTTAAAGTGATGGCTGGAATGGGGTTGCAAGGCATCAAGATGTCTACCGATTTGTTTTTTGAATCGGTTCCAGATGCGTATGTCGATGTGCAGTCGGAGGAATGGAAATTCAATCCCGAGTCGAATGTCATTCCTATCATCATTCCTCGTAATTATTTGAACTTGTATAATTTCGGGTTTGCGCAAAGTCGGAATTTGCCTCAGTTGTCTGAAGGGATTATCGGTATGGTAAATTTGGATATCCGTTTGGTCGGGAATGGGAAAACCGAGCAAATGAAAGGTCATATCGTAGGTTTTTCCAGTAGGTTGAATACAATATTGGTACCTGAATCTTTTATACGTTGGGCAAATGCACGTTTCAGCACAGGAGTTGAGGCTGAGCCTTCACGATTGATTGTTGAGGTGGGTAATCCAGCCGATGAACGCATCGTGCAGTTTGTCCAGCGCAAAGGCTATGAGATGGAAGGGAACGAACTGGAAGCTGGAAAGACAGTTTGGTTTTTGAAATTGATTGTCGGGGTGGTTTTGTCTGTCGGTTTGTTGATAAGCGTTTTGTCTTTCTATATTTTGATACTTAGTATTTATCTGTTGTTGCAGAAAAATATGCGAAAGTTGGAAACATTGTTGTTGATAGGTTATACTCCGGCGCAGGTGGCAAGACCCTATCAAATGTTGGCTGTTGTGCTGAATCTGTCTGTGTTGTTGCTGGGCATAGCTATCGTAATAGGGATACGCGGAACTTATTTGCCTGTGATAACTTCGTTGCTTCTTGATGCGGGAAATGAAAGTCTGTTGCCGGCTTTGTTGACGGGAGCGTGTGTCTTTTTACTGGTGTCTGTCTTGAATATAGTTATGGTCCGTCGGAAGGTGGACGGGATTTGGATGCATAAAAAGTAAGTGACTTATGATTGAGCAAGTTGAATTTTCGTTGAAACCTCGAAGAAGAGGATTTCATTTGATTACTCAGGAGGTTGCAAGCCATTTGCCTGTACTTCCAGAAAAAGGTCTGTTACATTTGTTTGTAAAACATACCAGTTGTGCATTGAGCATCAATGAAAATTATGATCCTAGCGTGCGAAATGACATGGAATGTATTTATAATGATTTAGTGAAGGAAAATCAGCCTTATTACACTCATACTGATGAAGGTTCGGATGACATGCCCAGTCATGCCAAATGTAGTTTGACGGGGGTGTCACTGACTATTCCCATTACGGATGGACATATGAATTTGGGTACTTGGCAAGGTATTTATTTATGCGAGTTCAGGGATTATGGTGGGGCGCGCAGAGTGGTAGCTACGATTGTCGGATAAATTTGTCGTTCTCGCACACGATACCGTTTTCAGAACTTTTTCTGTGAATAATTGTTTAAAAAGTAAGCTGTAATGACAGTCATGTTAATATCTTGTTTCACGTTAGGTGGGAAAAGTGGTTTTTTTATAAAAAAATGTTATGTAGAATGACAGGTTTATAAGATATTTATTTAAATTTGCATAGATGATTTGGTCAAACATTGAACAATTGTAAAACTTGTTTCAGGTAACACAGAATATTGAATCTATAATAAAAAGAGTAAAGCTTATGTCAAAAATCGTTGGACACATTTCGCAGGTCATCGGTCCGGTGGTCGATGTGTACTTCAAATTGGAAGAAGGACAGGATGTGGAAAAATCCTTGCCGAAAATCCACGATGCGTTGACTATCGTTCGTAACGATGGGCGTACGCTGGTAATCGAAGTGCAGCAACATATCGGTGAGGATACCGTACGTTGCGTTGCCATGGACAGTACGGACGGATTGAAGCGTGGAATGGAAGTCGTACCTGCCGGTCATCCGATTTCTATGCCGGTAGGAAATCAGATTAAAGGACGTGTGATGAATGTCGTAGGTGATGCGATTGACGGTATGACGGAACTGGATAAAAAAGATGGTTTCCCGATTCACCGTGAGCCGCCTAAGTTCGAAGACCTGGCTACATCACAAGAAGTTCTTTTTACAGGTATTAAAGTTATCGACCTTTTGGAGCCTTATTTAAAAGGAGGTAAAATTGGTTTGTTTGGTGGTGCGGGTGTAGGAAAGACCGTGCTTATCAAAGAGTTGATTAACAACATTGCCAAGAAACACAATGGTTTCTCTGTCTTTGCCGGTGTAGGTGAACGTACGCGTGAAGGTAATGACTTGTTGAGAGAAATGATTGAATCTGGGGTTATCCGCTATGGTGATGAGTTTCTGAAGAGTATGGAAGAAGGAAATTGGGACTTGTCGAAGGTGGATTACAAGGAAGTGGAGAAGTCACAGGTATCCATGGTGTTTGGCCAGATGAATGAGCCTCCTGGTGCACGTCAGTCTGTGGCTTTGTCTGGTCTGACGCTTGCAGAGTCTTTCCGTGACCGTGAAACGGGTGAAAACGGTCCCCGTGATATCTTGTTCTTCATCGATAACATTTTCCGTTTCACTCAGGCTGGTTCTGAGGTATCTGCTTTGTTGGGACGTATGCCTTCGGCTGTGGGTTATCAGCCTACGCTGGCTACTGAAATGGGACAGATGCAGGAACGAATCACTTCTACCAAGAATGGCTCCATCACTTCTGTACAAGCGGTGTATGTGCCTGCTGATGACTTGACGGACCCGGCACCTGCTACAACTTTTACACACTTGGATGCCACAACGGTGTTGAGCCGTAAGATTACGGAGTTAGGAATATATCCGGCTGTAGACCCGTTGGATTCTACTTCACGTATCTTGGATCCGTTGATTGTGGGGAAAGAACATTATGAGACTGCCCAACGTGTAAAACAGATTCTGCAGCGTAATAAGGAATTGCAAGACATCATTTCTATTTTGGGTATGGATGAATTATCTGATGAAGATCGTCTGACCGTGAATCGTGCGCGTCGTGTACAGCGTTTCTTGTCACAGCCGTTTGCTGTTGCCGAACAGTTTACTGGTGTACCGGGTGTAATGGTTTCCATTGAAGATACGATTAAAGGTTTCAAGATGATTCTGGATGGTGAGGTAGATTACTTGCCTGAACAGGCATTCTTGAATGTGGGAACGATTGAAGATGCTATCAAGAAAGGCGAGAAATTGCTTGCGGCAGCGAAAGGATAAGGATTTTGGTTTTAAGTTTTTTGTTTTTTTATTCTATAGTGAGCTAGGCTATAGAAACTGTAAGTAAGAAACAAATAAGCTGAAGGACTGACAAACTTAAAAATGAATGACTAATGAAAGAACTTCATCTGGTTATCGCTTCACCTGAACGTACTATTTTCGAGGGAAAAGTAGATATGGCTGTTTTACCAGGAGAACTTGGAGAGTTCCAAGTGTTGGTGAATCATGCGCCGCTGATTTCATCGTTGATGGCTGGAGAAGTGAAGTATACGACTGGGACAGAATCGCAGTCCTTGCAAATTAAGGGTGGATTCGTAGAAGTCAGAGACAATCAGATATCAGTTTGCGCTGAACTCTGAAAAAGAGAGATGTAGCAAAGTTAAAGCTGTATTGGCAAAATGTATTTGAAGACCGTAAAGAAGAAATTCATAGAGGAGCTTACTGTGGCAAGCATTGTTCTTACAGCAGGAATGGGATTGATTTTTCATTTCGTTATTCCAACGTGGTACTTTGTTTGGTTTCCGATTATCCCTGTGTTCTTTTATCTGTTTGGTTTTTTATACATCTTTATGTTCGCATTCGGTTATGAATTAGGAACGGACAAGATAGCAATGACTTACCTGATATGTAAAGTGCTGAAATTGATATTAAGTGCTTTGATACTGGTTTCCTATGGATTCGTGATAAAAGAAGACGTAGTGGCTTTTGTGGCGGCTTTTGTCTTTTATTATTTTGCGTTTCTGGTTTTCGAGACCCGTTTCTTCCTTCGCTTTGAAGCGAAACTGAAATTAAGTAAACAAGTAAAAAATGAAAAGAATACGGTACATAGTATTGACGCTGCTGCTGTTGTCGGCAATTCCGACAATGACGCTGAGGGCGGAGACCGGCGGTGAAGAAGATATAGATGTGAACGAACTTATTTTCGGGCATATCGGTGATGCTTACGAGTGGCACGTGGTCACAGTAGGTGATACACATCTCACCATTCCGCTCCCAGTCATTGTGAAAAGCAGTACGGGCTGGCATGTGTTTTGTTCTTCCCATCTTGCGGAAGGAAAAGAATATGAAGGTCTGTACATAGCCGAAGGAGGAGCTTATGACGGCAAGATAGTGGAGAGGAATGCTGCTGGCGAAGAGGTGAGACCCATTGACATTTCCATTACTAAAAATGTGCTAGGCTTATTCATCAACAGTGCCTTATTGGTAGTGATTATGTTAAGTTGTGCACGTTGGTATAAAAAACATGCTTTGGAACAAGGTGCCCCAAAGGGTGGGGTGGGAATGGTTGAAGCGACAGTAATGTCCATATACAATGATGTGATCAAAGGTTGTATAGGGGAGGATTACAAACGCTATGCTCCTTATTTGTTGACTGCTTTCTTCTTTGTGCTGGTGAATAATCTGATGGGATTGATTCCAATATTCCCAGGAGGTGCTACAGTGACTGGTAATATTGCTATTACTATGGTGCTGGCAATATGTACTTTCCTTTTTACCAATATTTTTGGTACAAAGGCATATTGGAAAGAGATTTTTTGGCCTGAGGTTCCTACATGGCTGAAAGTCCCCATTCCTATGATGCCGTTGATTGAATTCTTCGGTATATTCACTAAACCGTTTGCCTTGATGATTCGTCTTTTCGCCAATATGATGGCGGGGCATGCTGCTTTGTTGAGTTTGATTGCTATCATTTTCATCACAGTTAAGGCCGGTGCTGTCATCAATGGTTCGATGACGGTTGTCGCTGTGGCATTCGGTATTTTTATGAATGCACTTGAACTTTTGGTCGCATTCATCCAAGCGTATGTGTTCACGATGCTTTCGGCGGTGTTTATCGGTTTGTCGAGAGTGAAAGAACATCATGAATAAAAAGGACAATAAATTAAAAAGTATAACCAATTAAATTTTTAGAATTATGTTATTATCAGTTTTATTGCAGGCTGCTGCAGGTGTTGGCATTAGTAAATTGGGCGCTGCTATCGGCGCAGGTATCGCAGTATTGGGTGCAGGTATCGGTATCGGTAAAATCGGTGGTGCTGCCATGGAAGCTATGGCTCGTCAGCCGGAAGCATCTGGTGATTTGCGTATGAATATGATTATTGCTGCTGCTTTGGTCGAAGGTGTTGCCCTTATCGCCATTGTGGTTTGCTTGTTGACATTGTTCTTGTAAAAAAATGTAGCTTATGGGATTATTAACTCCGGATCCGGGGCTAGTGTTTTGGATGATTATTACGTTTGGTGTCGTTTTCGTTTTGTTGGCGAAATATGGATTCCCCGTAATCATTAAGGCAGTAGAGGACCGGAAAGCATATATTGACAATTCGCTGAAAGCAGCACGTGAAGCCAATGAACAATTGGCAAACGTGAAGCTTGAGGGTGAAAAGATCTTGGCTCAGGCACGTGAAGAGCAAAACCGCATCTTGAGTGAGGCTGCCGTCACACGTGACCGCATCGTGAAAGATGCTCAAGATAAGGCTATAGTTGAAGGCCAGCGTCTGATGGCAGAAGTGAAAAAGCAGATTGAGACCGAAAAGGAAAGTGCAATCCGCGATATTCGTCGTCAAGTAGCTGTGCTTTCAGTCGAAATAGCTGAAAAGATTATGCGGAGCAAGCTTATTGATGCCAAAGAGCAAAATGCTTTGATAGACCGTATGCTGGATGAAATGCTTGAATCTTCAAAAAAATAATTAGGTTATGAATACGGGAGTTGTTTCCAGACGTTATGCAAAGGCATTGCTTGCTTATGCCAAGACGGTGAATAAGGAAGACAAAGTGTATCAGGAAATGAAAAGACTTGCTACCTATTTTGACCGTGTTGCCGATTTGCGTCATGCAGTGGAGAATCCTGTATTGGATGTCCAGACAAAGCTGAAATTATTGCATGAAGCAGCTGGCGGAGCCAATGTAAGCGACGAGCTGATGCGTTTCTTTAGTCTGGTATTAGAAGAAAAAAGAGAAAAATTCTTGCAGTTCATGACCTGGTCGTACATTGATTTGTATCGTGAGGATAAAAACATTCTCATCGGCAAGTTAATGACTGCTGTGCCATCACCCAAATTGGAAGACTACTTGAAAAAGTCTTTGTCAAAAAGTAACAATAATGCTACTATTGAATTGGATACGAAAGTGGATTCTGAACTGATTGGTGGTTATATCGTAGAGGTCGCCGGGTATCGGATGGATGCCAGTGTGGCTAATCAGTTAAAGCGTGTGAAACAGCAGTTTATAGCAAAAAACAGGAGAATCATTTAATAGAATTGAGAATTTTGAAAGGGGAGAAGCCATGAGCTTCTCCAACTTTCTATTTCTGATTCTTAATATTCAATTTATTAAGCTTATGCCAGAAAATAATAATATCAAACCCAGTGAAGTTTCGGAAGTGTTACTCCAGCAGTTGCAAGGAATAGACACTTCTCTGAAATTCGATGAAGTAGGTACCGTGCTTCAGGTGAGCGATGGCGTGGCTCGTATTTACGGATTACGTAATGCTGAAGCCAATGAATTGCTCCAGTTTGAGAACGGACTTATGGGAGTCGTGATGAATCTGGAGGAAGACAATGTCGGAGCCGTCTTGTTGGGACCTACCGATCAAGTGAAAGAAGGGATGGTCGTTAAGCGGACTAATCGTATTGCCTCTATTAATGTAGGAGAAGGTATGTTGGGACGTGTTATCGACCCGTTAGGGGTACCTTTGGACGGACGTGGTGAAATAGGAGGAGATACTTGTGAAATGCCTTTGGAACGCAAGGCACCGGGAGTAATTTTCCGTCAGCCTGTGACTGAACCGTTACAGACTGGTCTGAAAGCTATTGATGCCATGATTCCTATTGGACGTGGACAGCGTGAGTTGATTATTGGTGACCGTCAGACAGGTAAGACAGCTATTGCCATCGACACTATTATCAACCAGCGTCATAATTACGAAGCAGGAGATCCTGTATATTGCATTTATGTGGCAGTAGGTCAGAAAGGTTCCACTGTTGCGAGCCTTGTAAATGTATTGCGCGAAAAAGGTGCGATGGATTATACGATTGTGGTAGCTGCTACTGCATCCGATCCTGCAGCCTTGCAGTATTTTGCACCATTTGCAGGTGCAGCTATCGGTGAATATTTCCGCGATACGGGCCGTCATGCGTTAGTTGTTTACGATGACTTGTCAAAGCAGGCTGTCGCTTATCGTGAAGTATCTTTGATTTTGCGCCGCCCTTCAGGCCGTGAAGCCTATCCGGGCGATATCTTCTATCTGCATTCTCGTCTGTTGGAGCGTGCGGCAAAGATTATCAGCCAGCAAGAGGTGGCAGAAACCATGAACGATTTGCCTGCAAGCCTGAAAGGGAAGGTGAAAGCGGGTGGTTCGCTTACCGCGTTGCCTATTATCGAGACACAGGCAGGCGACGTTTCGGCTTATATTCCTACCAATGTGATTTCTATTACCGATGGTCAGATATTCTTGGAAACAGACTTGTTCAACCAAGGCTTCCGACCTGCCATCAACGTGGGTATTTCTGTATCCCGTGTCGGTGGTAGCGCACAGGTCAAGAGTATGAAGAAAGTGGCAGGTACGTTGAAAATTGACCAGGCTCAGTATCGCGAACTAGAGGCATTCTCTAAATTCAGTAGTGATATGGACCCCGTTACTGCCATGGCTATCGACCGTGGCCGTAAGAACAACCAGTTGCTTATCCAGCCTCAGTATTCACCGATGCCGGTAGGCGAGCAGGTTGCCATCTTGTATTGTGGAACACACTCGTTGATGCGTGATATTCCTATTGATAAGGTTCGCGCATTTCAGGATGCGTTTCTTACTACGATGCGTGCTAATCATCAAAAAGATGTATTGGATGTGTTGGCAAGTGGAAAAATCAATGACGAGGTGACAACAATCATCGAAAAAGTAGCGGCAGACACTGTAGGACAATTTAAAGACAAATAATCATCATGGCATCACTGAAAGAAGTAAAAGGAAGAATCAATTCCATCAACGGGACGCTGAAAATCACTTCGGCGATGAAGATGGTAGCCTCTGCCAAGCTCCATAAGGCGCAAGGCGACATTGAAAATATGCTTCCTTACGAACGAAGACTGCACCATATGCTCACTAATTTTTTAAGTTCGGGACAAAGTGTGGAGTCGCCTTTCATTGTGAAACGTGATGTGAGGAAGATTGCGATTGTCGTGTTTGCATCGAATAGTAGTTTGTGCGGGGGATTCAATGCAAATGTGATTCGCCATTTGCAGGAAACGGTAGCAGAATATGCTCAGGCAGTGCGGAAGGATGATATCCTGATTTATCCGGTAGGACGTAAAGTGGCTGATGCTGTCAAGAAGATGGGATACACTCCAATGGGTGACTATCAACACATGAGTGGAAAGCCCAATTACAAAGAAGCATCCGATTTGGCAGAGGAGCTTATTGACCGTTATTTGGCTGATGAAATTCAGGAGGTCATCTTGCTGTACAACCATTTTAAGTCTTCATCTTCGCAGATTCTGACCAAAGAGGCGTATTTGCCGCTTGATTTGTCTGCAGAGCAGAAAAATCAAGAAGGGGAAGACGATACGCGGAAATTCCACATGGAAGCTGATTATATTATTGAGCCTTCGGCAGAACGGGTGATGCAGGAACTATTACCCAAGGTACTGCGTCTGAAGATTTATACCGTTTTGCTTGACTCGGCTGCAGCCGAACATGCAGCACGTACGATGGCGATGCAGATTGCTACGGATAATGCCAATGACTTGCTTCAAGAGCTTACATTGCTTTATAATAAGAGCCGTCAGCAGGCAATTACCAATGAATTGCTTGATATTGTGGGTGGTACGATGGCATGATTGTTGTTGTAGGGAAGAAGGTAATTAATTCCCAACCCCGGCAAGTTAGGATTATTTTATAAGAATGGCATATGAAAATGGCGAGATCATTTCATATGCCATTTTTTTAGGGATACCTGGCGTATGGCTACTACAAGGGTTATCTTCTCCAATGAAGAGGATGATTCTTTATTTTTCCGGTATGTAGAATTTGTCATTAAATGAATGCCGCCAACAATCGATACATACCTCTGAAAAATGAATATATACTGCATCTGCGGTTGAATATATACTGCATCTGCTTATGGATATAACTTCATCGGCAAATGCAGTACTACTGCGTTTTCAATTCAGCCGGATTGGCTAAATGAGGACATTCGTTAATTGGGGAATATGAAAGGTGTAGACCAACTTATTTGCTAGGCTTAGGAGAAAGATAAGGCATTATAAAGTCTTGTACTTTTTTTGTATATGTCTGAGGATAGTCACGGTAGGAGTGTGCATGGTCTACTTCTGGCACAACCCATAAGGATTTGGGTTGAGGCTTAGCATCGTAGAGCTTGTATATCATATAGGTAGGGACGAAATCATCGTTTCCACCATGAATGAATAGCATCGGGAGGTGACATTTCTCCACTTGATTTAGTGCTGAAGCTTCGTGAAAGTTCCATCCGTTCTGAAGTTGGCATATCCAACTGGTGATATACAGCAAGGGGAATGCAGGCAGGTGAAACATTCCTTGCAGTTCTTTTTCAAACTGGTCCCATACACTGGTATAGCCACAATCTTCTACAAAACATTTAATGTAAGTCGGAAGCTCTTCGCCTGAAAGCATCATTGTTGTGGCTGCTCCCATTGAAATGCCGTGAACTACAGTACGGAGAGAATCGCCAAAAAGGTGGGGGGCTACATTTATCCATTGCATTACGTCTTTCCTGTCAAGCCACCCCATTTGGATAGCATCACCTTCTGACAAACCGGAATAGCGCAGGTCGGGCAACAATACATTGAAATCAAGCGAGTGGTTATAGAGGTATCCGATATGAAACATGCGTATGGCATTATCTGTATATCCGTGTATGATAACTGCAGTATTTGCCGTAGGTTTGGAAGAATAGGCATAGAATGCATGCAGGCGGATACCATCGGGAGCAGTGATAAAAGTATCGCGTAATGCATTGCATTGTGTCAGACTGTCTATCCAAGGCACAACTTGTGGATAAGTTTCGCGTATGTAAGTCATTGAGCTTTTTATGTCTTTCCCACGGTTAATAGGCCGTAAGGAAAAGTCAAGCATATACAAGCCTGCTCCAATGAAGATACCTGCCAATACAAGGATTCCCACTATGGCGCTGATAAGAATTTTCTTTTTTTTCACTGCACAACCTGTTTATTAGTTATTAATGGCTTGTTCTGGTAGATGCGGAAAATCATTTGTTCCAGATTTCCCATGAACCGAATGCTTGTAGCAAAAGCATTTCCAGTCCGTTTTTCACCACGGCTCCCTGATCACTTCCTTTTTTCATAAAAAGTGTCGTGTCGGGGTTGTATAAGAGGTCGTAGAGTAAGTGTCGTGAGGTAAGACATTCGTAAGGAATATCAGGACATTGGTCGGCTTGCGGATACATACCTACAGGGGTACAATTGACGATAACTTTGTATTCGTCCATTATTTCGGGAGTGATTTCCTTGTAGGTGATGGTATGGTCATCGTGTCGGTTTCGGGAAACGAATCGTGTTTCTAGCCCGAGTTGCTTCAAACCGTAGTTGATAGCTTTAGATGAACCTCCTGTACCTAAGATGAGAGCTTTTTTATGGTAGGATTCAAGTAGTGATTCTATTGACCGCGTAAAGCCGATGACGTCAGAATTGTATCCTGTCAGCCTCAGCTTGCCTTTTGTCCATTCGAACTTGATGACGTTGACCGCACCGATTTCGGCAGCTACAGGGTCTATATGGTCGAGATAAGAGATGACTTTTTCCTTGTAAGGGATAGTGACATTCAATCCGCAAAGGTCGGGATTGGTTGCTGTTACTTTGGGAAACTCGTCAATGGTGGGTATTTCGAAGTTAACATATTGTGCATCGATGTTTTCTGAGGCGAACTTCTCATTGAAGAAGTTTTTGGAAAAAGAATGTCCCAGTGGATAGCCTATCAAACCAAATTTTTTCATAGAATAAAATTTATAAAGTATTATTTAGTGGCAAAATAAAGCGTGCAGACGCCCAAAGTCAATCTTTTGAATTTCACTTCCCGGAAACCTGCTTTGCAAAGAATTCCCTGCATTGCCTCTCCTTGTGGGAAAGCCTTGATGGAGTTGGGCAGGTAGGTATAGGCACTGTTGTCTTTCGAAAACAGTTTCCCCAGATTAGGGATAACGATTTTTGAATAGATGGAGTAAAGTTGCTTCATCGGGAACCATTCAGGTTCTGACAATTCTAGAATTACAAGATGCCCTTCGGGAACCAGTACCCGGTGCATCTCTTGCAGGCCTTTATCAAGATTCTCGAAGTTACGTATGCCGAAAGCTACGGTAATGGCATCAAAGCGGTTATCCGGAAAAGAAAGGGTCGTGCAGTCTTCTTTGGCGAAAGAAATCTGCTTGTCGAGATGCATTTGTTTTACTTTTTCGCGTCCTATGTTCATCATACCTTCCGAGATGTCGGTTCCTATTAATTCTTCGGGTTGGAGCATACGGTAGGCTTGGATGGCGAAGTCTCCTGTTCCGGTAGCTACATCCATGATGTGTTGCGGCCGGTAGGGTTTAAGCAGGCGGATGGCTTTACGCCGCCAGCTTTTGTCGATGTCCAAAGAAAGCAGGTGATTCAGTTTGTCATAAGCAGGTGCGATGTTGTCGAACATTTTTTCTACCTGTACTGCTTTTCCTTCGCTTTCGTTATAGGGCTTGATTTTCTCTTGTGGATAATGGGTCATAGGAGCTTTTTTAATGTGCTAATTGTTATAATGAACAATGTGCTAATGTGCCAATGAGTTTTTTAATGTGCTAATGAATAATGTGCTGATAGAAAAAATATTCCCACATTAGCACATTCTCTCATTAGCACATTGTCATATTCTCACATTGTTACATTGTCACATTTTTATCATTCCATCAAATAATTCATCACGTTCTTTTCGATACGTTCGCTCAGATGGTCGGTATCGGCTTTGACAAAAGGTTCGCCGGTGATGTGCTCATAAAGTTCGATGTAACGGTCGCTGATGGACGATACTATCTCTGGAGTCATTTCAGGCACTTTTTGTCCTTCTTTGCCTTGGAAGCCATTGTCCATCAGCCATTCGCGGACAAATTCTTTCGAGAGCTGGCGTTGCGGTTCTTCGTTTTCGAAGCGTTCCTGATAGCCTTCCAGGTAGAAGTAGCGGCTTGAGTCTGGAGTGTGGATTTCATCCATCAGGTAGATTTCACCGTTGTGTTTGCCGAATTCGTATTTTGTGTCTACCAGTATCAGGCCTCTTTGGGCAGCGATTTGTGTACCACGTTCAAAGAGGGCAAGTGTATAGCGTTCCAGTATGTCATATTCTTCGGGAGTAGCTAATCCACGTGCCAGGATTTCTTCTTTTGAGATGTCTTCATCGTGCATACCCATTTCCGCCTTGGTGGTAGGGGTGATGATGGGATGAGGAAACTTTTCGTTTTCACGCATATTTTCGGGCAGACGCACGCCACAAATTTCACGTACACCGCTCTTATAGGCACGCCATGCACTTCCGCACAGATAGCCGCGCACTATCATTTCAATGGGGAATCCTTGGCACAATACGCCTACGGTTACCATGGGGTCGGGAGTAGCAAGTTTCCAGTTGGGGCAGATATCGGCGGTAGCATCCAGAAATTTGGCTGCGATTTGGTTCAGCATCTGTCCTTTATAAGGGATACCTTCGGGCAAAACCACGTCGAAAGCGGAGATGCGGTCGGTTGCCACCATAATCAGTTTCTCATCATTGATGTTGTACACATCACGTACTTTTCCGTGATATACACTTTTTTGTCCCGGAAAGTGGAAATCGGTTTTTGTCAATGCTTTGCTCATAGTTTTATATTTTATTATATTTTTAATTAGGTGACAAGTTTTCAGTGGGCAAGGTTTTCAGATAATCTTGACTGTTCAGGACCTTGTCACCTTGTTGCCTTTGTTCTCTTCTTCGAATTTTTCGTATGCCTCCACGATACGTGTCACCAGTTTATGGCGTACGATGTCTTTTTTGTTCAGCTCGATAAAGCCGATGCCCTTCACTCCTTTCAGAATCTTAAGGGCTTGTACCAGTCCCGAAGTCTGGTGTGAAGGCAAGTCTATTTGCGTCATATCACCTGTTACAATCATCTTGGTATTCATCCCCATACGTGTAAGGAACATTTTGATTTGTTGTGTGGTGGTATTCTGGGCTTCATCCAGAATTACCACTGCATCGTTCAGTGTACGTCCACGCATAAAAGCCAGCGGGGCTATCTGTATGATGTTCAGGTCCATATACTCCTTGAGCTTGGCGGCAGGAATCATATCTTGCAATGCATCATATAGCGGTTGCAGGTAAGGATCGATTTTATCTTTCATGTCACCCGGTAAGAATCCCAGTTTTTCTCCCGCTTCTACGGCCGGACGGCTCAAGACTATTTTTTTTATTTCCTTGTTTTTCAAAGCACGTACTGCCAGTGCTATAGCGGTATAGGTTTTTCCTGAACCGGCAGGACCGATGGCAAAAATCAAGTCGTTCTTGTCGAACTCTTTGACTAGCTTCAGCTGGTTGGTACTCCGCGGTGTGATGGGTTTTCCCGTTACGCTGTATACGATGGCATCCCCTGTTTTTTCTACCGCAGGTTTGTTTCCCTTGATGATATCGAGGATGGTTTCTTCGTTTAACGAATTGTATTGTGCACAATGCTTTTCCAAGTCAAGGATAGCTTCTTCGAAAGCGCACATTTCTTCTTCGTCTCCCATAATCTTGATGACATTTCCACGTGCTACGATTCGTAGTTTTGGAAACAATGCTTTAATCATCTGCATGTTGGCGTTATTGACGCCATAAAAGACAACCGGGTCAATGTCCTCCAGTACAATATGCTTTTCTATCATTCAGTCTTTGTTCGTATTTAAATTTCTGCAAATTTAATCATTCCTTTTAATCTAACGCTTCTTATCGGGCATTTTCTTTTCTTTTTTCATCGGATGTTTCGTTGAATCTCGTTATCTTTGTGCCATATTGTTTAGATTTGTGAAATCTGTACTAAAAAAGAAGAAAATGATACGAACTTTCATGCGAACAGTCCTGATAATAGGGGGCTTTTTGGTTGTGTTGGGAAGCTGTATGGAGCCTGACCGGAGTATTGTGCTGAACAATCCGCACAACATCCGTGGAGTAGTAAGTTATAAACGGAGTTTCAATGACCTGAATGATGTGCAGTTGTCTTCAGCTAAGCGTATCGGCATCCGTCCCATTGCTTCGCGTGAAGAGGCCGAAGATGAAGTCGGGTCACGTCTTACCCACATAGCTCCGTGCGGGCATTATGATATGGACTCATTGACACATTCAATTCCTTTTCTTGTTCCGAAGGCTAGTGCCTTGCTGGATACTATAGGCATGAATTTTCTTGACTCATTGGGTCGGAAGGGGTTGAATCCGAATAAAATTATTGTGACTTCGGTGTTGCGCACCAAAGATGACGTGAAGCGTTTACGTCGTACCAACGGAAATGCTTCGCTCAACTCATGTCATTTTTATGGTACTACGTTCGATATCAGTTGGAAACGATTTGCTAAAGTCGAGCATCCCGAGGGGCGTCCCATGCAGGGTGTGGGTGCAGATACCTTGAAACTGGTATTGTCGGAAGTGCTTCGTGACTTACGTCAGGCAGACCGGTGTTATGTGAAGTATGAGTTGCGTCAAGGATGTTTTCACATAACGGCAAGATAAGGGAAATGGTACGTTATTTCATTTATTTAGGATATGACGGCACAGCTTATCACGGCTGGCAGGTACAACCCAATGGCATGAGTGTACAAGAAGTATTGCAAAAAGCCTTGTCTGTCTTGATGCGCCGTCCGGTGGAAGTGGTTGGAGCCGGGCGTACCGATGCCGGTGTGCATGCTCGTCTGATGGTGGCACATGTTGATTTTGATGCTCCGGTAGATATATTTCGGATGGTGGACAAGCTGAATCGCCTGCTTCCGCCTGACATTGCGGTTTACCGGATGCGTCGGGTTACAAACGAGGCTCATGCCCGTTTTGATGCCACTTATCGGCGGTATCAGTACCATATTACCACAAATAAGGATCCATTCCATCGGCATTATGCATGGCGTGTATTTCAGTCGCTTGACTTCGAGGCAATGAATCGGGCTGCATCTGTTCTTTTCGAATACACCGATTTTACGAGCTTCAGCAAGCTTCATACTGATGTGAAGACTAATAATTGCCGTATCATGCAAGCTGGTTGGGAACAGGTGGGCGAAGATGAATGGGTGTTTACTATTCAGGCAGACCGTTTCCTCCGTAATATGGTGCGTGCGGTGGTAGGTACGCTAGTCGAAGTAGGTAGGGGCAAACTTACCCTTGACGGGTTCCGTCGGGTGATAGAAGCAAAAGACCGTTGTAGTGCAGGGACTTCCGTGCCTGCACATGCTCTTTTCCTGGTTGATGTGGGCTATCCGGAACTTCTGTTTTATCCATAAACCAGATATCCCACAATACCGCTTAGTACAATCAGCAGGATGGGATTGGCCTTAAAGCGGTAGGAGGCTATGAAGACAGTTACGAAGAGGATGATGCTGACGATGATTTGCACATTGGCGGTGCCGAAGTTTTCTCCATTCATCAATACGAGGGCGGCAGCAGCAAGCAGTCCTACTACGCCCGGACGTAATCCACTAAATACGGAAGACACAGCAGGATGTTTTTGGTATTTCAGGAAGAACCGGCTGATGAGGACCATCAAGATAAACGAAGGAAGCACCACGGCACCAGTCGTGATAATAGAGCCTAAAATACCCCAAGCGTGCGAATAGCCTGCATTGACTACTGCCGTATACCCCACATAAGTGGCAGAGTTGATGCCGATAGGACCAGGAGTCATTTGGCTGATGGCGATGATGTCGGTAAACTCGGGCGATGTGAGCCAGGCGTGGCGGGTCACAACTTCGCCTTGTATCATGGATATCATGGCGTACCCGCCTCCGAATCCAAAAAGTCCGATTTTGAAGAATGCGTAAAAAAGTTGCAGGAAAAGCATATGGATAATTAATAGTTAATAATTAATAATTAATAATTAATAGTGAACGGTTGATGTTTGAGCCGGTGTATGCAAACTTCTAATTTTCAACGTTTAGATTTTAACCTCCCATAGATGTATCCTCCCAGTCCGCTTAGGATAATGACATAAATGGGAGAAAAACCCAAGAGCCAGATAAGAAGAGCGGAAACAATGGGAATCCACACGTTATAGCGGTTAATACGTGCCGACTTTGCCATCTTGAACGTGGGGGCAGCTATTAATGCCACTACAGCAGGGCGGATGCCCTTGAACACGTTTTCCACTGCAGGGTATTGTTTGATTTGTTGGAAGAAAAGGGCAATGGCAAGGATAACAAGGAACGAAGGGAGGATGGTGCCCAGTGCCATCCAGAAAGCTCCCCAGAATTTTCGTAACTTGTAGCCGATGAAAATGGCGATATTGACGGCAAAGATGCCGGGTACGGTTTGTGCCAGTGCCATCAGGTCGAGGAAGTCTTCGCGGGTAATCCATTTCCGTTTGTCGACTAGTTCGTCTTCGATGAGCGGCACCATGGCATATCCGCCCCCGATGGTGAACATCCCGATGCGGGTAAAGATAAGGAATGACTTGATGTAGAAATTCATGTTGTTGTTTTAATCGGTTTGTTATTCGTTTTTCTTATATACGCTGGGCGGCACGCCATAAAATTTCTTGAACGTGTCGGCGAAATATTTCGGATCGGCAAAACCCATACGGTCGGAAACTTCTGCTACAGTGTATTGCTGGCTTTTCAGCAGGGTGGCAGCTTCTTGCATACGGATATTGCGGATGAATTCGTTGGGGGCGATGCCCGTTAGTGCCTTCATCTTGTTGTAAAAACTGGTGCGGCTCATGTTCATGCTGGCGCACAGGGTGTCTACAGTCAGTTCACCTCCTAGGTTTTCCTTAATGAAAGTAGTGGCACGGCGCATGAAGTCTTCGTCCAGTCCTGATGGGAGAGGGATGTCTTCGGCAGGTGGTTCCATGTCTAATGATGCCTGCTTCAGACGCTTACGTATAAACTCACGGTTTTCCAACAGGTTATTGATATTTGCTTTCAGTACCGTCAGGTCGAAGGGCTTTACAATATGCATGTCTGCTTTGGTCTGTAGACCGCGCAGGATATCCTCCTTAGTTCCCAGGGCTGTGAGCAGAATGACTGGTATGTGGCTGGTTTCAATGTCACTTTTCAGGGTTCCACATAGCTCTTCTCCGTTCATTACGGGCATCATTACGTCGGAGATGACCAGGTCGGGCTGAAGGGTGCGTATCTTGCTGAGTGCCTCTTGTCCGTTGCCGGCTTCTTCTGTACGATAGGTGTCAGCCAGGTTTTCTGCAAGGAAAGTGCGCAGGCTGGTGTTGTCTTCTACTATTAAGATAAGAGGAGCATTGGAAGCTGCTTTCCGGACGTTCTTTTTCTGAGGAAGTGCAGGAAGAATTTCTTCTCGTTCTTCCATTGTGGCGAAGGCTTCGCCTGGGATTTCATCGGTGCGATACTGATAATGTTCGCTCCGGATGGGGAAGCTCAAGACGAAGGTGGTGCCTGCGTTTTCAGCACTTGTGAAACTTATTTTTCCTTCGTGATTACGGATGAGCCGGTAGGTGAGCAACATGCCAATACCTGAACCCGTTATCAGTTGGTTGGTAGCATTTCTGCCCCGGAACAGGAAACGGAACAGTTTCTTTTGGTCTTCTTTGGGGATGCCGATTCCGGTGTCTTTGATGCAGAGTGTCCAGCGATTCTTGGTATATCCGGATTCTATCTGTATTTCTCCTCCGTGCGGTGTGTACTTCAAGGCGTTGCTGATGAGGTTTCGTAGGATAGAGTCTATTTTATTACGGTCTATCCATACATCCAGTTGGCTGAAAGTGGAGGTATAATGTAGGCTGATGCCTTTTTGTTCGGCGTATGCCTGAAATTGTTTCAGGTAGGTTTGCAGGTAGGTTCCCAGCTCATGTCGTGACACTACGGCTTGTGAACTGTAGTAACTTTCTTTCTGGAAGTTGATGAGATTGTCTGCAAGGTCAGAGAGGTTTTCGGTGCTTTGCAGGGCGAGGTTTAGATTCATTACTCCCTTATCGCTTAAATGTTCGTCTTTCAGGATTTCACCCAAAGGAGCCTTGATGAGGGTGAGCGGTGTACGGATATCGTGAGCGGTATGTACGAAGAAATTGATTTTCTCTTGCGATACTTGTTTCTCGTGGCGTATCATTTTGATGCGTACCAAGAGGTATGTGATGCCGATGATGATAAGGGCATAGCCCAGAAATGCCCAAAAGGTGAGCCATGCCGGACGTCCTATCAGGATACGGATAGAGCGCTCTTCTATCGGTTGGTGATTATCGGTCAGGACGGCTCGTACGTGCAGGGTATAATTGCCTGGCGAGAGGTTGGTGTATTGGATGAGTCCGTCGGGCGAGAGAGGTGACCATTCATCGTAGAATCCTTCCAGTTTCCAGCTGTATGCAATGTCGGATGAATTGTCGAAATTGATGGATGAAACGTTGAGTGAGAAAGTGTTCTGGTTATACCCCAGCTTGATTTGTGTCGTTTGGTCAAGCGGTTGGGAAAGGGGAGAATCTTTCTCTCCCGCGTGTACTGTTCGGTACATGATTTTCAAGTCTGTAAATACCAGATGGCTATAGAAATCGGAAGGTAACTGGATGTTGTCAGGCAAGACGATGGCACCTTCGTTACTTCCGAATATCATTTCCCCATTCCGGCTATGGATAGCTGCATTGGGGTTGAAGCTTGCTGCCAGCAGACCTTGCTCTTTGGTCCAGTTAGTAAATGTACCAGTGGAGAGGTTGAAAAATGCCAGTCCGTTTTCTGTGCCCAGGTAGAGATTTCCTTCACGGTCGTTCGTGATGCTGTAAATATTGTTGCTTCCCAAGCCACTGTTTTCGGTATGGTAGTGCCGGATGATTTTTCCTTGATCATCGGCAACGAACAGTCCGTTTCCGGAGGTTCCGATATAGGTATACCGGCTTTTTGGGTGCAGACAGATGGCATTGATGCAACCCATTTCGATTTCATTGTCAAGCGGACGGATTTCACCACTCTGTTTGTTGAGGACGAATACCCCGTTTATGGTACCTGCCCACATTGTCTGTTTGTCTTTTTGTACCAATGTTGTAATAGGATAGCCTATGTCATACTCGGCAGTGGCGTGCGTGTGAGGATGATGCGATTTCAGGCGGTAGAATCCTCCAGTCCATACAAGGCCTTCTTCATCGCGCAGGATGCATCGGATATATTTGTCCGATCCTTCTTCGGGTGAGAACTTTTGTTGCTGATAAAAGGTCACTCGTCTGGCCTGCTTGTCTATTGCATAGATTCCTGACATGTATCCTCCGGTTAGGATAAGGCCGGGGCGAACTTCACAAAGAGCTGTAAAGATGCGGTTTTCACTTTCTCCGTTGGAGCCTTTGTCGGAAGAAGTGAGATAGTTGGTCCATTGCTTCCGCTGAGTGTCAAAACAGCTTATGCCGTTGCTGGTGGCATACCAGATGTCTCCATCGGCATCTTCCAGAATGTCGTTGATACAATTGTTTGCCAAGGAATTGGCATTGTTGGGCGAGTGTACAAGCCACTGATAACTGGGATATTGTTCCGAATAGATGGTGATACCAGTAGGGTAGACCACGTTCCAAAGTCGTCTGGCGTGGTCCATGTAAATATCTTTGATGATGTTTCCATTCATCTTATTGGGGGTGCGTGGGTCTTCTTGCAGGAATGGTTCCAGGTGCAGGCGGTTCATGTCCAGGCGGTAAACGCCTTTCCCATCGGTAGCGATATAAAGTGTATCAGGGTACGTACGGTCTGGGATGATATTGTTAATGCCAATGTCTTTCATCGAATTGCCCAGTGCCGTTAGCTTTTCTTGCAGCGGATTATATACATACACCTTATCCAGCAGGCTATTGATGACAAGCTGGTGTGTAGGTTGGTGGTAATAGATATAGTCTATCAGCTGGAGGGCAGGCAGATGGATGGGATATATCTCTCGAATCTGGAAATCCTCGAACCGGATTTTGTATAATTGTAGTTCGGATGCCAGATAATATTCGGTTGCATTTGCCTGTGCAATGCCGATGATTTTGCCTTTTGCCTGTTGGGGTAACTGGTAGTGTTTACCCGAGTGGATGTCGTAAATGACAAAATGCTGGTTCACGCACATCCATATCCGGTCCGAACGGTCCATATAAAGTGCCGATATAGGGTGCTTCTTCAATTCCGGATAAGCAAGATGCAGGTCGAAAGTGAGCTGGAAAGAATCTTTCAGTTCGTTGTAGCGAAAAAGGTGTCCATCTTTTCCTATTTCCCATATTGTCTGTTTGCTGTCGGTGCGTAGGAGGTTAAGGTTGGGATAGAAGTCTTGGGCTTTTCCTTGATGGAACAGGTCGTAATGTGTGAACCGTTTCCCGTCGTAACGGTCTGCCCCTTTGTGGGTAAGTATCCAGATATAATATTGTTTTCCTTGTTCGATAGAAAGTACCCTTCTGCTGCTGAGTCCGTTATCCATGCCGATGTATTTGAATATTTGGGCGTTTATAGGGAATAATGATACCAATATCATTCCTATTAGAATAAAGAACTTGTTCAGCATAACGGAAAGGTTTATGAGTTTTGTTTTTAACGCGGATTAACGCAGATTTTCGCAGATATTCATTCGATAATCTGCGTTAATCCGCGTTAATCTGTGTTTCCTTATATATTAAAGGTATTTACTTATGTACTTCTACCCACTTACGCGCATTGACGAAGGCTTCCATCCACGGTGTGATTTGGTCTTCGTGAATGCGGTCGGCAGGATAGTAGGCATTGTTCCAGGGGAAGCAGGCACGTTCCAAGTGCGGCATCATCGCCAGATGGCGTCCGTCCTGACTGGCGATACCTGCTACGCTATAGTCTGAACCGTTCGGATTGCCCGGATATTCATCGTATGAATATTTCAATACCACGTTGTAATGGTCTTCAGGATAAGGCAACGAGAATTTTCCTTCTCCATGGGCTACCCAGATGCCTAATTTTGAGCCGCTCAACGAGCCGAACATCACGCTTCGGTTCATCGGTACGGTTACGCCCAAGAATGCCGATTCGAACTTGTGCGAGTCGTTGTGCAACATCTTGCCCTGTTTCTTGTCTTCAGGAGTAATCAGCCCTAATTCCATCATCAGCTGGCATCCGTTGCATACGCCTAACGAAAGGGTATCCTTGCGTGCATAGAAGTTATCAAGTGCCGCCTTGGCTTTCGGGTTGAAGAGGAAGGTTCCAGCCCATCCTTTTGCCGAGCCTAATACGTCGGAATTGGAGAACCCTCCGCAGAACACGATGAAATGGATGTCTTCCAGTGTTTCGCGTCCGCTTACAAGGTCGGTCATCGTTACGTCTTTTACATCGAAGCCTGCCAAGTAGAGCATATATGCCATTTCGCGTTCACCGTTGGTTCCTTTTTCACGGATGATTGCCGCCTTGATGCCGCTTGGTGTGCGTCGGTCGGGGTTCAAGCCGAATTGTGACAATTTGCCTGTAAATGACTTGTCGAATACGGTTTCGAGCGGTTGCATCTTGTAGTTCTCGAAACGTTTCTTGGCGCATCCGTTCATGCTCTGCTTGCGGTCGAGAAGGTAAGAAGTAGAGTACCATACGTCGCGCAAATAGTCGATGCCGAACTGGTAAGTAGCTTCGTGAAGCGTGACAAGTATATGGCGTTCGTCGGCAGGTGTACCCAGCTTGACAAAGCCTACACCTGCATCTTCCAGGATTTTCTTGACTTCGTGTTTGTGCTTGTCGGCTATCTGGATGACAACACCCGGATTTTCGGCGAAGAGAATCTTCACGATGTCTTCGTGCTTGAACTTGTTGAGGTTGATTTCCATACCGCCTTCGGTATTGGCGAAGCACATTTCGAGTAAGGTAGTGATAAGACCTCCAGCCGAAATGTCGTGTCCTGCCAAAATCAATCCTTTGTTCACCAGTTCCTGAATGGCAAGGAATGCATTGCGGAAATAGTCGGGATTTTGTACGGTGGGAACATCATCGCCTATTTTATTCAAGGATTGGGCAAATGCCGAACCTCCCAAGCGGAGCTGGTCGAAGCTGAAATCGATGTGGTAGAAGGTCGATTTCGGATTGTTTACCATTACCGGAGAAACAACTTTCTTGATATCCGATACTTCGCCTCCTGCAGATACAATAACTGTTCCCGGGCTGATAATCTTTTCTCCGTTCGGGTATTTTTGCGTCATCGAAAGCGAGTCTTTTCCTGTAGGCACATTGATTTGCAAGGCACAGCAGAAATCAGACAATGCTTTCACCGCCGTGTAGAGACGTGCGTCTTCACCTTCTTGCGAGCGGCAGGGCCACATCCAGTTAGCCGAAAGCGAGAGGCTGTCCATGCCGTCTGCCAAAGGTGCCCATACGATGTTGGTCAGGGCTTCGGCTACAGACAATACCGAGCCGTATGCCGGATTGGCAAGACCTGCTTGCGGAGCATGTCCCAAAGCAGTCGCAATACCTTTCTCGCCCCGATAGTCGAGTGCCACCACACCGCAATCGCTCAAAGGCAACTGAAGTTCGCCCTGACATTGCTGGCGCGCGATTTTACCGGTAACCGAGCGGTCTACTTTGTTGGTCAGCCAGTCCTTGCAGGCTACGGCTTCCAGTTGGAGCACACGGCGCACGTATTCGTTCAGCTTGGTTACATCGTAGGTCACGTTTTCATAGTGACGTTCTACAGTCTTGTCTACCATATAAGTCTTAGGCGAAGAACCGAACATCTGGTCTACCGCCAGGTCGAACGGGCGTACACCGTCGGCTTGCTCGAAGGCAAAACGATGGTCGCCCGTGGTTTCGCCTACCACATACATCGGGGCACGTTCGCGTTCGGCTATCTTTTTCACATGTTCGATAGATTCTTCTTCAATCAACAGTCCCATACGCTCTTGCGATTCGTTGGCTATGATTTCTTTTGCCGAAAGTGTTTCGTCTCCGATAGGCAGCTTGTCCATGTGAATCAATCCGCCGCAATCCTCAACCAATTCCGACAAGCAGTTTACGTGACCCGCCGAACCGTGGTCATGGATGGAAACAATCGGGTTGGTATCTTCTTCGCAGAGGGCGCGCACTACATTGTATGCGCGTTTCTGCATCTCGGCGTTGGCACGTTGTACGGCATTCAGCTCGATGCCTGATGAATAACGGCCGGTTTCTACCGACGATACCGAACCGCCTCCCAGTCCGATGCGATAGTTGTCACCTCCTAATACTACGATTTCATCTCCTGCTTCGGGCGTTCCTTTCAGGCAATCGCGTTTTGTTCCGTAGCCCACACCTCCGGCAAGCATAATCACCTTGTCGTATGCATATTTCTCATTGTTTTCCTGATGCTCGAAGGTCAATACCGAACCGCAGATGAGAGGTTGCCCGAATTTGTTTCCGAAGTCGGAAGCACCGTTCGAAGCCTTAATCAGGATTTGTTCGGGAGTCTGGTACAACCATTTGCGTACGGGCAGGATACTTTCCCATTCGCGTCCCTCATCGGTACGGGGATAAGAAGTCATATAAACCGCTGTACCTGCAATGGGCCACGAGCCTTTTCCTCCGCCCATACGGTCGCGGATTTCACCTCCGGTACCAGTAGAAGCGCCGTTGAACGGCTCTACCGTTGTGGGGAAGTTATGCGTTTCCGCCTTTAGGGAGATGACGGTCTTTATATCTTTAATGATGAAATAATCGGATGTAGAGTGGTCTTTCGGAGCGAATTGCTCTACTACGGGACCTTCGGCAAAGGCTACATTGTCTTTGTATGCCGAGATAATCTTGTTCGGATTCTCTTTGGTAGTCTTCTTAATCATCTGGAACAAGGATGATTCCATTTCCTTTCCGTCAATGATGAACGTACCGCCGAATATTTTATGGCGGCAATGTTCCGAATTGATTTGGGCGAAACCGAACACCTCTGAGTCGGTCAGCTTGCGTCCCAGGTCTTGTTCTACTTTTTTCAGGTAGTCCATCTCTTCGCGTGAGAGTGCCAGTCCTTCCTGTTCGTTGTAAGCTTCCAGGTCATCAATGTAAATAATGGGCTGGGGTTTGATATTTACGTCAAATATCTGTTGGTTTAGTCCGTGGTACATACGTTGCAGCATCGGGTCGTGTTCCGCGTTTTCGTCCTTTACGGAAAAATATTCTTCGATGCGGCGAATGCCTGTAAGTCCCATGTTCTGGGTAATTTCTACCGCGTTCGTACTCCACGGCGTAATCATTTCCCGGCGTGGACCGATGAACCAGCCTTGTAAATTCTCTTCTTTTTCTACCGTCGCGTTTCCATACAGCCAACTCAGTTTCTTGATGTCGTCTGCATTCATTTCCTTATTGCATTGGGTAGCAATCACACTTTGATTAGGTGTTCTGAAAAATAGAATCATAGCGTCTGTTATGGTTAAAATTGATTGTTCACTAAAATTATTCTGCAAAGTTACACAATTCGTTGGAATATTATCGAATAAAAGATAGATTTATATAGATTAGGAAGGAATATTTGTGATGGATTTTCAGGCTGTTGAGATTGTATATATGAGGTGTGTTGGCAACAATTTTGATTTTTGTTTGGCAGATGAGCTTGAAAAAGTTAACTTTGCCGTGCTGAAAACTAACTTATTACATCAAGACAAAATGAATAAAATTATTTCAAAGGAACATTTTTCAGAAAAGGTGTTCAAATTAGTGGTGGAAGCACCACTTATAGCCAAGTCACGTAAGGCTGGGCATTTTGTCATCGTGCGCGTAGGAGAAAAAGGTGAACGTATGCCGCTTACCATAGCTGAGGCAGATCCGGTAAAGGGCACGATTACATTGGTGGTACAAGAGGTGGGATTATCGTCTACACGCCTGTGCGAGTTAAACGAGGGTGATTACATTACTGACGTGGTAGGACCACTTGGTAAGGCCACGCACATTGAAAACTTCGGTACGGTGGTTTGTGCTGGTGGAGGCGTGGGTGTTGCTCCAATGTTGCCTATTGTGCAGGCGTTGAAAGCTGCCGGAAACCGGGTGATTACTGTGCTTGCCGGACGTAGTAAGGAACTGATTATCCTGGAGAAGGAGATGCGTGAAAGTTCGGATGAGGTAATCATTATGACTGATGACGGTTCGTATGGGAAGAAAGGCTTGGTAACGGCTGGTGTGGAAGAAGTCATTCTGCGTGAGAAAGTGGATAAGTGTTTTGCCATTGGTCCGGCAATCATGATGAAGTTCGTTTGCCTGCTCACCAAAAAATACGATATCCCGACCGATGTGTCGCTCAATACCATTATGGTAGATGGAACAGGTATGTGCGGTGCCTGCCGTATAACTGTAGGAGGAAAGACCAAGTTTGTATGCGTAGACGGGCCGGAGTTCGATGGACATCAAGTGGATTTCGATGAAATGTTGAAGCGTATGGGGGCTTTTCGCGATATCGAACGCGAAGAAATACATAAACTCGATCCGGTAGACCCGCACGTATGTGAAGTTACAAAGTCTCAGGACGACCGTACAGCTCCATGGCGAGAAGCCCTGCGTAAGTCAATGAAACCGAAAGAACGCACCGCTATCCCTCGTGTGAAAATGAATGAGTTGGATCCCGAATACCGTTCGCATAGCCGTAAGGAGGAAGTGAACCTCGGATTGAATGAAGAACAGGCATTGACAGAGGCTAAGCGTTGTTTGGATTGTGCCAATCCTTCGTGTATGGAAGGTTGTCCGGTAGGTATCAATATTCCGGGCTTCATTAAAAATATCGAACGTGGTGAGTTTCTTGAGGCGGCCCGTGTATTGAAAAAGACCAGTGCACTGCCTGCAGTTTGTGGTCGGGTATGTCCACAGGAAAAGCAATGTGAGTCGAAGTGCATTCATCTTAAGATGGGGCACGAAGCCGTTGCTATCGGCTACTTGGAGCGTTTTGCTGCTGATTACGAGCGTGAGAGCGGACAGATTTCTACGCCCGAACTGGCTCCGAAGAATGGCGTTAAAGTAGCTGTTGTAGGCTCGGGACCTGCCGGTTTGTCGTTTGCTGGCGATATGGCTAAGATGGGTTATGATGTGACCGTGTTCGAAGCTTTGCACGAAATTGGTGGTGTATTAAAATATGGTATCCCGGAATTTCGGTTGCCGAATAAAATCGTGGATGTAGAGATAGAGAACCTTTCGAAAATGGGGGTAGAGTTTGTAAAAGACTGCATCATTGGGAAGACGGTTTCTGTAGAAGACTTGCAGGCTGAAGGTTATAAGGGTGTTTTTGTAGCATCTGGAGCCGGACTGCCCAACTTCATGAACATTCCGGGCGAGAATTCAATCAATATTATGTCATCGAATGAATATCTGACCCGCGTCAACCTGATGGATGCGGCAAGTGAGGATTCAGATACCCCTGTTACTTTTGGAAAGCGTGTCATTGTGGTCGGAGGCGGAAATACGGCAATGGATTCCGTGCGTACAGCACGCCGTCTAGGAGCTGAGCGGGCAATTATTGTTTACCGTCGGTCGGAAGCTGAAATGCCTGCCCGTATTGAAGAGGTGAAGCACGCCAAAGAAGAAGGTGTGGAGTTTATGACTCTGCACAATCCGCTTGAATATATTGCCGACGAGCAGGGGCGTGTGAAGCAAGTGGTGCTTCAGAAAATGGAGTTAGGAGAACCCGATGCTTCTGGACGCCGTAGCCCGGTAGCTATACCAGGGGCTACTGTAACGCTCGATATTGATATGGCTATTGTCAGTGTGGGCGTGTCGCCAAATCCGATAGTGCCGAATTCCATTCCAGGACTGGAACTGGGACGTAAAGGTACCATTGCGGTGAACGATGACATGCAGTCTTCCATTCCTGCTATCTATGCCGGAGGTGATATCGTGCGTGGAGGTGCTACGGTGATTCTGGCAATGGGTGACGGACGTCGTGCTGCAGCCGCCATGGACAAGCAGTTGCGTGGTGCTGTCTAATGAGTGGTATAATATATTGGTATTGATTTTAGAACATTAGGAACGCAGGTTTCCGCAGATTGGAAAAGATAAATCATCTGTGTGAATCTGCGTTTTTGTTGATGAATAAATATTGAAAATGAGTAAAGACAATCGTGCATCGACACCGATGCGCCGACTGCCTTCGTGGCAAGTTTCTTTGATACCTTTTGTGGTATTGACCCTGTCTCTGGTAGTGATTATAAAAATATTCGGCCCCGATGCTCTTTCGGGAGGGAGTCAGGTATGTTTGTTATTGGCTTCTGCTGTTACGGCAGCCATTTCGATGTTTGCCTATAAGAATTCGTGGGAAATTTTAGAGTTTTGCATTCTCGACAATATCCGGTCAGTTGGTACAGCTATCCTTATCTTGTTGCTTATCGGTGCGATTGCCGGCACATGGATGGTGAGTGGTATTGTTCCTGCTATGATATGTTATGGAATGCAGGTAATTTATCCGGCAATATTCTTGGCTGCAGCTTGTGCGATATGTGCGCTAGTATCGCTGATGACAGGGAGTTCGTGGACCACGATTGCCACCATTGGAGTGGCATTGATAGGCATCGGTGTGGCTTTGGGATTTGAACCGGGATGGACGGCAGGTGCTATTGTGTCGGGGGCTTATTTCGGCGATAAGGTCTCTCCGTTATCTGACACGACGGTGTTGGCTTCTTCCTCTTCGGGCACTCCTTTGTTCACTCATATTCGCTATATGATGATTACTACTATCCCTTCGCTGACGATAGCGATGGTGATTTTTCTTGTGGCGAGTCTGATGCACAAGCAGGTTGGAGCGTCACAGACTGCCGAGTTTGCTGGGGCATTGAAATCTGTTTTTAACATTACACCCTGGTTGCTGATTGTTCCGGCACTTACTGGTGTGCTTATTGTTAAGAAAGTACCTGCTGTCTTGACGCTTTTTTGTGCTGCGGTGATGGCTGCCGTAACGGGACTTGTCGCTCAGCCTCAAGCGGTATGGGCAGTAGCGAACCCCGGACTGCCTTTTACTGATTTTTCAGGTTTGTCTTTTTGGGATGCATGTAAGGGCATTACTGTTACATTTTATGGCTCGACGGCTATCCAGACCGGTAATGAGGCTATTGATGCCTTGATTTCTACACGAGGTATGACGGGGATGCTTAATACGATATTCTTGATTGTCTGTTCGGTTACTTTCGGTGGAGTACTTGCGGGAAGTGGTATGCTGAAAAGTCTGACCGAACTGTTTGCCCGTCTTGCCCATAGGGCCTTTACGTTGGTAGGAGCTACGGTTGGAACCGGATTGGTATGTAATATCGTTACGGGCGACCAGTATATTTCCATCTTGCTGACTAGCAGCCTCTATAAGAAACTTTATGAGCGAAAAGGGTATGAAAACCGTTTGCTTAGCCGGTCGGTGGAAGACTCGGCTACTGTCACATCGGTGCTTATTCCATGGAATTCTTGTGGTATGACGCAGGCGACAGTACTTAAAGTACCTACGCTGGAGTATCTTCCATATAGCTTTTTTAATATCCTTTCTCCGTTTATGTCTGTTCTGGTTGCTGCAGTAGGGTATAGAATATTCCGGAGTAAGAAGGCGAAGGCAGAAGAGGTTGATTGAAAGGGAGTACGTTTCAGTGCCTCTTTTTGTCGGTTGGGAAAGATTTCTGAAGTCAGTCTTGTGTGAATGCTTTTACTTTGCATGCGTTAATCAATAAAATACAGATGATATGAAATTTTGGTTCGACACACTCCGGAGCCGGCTGCTGCTGACGTTCATCACTTATGTGCTCTACATGTTGCTTTACTTCCTGACTGACGAGGTAATGCGTGATTTCTATCTGGAGAAGCACCCGGTCTGGGATTACGCGGTGGATATTTTGACTACTTTGGTCTGCGTGTTCTTTTTCGTACAGCTTTCCATCTGTTACAGCAAGGTGATTTACAGGCGGTTCATGTCGTTGGCACACCCTTATCGCAGTCTGATTGTATTCTTCGTCAGATAGCCGTTATCTTCCTCATTACACAAACGGAAATGCCTCAAAAACTTATCCCAAATCATCGCACGATAAATTCAAAACAGTTTCTGAATTGCCTGATGAAATTTTGTAAGCATTCGAACCAATGCTTACTGACTACTGCCTTTCCGGATAGAATCATAACAAGACGCAGCCGGTTGCAGAAGCCCGCGGATATAGTTGCAGTGGCAAGCGCATATAGGTCCATCCGCTGCAAGATTATTAATTTTATACCAGACGAAGTTATCTGTGTGTAGACAAGAAGATACAGTACTCCGGCGTTTGATAGGTCTATACAATCTATAGTCACCTGTTTGTCTATGTTGTTACGGTAGTAAAAAGCTATAAACAAGTTTTTTCGGATGGCAGTAAGATGGGCAGCAAGCAATAAAAAAGAGGATAGGATGTTACTCTTTGCGAGTGTACATCCTATCCTCTTTTGGAAATTTAGGGAGTTTGTTATCTCATTTCAATTTGAGTAATTTCACCGATATACATTGTATATTGTTTAGATGCATCGACAGTTTGGTTGAGCGATTTCAATTCATTTGCAGTCATTGGTTGCGCCATCGCTTTTTTGCAAGTAATAATTATCGAAGGCTGTGTGCTTTGGTTGAAGTAGAATGAAACTTTGTAGGTCGTGTTTTGTCCCATCAATGCGTTGGCTGCGATGCGGCTTTGGTCGAATAAAATATAGGCAACATTCTTTCCCAACATTTGTCCCAGTCCACTCCAGCTTTCAGTTTGGATGTCAATGGTTTCTCCGTTTTCAGCAGTCAGAGTGATACGTCCTTGGGTGGCCAGCTCATTCAAGTTGGAAGGAAGCCGGTCTATGCTCACTGTTTTCAGTTCACCTGTAGCAGAAAGAGTGGGCTGTTGTGTAGAGAGAGTGGCAGGTTGTTGTACGTTTGCAGTTGTTTGCGTACCCAGAAGCTTTTGTCCTAAAGCATCGGTTACCTGCTGGAAGAGTTGGTCTTTCAGGTCGATGGTTTCTCTTCTGAACTTTCCACATATCGGAGCCAGTTTCGTTTGTTTCTTGTTTAAAGCCATATCGTCTGTAATCCATTCTTCTGCAGTATATTTTTCACCTCCATCACGGGCTTCGTCATACCAATAGCGGATACGTGTCATTTCAAGGTCGCAAATACCTTCTTTGGCATAAATCAGAAATTGATAGTAAATACGTGTGCGGTCGAGTGACAATGCGGAAGAAGAAAATACAATGTATTCTTCAGCTTGTACGGCGATTTCTCCAGCTTCTTCGTTGGTATAGGCTACAAAACTGTTTAGTTTTCCATCGGGTTTAAACCGGTTCGTAGCCCAGTCTAGAAGTTGATTGTAGATTTCCTGTTTCGAGAGTCCGGGTGCTTTGATTTCTTTGGTGAAAGTCACTTTCCCATCGGTCAGGGTTACGGCTCCTGCCAGGTACTTTGGATTTGAGTTGTCGTTTTTATCCTTAGCAATGCCTGTCAGAGGCAAACATATCAAAAGGATGAGCAGTAGTTTTTTCATAATGATTTATTGATTTGATTCTATTTAGAAGGACAAATATAGGAAGAAAACGAAAAAAAGGCTGAATTTTGCTATAAATAATATGAAAAGAGAAGCTTCTAAATAAAATGGGCTTCTAAATAAAATGCGGATTAACGCAGATTGGGCAGTTAGTTATTCTATGCTGCGAAAGCCTGCGTTAATCCGCATTTTTAAAAGGTACCGGTTAGTGGACCGGCATTTTATCGATGCGTTTTTGGTGACGTCCTCCTTCAAAAGCTGTGTTGAAGAATTCGGTCATAATTTTGTCCGCCATCTCGTTGTCAATGAAACGTCCAGGCATTACCAAAACGTTGGCATCATTATGCTGGCGTGCCAAGTGGGAAATCTCCGGAATCCAGCAAAGTGCGGCACGTATGCCCTGATGTTTGTTCAGAGTCATGCTGATGCCTTCTCCGCTGCCACAGATTGCAATACCCGGATAACATTCGCCCGCTTCTACGGCAAGTGCCAACGGGTGTGCAAAGTCTGCGTAGTCGCAACTGTCGGCAGTATATGTGCCGAAGTCTTTATATTCCCAACCTTTTGCTTCGAGCCATTGCTTTACATATTGTTTCAATGCAAAGCCGGCATGGTCGGAAGCCAATCCTATCAGTTTCATATTAGAACATGGCTTTTACTTGGTTGTATACGTTTTCGGCTGTGAAGCCCAGCTTTTCGTCCAAAACCTTGTACGGAGCCGAGAAACCGAATGATTCCAATCCCCAAATCTTTCCGTCAGTGCCTACCAGTCCAAGCAGATTTACAGGCAGTCCGGCTGTCAGACCGAATTTCTTTACTCCGGCAGGAAGGACGCTGTCCTGATATTCTTTGCTTTGGCTGCGGAACAGTCCTTCCGAAGGAACAGAAACGATACGCACCTTGATGCCATCTTTACGGAGTAGTTCAGTTCCGGCTACCAAAGTAGATACTTCCGAACCTGAAGCCAGCAGGATAACATCCGGGTTTTCGTCAGAGCCGGCTACGACATAAGCGCCTTTGGCTGTCTGGGTATAATCGTTTCCTTCGGGCAGGTTGGCAATATTCTGGCGAGAGAAAATCAGTGCAGTAGGAGTGGTCGTGTTTTCCATTGCCAGCTTCCATGCCTGAGTAGTCTCTTCGCAATCTGCCGGGCGGAGAACCAACATTGAGTTGTGTCCCTTGTGGTTTTTCAGTTTCTCCATCAAGCGGATTTGTGCTTCTTGTTCTACCGGTTCATGAGTAGGTCCGTCTTCGCCTACACGGAATGCGTCGTGTGTCCAAATGAACTTCACAGGAGTTTCCATCAGGGCAGCCATACGTACAGCTGGTTTCATGTAGTCGGAGAATACAAAGAAGGTACCGCATGCGGGGATAACGCCTCCGTGCAATGCCATACCGATGCAGCAGCATGCCATGGTCAATTCTGATACACCTGCTTGGAAGAATGCGCCGCTGAAGTCGTTTTTCGTAAAGGCATGTGTCTTTTTCAAGAAACCGTCGGTCTTATCAGAGTTAGACAAGTCGGCAGATGCGCAAACCATGTTTTCTACTTGTTCTGCCAATGTGCCGAGCACAGTAGCCGAAGCACCACGTGTAGCCGAACCTGCTTTTTGCTGGATAGCGTCCCAGTTTACTTGAGGAGCTTTGCCAGAGAACCAGTATTCCATCTTGGCAGCCAGTTCCGGATTAGCCTTTGCCCATTCTGCTTTAGCCGCATAGCGTTCGCCTACGATGGCTTTCAGTTCTTCGCGGCGTTTTGCGTAAAGTTCCGCTACTTCCGGGAAGATTTGGAACGGTTGTTCCGGATTGCCACCCAAGTTCTTGACGGTATTGGTGTAAGCGTCACCTCCCAACGGCGCGCCGTGTGTAGCGCAGTTGTGTTCGTAGCTGCTGTTGTCTGCCTTACGTGCCCCCTTACCCATGATGGTCTTACCGATAATCAAGGTAGGCTGACCTGTTACGGCTTTTGCTTCGGTCAATGCGGCACGGATTTCGTCAGCGTCATTCCCATTGATTGTAATGACTTTCCAGCCCCATGCCTCGTATTTCTTGGCTACATCTTCGTCTGTTACGTCTTTACATTCGGTAGACAGCTGGATATCGTTCGAGTCGTAGAACATAATCAAGTTGTCCAGTCCCAAGTGTCCGGCGATACGTCCCGAGCCTTGCGAGATTTCTTCTTGTACACCTCCGTCTGAGATGTAAGCATAAATCGTTTGGTTCATTACATCGCCTAAACGTGCTTTCAGGAATTTGGCTGCGATGGCGGCACCTACAGCGAATGTGTGTCCTTGTCCCAGCGGGCCGGAAGTGTTTTCGATGCCTCTCATGACGTCTACTTCAGGATGTCCTGGAGTAGGGCTTCCCCATTGACGGAATTGTTGCAATTCGTCCATGGTGAATTTGCCAGTCAACGCCAGTACAGAGTACAGCATCGGCGACATGTGTCCTGGGTCAAGGAAGAAGCGGTCTCTGCCTTCCCAACGGGGATTTTCAGGGTCGTAAACTAAAAACTCAGAGAAGAGTACATTTACAAAGTCTGCACCACCCATAGCGCCACCCGGGTGTCCGGATTTAGCTTTTTCTACCATTGAAGCAGCCAAGATACGGATGTTATCGGCTGCGCGGTTCATAAGTTCTTTACTGTTTTTCATTATTGGATATATTAGTTGGATGTATTAGTTTGTTGCAAAGATAAGAAAAATCTGGAATGTGCAAGCAAATTCGGAATCTAAAATTGGGGATGGAAGGGTAAGAAATTGTGGATAAAAGGATAATTTTTCTTTTCAGCACTAATTTGCCGTTCGCAGACATACCGAAAAACGCAGGAAAAAGCCTCAAGCCATGAAGTCATCGGATGCTTTTTCCTGCGCGTTTAGAGTCTGTTTATTGGGGTTCATCAGAAACTGATAAATTCCAGTTTGGCGTAATCTGACTGGAGGACGAGGTGTTTCCCGTCGGCTTTCAAAACATCGAAGGTCGTTTCAAGTGAGTTGATGCCGAAAGGAAGCAGCCGCTCTACTGGAACATCTTCACCGCTGTCGCCGGTTGATTCACGGAAACGGAAATCTTTCATGGTTGCCTGGCTATGGTCTTCGTTCAGGTAAAAATGTCCGACGAATGTGCCGTATTTGTGCGTGCATTGCTTTTCAGCTATCTGTACAATCTGTAATTGGATGCTATAAAAGATGCGCTGGCAGTCACGGTGGACAATGCCATCGTCAAGGGTGGTAAACTGTTCCAATTTCCACATGCCTTCGATGTTTTCGTCAATAGGCTTTTTCTCGCAAGAAGCGAACAAGGCGAAGAAACACATCGCAATTAATAAATGTATGGCTTTCATATTAACAATCAAAACTTAAAAACTCACAAACTTAAAATATCTTTCCTGTTTTCCGGATTGTCAGGATACCTCCTGTAGAGTTTCCCAAATAGTTTCCACGGTCAAGCCCTAATCCTATGGAAGCGCTCCAGCCTGTAGCCCAGCGGGGACTGTAAGTTGCTTCATAAAGCGAACTGAACTGTTTGCGTTGTTTGTCCAGCGGTGTTTGGTAGGTTCCCCAATGGCGTGCAAACGATATCAGTATGCGCCAGTTCCATTCCTCGCTTGGGTCGCCTTCGATGCCTAAATGCTGGGCACGCACGCGGTTGCTCTTGAAAGTGATTTCTCCGTCTTTATTATAAATAGGCCCCGGAAGGAAAGGATTTCCCATACCTTGTCCCCAGTGCTGCCATGCCTGATAGCAATAGTTGTTGTAATAATTATCGGATGCACTGACTTGATAACCCAGTGTTCCGGCAAATTCGTCATACAGTAGCGGGCCGGTCTGCTGTTTGGTCGACATGGTTTCCCATACAATTGCGCTTAACCAACGATTCTTCGGCAGGTCTATTTCGATGCCTAGCTGTCCGTCTTTCCATCGTCCGTATTGCCATACCATTTGCGAATGGTCATCGAAATAATGGTCTAAGTAAGCACGGAACCGCCAGTCATTCAAGTAATAGGTCAAGGCAAAATTCCAGCTTCCCAAGTGGTTGCCTTCTACGTTTACTTGATCGCCCCAAGGTGTGTCGCTTCCTCCGCTCATTGGGATGAATGCCTTAAAGAAACTTTTCAGTCCGCCGGGCATGTCTACAGAGACCGTACTGCTTCCATCGGCATTCTTCAGCATTTGTGCTCCGGCAAACTGTGCAGCCATCAGCAGTCCCAGTTCGAACTCTACCGGAAACTTTTCACGGTTCCCGATGCGGAACATCAACGACTTGCTGTGATACAGGATATGTTTGCCCCAATTGGTCTCGGGAGCTGCGAAATCTTCCTGCCAGTTCCAGTCGGTAAACGCTCCGTAAGCAAGATGCCCCTTTAAGGCAAGCCAATTGCCCGTACCAGGGATGGTGACATATTCGGGGATGTCTATTCTGACTTGCGGAACTGGTCGGGCATTCGGTCCTTCTACCATCATGCCGCTGCTCAGTCTTTCATTTTTTGTAAGTGGGAAACCCGGGCGCTCTTTGCTTCCGATGCTGAGGCGCAGGAATTTCCACGCGATGTCGGCGTACGCTTGTTGTATAACAAAACCGGAAACTTGATTGGCGGCACCTGCCAGGTCAAGTCCTGCTTCGATGCGCCAGTGGCGGTTCAGTTTTTTTCCGTAATGTAGTCCGGCTCGGATGTAGCCACTGTTTGGTTTCTGGCTGGATAGCCCATACCGGTTGGCTGTGAACCAGAGCGGTGCATACGTACCATCCGACAGATTGCCGCTTGCTTCGATGCGGTAGGTGAGGGTGGTGTCTGTTTGTTGGGCAATAGCGGGCAATGATAGGCAACCTGCTGCCAGCCATAAAGTTAGTTTTTTCCAATTCATATTGTAATTATTGAAAATGTGATGCAAAAGTAATGATTATTTAAGACAATCCGCTCAAGTTTACCGGATATTCCTTCGGTTCAATGCCTGTTGATAACGTCGGGCATTGGCAAGGTGCTGGCTCATGGTACGGGCAAAATTGTGCGTACCCGAAAAATCTTCTTTGGCACACATGTACAGATAGTCGTGATGTGAATAGTTTAATACACTTTCCAATCCTTGTATGCTGGGAATGCGGATAGGACCAGGAGGAAGTCCTTTATATATATAGGTATTATACGGGCTGTCGGTCTCCAGATGTTTGTATAGAATGCGGCGTAATCCAAATTCCTGTAATCCGAATTTAACAGTAGGGTCTGCTTGAAGCAGCATGTTTGCTTTCAGCCGGTTAATGTACAGTCCTGCCACTATCGGTTTTTCTGCTTGGTTAGCCGTTTCTTCGTCTACGATGGATGCAAGGGTACTTACCTCAGTCGGGGTAAGTCCGATAGCTTTTGCCTGTGCCGTGCGTTTTTCATTCCAGAACCGTTGATGTTCTTTCTGCATGCGTTTTATGAAATCTTTGCAACTGGTGTTCCAATATACTTCATAGGTGTTTGGAATAAATAGGGCAGGCAGGGTATAAGCGTTATATCCCAAACTGGCACAATATGTACTGTCTGTCAGGAGGCTGGCAATTGCGGTCGAATCCATCATCAATTGGTGTGAAATAGATTGGCATAGTTTTCCGATGGTGCGCACGCTGGGGATAGTGACCGATACAGGCGTTTGGTTTCCAGCTTGTAACGTCCGGAAGATTTGCCACGTACGTGCTTCTGGAGTAAACAGATAGGCTCCCGAGTGGATGTGGTTGGTATAATCACTTTGGAATGCCAGCAGGCGAAATCCTGTCAGCCTGCGTGCATGCAGCCTGTGTTCCAATTTATAGCATACAGAGTCTATGTTGTCATCATTGTCTATATATAAGAAAGTGGATTTTTCAATTCCCAGCGGTTGGTTCATTAGGCAGGCATATCCTGTTATGATGCCTGAGGCTAGGATTAGGAACAGGATGCTTCCTCCAATAAGCAGTCGTTTCTTTTTCATTTTAATTTAGTAGTTCAAATTTGGGGGCAAAGATAATACAAAAAAGCAAGATACTGGGTAAATTACGAAAACGTAATTGAGAAATAGATGAGGAACTGTTTTTGAAAAACAGTTTTGAATTATGAATTCCGCAAACAGCCAATACATACCCCTGGAAAATGAATATATACTGCATCTGCGTTTGAATATATCTCCATCCGCCTACGGATATATACTTCATCGGCAAATGAAGTACTACTGCGTTTTCAACTCAATCGGATTGGCTAATTGCGGACATGCAGATTCATTAAATTTAAGTATGTCTTAGAAACTGTTTTGAATTTATCGCCCAACACACACGAAACGAACACATCAAGCCCAAAAAACTTTTTGTGGAAATTCAAAACAGTCCCTTTGTTTGTGAAAGTAATAAAATCGACTTCGTTTGTGTGAAATTGATAACAGAATGTTGCGGTTTTATTTCAAATTGAAAGGTTCTGATAAAATAAATGAAAATATGACTTCGTAGAGGGGGAGTATATGAATGAAAAGCCTTACTTTTGCATCAGACAAAAAGATGTTATATAATTGAATTTCGTTTCAAAAAGATTTGATTATATAGAAATATGTGAACAAATAACAACTAATTATTGAGGTATTATGTCAACTTTAAGATTCAGGGTAGTAGAAAAGGCATTCCAGGCGAAGCCTTTTGATGTACCGGCTCCAAAGGAGCGCCCGAGTGAATATTTCGGGAAATACGTGTTCAATCGGGAAAAGATGTTTAAGTATCTTCCCAGCAAAGTGTACGAGAAGCTGGTAGATGCAATGGATAACGGCGCGACACTAGACCGCAGCATTGCCGATGCTGTAGCAGCAGGAATGAAACAGTGGGCAAGCGAATTAGGGGCTACTCACTATACACACTGGTTCCAACCGCTTACGGAAGGGACTGCAGAGAAGCACGATGCCTTTGTGGAACACGATGGCAAGGGAGGTATGATGGAAGAGTTTTCCGGAAAATTGCTGGTACAGCAGGAACCGGATGCTTCTTCGTTCCCTAATGGCGGTATCCGTAATACTTTCGAGGCGCGTGGTTATAGTGCGTGGGATCCCTCGTCGCCGGTATTTGTGGTAGACGACACCTTGTGTATCCCTACCGTGTTCATCGCTTATACGGGCGAATCGCTTGACTATAAGGCTCCGTTGTTGAAAGCACTGCGTGCCGTCAATAAGGCAGCGGTAGATGTATGCCATTATTTCGATCCGAATGTGAAGAAAGTTTCGGCATACCTGGGATGGGAGCAGGAATATTTCCTGGTAGATGAAGGCTTGTATGCCGCACGACCCGATTTATTGCTGACCGGGCGTACGTTGATGGGACACGAGGCTTCGAAGAACCAACAGCTGGAAGACCATTATTTCGGTGCCATCCCGACCCGCGTGGCTGCTTTTATGAAAGATTTGGAAATTCAGGCATTAGAACTGGGAATACCCGTCAAGACCCGTCATAATGAAGTGGCTCCCAACCAGTTTGAACTGGCACCTATCTTTGAGGAGTGCAACCTTGCCGTAGACCATAACATGCTGATTATGTCGCTGATGCGTAAAGTGGCACGTACGCATGGATTCCGTGTGCTGCTTCATGAAAAACCCTTCAAGGGAGTAAATGGTTCGGGTAAGCACAACAACTGGTCATTGGGGACTGATACAGGTGTATTGCTGATGGCACCAGGTAAGACTCCCGAGGAGAACTTGCGCTTTATAACTTTTATTGTCAACACACTGATGGCGGTGTACCGTCACAACGGTTTGCTGAAGGCCTCTATCATGAGCGCTACGAATGCCCATCGTTTGGGAGCCAACGAAGCACCTCCTGCCATTATCTCTTCTTTCCTCGGCACACAGCTTAGCAAAGTACTTGATCACATGGAGGAAAGCTCGACCGATGACTTGATAGCTCTTGGCGGCAAGCACGGCATGAAACTGGACATCCCGCAGATTCCCGAATTGCTGATTGATAATACCGACCGTAACCGTACTTCCCCCTTTGCTTTTACGGGCAACCGTTTCGAGTTCCGTGCGGTAGGCTCGGAGGCTAACTGTGCCAGCGCAATGATTGCATTGAATACTGCCGTGGCAGAGCAGCTGGTAGAGTTTAAACAAAAGGTAGACGAACTTATAGAAAAAGGTGAACCGAAAGTGTCCGCCCTCATTCAGGTTATCCGTGAATATATCAAGGCTTCGAAGCCTATCCGTTTTGACGGTAATGGCTACAGTGAAGAGTGGAAAGCGGAAGCGGCACGTCGCGGCCTGGATTGCGAAACCAGTTGTCCGGTTATTTTCGACCAGTATCTGACACCTGCTTCGGTGAAGATGTTCGAGTCGCAGGGTGTGATGACACAGAAAGAACTGGAGGCGCGTAACGAAGTGAAATGGGAAACGTATACAAAGAAGATTCAGATTGAGGCACGTGTATTAGGCGATTTGGTGATGAACCATGTGGTGCCGGTCGCCATCGAATACCAAAGCAAGCTGATAGATAATGTGTACAAGATGAAGGGACTGTTTCCAGCTGAAGAGGCAGAGAAGCTTTCTGCCGAGAACGTTGCCATCATCCGGAAGATTTCGGAGCATACGTCTTATATCAAAGAGCACGTGGATACGATGATAGAAGCGCGTAAAGTGGCAAATAAAATTGTGGACGAGCGTGAAAAGGCCGTGGCTTACCATGACACCATTGCGCCGATGCTGGAACAGATACGTTACCACATCGACAAATTGGAACTGATAGTAGACGATCAGATGTGGACGCTGCCTAAATATAGAGAGCTGTTATTCATTAGATAATATCATTAAATTTACCTCTAATTTCCTTATTGGTTGTTTGATGAAAGCGAGTCGGGGTCTCCGCGAGGAGGTTCCGGCTTTGTTCTTTAAAATTTTTGAGGCTTTGTTTTTGTCTGCATTTCAGAGGCATTGATTGAAGCATGCCTTTTGATGAACATAAGTGAGTTGGGTGTTTCACATAAGTAACTTGGGCGTTTCACATAAGTAAGTCAGTCGTATCACTTATGTTCGTTTGAGGAGGCATTTATAGTGTTGCATTTCCTTGAACCTTTCACACCGTTTCCGTAGAGATGATGAGGGTGTATCAAAATAAAAATCAACTTTCATTTTGATACACCTTCTATAATGACATCGACAAAATGCATCAATAAATGCTGCGGAAGTATAATGTCAGTTTTTCCATCCACCTCCTAATGCTTTGTATAGGCGGACAACGGTGATTTGCTTGTCACGTACAGCATTGCTAAGTCCGATTTGCGCATTAAGATAACCACGCTGTGCATCCAGCAGGTCCATATAGCCGATCACACCATTGATGTATTGCAGCTGAGCGAGATCGAGGGTACTTTTCGATGCTTGTTCCAAGCGGAGGCGGGTTTCATAGATTTCCTTGCTTTTGTTGAAGTCGGCAATGGCATTGTAGGCTTCTTTAAAAGCGTTGAGCACTACTTTCTCATAGGCTTGGGTAGCTCCTTCCAAAGCGGCTTTTTGTGCTTTCAGTCGGGCACGGTTCTTACCCCAACTGAAGACCGGTTGTAGTAGGTTGGCACTGAGCAGGTGCCAGGGAGATTTCAGCAGTTCGCTGAGCACATCGCTCTCGCCTCCGTAGCTGGCATTCAAGGTCAGACTGGGGAACAGGCTGGTGAAGGCAATACCTACCTCGGTATTGGCTGCTATCAGTGCCTGTTCTGCTTCGCGGATGTCGGGGCGGCGTTCCAATAGGCTGGACGGCAGCCCTACAGGCAGACTGGCTGGCAACAATACGTCTTCGGGCAATGCTGTGCGCCGGATGTGGTGTGGATAGTCGCCGGTCAGGAAAGCTATGTCGTTTTCTTTTAACGTAATCTGACGTTCCAGGTCGGGAACCAGTGTGGCTGTACGTGCCAATTCCACTTGTGCTTGCCGGAAGGCGGTTTCTGAAGTCAGTCCTCCTTCGTAGCGGATGCGTGCCAGGTGGAGACTTTCGCGTCGCGCATCTACGGTTTGGCGCACGATGGCAAGTTCATTGTCGAGGGCCACCAGTTCGAAGTAGGTTTGTGCCACTTCGGCTACCAGGCTCATTTTCAATGCCCGTTGGTTTTCTATTGACCCGATGAGGTCGGCTACGCTTTTGTCTTTAGCCCAACGCAGTTTACCCCAAAGGTCAATTTCCCAGCTCATGGTACCTTTCAGGTCGAATTCATCGTCTTGTGAATAGTGATTGCCACCATAGTTTTCCCGTTCACGCTCGGCGTAGACGCGCAGTCCGATTTGGGGCAGCATATCTCCGATGGCAATGCGCTTACGTGCTGCCAACTCCTTCACCCGTGAGGCAGCTATCAGCATGTCCTTGTTGTAGGTCAGTGTTTTGCGTATCAGTGCCTGCAGGGTCGTGTCGGTATAGATTTTTTCCCAGGCGTAGTCACCTATTGAAGCGGTGTCTACGCTAAGACTGTCCAGGGTATGGGGCAGGTTCAGTTCGGGACGTGAATAATGTTTCCCTATCTGGCAACTAGCCAAGAGTGAGGTTGCCAAGATGATGCAAAGGAAATAATATGTGAGTTTTGTTACTTTCATAGGTTGCAGCAATTAATGAGTATGTTTCACTTTGAGTTTGTTTTTTGCCTTGTAAATCATCACGAAGAAGAAAGGAACCAGGAAAATACCTACTGTTACAGCCACAATCATTCCGAAGAATACGCCCGTGCCGATGGCTTGACGGCTGGCAGAACCCGGTCCGCTTGCAATGACCAGTGGCACCATGCCCAAAATAAAAGCGAGTGAGGTCATCAGGATGGGACGGAAACGTAAATGTGATGCGTGCAGCGCAGCTTCTATTACATCTTTTCCTTTGTCTACTTCGTCTTTGGCAAACTCTACAATCAGGATGGCGTTTTTGGCAGCCAGTCCGACCAGCATTACCAGGCCAATCTGGAAATACGTATCATTTTCCAATCCGCATAAGGCGACACCGGCATATGCTCCCAAAGCGGCTACCGGCAAGGAGAGCAGTACAGCGACTGGCACGCTCCAGCTTTCATACAGGGCTGCCAGGAAAAGGAAGACGAAGAGGAATACCAGTGTCAGAATCATACCGGTCTGTCCGCCTGCCTGTTTTTCCTGGTAGGAAAGTCCACTCCATTCTACTCCGATGTTGTCGGGCAGATGTTCTTTAGCCAGTTGCTCGATAAGTTCCATTGCTTGTCCTGAACTGTAACCGTGGGCGGCTGTTCCGCGGATGATGGCGGTGTTGAACATATTAAAACGTTTGATACTTCCGGGACCGGTGGTATATTCGGTATTGCCCAATGCCGTTAATGGAATCATATCGCCGGAACTTCCCCGCACGAAAAACAGGTTGATGTTGTCACGATGTTCACGGTAAGGTGCTTCAGCCTGGATGTACACACGGTAGATACGGTTGAACATATTGAAGTCGTTCACATAAAGCGATCCGGTATAAGCTTTCATTGTTGTGAAAACATCGGCCATCGGTACGCCCGACAATTTTACTTTGTCACGGTCTACGTCGAAATAAAGTTGAGGGATTTCCGCCTGCAATGAAGACGACAGTCCACTCAGCTCTTTGCGTTGCGAGGCGTAGTACATAAGCGTGTCTGCAGCAGCCACCAGATTGTCGTACGTAGCATCTCCACGGGCTTCCAGCTGCATTTCAAAACCTCCGGAGGTACCTAATCCGGGAATGACAGGTGGTGTGGAGAGGTAAACCTTGCATTCAGGGTATTTCTTGAACTCGTTCTGCACATCTGCCATAATTTGTTCAATGGTAGTGTTGTCACGTTCTTTCCATTCTTTCAAGATGACCGTAAGCGTGGTGCGTGCCTGGCTGGTACCGACACGCGGGCTGGAACCTGCTACGCTTTGTACATATTCTACAGCAGGATCTTTCATCAGGAAGGCTACGGCACGGTTGGTAATTTCGCGGGTACGTTCCAGTGTAGTACCTTCTGGCATTTCCAGTTCGACGGTGAAATATCCTTGGTCTTCCGTTGGGAGAAAACTGGTTGGTATCAGCCGGTAGAGCACGAATATGAAAACGATGACCATACCGAATCCTGCCGTCACGCGTTTAGGGTTTTTGATGAGCCGGCTGATGCCGCCTACATATTTATGATTGCCTATGTCCAGCCATTTGTTGATAGCCCGGAACACACGGTTCTTGGGTTTGTTCGGGTCTTGTGGACGTAGAATCAGTGAGCACATCACAGGGCTGAGTGTCAGTGCCACGACGGTGGATAGCAGTACAGATACTGCAATGGTGATACTGAACTGTCGATACAATTGTCCTGAAATGCCGGAAAGGAAGCTGACCGGAACAAATACGGCAGCCAGTACCATAGAGGTGGCAATCAAGGCTCCGGTCAGACCGTCCATTGCTTTTTTGGTAGCTTCGTAAGGGCTGAGGTGTTCTTCTTCCATAATACGTTCTACGTTTTCGACTACTACGATGGCATCATCCACTACCAGTCCGATGGCCAGTACCAAACCTAGCAGGGTCAGGATGTTCAGCGAAAAGCCGAAAATGAGCATAAAGCCGAAAGTACCGATCAATGAGATAGGAACGGCTATGGTAGGAATCAGAGTCGCACGCCAACTTTGTAGCGAAAGGAACACTACCACGATGACGAGGAACAAGGCTTCGAACAGGGTCTTGTATACTTCGTGGATGGATTCGGATATATAAGATGTCATGTCGAAAGGTACTTCGTATTTCATGCCTTCCGGAAAATTCTTGCTGATTTCATCCATGGCGGCTTTCACACGTTCTGCTACTTCCATGGCGTTGGCACCTGGCAGCATGTAGACTCCTAATACGGCGGCATTGCCTCCGTTGATACCACTCTCTGTATTGTATGACTGGGCTTCGAGCGATACACGCGCCACGTCCCGCATGCGTATCAGTGAACCGTCGGGGTTGGCACGCAACACGATTTCTTCGAATTGGGCAGCACTTGACAGACGCCCTTGTGCCGTTATCGGGATAGTAATGTCGAGACCGGTAACGGGTTGTTGTCCCAATACACCGGCAGCCGATTCACGGTTCTGGTCTTTCAAGGCATTTTGTACGTCTTGTACGGTGAGACCGAAATTGGCAAGACGGGCAGGGTCCAGCCAGATTTGCATGGCATAGTAGCGGCTTCCGATGTTGGATACGCGTCCTACTCCCGGTATACGGCGCAGCAGGTCGAGTACATTCAAGGTAGCAAAATTGCTCAAGTAGATTTCGTCAAACTTGGGATCGCTTGAAGTCAGGCAGATAGTCATCAGCTGGCTGGCGGCTTGTTTCTCGATTTCGATACCATTCTGTACCACTTCGGCTGGCAGACGTGATTCGGCCAGTTTGATGCGGTTCTGGATTTCCACGGCAGCAAGGTCGGGGTCTGCCGAGATGTCAAAGGTGACTGTTGCCGAGAATCCTCCGGAATTGGAACTGTTCGACTCCATATAAAGCATGCCTGGTGTACCGTTCAGTTCTTGTTCTATCGGGGTTGCGACGGCTTGTGATACCGTGAGTGCGCTCGCACCCGGATAAGATGCACTGATTTTTACCACAGGTGGCGTAATTTGCGGATATTGGTCGATAGGCAGCATGGTAAGTCCGATGACACCGATGATGACTATCAATATAGAGATGACGATTGAAAAGACTGGCCGGTCGATAAAGAAACTTACTTTCATTTTGTGAATACGTTTTGGTGATTGTGCGATTTATTCATCCTTATTTTCTTCTTCTTTTTCTATCGGGGCTGTGCCTATACGCATCTTGATGCCCGGGCTCAGCTTGTGGTAACCTTCTACTACAATGTTTTCTCCCGGTATCAGTCCGCGTTCTACTACTGCATTGTTGCCAAATTCCGGTCCCAATTCGATGAAACGTTTTTCAGCTGTAGAGTCTTTGCGCATCACGTAGATATATGCACCTCCCTTTTCAATAATCAATGCTTTTTGGGGAACTACTGTGGCATTTTCGCGTACGTCGAGCAGCAGCTTTACTTTTGTAAACTGTCCGGGCAGCAATACATGTTCGGGATTGCTCATTTCTGCACGTACGGAGAATGTTCCGGTTTTGGGGTCTACCTGCGGTTCGGCGAAGTCTACCAGTCCTTTGTAAGGATATACCGTGTTGTCGGGGAGGGTGATAGTGACAGTTGGTTGCCAAGAACGGGTAGAATCTTTCTGGCCGATGATGATGTTCCGTTCCTTGCTTTTCAGGTAATCGAGTGCTGTCATGCTGAAATCCACCAATACGGTATCACTTTTTACGATGGTGGCCAGCAGAGACTTGCCTGATGTGCCGACCAAGGTACCGAGGTCGACGTGACGTTCGCTGATTTGTCCGGTTATCGGCGAACGCACTACGGTGTAGCTTAGTTCCTGTTCTGCCTGGTCAAGGTCTGCCTGGCTCATGCCTACGCTGGCTACAGCGGTTTCGTAGGCAGCCGTGGCGTTGTCAAGGTCCAATTGGCTGGCAGCCCGTTGTTCATAAAGCGGGCGGATACGGTTCAGGTCGCGCTCTGCCTTGCGTGCCGTTGCTTCGTCTTTTTTCAGTTGGGCACGTGCCTTATCCACTTTGGCTTGGTATTGGTCTTGATTGATGATGAACAGGACTTGATTGCGTTTTACTTGTGTTCCTTCCTCGAACAGCATTTGTTCCAGAAAGCCTTCCACGCGTGCGCGTACCTCTACAAATTGTTGGGCGCGTATGCGTCCGACATATTCGCCGTAAATCTCTACGTCTTGTTGTTGAGCCGGAGCTACACTGACAATAGGCGCTTCTGGTTCTGTCTTTTTCTCTCGTGTCAGGAACAGGTATATTCCTATAATTACAACGACACCGATAATGGTGTAGATGGTTTGTTTTTTCTTCAGTTTCAAATCTTTCTTTGTTAAAAAGCGTCTCATACGAATTTTAAGTTTATGGGTTAGATGCCGTAAAGGACAAACAATACTTGTGCCAAAGATACGATAAATTTTTATATATTGAGAATCAGAAAGCTAAATCCTGCATGCAAATTTGTGTCTTGGGGAATTTCTGGCGAAGATTGTGGAATTTCTCTACACTGAGATAGCGGGAACTAGGGATATTTTTCATACCTTTGCGGCCGGAATTAAATTTAGACAAAATGAATTTAGAGGAACATTTAGAAACGACTTTGAAAGCCCACGACCAGATGTTGCATCGTCGGGTAGACCTTTTGCTCCGTACCGGAAAGCTTTTGGTGGAAAGTTTGGCGGATACCAACCGGATTATGAGAAACATGAAGCGGACAGCCGCTTATCTGGGTATTCCGGAAGAGAAACTGCATATCAACATCGGATTTACGATGTTGATGGTGAATGTGAGTGATGAAAACTTTTCGTTCACCAAATTTCAGCGTATCAACGGACATGGAGTGAACATGACTGCCATTTCGGAAGTGAGCAAACTTTCCTGGAGGGCGATAGAGAACGATTATACGCTCGACCAATATGAGGAGGAGCTGGAAAAAATCCGTACCAAGAAACGGAACTATACTCCTTTGCAGACAGCTGTCGGTGCCGGATTTGCCTGTGGCGGATTCTGCATTCAGTTCGGATGCGACTGGATGGCATTCTTGTATGCTTCAATTGCAGCGATTATCGGTATGCGCGTGCGTCAGAAATGTAATGAGTCAGGTCTGAATGGCTATGTGGGTATTGCTATTGCGGCTTTTGTTGCCACTATGATTGCATGGGCTTCTACTTACCTTCCCGAAACGTGGACTAATACACCTTGGCATCCGCTGTTGGCGTGTGCTTTGTTTATCGTTCCAGGAGTTCCTTTGATAAATTTTGTGGATGACATGCTCGACAATTTTATCCAGGTGGGTATTGTGCGGGCTGTCAATACGCTTCTGATGATGGGAGCCATGGCTTTTGGTATTGCATTTGCTGTGAAATTGTGTGCCATCGACAACTTTTTCCCGACCATCAGCATGGTGCCGCACCACGAGTATTGGGAATATGCCTTGGCGGCTGCCATTTCGGCAATGGGATTCTCTATGATTTTTAACATTCAGCGTCGTTTGCTTTGGGTAGTAGCTATCGGAGGTATTTTGGCTGTTTGTACACGTAACTTTGTCAATCTAGGACCGAGTACCAACAACATCGGTCTGGACATGGGATTGGTGGTCGGTTCGTTCACCGGTGCTTTGCTGGTCAGCCTGATAGCTGTAAAGGCGGTTCACTGGTTTCATGTCCCCAATCACGTACTGACCATTCCTTCGGTTATCCCGATGATTCCGGGAGTATTGATGTATCGAATGCTTTTCGGGCTCATCAATATGAATGTGCAGAATCTTGAAGGGGTTACTCCGTTGATGAAAGCTATTGAAAGTGGAGTAAATTCGGGATTGGTTATTCTTTGCATTTCCGTGGGGGTTGCTATCCCGAATATTTTTGGTCGTAAGTATATTGCTTCGTCCAAGAACAAACATTTGGCGGAAATATTGGAAGAACGCCACAAGCGAGGAAAGTTTGTCGAATGGTAAAGCTTTTTTGATAAAGAATGAAGTATGAAGAATGAAGAATTGTTTCGCCTGGAATTCTTCATTCTTCATTTTTATACTTTGAGCGGTGTGCAATTGTGCATTTTTAATGGGATACACACTGCCGGTGTCACTCCTGTTGCCAGTGTCACGCTGGATCGCCAATCCGCTTCTTCAATTACGCCGGGTTACACATCCGGCATGACAAGCAGGCTTTGGTCTTTCCGCAATATAGCTGCGTCGTTTGTAAGATTATTAATCTTACAGCGTGAAGATTAATAATCTTTCGGCATGAAGATTAATAATCTTACAAGCAAGGCAGCTATGCGGATTGGATTTTCAGACTAAACTGATGTTCTGGTTTGGCTTGGAAAAGCAACCGATGGACATAAAATGTATGGGCGTAAATCCGGCTTGACAAATATGACAAGCGGCAAAAATGCACACGTTAATAAATATACCTATAAATGGGGATTGACCGATTCCCGTGGATTGTCTTACTTTGCAAACAGAAATCAATTATGAATTCATTTTTTGTTATGTGTAAACACAAAACATATAAGCCGACCGATAAGATGAGCGACTTGATCTGTGAGAATTATGCGTTGCTGCAGGTGTTGAGCCGTTTTGGAGTATCTTTAGGATTTGGTGACAAGTCTGTTCAGGAAGTATGTGACATGAACGGGGTGGATTGTCCCACATTTCTGATTGTGGTTAATTTTCTGACAGAGGAGAACGACCGGATGCAGGACCATCTGGCACGACTTTCTGTGCCGGCATTGATGGATTATTTGCAACGTGCCCATTCGTATTTCCTCGATTTTCAGCTCCCCTCTATCCGGAAGAAGTTAATAGAAGCAATTGACTTTTCATTAAGCGACAAGGTATCGTATCTGATTCTTCAGTTCTTTGACGATTATGTGGGAGAAGTGAGGAAGCACATGGAATATGAGAATAAACAAGTCTTTACTTATGTGAGAGATTTGTTGGAAGGAAAGAAGACTGAAGAATTCAGCATCGGAGTGTTTGCCCGTCATCATGACCAAATCAATGTTAAGTTGACCGAGTTGAAAAATATTATTATCAAATACTATCCGGCCAATGGAGACAATCAATTGTTGAATGCAACATTATTTGACATATTTTGTTGTGAAGAGGATCTGGCATCGCACAATCGGGTAGAAGATTACCTGTTCGTCCCTGCTATAATGGAGTTGGAAAAGGGGGTAAAATGAAATCAGAGGAAAACATACTGGTGGCTGTAGCCGAGACTTCAGTCATTGTCCGGAGCGGGTTGGTTACAGTGCTGAAACGTTTGCCGGACCTGAATGTTCAGACTGTGGAAGTAACATCGCAAGAAGGTTTGCAACACTGTATGGAAGCGCATAGCCCGCAATTGCTGATAATAAATCCACAGTTCGAAGGCTGGTTCGATGTAGAGGCTTTCAGAGAATGTTACCAATCATTGGACATTAAATTGGTAGCTTTGTTGAGTTCGTTTGTTGATTCGAACCGTTTGAAGGGATATGATGAGAGTATCAATCTGTTCGAAGATATAGAATCATTGGAAAAGAAGATTTCGGTGTTGATGAATTTTACAGACGATGAAGATGCCGATCAGGATGCCTTGAGTCAGCGGGAGAAAGAAATTATCTGCTGTGTGGTGCGCGGAATGACCAACAAGGAAATAGCCGAGAAACTTTTCATTTCGGTACATACGGTCATTACGCACCGGCGAAACATCACCCGTAAGCTGCAGATACATTCGGCGGCAGGTCTGACAATTTATGCCATTGTCAACAAGTTGGTTGAGTTAAGCGAGGTAAAGATGAAGTTGTAATTGGACTATTGTTTGGAATGTTTCTAAAATACCTATATGTAGGTATTGTCTGAATGTCTGAAAGCCGGTATCTTTGCAGCGTTAGTCATATGAAATTACGTAAACCACAAAAGTAAAAAGTTAGTTATTAGTTGGGCACTCCCTGCGAAGTGATTCGCGGGGAGTACGCGCATATAGAGGGTAATTTTCTTTCCGATATCGGATAATTCTTTCTGCCAATAAAGATAATCAGTGTCTTTTCTTCAGATAGCTGTTGTTTGCTTTATCACAGAAGCGAAAATGCTTTAAAAACCCATTCCTAATCAGCGCATGATAAATTAAAATAGTCGATTATCAATTGAAAACTCTTATCTTTGCCATCCGAAAATACAGAACGACGAATTATGGAAAACTTCAGCGAAATGATAGCACGGGCACTCAAGCTGCCAGCGCATCGCGTAGAAAATACATTGAAACTATTGGAGGGCGGCGCCACCATCCCCTTTATCAGCCGCTACCGCAAGGAAGCCACCGGCGGGATGGACGAGGTGCAGATAGGCGAGATACAGGCGCGTAACGAGAAGTTGCGCGAGTTGGCGAAACGGAAAGAAACCGTGCTCTCTACCATTGAGGGGCAGGGAAAGCTTATCCCTGAACTCCGTGCGCGGATAGATGCCTGCTGGGATGCCACGGAACTGGAAGACATTTACCTGCCCTACAAGCCCAAGCGCAAGACACGTGCCGAAATGGCGCGCCAGAAAGGGCTGGAACCGCTGGCGGCGTTGCTTCTGATACAGCGCGAGAACCGTTTGGACGCACGTGTGCATGCCTTCGTAAAAGGCGAGGTGAAGGATGAGGAAGAGGCCTTGAAAGGGGCACGTGACATCATCGCCGAGCAGGTGAGCGAAGACGAACGGGCACGCAGCCTGGTGCGCGGATGTTTCGCCCGGCGGGGAGTCATCGTTTCGAAGGTGGTGAAGGGAAAAGAGGCGGACGAGGCGGCGCAGAAGTACCGCGACTATTTCGATTTTTCCGAACCTTTGAAGCGTTGTTCTTCGCACCGCCTGCTTGCCTTGCGGAGAGGGGAGGCGGAAGGCATCCTGAAGGTGAGCATCACGCCCGAAGACGACGAGGAATGCATCCGGGGGCTGGAGCGCCGCTACGTGAAGGGCGGCAATGCCTGTTCGGCGCAGGTGGCAGAGGCGGTGGCGGACGCTTACAAGCGTTTGCTTAAGCCTGCTATCGAGACCGAGTTTTCCGGCACCAGCAAGGAGCGTGCCGATGAGGAAGCCATCCGCGTGTTTGCCGAAAACCTGCGCCAGCTGCTGCTTGCTCCTCCGTTGGGGCAGAAGCGGGTGATGGGCATCGACCCCGGATACCGCACGGGATGCAAGGTGGTCTGCCTCGACGCGCAAGGCGCCCTGCTCTGCAACGATACGGTCTATCCGCATCCGCCGAAATCCGAGCGGCAGGCGGCGGCACGTAAGCTGACGACGCTGGTGGAGCAATATAAGGTGGAGGCGATAGCCATCGGCAACGGCACGGCGAGCCGGGAGACGGAACAGTTTGTCAATGCGTTGCGCTTCGGGCGCGAGGTGCAAGTGTTTGTGGTAAGCGAGGACGGGGCTTCCGTTTATTCGGCTTCGCAGACCGCCCGCGAGGAATTTCCCGACTATGATGTGACGGTGCGCGGGGCTGTGTCTATCGGCAGGAGGCTGATAGACCCGCTTGCCGAACTGGTGAAAATCGATGCCAAGTCTATCGGGGTGGGGCAGTACCAGCACGATGTGGACCAGACGAAGCTGAAAGCGGCACTCGACCGCACCGTGGAGAGCTGCGTCAACTTGGTGGGCGTGAATGTCAATACGGCAAGCCGGCATCTGCTCACGTATGTGTCAGGGCTGGGTCCGGCATTGGCGCAGAACATCGTGGACTACCGTACCGCTCACGGACCTTTCTGCTCGCGGAAGGAGCTGCTGGACGTGCCCCGTATGGGTGCGAAGGCGTTCGAACAATGTGCGGGTTTCCTCCGCATCCCGAACGCTGGCAATCCCCTCGATAATTCGGCGGTGCATCCTGAAAGCTATCCCATTGTAGAGCAGATGGCGAAAGACCTGAAATGTGCCGTCTCCGACTTGATAGCGGACAAGTCGCTCCGTGAGCGTATCCGGATGGAAGACTATGTGACAGACGAGGTAGGCATCCCCACCTTGACCGATATTCTGCACGAGCTGGAGAAGCCGGGACGCGACCCGCGCAAGCGGTTGGAGGCATTCTGTTTCGACCCTAACGTGCATACCCTTGACGACCTGTGCGAGGGCATGGAACTGCCGGGCATCGTGACCAACATCACCAACTTCGGGTGCTTCGTGGATATCGGCATCAAGGAAAAAGGGCTGGTGCACGTATCCCAGCTTGCCGGTCATTTTGTGAGCGACCCCACCACCGTGGTAAGCATCCATCAGCAGGTACGTGTGCGGGTGTTGAGCGTAGACAGGGAGCGCAAGCGCATCCAACTGACGATGAAAGAAAAATGATTGATTTTTTTCACCACACGAGGACGCAGAGGAACACAGAGTTTTTTAAATTTTTCCTCTGTGCCCCTCTGTGTCCTCTGTGGTGAAATATATGACAAATAGGAATAATTATGGAAGAACAAATAGAGAACAATTGTTATTGGTTTGCTTTTTACGAAGGGCAGGTATTGATTGAGAAACGGGTAGGCGGGTGGCATATCCCCGTGGGCACAGAGCCGCCGGCAGCTATACCCGAAGGGAGTACCGTGCACGAGATAGGCGTGATGGACGGGTGTGCGGCAAAGGCATACGCTTTGGCGGCGCCCATAGAAGGGGATGATGAAAGTCCCCGTCGGATGAAAGACCTGCGTGCCTCGTTCGACGTATTGCCCTGGGACGAATACCGGATGGCGGGGAAAGCCTCAGAGATACTGACGTGGGACCGCGACAGCAGGTTCTGTCCCCGTTGCGGAGCGCCTGCCGGACAGGTGGCGCCCATTGCCAAGCGGTGTCCCGTGTGCGGTATGGAAATTTATCCGCGCATATCGCCTGCCATCATTGTGCTCATCAAGCGGGGCGAGGACGAAGTGCTCCTGGTGCATGCGCGCAATTTCCGTGGCACCTTCAAGGGGCTGGTAGCGGGATTTCTCGAGCCGGGCGAAACGCTCGAAGAATGTGTGCGGCGCGAAGTGATGGAGGAAACGGGGCTTACCATCAAGAACCTGAAATACTTCGGGAGCCAGCCGTGGCCCTATCCCAGCGGCATTATGATAGGCTATTCCGCCGAGTACGAGAGCGGCACCATCAAGCTTCAGGATGAAGAACTGAGTGCGGGAGCCTTCTACCACAAATCGTGCCTGCCCGAGATTCCCAAGAAACTGAGCATAGCCCGCCGGCTGATAGACGCTTGGCTGGAAGGAAAACTTAATGACTAAAGGGTTATGGACTAGTATTCATTGGGCGATGTGAAAAAAGTGAGGACGCTTTGCATCAGTTGGGTGCGTGCTTTTTCTTCTTGGATACATTCGAAAGGAAAGCCAAGGGCAAAGATGCGATGGTTACCTTTGTAGGCAATGGCGGCACTGGCTTCAGAACCGGCATAGAGATAGACGGAAAAAGCATCGGATACGGGTGTCAAACTTTCGGGCGAAGGAACAGCATAAATTTCGGCATTAGCTTCACGGGCTATGTGGAAATTCAGGTTGTTGCCTTGGATTTTGTTGGTGGACGAATGACGCATGCTTCCTCCATAGTTGTATTTCAAGGTGTTCTGTAGGAAAGTATCGCTGCCTAGTTGGCTTCCGGTATATGTGCCACTAAGCAGCAAATTTCCTCCAGAGTGGCAATAGTCGGTCAGTGCTTGTTGCACGTGAAGGCTGAGCGGTTGGTTTTCTGCTCCACGGATAAGGTCAACGATTGGATAGTGTTGCAATTGGGTCGAACCACTTTCCAATGTCTCGTCACTGCACGATACGAATGACCAGTTGCCTGCCATTTGGATAGCTTTACCATGGATAAAGGGATAGTCAAATGTATTACCGGCGATGTATTTTCCTTCCAGTTCATTTCCGCTGTACCCTAGTCCGCCTTCAGTTTCTATTCCGATGCGGCTGCGTTCGAAACTTTGTTGGTATCCGCAGAAGGCGGTTGTGCCGATATAAGGTATGCCGGGGTCGGCTTTTAAGTCGAAACCTTGTAGCGTAGTGGTTTCGATGGTGGCAGGTGCGCTGGTACGGTGGAAACTGTTTACTATCAAGACTGTTCCTTTGCTATGTTTTGCCTTGTATGCCGACAGAATTTCGGAGGGGAAGCTTTCTCCGCCTCGATTAACTGCTGTGACGTAGAAACTGTAAATGATGCCCGGTTCTGCCTGAAATGTGTATTGGGGTTCGCGTACGTAGACTCCGTTGTCGAATCCTCCTCTTCCTATGCGGGTGTAGACAATGTAACCTTGTGCCTTGGCAGTAGGTTCGAGAGGGTCTTCTGTTGGTATCCACCGGAGAGTGAAAGTATTTTTCTTTTTTCCTTCATCGATGGCGAAATGCGTGACAGGGAGAGGTTGCACAGTATATTGTTCATCGTGCATGTCGGCAAGGTATTTCAGCAGGGTTTTGTATACGGAACGTGCTGTGGTAAACTTGAAAGCAGGTTCGTATCCTAGTTTTAAGTCGGCGAAATTTTGGTGCGACAGGGTTTCCAATATGGCTGAAGGCACAGCAGGCAGCCGGGTCTCACTATAGTTACGGTTCCACAAGGAGCGTCTTGCCCACTGGATGCCGAAGCGCGAACTGATATCCCGTTGCAGTTCTGTGAGGAGCATGTCGGCAAGGTCGCGCGAGGCATAGCGTGAAATACCGCAAGCCAGCTTCCCTTCATTGAAGCGGGTGGTATAGATGCCAAGTGAGCCTACCAAGCTGTTGTCTGGCTTGAAGCCGGCATCACTGTGTAGGGCGAGACTCAGTTCGAATGGAATGCCAAGTCCTTTTTCCTGTGGGTTGTAGACGGAACTGCCGCTCAGGTAATTGAGCATAAGTGAGCGGGCATTGATATCATCGTTGTAATCGTTTTCACCTTCGCTTTTACTGTAGATGGAGTAAGGCATGCCTGCCCATTGTGCCCAATAACGTGCACCTTCCGCCCATCGTGGCATGCCGCTGGTTTGTCCTTGCCGTGCAATGTTTCCCATTCCTCCCCCGAAGCGTACGGCATCAGCACACACGACACCTTTTTGCGAACTTTCGTTGCTGAGTACCACCATGCCGTAATCGTTCATACCTTGATCGAATTCGAAGGTACCCAGATAGACCCAGGTGCCTCCACCTATACGCTGGTTTACCTTAAATTCGGTCACTCCGCCGTTATGGAATACAAGATAACGTGCGTCAGTAACGCTTTCAGGAAGAGATTGATAACTGATGTAAACGGCATACCGGCCTTTTTCGGGGATGTAGGGAATCCATTCGGCAAACGCTTTTTCAGGTTTCTTGTGAGTGGGGATAAACCGGGCTGTGCCTTCGCGGAAAGGGTTTTGTCCGTCGGTGTATGTCGTGCGTTTTTGTGCAAATCCAGGCAACGATGTTGTTTGCCATACACATTTTTTCTTGTAGTTTACTTCCAGGTATTTGCTTCTGGGGGTGGAGATGTTGTTGTCTACGATGACTTCATGAGGTTGTCTGTCGCGTTCACGAGGGGTAAATACTATGGCTCCTGCATTTTCCAACATTGGAATCAGATAAGGCACTACGATGGATTGGGTGTAGAGGTCTTCGGTAGTGCCGAACAGGCGCGGACGTTGCCAGCACCATTTGTGTGTATCGTTCTTGTAAAACTTTCCGTGGCTTTGCCAAAGTGCAATGTGTTTGCCTTCCAGACCTTGGCTGGGTCGGTAGGCTTTCGAGAGGTTGCTCACCCACGGTTCGCCCCGGTATGCTGTTTTTCCGTATAGCCGTGTTTTGTCTTTCTGTTTATTGCGGAAGGCGTTCGGTACAAGGTTTTCGATAGGTTGCCCGTCGGTATATAGGGTCAGTGTGTAATAGTTTGCTGGTCCGGGCAGAAGTTGTTTCAGTTGGCGATAGATAGCCGTTGTGTTTTCTTCGGTGAAAGGTTGATAACCGAATACATCATTGGCGTAGATAGCAAGAGTTTTCTTTTGATGGTCGATAATGAAATGGTCCAGCCGGCATGTTCCGATGTCGGCGTAGTGGGTCTGGTAGTTTGCAAAGAAGTCTTCAAGCCGTTTCTCCACGTTTTTCTCCAGGCTTTGTGCCGGTGCATGGAAGAAGGAAAGGAAAAAGAAGAGAGTGAGGTATAGTTGTTTCATAGGAAATATATGTGTTTACATCCCTGTCATCCCAGTTCTCCTAACTCGAATTTTTCGGGATGTCTGCCCTTGAAATGTCTGAAATAAAGTTTGATTTCGCGCATGTCGGTTTCTATATCTCCACTGGCATAGAGATAACGTTCGGCAAAGATACATTTCTGCTGGTAGTCGATACCTACCAGGATAATTGGAATGTCTGCTCCTGCTGCGATGTAGTAAAAGCCTTTTTTCCAGTTGGGATTTGCCGAGCGTGTCCCTTCGGGGGTAATGGCCAGATGGAATTTCGTGCTTTGTTTTATTTTTTGAATCATCTGTTCAACCAGCGAGGTATGTTTATCCCGATGGACGGGTATACCGCCCATCCATCGGAATAAGATTCCCAACGGGAAAAAAAACCATTCTTTCTTCATCATAAATCCGGAATCGCGTCCGATGGCTGAAATGAACAGCTTTCCGATGAGCAAATCCCAATTGGTGGTATGTGGAGCGGCACAATAGATGCACTTGTCGAAGTCGGGGACAGATACACGCGACTTCCACCTTAATACCTTATAATAGATGAAGCGGCAGAGTGCTTGTTTCATTCCGTTTTTCCGTCTGCTAATTCGTCAATCTTGCCGATAATGGCGTTGATTCCCTCCTTAAAGTCTTCTTTCAGCTTTTTGTAGAATGGTTTGACACTTCCCGGTTCGGTGTGGCTGATACGTCCCACGATATCGTGGTGCAGGCAGACGATTTCATTTAAAAGCTGGTCGTATGCCGGACGCTTTTCATCGGATGCCACAGCCATTTCCCATAAGATAAGGCTTGTTACGTGATCGGATGTGTACTTCACGAATTTCTTTAAGTCTCTTCTTTTAGCCATAATGATATTCCTTTTTAGATAAATTGAGTATTGATTGTGGGGTAAAGATAATGTTTTTGTTTGAATTTACCGCTTTCTTTGCGAAAAAATCTTTCAAAACTCTTGTCGGGTGATTTTTTATTACAGACATTTTTGTCGTTACAAAAAAAAAAACGAAATTTGCGAAGCAGAAAAAGTGAATAACTTATATACACCTTTTTAAAATATAAACAATTATGACGAAAAGTGCATTACAAATTGCAAGAGCTGCTTATCAGCCGAAATTGCCTAAAGCATTGAAAGGTGCTGTAAAGGTAGTAGAAGGAGAAGCTACCCAGTCTGTAGCCGATCAGGAGGAAATCAAGAAATTGTTCCCCAATACCTATGGTATGCCTTTGTTGAAGTTCGTAGAAGGCGAACAGAAAGAATTTGCTCCGGTAAATGTAGGTGTCATCCTTTCGGGTGGACAGGCTCCGGGCGGACACAATGTGATTTCCGGTCTGTTCGACGGTATCAAAAAGATGAATCCAGCCAACAGACTGTACGGATTTATCTTGGGTCCTGGCGGTTTGGTAGACCATAATTATAAAGAACTGACTGCCGATGTCATCGATGAATACCGTAATACAGGTGGTTTTGATATCATCGGTTCAGGACGTACAAAACTGGAAAAGGAAGATCAGTTCGAAAAAGGATACGAAATCTTGAAAGAATTGGGCATTAAGGCACTGGTTATTATCGGTGGTGACGATTCGAATACGAATGCATGTGTGTTGGCCGAATATTATGCTGCCAAGAATTATGGCATTCAGGTAATTGGTTGCCCGAAGACCATCGACGGTGACTTGAAGAACGATATGATAGAGACTTCATTTGGTTTTGATACTGCCTGCAAGACTTATTCGGAAGTAATCGGTAACATCGAACGCGACTGTAATTCGGCACGCAAGTACTGGCATTTCATTAAGTTGATGGGACGTTCTGCTTCTCACATCGCATTGGAATGCGCTTTGCAGACTCAGCCGAACATCTGCTTGATATCAGAAGAGGTGGAAGCCAAGAATATGTCTTTGGATGATATCGTGACTTATATCGCCAATGCAGTAGTTGCCCGCGCTGCTGAAGGCAACAATTTCGGTACGGTGCTGGTTCCGGAAGGTTTGATCGAGTTTATCCCTGCAATGAAGAAGTTGATAGCAGAATTGAACGACTTCCTGGCTGTACATGCTGACGAGTATGCTGCTGTCGAGCCCAATAAACAACGTGAATATATCATCAGCAAACTGTCGGCAGACAATGCTGCTGTTTATGCTTCATTGCCCGAAGGCGTTGCACGCCAGTTGACGCTTGACCGTGACCCGCATGGAAACGTACAGGTTTCTTTGATTGAGACGGAAAAACTGTTATCGGAAATGGTGGGCAAGAAGTTGGCTGCATGGAAAGCAGAAGGCAAGTTTGCTGGCAAGTTCTCTGCACAGCATCATTTCTTCGGCTATGAAGGACGTTGCGCGGCTCCTTCCAACTTTGATGCAGACTATTGCTATTCGTTGGGTTATACAGCAGCCGTATTGATTGCAAACGGAAAGACCGGATACATGTCTTCCGTACGCAATCTGACTGCTCCTGCAGAAGAATGGATTGCAGGTGGTGTGCCTATCACAATGATGATGAACATGGAACGTCGTCACGGAGAAATGAAACCTGTTATCCAGAAAGCATTGGTTAAGTTAGACGGAGCTCCGTTTAAGGCATTTGCTGCTGTACGCGATACGTGGGCAAAAGAAACGGCATACGTATATCCGGGTCCGATTCAGTATTTCGGTCCAACAGAAGTATGTGACCAGCCGACCAAGACTTTGCAGCTGGAACACCAGAAATAAGAATAAGACGAGTTAGAGATATGCCAATGTAGATAAGCGAACGGGTCGGTAGTGCTGTGAAAAGATGTTTTTGCAGGCTGTCCGGCTCGTTTTCTTTGTCTGTTTGGATACATTCCTTTTGTGAAAAGATAGGCATTTATTTTTATGGTAAAAGAACCATCTGTTACACACACAGGCTCTTCCAGTCGGACTGTGCGGACAAAGACAAAGGCTCCTTCACGGAATCCGGTTGGAACGGGTAAGAAGAGGAGACCAACCGGCAAGAAGAACCGGCCGAAGAAGAAAATTCGCTTGAGTTTGCCGGTATGGTTGAATTATGTGGTGATGGGAGGGATGGCAGCTTTGGTTGTAATCGGTTTTTATTACCTGTTTATCCGCCCGTATGCATACCGGTGGAAGCCTTGTTACGGAACAAAAGCCTATGGTGTCTGTCTTCCGGCTGGATATACGGTGCATGGTTTTGATGTCTCGCATCATCAGGGGGATATCAATTGGGAGGAACTCCGAAAAACACAATATGCGCCTTTTCCTGTACGTTTTGTCTTTATGAAAGCATCAGAAGGGGGCGATTTCAGCGACACCACATTTATTCGTAATTTCAATTGTGCACGTCAGTATGGCTTTATTCGGGGAGCCTATCATTTCTTTAATCCGAAAACAGACGCAGCGCGTCAGGCTGCTTTTTTTATCCGTTCGGTCAAACTGGAACCGGGCGATTTGCCTCCGGTACTTGATATCGAAAAGGTGGGCGATGATGAAAATGCACTCAGGAAAGGGGTAAAGACATGGTTAGGGATAATAGAGCGACACTACCATGTAAAGCCCATTCTGTATGCTTCTTACAAGTTCAAGGAGCGTTACCTGAACGATTCGATATTCAATACTTATCCCTATTGGATAGCTCATTATTATGTAGATTCGGTACGTTATGAAGGTAAATGGAAATTTTGGCAACATACCGATGGCGGAAGTTTGCCTGGCATCAAGGAGCAGGTAGACCTGAATGTGTTTAACGGAACTTTGGACGAGTTGAAGCAGATGACTATTCTTCCCGATTCTGTATTTTTCAGACTTTAGGAGTTCAAGACAGTTCCTACTTATAATTGGCTACTTGAAGATACCAGGTCGTGTTTCCCCGGATGACGGTTTACACGACCAGTTTCTTAGATTCGCTTGATGAACTTTACGGCTACCCAGCGGTTTTTTTCTCGGTAATGTACAAATTCCATACCCAGACTTTCAGCTTTTTCTTGGATGGCAGGAATATCTTCTATATAAAATCCGCTCATATAGAGTTCCGACCCCGGATGCATACATGCTGTATATGCAGGCATGTCGGCAAGCAGGATGTTACGGTTGATGTTGGCTATGATGACATCAAAAGGTTTGCGTCCTTTCAGCAGTGAAGCGTCACCTAGTTCTACATGGATGTTGTTTATGTGGTTCAAGGCAATGTTGTCGCGCGAATTGTTTACGCACCAGTCATCTATGTCGATGGCAGTTACCGGATTGGCTCCGCGCATACTGGCAAGGATAGCAAGAATGGATGTGCCGCATCCCATATCAAGTACCGATTTGTTTTTCAGGTCGGCATCCAGCAGTTCGGCAAGAATGGAACTGGTGGTTTCGTGGTGTCCTGTTCCAAAAGCCATTTGCGGATTGATGACAATGTCGTATTCGGCTTTTGGGTAATCCGTATGAAAGGTGCTGTGTATCACGCAACGGTTGTCTATCACGATGGGTTGGAAGAAATTCTTTTCCCATTCTTCGTTCCAGTCTTTATCTTCCGGTTCGGTAAGGGTATAGGAGAGACACACGTTGGGAATCGGGAAATCAGTCAGCACATTTTTTAATGCTTCTTCATCGAACAGCGCTTTGGGGATGTAGGCCTGCATTCCTTCTTCGCAGGGTACGAAGCTTTCGAATCCGATATCCGCTGTCAATGCCGCCAGCACATCTGTAATGGTTTCGTTGCACGGTTGTGCCTTCATTGTAACTTCAATGTATTTCATAAAAGAAAAGTATTGGTTAGTAGCAGGCAAAGGTAATATAATTTGTGTGATAGTGATAAACAGAAGAAGAGAATTTGTATCTTTGTCGCGCTTATTATCAACATCTACTTATGAAGATTCGTAATTATTTATGGGCTTTGCTCTTTTTAAGTGGAGGGAGTCTGACTGCCGTCGGCCAACAGCGGGTAGCTTTTATATCCGATGCGCATATCCAAAACATCGCAGACCATCCCGAACTGGTGCGTTCGATGGAAATGCAGGTGCAGTCCACCCGCTTGTTTAATGAAAACTATTACGCCTTGATAGCAGCACTTGATGATGTGGCAAGGAGGGGCATTACGCTGGCAGTGCTTCCCGGGGACTTGACTGATAACGGTCAATTTGTCAATCAGGAAAAAATCAGGGAGATACTCGATACTTATCATAGGCGGTACGGCATACAGTTTTTTGTGACGACGGGAAATCATGACCCAGTCCGTCCGTTCGGTATGCAAAATGAGGAGCAAGGTTTTCTCCGTGCCGACGGAAGCCGTACTACACAGGAAAACCGATGTGCAGGATATGCCGACGAGATGCACTGCTATGCAGCATTTGGATTTTATCCCCAACCCGGATATGTGTATTGGGAAACCCCTTTTACTTCCTACCGGTACGAAGATTATAATTATCAGGAAGCCTTGCGCGAAGGGGCTTTAGACCAACGGCAATATACATTGTGCGATTCCTTGCAGGCTACGGATGCCAGTTATTTGGTCGAGCCTGTACAGGGATTGTGGTTGCTTGCCATTGACGGAGGAGTCTATCTGCCCGGTGCGGTGAAAAACGGCGTACAGACTTACCAAGGCTCCAGTGTAGGCTATAATAATGTATTGGAACATAAGGCTTTTTTGCTTCCGTGGGTACGGAAAGTGGTAGCCGAGGCGAAGCGAAGAAATAAAATTTTGGTGACTTATTCGCATTATCCGTTAGTGGATTTCAACGATGGAGCTTCCGGATTAGTACGCAAGGCTTGGGGAAGCAGGAAATTCGATTTGCATCGGGTGCCGGACGAAGAAGTGACAGAAGCCTTTCTGGAAGCCGGCATCAGGCTGCACGTGGCAGGACACATGCATGTAAATGATACGGGAGTGATGCGCGGAAAGAATGGCAAATGTTTGTACAACATTCAGGTACCTTCCATTGCTACGTGTGTCCCGGCTTATAAGATTCTTACAGCTGAAGATGCGGAACATTTCGAAGTGGAAACGGTATTGCTGGATAGTGTCCCAGGTTTCGACAGTCTGTTTGGTTTGTATGAGAAGGAATATGCTTATGACAGGCAGGCAGGTAAGTCTCCGGTATGGAGTAGGGAAGCACTGGCATCAGAAAACTATGCGGAGTTTTGTGACTGGCAGTTCCGCGACTTGGTGCGTGTGCGTTTCATACCGCAAGACCTCCCGGAGATAGTGCGTCAGAAAATGGTAACTATGAATGGAGCGCAGCTTTGGACGTATGTGACAGGCAAGGAAGCACAGACTGGATGGGGAACCGACTGGACGGGACATGATGTGATTGTCGATTTGTACCGTTTGCGTTATGCCGATAAGTTAGCCTTACGTCAGATTTCGGATAAGCACCTGAAGGAGTACGATGAGTTGTTCAAGGCTGTGCGCAGGTCAGGTGCCGGCGATGAGTTGACAACCCGTCTGTGTGAGATAGCCGATATATTCGAATGCTTCCTGCACGGAGAGCCGAGCATCCATTTTTACATTGACTTGGATACCGACCGGATAACAGATGTGGAATAAAGGCTTCGGTTTTATTGAATTCTGCAACATCACATGTAGGGGCAGGGTCTGCCTGCCCGAAAACATTTACATGGACGCATACAGGTGGGCTAACCCCGCCCCTACATGGAATGTTTGCGGATAGCCACTCAGAAGCTGTTTTGAATTTATCGTGCGATGATTTGGGATGAGTTTTTGAGGCATTTCCGCTTCTGTGATGAGGAAGATAGCGGGCTATCTGACGAAGAACAGGAGCGAAAAGGACCAAAAAATCGCCCAAAGCACACACGAAAACGGATACATCAAGCCAAGAAAAACTTTTTGGAGAAATTCAAAACAGCTTCTCAATATAATATATTTCCTGATCTTATTATGTGGCAGTGTAATATCTGCTTACAGCCCCTTAACCGTTTCAAGGGGAAGCCCCGTAATTTGTGCTATCAAGTCGGGAGCAATGCCTGCGGCTTTCATATCACGGGCATTTTTAAGGCGTTCTTCCGCTTCACCTTCTGCAAAGCCTTGCTGCCGTGCATATTCTATCGTTACCAACTGGTCGCGGTAAACTTTAAGGCTTGCTTCATATTTCATACGGTCTTCTTTACTCAGACCGATGGTCTCTTGTATTTGTCTTAGTTTTTCTAAAGCAGCTCCACGCTCCTTTAATAACTTCCGCCATGCTTCTATATCATGCACATCCATTGCTTTATCAATATGTATATATTTTTCTCTTTATGCTTCTTAATCTTACGATGTAGCAGGAGATATTTGCTTACAGCCTCTCAACCGTTTCAAGGGGAAGCCCCGTAATTTGTGCTATCAAGTCGGGAGCAATGCCTGCGGCTTTCATACCACGGGCGTTTCTAAGGCGTTCTGCTTCTTTACCTTCTTCTCTGCCTTCCGCCTTACCTTCCGCCTTGCCTTTCGCAAAGCCTGTCGCTTCACCTTCTGCCTTACCTTCCGCAAAACCTTCCGCCTTACCCTTTTGCCGCTCATATTCCATCGTAACCAGCTGGTCGCGGTAGACCTTGATACTTTCGTCGTATTTCATGCGGTCTTCCTTGCTCATGGCGGCAATGTCCACTATCTGCTCCAGTTTCTCGAAGACAGCTTTACGTGCCTTAAAAGGCAATCTCTGTAACTTTTCCATATTCTTCAATTTGAATGTCCGCCTTTTCCCAATACGTCCCTACATGAGCTATTTGCGGATGTCATCATAGTAGAGACGATGTGCACATCGTCTAGAAATCATTTAATGAATATCCGCATTTTACCCAATTGCCATGTAGGGGCGTATCGCATACGCCCTAAAAACATCCACGTGGATTAGTTGGCGCATTCGGGCGTATGCGATACGCCCCTACATGGGATGTTTGCGGATATTCAATAATCATTTTCACATTTTGTTTCCTGCAGACAAAGATAACATTTAATTCCTAATAAAACACGCAGCGGATAAATATATTTACGCCGTATATGGCATTTGTTTCCCTGCGGCAGTTACAAAAGTTTTATATTCCATGGGCTGGAACGTACATTCCACGCCGTGGAACGTATATTCCAGCCCATGGAATATACATTCCGCCAGCCGGAATATAAAACTTAGGTAACTGTTTGCAGAAAACCACTTGCCTGCTCGCGGAAAATCAGCCTTTTCATTCATTCTTTTATTTTTTTGAAAAAAAATATATTAGCCTATTGTTGTTGTAAAATAATATGTATATCTTTGCTCGCGATAAAAGATATATACAGATTTACAGACAGCCGCCTCTATACCTTAATATAATATAGTCCGGCTGAGTTCCCGTTTTGATAGAGTATAAATAAAAAGAGATATGCTATGAAGCGTTTGTTATTCGTCCTTTTGTCGTGCATAGGACTCTCGGTTTCGGCGCAAGATGTGGCTGTGAAGAGCAATCTATTATACGATGCTGTACTCAACATCAATGGCGGTGTGGAGTTTGGTGTTGCGCCGAAATGGACTGTCGATGTAACGGCAAACTATAATAACTGGACTTTTTCCGAAGGGAAACGGTGGAAAAACTGGTTTCTCCAGCCCGAAGCACGCTATTGGTTCTGCGACCGTTTTGCCGGACACTTCCTGGGCGTGCACCTGCATGGAGGCAAATACAATGTAGGAGGCATCGATGCAGGATTCAACTTCCTGGGCTCCGACCTCTCCAAACTGGAAGACAACCGCTACCAGGGCTGGTTTGCGGGAGCTGGCGTGGGATATGGGTACTCCTTCATCCTGGGTATGCACTGGAACCTGGAGCTGGAAATAGGCCTGGGATACGCCTATACGCGCTTTGACCGCTTCGAGTGTGTAGGCTGCGGGAAAGAGGTAGAGTCCGGAAAGTCCCACCACTACGTAGGTCCTACCAAAGCGGCCGTCAACCTGATTTATGTATTCTAATATCCATAACCGCTATGAACACTTTCTTTAAACGCTATATGATGCTTGCCTTTGCAGCGTGTTCCTTGGCTCCGTTGTCGGGGGCACAGGCCGACATGCTGGCAGACAGCCTGAAGACTGGGCGCGTATCGTTGAAACGCGACGGCAGGTATCTCACCGTATCCATGCTGCTCGACCTGCGCACGGTGACGGCGGAAGGCGACCGTGCCGTGCTTGTCACGCCCCTGCTGGTGAACGGCGATACCAACAAGGCACTGAAAGCAGTAGGCATATACAGCAGGCGCCGCTATTACCATTACGCCCGGACAGACGCGGAAAATATGTTGAGCGGTCCCGACGAGCTTTCGTTCCGCAACTCCGAAAAGCCCGACACACTGGCTTATGAGGCGGTTATCCCTTACGAAAAATGGATGGACGGAGCCAGCCTCACGCTTTTCCGGCAGGATTACGGGTGCTGCGACGCCGTGCTGGCCGAACGGCAACAGACCATCGGAAGGTTCGCCAAACGACCGGAGTTTGTCCCGCGACTGGCATACGTGCAGCCCGAAGTGGAACGCGTCAAGACCCGATTCCTTTCGGGGACGGCGTTCATCGACTTCCCGGTAAGCCGCACGGAAATCCGTCCCGACTACCGCAACAACCGCCGCGAGCTGGACAAGATAACGGCAACCATCGACTCGGTGCAGGCCGACGCCGATATCACCATTACCTCCGTCGCCATCAAGGGCTACGCATCGCCCGAAGGCTCGTATGGCCTGAACACCCGGCTGGCTGAAGGACGTACCGAAGCGTTGAAACAATACGTGTCGCGCCTCTACGACTTCGAAAACGACTTTATCCGCACCTCTTCCGAACCGGAAGACTGGGAAGGGCTGCACCGCTATGTAGCGGAATCCACGCTGGAGCACAAGCGGGAAATACTGGACATCATCGATGCCGGAGGAGACCCCGATCGCAAGGAACGGCAGATAAAGACGGCATACCCGTCAGATTACCGCCACCTCCTGCAGCACTGCTACCCGGCCCTGCGCCATAGCGATTACCGCATCGAGTATACCGTCCGCTCGTTTACCGATGTCGAGGAGATACGCCGCGTCATGCGTACCCAGCCCCAGAAGCTCAGCCTGCAGGAACTTTTCCTGGTTGCACAGGCAAGCCAGGCCGGAAGCAGGGACTTCGATGAGGTGTTCGACATAGCCGTGCGGCTCTATCCCGACAACCCCGTGGCAAACCTCAACGCCGCAAACACGGCTTTGAGCCGTAAAGACCTGCCTACCGCACGCCGCTACCTGGCCAAAGCAGGCGATATGCCACAGGCTGTCTATGCACGGGGAATCTGTGCCCTGCTGGAAAAGAACTATCCCGAAGCCGAAACCTTACTGAAACAGGCACAATCGGCTGGCATCACCGAAGCCGACACGGCACTGGAGGAACTGCAACTGTTACGTGAAGAAGATGATTAACCAATAATAAAAAACGAGTATGAAACTAAGTAGATTTTTAGTAGGAACACTGGCTTGCACCCTGTTTGCAGCGTGTTCGAATGAAGAAAATTCCGCAATAAATAGCGGCCAGGAAGAAGGACAGCTCTCGTATGTTGCGGTAAATATTGTAAATGCCAATCCTACGGGGAGCCGTGTGGAAGGAGGAAAATATGAAAACGGCGAAGATCCTGAAAATGCCATTACCAAAGCACGTTTTTATTTATTCAACGCATCTGGGAATCCTTACACTGTCACAACTAATGAAGCTCCAGGCACTGTGGGAGCAAACAATTACGTTGATATTACTACTTTAGAAGGTCAAGGCAAAGATGAACCTAATGTAGAATCAATCAAAAAAGGAGTACTTGTTTTTAAAGGAACAACGACTGAATTGCCTACATCAATAGTTGCCGTGTTGAACCCTCCTGCGACTTTAACGGGAAGCAAATCTCTTTCAGATTTACAAACAGCCATTGCCGATTACAGTTCAACAACCAGTTTTGTTATGTCCAATTCTGTCTATGCAAGTGAAGGAACTAAAGTTGTTGCGACAAATATAATCGGTAAGGTAGCCCAAAACAAAGAAGACGCAGAAGCAAATCCTGTAGATATCTATGTGGAACGTGTACTTGCTAAAGTAAGAGTGACATTTAGCAATGCCGACAAAGAAAATCAATATAAAGTATCAGAAGATGGAGAACCTGCCGTTTTTGCTAAAATCTTAGGTTGGGCAGTCACAAGGACAGCAGACAAGTCCAACCTTTTAAAAGATATTGACCCGACTTGGGACAATACGACACTCGGGTTTACTTGGAATGATGAACCTTTCCATCGTTCTTATTGGGCAACAACCCCCGCCACGGTTACGTTGGAAAAAAAATCACAAGACGAAATAATTAATGACCAAAAGCCAGCTACACCCGAGGGTGCAACGAACATTTCAGTTCAAAGATATTGCCAAGAAAACACGAAGAAAGATGAGCACACAGAAGTAGTTGTCGTAGCACAATTGGTAAATGAAGATGGTAACCCTAATCCCATTTACAAATACTTCGGTGAAGAACATGACTCGGAAGAAGCCATTCTGACATTGATTGCAAATAAATACAATAATGTATATTATACGAGAACCGAAGGAACATCATAGCCTGAAGGAGGAACAGAATACGAGTATAAAAGTTTCATTAAGCCGGACAACATTCACTTTGAGGCAACAACACCTGAAACAGGAGGTGAAGATTATGAGGCGATTGCCCAATTAGACGATGATGCCTTGGATGGTGTCACCATTTACATAGAGAATCCGGATTATAATGGAAGTAACGAAAAATACATCGAATTAGCAGATGCTGAAGCAACAATCAATGAAGAACTGGCCAAGAATCCTGCCCAAATAGCTAAGGAAGGTTATGTTTATTATTATACTCCGATTAAACATTTAGGGACTACAACAGGTTCGACTGGTGAATATGGTGTTGTACGCAACCACATCTATGATGTAACGATTACCGACATTAAGGGTTATGGTACCCCAATCTTTGACCCGGACAAAGACATAGACACAACCCATCCTTCAAATGAAGAAGTGTATATAGCGGCACGTATCAATGTCTTATCATGGAGAGTTGTATCCAGCGATGTGACATTGGAATAATACCTGTCCATCGAATTTGTACCTAAATATAAAACGACAAAACAAATCAACAAGCAAACAATCCCATCAACCTCAATCCTACTCTTGGAGAAAAGGTTGGTGGGGGACTTTTAAACCCAAACAAACCATGCAAACCCTTACCGGAATATTGAAACGAGTGGCAATAGGCGTACTGGCCGGACTAATGCCCGCATCGTGCAGCATCATGGACTACGAAGGCGACTGCTCGGTAAACTACCGCGCACGCTTCCGCTACGACATGCACCTGCACTACTCCGACGCTTTTGCACACGAGGTGGAGTCGGTTACGCTTTACGCCTTCGATGAAAGCGGTAAGTTTGTACAGCAATTCACCGACAGCGGCGAAGCCTTACAGCAAGAAGGTTACGCCCTGCCGTTCGAATTGCCTGCTGGAACCTATCAATTCGTCGCTTGGTGCGGAGTGGAAAACGAACTGCAGTCGCACGACGTGCCAACCCTTACTCCCGGCGTATCGACAGTAGAAGAATTGACCTGCTCCATCAACCGGGAATACGATGAAAACCAACAAGCTACCGTAGAAGAGATAGCACCGGTATTCCATGCTTTCGTACCCCATTGCACCCTGTCCGACGAGCCGGGCACACACGACATCGACATACCCCTCACCAAAGATACCAAGACGGTGCGCATCGTCTTGCAGCATCTTTCAGGCGAGCCGGTAGATGTCAATCAGTTCAGCTTTCAGATTACGGATGAAAACGGTCTGATGGCTCACGACAACTCCCTGCTCGATGACGAGTTGCTCCACTATCAACCTTATTACACCGCTTCGGGCACAGCCGACATGAACTCTGACGGCAGCCGTGCCACCACCGCCATATCCACCGCACTGGCGGAACTGACCGTAGGAAGACTGGTGAAGGATAAAGACACACGCACCATCCTTACGGTGCACAACGACAAAGGCGAAACCGTGCTGTCCATCCCCCTGATAGACTACGCCCTGCTGATAAAAGGCTACTACAACCAAGACTTAAGCGACCAAGAGTACCTTGACCGCCAGGACGAATACAACCTGACGTTCTTCCTCGATGAGAACAACCACTGGATAAGCTCCAGCATCATCATCAACTCCTGGCGCGTGGTGCTGAGCGAAACAGAACTTTGAAAATTAAGAATGAAAAATGAAGAAATTAGGTGCTGACATAAAAGGTTTCGGTTTACTGCTGATGGGGGTAATTGTGATGTTATGCAGTTGCCGTGACGAGTTGTATTCCATCCCTTCATCGCAGACAGAAGGGACGAGAAGAAATCTCGTCATTAGCCTGACCGTGCAGCAACCTGGCCTTCAATCGCCCACATCCCGTGCTCCATTCGATACGGGATATGAACTGGGATTTACTGAAAAAGAATGTCAGATACATACGCTTACCCTTATCATGATGGGAGTGTATAATGGGGAAGAATTGTTCGAAACTTGGCAAACCATTAAACTGGATACACCTGTATTCGGGAGCTATGACGTAACATTTACTTTATCAGGCATAACCGGCACCAAACATTTTTATATACTTGCCAATGCGGAACAAAAACATATAAATGCCTTTTGGGCTAAAGACCGGATTTTCGATGCCGGTGAAGGACAAAGCGGACATAACATTGTAGGGAGTTTGATGGATGTAGACCATGAAGATGACGGAAAAGGAAGCAACATTGTGATGGCAGGTATTGTAACATCTAATAATGGTGACAGAAATATTGTTATTCCAACGGGTGACGGAAATGAGGAAACAGTTGAAAAAATAACGATTGATACTCCTATTAACTTGGTACGTACCGTGGCTAAAATATTGCTAACCTGCGTGCCTAAATCTGATGCAGAAACAGATTATGTGAAAGTTATTGATAGAAAAGATGCGGAAACGAGTACTGATGGAGATGGAGAAAATACCGGCTGGATAAAATTAGCAGAAGTCAATTATATGCTGAATGTACTCAATCGGAAAACTTATTTGGATTATCGGGAGGATACAAAAGATGATGACTATCTGATAGACCCTAATTACGAGATGAGTGAAATAATTTCACTAAGAGAAGAAGGAGGATATGGTATTACGAATTTGGACGAATATCAGCGGAATTATCTTTTTTACGATACACAAGATATGGTAGAAATGCTTAATAAAAGCGTGCCAACATATAAAGGAGGGGAACGGTGTATCGTTAGAAGTGCTACTCAATATGATGCAGACAAAATGGAAGTAGATGAAACTACAAATATGGGGAATGAAAATCACTATACCGAAGGACTGTATTGCACCGAGAACACGGTTCATAACGACATGACATTCGATAAGGACGCCGATTTCCAATCTGCCATCCGCTATGTAACCACCCGGGTAATGATAGGAGCGAAATATACACCGAAGAAGATTTGGAATGGTGAAGATGCACCAGTACAGGCAAGTACGGAAGCCGAAGCACAAGGGATATTGGATAAAGTGGAGGATGTAGATAATCCGTTAGAACCAGTCACTTACCCGGCAGGTACGTTTTGGCGGGATAGCCAAGGCAACTATTATTCATTGGCAGGTATGAAAAAGAAATTAAAAGAATCTCCCGAAACCGAATTTAGCCGTTACGATGGAGGCTGGGGCTATTATTACACTTATATAGATGAAAATGCCAAAAATGGAGCAATAAGCAAAGACACTCAAACCCGTTGGGGTATCAAGCGAAATCATTATTATATATTAAAGGTCGAGAAAATCATCGCTCCCGGCTCGCCTTTTCCGGGTAATGAGACCATGCGCATTCACTCTGAACTGGTGGACTGGGTAGACAAAGGCGGTTCGGAGGTAGAGATAAAAGTACCACAACAATTAGAAACGGCACAACCATGAGAAAGAACAGTTTTTACATAGGAACAGGAGTGTTTGGCATGTGGCTCTTTGCGGCATGCTCGCAAGACGGTGTGCCGGGCAGCGAAACATCCGGTAGTGCGGAAATGCGTATCTATACAGATGTGGCACGTGCAGACGGAGAAGAAACCGATGCCGGAAGTACAGCCAACGATGCGGTCTTTCTCTTTTGGGACTTTGGCGATGTGTTGGGAAATGTAGCAAATCCGAATCCGCTCCATGTTAAATATCCCCAAGAGCACATTGATACCTACAAGCGTCCCAATGAACCTTATAATACCGGTGAACTGTATCCCGATGGCAACCGGCGTGTGATGGCTACAGGATATGCGCCTGCTACATTCTTAGTTCCGGAAACGGATGGGGGTCGCACTGATTATGAAAAGTTGGGTTTGCCTAAGAAGGACGAGGACATGCCTGAGGACGAGGAAATTAAGAATCTATGTCAGATTGATGTGTTGACTTCGATAGAACCATTGGTAGCATCTGCTGCCCTGCCTTTCGATAGAGAGGACGGAGAGACTTTACAATTTATGCATGCGCAGTCGCGAGTGTATTTCTATGCAAAACTGGCAGAAAATGCGGAAGAATATCTGAAGAATGTACGCATTACACTTCCTCCCAACGTAGTGGCAACACAAGTGGAATGGAACCGGGATAAAAGCCTTTACGTTCCGATAGCATCCGGACAGGAAAGTTATGAACTCGCTCAACAACCCAACGATGACAACGATTACTACATGCTGACCCCTGAAAATCCATTGGAAATCGGCTGGGCATACATCATACCTGAACAGACCAACCTGCCTGTAAGTGTTACGGTAGCAAGGGCAGAGACAGCAGGCGCTTCCGAAGAAGAATGGAAAGATGTCACTATGGAGGCTACGCTTCACTTCGATATCGAAAGAGACGGGCAGGCAGAGGAAGACCAAGGGAAAAACACCAATACACTCTATGCCAACGAGTCATACACCTTCACCCTCGTCTTCAGCGAAGAGGGCATCGAACTGATAGGAAATAAATGTCCATGGGAAGAAGGTGGTTATCTGGTAATTCCCATTTATCCTTTAACTGATTGAAAGAAGGAGGAACGATACATGATACTGAAACAATTGAAATACGGAGCAGGCATATTAGCCCTACTGGGTATCACAGCCTGTACGCACGAGGACGCAATTTCCGTCACTCCGTCAGAAGAGCAGGAAACCATACTTTCTGCCCGAAAAAGCCACATCATTACCCGTGCAGGTGATGAAGTGACCCAGTTTGAAGTAGGAACAAAATATTTGCTTTACGCTAACAGAGGAAACGAATGGCCCTTATATAATACGGAAGGGACAGAGCAAGCCAACAATACAATCGGTTACGGATCACCTCTTGTCTATGACGATACTCCAATTAGTATTTACGGGGTGACGTATGGCACAGCAGCCAGCAGCCCAAGCCAAGCGCCCGAAAATACCCCGCTTGACAATCCGATGATTGAAGAAGAAGTAACAGATAACAGCCTGCCCGACCTGATGTATTCCAATAATCTGACCAACCAAACTCTTGCCTCAAACGGCTATCGGCTGGAAATGGACTTCAAGCATGCCATGAGCAAAGTGAAATTCATGATTGTAAAACAGGATGAATCGGAAGATACAGATAAGAAATTGGAGGGCGTAACGCTAAAAGCCATAACGGTCAAGAGAACACACCAAAGCGGTACATTCGATATTGTAAAAGGAACATGGCATTATGACAATTCAGATGGATTCGGTGAACGAAACTATTTTAACGGAGACCAATCCATTACAACGTCCAACACTGAAGTACCAGGTGAACTGTTGCTTTTCCCCAATGCCGATAACGAAGAAGTTTCTATATCTGTTACCTTAGGAAATCTGGAGGGAGAAGATAAAGAGGTAGAGTACAAATTAAGAAAAGTCGATGAAGAAGGCAATGACGTCGGCGTATTCCAGTTTGAAGTTAACCATCAATATACCCTGCTCATCACCGTACTGAAAGACGAAGTGCGTACCATTGCCATAGCTCCGCAGGTGTATGACTGGATTGACAAGAACAGAGATGACAACTACTTGGGACAACCCGTTACCTTTGCCAACCTGATGTGGATGGATCGGAATTTAGGAGCAAAGAGTGCCGATTGCGAGAACGACTGGGAGGCGTGCCGGGGGTATTATTACCAGTATGCGAGGAATATACCTTATATATTAGATAAGGAGAAATATGATGCGGCACCTAATAAGATACCAGTGTATCCGTTTCTTTATACTTATAACCAATATGGGGAAAAAGTGTATAGTGTAGACGATGTACAGACAACGGTTCTGACATCCCAAACAATCAGAGGCAGAAAAAAAATAGCTGTCAATCCGGGAGAAGATGGAGAATATCGGTTTATTTCTGATGTAAATAATGGAGGATATTGGATGTTAGATGAAAATGGACAGGAAGAATCATTTATTAATGAATTTTGGACAAGCAGCGTAGAAAATCATCCTTGTCCCAAAGGGTGGCGGTTGCCTACGAAAGAAGATTTTGCCTCATTCATGCCAGATATAACCCTTAATGCACCATGGAGCAAAGGATTCAACAGCCGTATATATAATGGAGCGGTTTTAGGAATCCGTGAACAACTTGTTTATGGGGAAATAGGCGATGAAAAAGCGATGTATTTAATCAAACGTCAAGGACACCCTGATTGCTATCGCATACGAATTCTAATGAAGGAATCAAAAGAATCAGGGAAATGGTACTTTGAATTTGCCTATTTCTCTGGTGATCCTACCATGACATTTGAGGATTTGACTACAGAAGAAAAATTCCTGGAATCTATGACCAATCGTCGGTTTGACTGGTCTACACCTACGGCAATCATGGAAGTACCGGCATGCGGCTTCATCCATCCGTCTACCGAAAACAGATTAAATGGTGATGGTATCAATGCACTTCTTAGGGCAGACGAACCAAACGAGCAATATAATTGGATTTGTTACTTGCGAGACGATGCTTATCAATTCGGATTAATTAAAACCAGCCGCAAAGCCCTGGGCGACCAAATCCGTTGTGTACGTGATGTAACCGCAAAATAAAGAATGCGTATGAAGAGAACAATCATCATAGGAATCCTGACGGGAATGCTGATAGCTTGCAGCCCCGAAGAAAATACTCCTGTATCTGTACCCGATGGCAAGGTGCAGGTAGAGTTCCAATTGCCCGGTACTTATGGCATCGGTGTTTCCGGTGTGCAATCGAGGGCGGACAATCTACCCGATGCAGAAGAAGAGTGGCATGCTTTACCTCTGCCGGCCGAAGAAGAATTATTGCCCGTAGGCAGCACGTTGTGGCTTAGTTATGCTAAACGGAATGATGATGATGGAACTACTTACGGTACGCCCAACTTGCAGGGATATGTAGTGGGGACAACCACCGGAGGGTATAATACGCTTTATCCTTGTACGACCCAAGAAGTGAATGGCAAGCTCGAAATCAATGCGGAAGAAATAGGCGCGCCTCTCTACTTGGAAGCAGGCACATACAAGTTCAAGATGATTTCGCCGGCATATCCGGTTTCTACAGACCTGAAGATGAACATTGATAATGGCATGTATCTCTACTCTACTGACGGAAGGTACGAGGAAACATATTCCCAACCTATTCCCATCGAAGTAAATACATCGGGAGTGCAATACATTAAACTGAACCCCATCATCAGCCAAGTGGCACGCTTCACTTTTACTATCCATAAAGGTACAGGGGTCTACACCTTGGAACCGCTGGAAGCCGGCATTGAGATAAGCGGATTGCAGAATCCTTTCAATCACGGAGAAGAGGGGCAATTGCAATATAATTGGAGTTCGGAAAACATCGCTGACACATTGGTCATGCGCATGGGAGATAAACGTTCGTGGGTGACATTGCCTGGCTCAGAAATAGAGACGGAGACGGATGGAGCCTTAACCGGCGATATAGGCGTATTGCCTACGCTTACGATGTCTACCCCAGTCGCTGTATTGATAAACATGGCAGTCAACGGCGTGCCTACCCAATACATGACATTGGTGAACGAAACGCACCTGCTGCATGCCCGTTCGTATAATTTCGATTGGACGGTAAATGTAGAAGACGGACAAATCAGTGTGGTCACCTGGCAAAACCAGTCGTGGACTACCGATATAATAGGAAATTAAAAAAGCACAAAGCATACAAACATGAAAGATAAACTAACGAAATACATCCTGTTGTGCCTGTTAGTGTGTATAGGAACAGGATGCGAACAAACGGAAATGCCAAGTAATGCCAATATAGGGAAAGAGGTCAACGTCCGGTTCTCGCTTGGTATGCTTCCGGCAGAAGGAACGGACACCCGTGCGTCGGCTCCCCATTTGCCCGAAGTGGAAAACCTGATCTATGACATTTGGGTATTGCAGTTCAACGAGAACGGCATCTTGCTCGATACGGAAACAAAATATTATCCACGGGAAGGTGAATCGGGCTTGTATGTAGAAGACTTTGAAGCCACCCTGATAGCGGCACAAAACAGTACGGTTTGCTTAGTAGTCAACACCGATGACCCCACGATTTCCTGGCCGAACAACTTTCCCGCATTCCAACGGATGCTGCTGGATGTACAGGCAAGCAATGACCTTTCCCTGCGCGACCGTATGCCCATGTGTGGGTATTGGCAAGGCAATGTCACCGGAGACGGTCAGGTGCTTTCGGCATTGCTGTGCCGCATGATGACCCGCATCAATTTAGTGGTAAACAATCAGACCGATGCTGCATTGGCAGGCGGAACCGTCGCATTGGAAAATGTGCCTACAAGGGCATACGTTTATCCGCGTATCAATCAGGAAGCATTGCCCGATGACGCTTATACCAGTGAAGGTTTTAGCGACAGTTTTACAAGCATAGCCTCAGAAGCTTCGCAAGAATTTTACTATTACATCGCTCCCAACATCTGTTCGGGAGAAGACCATGCGACAAAAGTGACCGTAACTTCTGGGGATAAGACATGGAGTGTCACCTTAGGAACAAGCGCACCCGATGAGGCGGATCGTATTTACACATTGTATGCCAACAATTATTATACGTTTACGCTAAACCTAAAGTAATCAGCCAAACCCTCGTCAACTAAAAAGAAGAAACTAAAGATAAATCTCTATCGCGGGGAAGCGTCCCCGCACATTTTACTTAAATTAGTAATCCAAGAGCCGGTTCGCAGGGATGCGCGCCGGCTCTGCCTTTTATGTCTCATACGAAGCGAAAGACAAAAAGAGAATCAGAAGAAGCCGTTATCCATCTTGCGGGCTTGGTAGCTGAAACCAATGCCTTGATGAATAGCCATAGTTAGCCACGATGTACATGACAATTATCAGCGATTCATTGGCAATTATTGAAATTTTTCGTATGTTTGCCGAAAATATGAATCAAAAAACAAAAAATGCATCTTATGAAAAAAACGTGGATTATCGTAATCGTGATTCTTGTCGTACTGATAGGATACAGTGTTTCATCATACAACTCGATGGTGGCACAGGAAGAGGAAGTCGGGACGGCATGGAGCAACGTGGAAAATCAATACCAGCGGCGCTCTGACCTGATTCCTAACCTTGTAAGCACCGTCAAAGGATATGCCGCACATGAAAAAGAAACGTTTGATGCCGTAGTATCGGCACGTGCCAAAGCTACCCAAATGTCGGTTGACATCGATGACCTGACCCCTGAAAAGCTGGCTGCCTACCAACGTGCTCAAGGCGAGATAGGAAGTGCACTGGGACGCCTGCTTGCCGTAACTGAAAATTATCCCGAACTGAAGGCGAACGAAAACTTCCAGACCCTTCAGGCTCAATTAGAAGGTACAGAGAACCGTATCAGCGTAGAGCGGCGTAAATTCAACGAAACAGCCCGCAAATTCAATACTACCATACGCCGGTTTCCCAAGAACATCTTTGCCAGCATGTTCGGATTCGAGAAACGTCCTTATTTTGAAGCAGAAGAAGGGAGTGAGAAAGCGCCCGAAGTAAAGTTTTAATTTCTGCGTATGAAAAAACTGTTTCTGCTCGGTTTCCTGTTTCTGTCTTTTGCCTTGGCAGAAGCGCAAAGCCGCATCTACAAAGTAGAAGACATCCCTTTGGTGCATCTGAAAGACGCACGCCGCTACGTGAGCAACCCCGATGGTATCTTAAGCCCTGCTGTAGTAAGTGCCATCGACTCTACTCTTTATGCCCTTGAGCATGAAACAGGAATACAAACCCTTGTGGTAGCTGTAGGGCAAATAGAAGGAGGAGACTGCTTTGACTTTGCTTACCGGCTGGGACGGGAAAACGGGATAGGACAAAAAGAGACAGACAACGGGTTGGTCGTCCTGCTCGTTACAGGCGAACGATGCATACAGTTTGCCACAGGATACGGAATCGAAGGCGACCTGCCTGACGCCACATGTAAGCAAATACAGGTGCGTTACATGAATCCCTACTTCAAGGATGGCAACTGGGATGCAGGTATGCTGGCAGGCATCCATGCCATACGCGCCCAGCTGAACGGGACAGGCGAACCGCTTCAAGCTCCAGAAGACGATGATACTTTTCTTTTGTTCAGCATTTTCTTTTGCTGTTTTATCTTAGTACCTTTGTTCTTATGGCTGAATGCACGCCAGCGCAAACGCTGTCCGAAATGTCATAAACACACCCTCCGGCAAGTCTCTGTGCAGACCCTTTCGCGGACAGCAGGCTATCACACCGACGAAGTGACTTACGTATGCAGACATTGTGGAAACGTAGTGCGTAAACAGCGTCGTATACGTGATGACGATGATTTCCATCATCGTGGAGGAAATGGCTGGCCTTTTCTGGGTGGTCCGTTCTTCGGTGGAGGTGGACATAGCGGCGGAAACTTCGGCGGCGGAAGCTTTGGAGGTGGAGATTTCGGAGGTGGAGGAGCCGGAAGTAAATTCTGACATGAAAACCTAAGAACAGAAAAGAGACACAAGAGTTCACAGAAGCAGCCTCTAACGAACGAATAAACTTATCTACTTATGAGCAACATTTTTGGAAACATATTCAGACTGACCAGCTTTGGCGAATCGCACGGCAAAGCCATCGGTGGTGTCATTGACGGATTTCCCGCCGGTATTGCTATTGACGAAAACTTTGTGCAACAAGAATTAAACCGACGCCGACCGGGACAATCAACCATTACCACCGGCCGTAAAGAACCCGATGCCGTAGAGTTCCTTTCTGGTATTTACGAAGGTGTATCTACCGGGTGCCCCATCGGATTTGTCGTGTGGAACACCAACCAGCATTCTTCTGATTACGACAATATGAAGGACGTGTTCCGTCCTTCGCATGCCGACTTTACCTATTTCCAGAAGTACGGTGTGCGTGACCACCGTGGCGGAGGACGTTCTTCGGCACGTGAAACCATAGCACGGGTGGTAGCGGGAGCACTTGCTAAGCTAGCCCTTAAGGAAATAGGCATACGCATCACGGCATTCACCTCACAGGTAGGTGCATTGAAACTGAATGAAGACTATACGCACTACGACCTGAACCTTACTGAAAGTAATCCTGTACGGTGTCCCGACCCCAAGCTGGCACAACAGATGGAAGAACTTATTTTCCGTACGAAAGGAGAAGGTGATACACTGGGAGGCGTGGTGACCTGTGTTATCCAGGGATGTCCTGCCGGATTGGGTGAACCTGTATTCGGGAAACTCCATGCAGCCCTTGGCAGTGCAATGTTAAGTATCAATGCTGCCAAAGGTTTCGAATACGGACAAGGATTCAGCAATATGGAATGGAAAGGCAGCCAGCAAAATGACCTGTTTTACAACCAAGACGGACACATTGCCCTGCGTACCAACCGCTCGGGGGGCATCCAGGGAGGTATCAGCAACGGTGAAGATATTTATTTCCGCGTTGCATTCAAACCTGTAGCCACTGTTCTGATGGAACAACCTACAGTAGACAAGAACGGAAATGAAACCATACTGAAAGCCCGTGGGCGTCACGACCCTTGCGTCTTGCCCCGTGCCGTTCCCATAGTAGAAGCGATGGCGGCAATGACCCTGCTTGATTACTACTTACTGAACAAAACTACCCGATTATGATAAAACCTCCACAGACGGCACCGAAATCAAATAGGCTTGATGTTATTTTCAGCTGTGCCATCTGTGATGAAAATACGCACAACCATGGAAATCAAACAATACATTCAAGAAAACGAAAAACGGTTCCTCGATGAACTGTTCAGCCTGATACGCATCCCCAGCATCAGTGCCCTGCCGGAACACAAAAAAGACATGCTTGCCTGTGCCGAACGCTGGCGCCAGCTCCTCCTTGAAGCAGGAGCCGATAAGGCAATGATTATGCCTTCGGAAGGCAACCCGTTGGTATATGCCGAAAAATGCATTGACCCTCAGGCTCCTACAGTGCTTGTTTATGCACATTATGACGTAATGCCTGCCGAACCACTCGAGCTATGGCAAAGCCAACCGTTTGAACCAGAGATACGCGAAGGACGTATTTGGGCACGTGGTGCCGATGACGACAAAGGACAGGCAATGATTCAAGTAAAGGCTTTCGAGTACCTCGTACGCGAAGGGTTACTTCGTCACAATGTGAAATTTATCTTCGAAGGCGAAGAAGAAATTGGCTCGCCCAGCCTGAATGCTTTCCTCAACGAACACCGCGAATTGCTCCGTGCCGATGTTACCCTGGTGTCGGATACCAGTATGCTGGGTGCAGACACTCCTTCGCTCACAACCGGTCTTCGGGGACTTGCTTATTGGGAAATCGAAGTGACTGGTCCTAACCGCGACCTGCATTCGGGACATTTCGGCGGAGCGGTGGCAAACCCCATCAATGTGCTATGCAATCTTCTTTCACAGATAACCGATGATGACGGACACATTGCCATCCCGCATTTCTATGATGATGTAGAGCCTGTTCCGGAAGCCGAGCGTCAAATGATAGCCAGCATTCCTTTTGATGAAGAAGCCTACAAGGCAGCCATCGGTGTACGTGCACTGAAAGGTGAGAAAGGTTATTCCACCCTTGAGCGGAACAGTTGCCGCCCTTCGTTCGACATCTGTGGCATTTGGGGAGGTTATACCGGCGAAGGTTCGAAAACAGTTCTTCCATCAAAAGCATACGCTAAAGTGTCGTGCCGGCTTGTCCCTCACCAGAACCACGAAACCATCTCACGTCTATTTACCGACTACATCCATGCCATCGCCCCCGACTACGTACAGGTCAAAGTCACTCCGATGCATGGCGGCGAGGGTTATGTATGCCCTATCTCGCATCCAGCTTATCAGGCTGCCGAAAAAGGATTTACCCAGGCATTCGGTAAAAAGCCGCTGGCGGTACGACGTGGAGGGAGTATTCCCATTATCAGTGATTTCGAACGGATATTGGGTATCAAAACCATCTTGATGGGATTCGGGCTGGAAAGCGATGCCATCCATTCGCCCAACGAAAACTTCCGGCTTGACATCTTCCGCCGGGGTATTGAAGCTGTAGTAGGATTTCACTTGGAACTGCATCTCCAGAACATCTGACTACCAAGAAACAGTTTTGAATTTCTCTAAAAAGTTTTTTGGGCTTGATGGTTAAAAAGCTCCCTCGAACGAACATAAGTGATCGACCTGATTTACTTATGTGAAACGCCCGACTTACTTATGTGAAACGGTTCACTCACTTATGTTCATCAAAATGCATACTTGAATCCTTGTCATGGGTTCAGGTATGCATTTTTTGTTTGTATTGGTTTTGTCTTTGTTCTCACATAGTAATGTCATTAAGGTGTAACTGATTTGAAATGCCACAGGTTTACTTTTGCTTTCGTAAACAAAACTAGATTAAATTTATAAAATCAAAAGTAAAGATGGATGGTAAATCTTTAATTATTAGTGCTTTCTTTTGTGGTATGTGCCTGGCTTCAGGTGCTCAGGAAGCAATGTTGCGTTTCAATGGGAAGGTGACAGACCAAAGCGGTAAGGGAATACCTGGTGTGGTGGTAAATGACGGTGTGCATTTTACCAAGACAGACAAGCTGGGAGCATGGGCATTGAATTCGGATACGACAATCAGTAAATTTGTAGCAATATCTACTCCGGCTGCGTATGTTTTGCCACAGCAGGACGGGTTGGCTACAGGACATTATATTGCGGTACGTGACTTGGCTCAAGCAGGCGGAAAGTATGATTTCGTATTGGAGAAGCGGAAGCAAGCAGACGGACGTTTCCATTATATAGCCATATCGGATCCTCAGGTAAAAAATGAAAAACAACTGAAACGCTGGCGTCAGGAAACGGTACCCGATTTGAAAGAAGTTATCGATTCTTTAAAGCAGACGCGTGAAGTGGTTGCCATGACCTTGGGCGATTTGGTGTGGGACAACATGCCTTTGTTCGATGAATATCAAGAGTCGGTAAAAAATACCGGTGCTGTTTTCTTCCAATGCATCGGAAACCACGATTTCGATAAGCAATACCAAGACCTTCACAATATGGCGATGGGCACTCCGGTATACGGTGAAAGGATATACGGAAGCTATTTCGGTCCCACCGATTATTCGTTTAATATCGGTAAGGCGCACATTGTAACGATGAAAGACATCAACTATGTGGGCGGGAAGAATTATGTAGAAAGCCTTACAGGGCAGCAGTTGGAATGGCTGAAGAAGGATTTAAGTTATGTGCCGAAAGGAAGTCTGGTTATCTTGAACCTGCATGCGCCGGTATGGAATAAAGTGTCGCCGGGCGGAAATGTCCGTAACGCAGACGCTCTGAAAGAGGTGCTGAAAGATTATAAGGTGCATGTGTTTTCCGGTCATACGCATTTTTTCCAAAACAACGAAGTGACGCCTACGCTTTACGAGCACAATATCGGCGCAGCCTGTGGCGGCTGGTGGGCTGGCTGGGTAAACCAGTGTGGTGCGCCCAATGGCTATATGGTAGTAGATGTAGATGTAGATGGCGATAATGTGAAATGGCATTACAAGGCAACGCGCCGCGATTTCGCTTATCAGTTCCGTATATATAATAAAGGAGAGTTTACGGCTCAAAGCAGTTTTGTGGTAGCCAATGTCTGGGACTGGGACAGTGCTTGCCGTGTGGTATGGTATCAGGATGGCAAGCCGATGGGGGATATGGAACAGTTTGTCGGTTCGGATGAAGAGCGTGCTTCACAACTGAAAGACCGCAGCCAGGCTGAACCTACGGCTCACCTGTTCCGTGCCATGCCTTCCGATGGTGCCAGACAAATCAAAATAGAGTTTACCAACCGTTTCGGCGAAGTCTATACACAGACTATCAGCCTGTGACATCCTTGAAGGCTGTTATTTTTCGTGTAAATACACATTCTTAACCAATAAATAATGAGAACATTACAATCTGTAGTTTTGTTCCTGATATTGGTCTTGGCGGGAAGCAATGTGACGCTTTCTGCACAGAACCGGACCATATCGGGAAAAGTGTTGGATGCAAACGATGAACCTCTTATTGGGGTGACGGTTGCGGTTGAAAGTTCTACTATCGGAGCGATAACCGATGTGGATGGTACATTTTCGATTCAGGTGCCACAAGGAAAGGTCACTTTGAATGTATCGTATGTAGGTTTTGCCGCACAAAAAGTGACGGTGGCACCCAATCAGAAAAGTGTTACGGTGCATCTGAGTGAGGATGCGGTTTTGTTGAATGAGACCGTGGTTGTGGGATATGGCAAGCAGAAGAAAGTAAATCTTACGGGAGCTGTATCTACGGTGAACGGAGATGAACTGGAACACCGCGTGACGACTTCGCTCAGCAATATGCTGCAAGGTACGGTGGCTGGTTTGAACGTAACCACTTCTTCGGGCGTACCGGGAAGCTCGGCTACTATCAATGTGCGTGGTGTGACTTCTATCAACGATGCCGAACCGCTGGTGTTGATAGACGGTGCGGTAGGCGAGATAGACCGTATCAATCCCAACGATGTAGAATCAATCTCCGTAATTAAAGACGCATCGGCTGCCGCTATTTACGGTGCACGTGCAGCCTTTGGTGTGATTTTGGTGACTACCAAGTCCGGAGCTGCTAAAGACGGGAAAGCTACGGTGCATTATAGCGGCCGTTTCGGCTGGCAGGCACCTACCACTTCTACCGACTACGAAACGACCGGTTATTGGTCGGTATATACTATCAACAAGTTCTGGCAAGCCAATTCGGGTACATTGTATGTCGATTATACAGACCAGGACATGCAGGAGTTGCTGAACCGTGTGAACGACAAGACCGAGAACCCCGACCGCCCGTGGGTGGTAGAAGACGTACGTAACGGACGCCGCCAGTGGGTATATTATGGAAACCACGACTGGTGGCACGAATTGTACCGCGATAATCGTCCGATGCAGCAGCACAACCTTTCTGTCAGCGGCGGAAAAGACGATATCAAGTATTATTTGTCTGGTTCATTCGACAAGCAGACCGGTATCTTGCGTGAAAACCCGGATGTGTACCGGAAATACAACTTACGCTCGAAGATTGACTTCCGGATTAATAAGTGGTTTACGATGTCGAACAATACGTCGTTCTACAGTTCGCAATACAGCTACTTGGGCGATGGCAGTGTAGAAAATACCTTGGCATACAGTGCCCGCCACGCTTTGGCTTGTTTCCCGCAGAAGAATCCCGATGGTTCGTGGTTGTATAGTACACCTTATCTGAATTATAAGGTGGCAAATGGCCGTCATATTCTGTTGGGCGAAGATTCACACCGCAATGTAGAGCGTGGTACAGACTTTTCGAATACAACCCGTTTGGTTTATTCTCCGATAAAAGAACTGAGCTTTACGGGCGACTTCACATACCGTTTGTATCAGACACGCAATACAAGCCGTTCCAATCCGATGTATTACCGTGAATATCCCGATGGCGAACTGCTTTCGTATGCTACCGGTGCCGGTGCCAACCGTTTGGATGAATCGGTGAATACGAGCAATTATTATTCGACGAACATCTTCGGTAATTATACCGATACGTTCAACGATGCGCATCATTTGACCGTAGTAGCCGGTATGAACTACGAAGCATGGAAGAGCAAAAACATTTCGGCATACGGTGAAAACCTGGTATCTGCTGACCTGGACGATTTGGACTTGGTAGGTCAGAATGCCGAGGGTGCTACCATTACCGGTGTAGGCGGCGGACAGAACGAGTACGCTTTGTTAGGTATCTTCGGCCGTATCAACTACGATTACAAGAGCCGTTACCTGTTCGAAGTGAGCGGGCGTTACGACGGTACTTCCCGTTTTGCGAAAGGCAACCGCTGGGGATTCTTTCCTTCGGCTTCTGTAGGATGGCGCATTTCGGAAGAGCCTTTCTTCCTGCCTGCACGCCGTTTGGTTGACAACTTGAAAATCAGGGCTTCTTTCGGTAGCCTGGGCAATCAGAATGTGTCTTCTTATTACACCTTCGCGCGTCTGGTATCTATCGCCAATCTGAATTATACGTTTGGTGAAGGAAGCGTATTGCCCAAATATTCTACGTTGGGTGCTCCGATTGCTTCGGACATGACATGGGAAACCGCCCAACAATGGGACTTCGGTTTCGACTTGACGATGCTGGGCAACCGCTTGAACTTGACGGTAGACGGTTATATACGTGATACCCGCGATATGTTGACCGACGGTGTGGAACTGCCTTCTGTATATGGAGCGAGTATGCCGGAGATGAATGCTGCCGACTTGCGTACGAAAGGATACGAAATCACCTTGAACTGGCATGACCAGTTGACGCTGGGAGGCAAACCGTTTGAGTACAGCATCGGGGTTAACCTGAGTGACTACAAGAGCATTGTTACGAAATATGATAATCAGGACAAGACTTTTGCCCGAGACTTTTATGAAGGTATGGAAATCGGTGAAATCTGGGGATTCGTGACCGACGGGCTTTTCCAAACCGATGAAGAAGCACAGGCATACGCCGACCAAGTAGACTTGACTTATGTATTGAATGGACAAACCGGAGGCTGGCAGGCAGGCGACGTGAAGTTTGTCGATTTGAATGGTGACAATAAGGTAAATATCGGAAGCAATAATGTGAATGCTCCGGGCGACCGTAAGATACTCGGTAATTCGTTGCCTTCGCTTTCTTACGGTATTACGGCAAGCGTGCGTTGGAACGGCATTGATGTATCGGCATTCTTCCAGGGGACAGGTAACCATTATTGGTATCCCGACGGAGAATCCATGCCTTTCTGGGGGGCTTACTCTTATCCGTACTTGTCTTTCTTGCAGAAAGATTTCTTGAAAGACGTATGGTCCACAGATAATACAGATGCTTATTTCCCGCGTGCAATGGCTTATTCGGCATCAGGCGGTGTGCTGAGCAATGTAAACGACCGTTATTTGCAGAATATACGTTACCTGCGTTTCAAGAATCTGACTGTAGGGTATACCTTGCCGCAACAGTGGACGCAGAAAGCCGGCATAGAGTCAGTACGCGTATATTTTACGGGTGAAAACCTCTGCTATTGGTCTCCGTTGAAGAAACATTCGAAGTATGTCGACCCTGAAGGTGCTATCGACCGGAGCGGAGCTTACAACAATGCATTCTATCCGTGGCAGAAGTCATTCCTGTTCGGTATCGATGTCACTTTCTAACATGAATTTTTAAACAGAAGAGAAAAAACGATTATGAAAAATAGAAATATCTTTATAGCGCTTGCATTGTTTGCCGGACTTTCATCGTGTGACGACTGGATAGATAAAAGCCCTTTGAGTGATATAACGGAAGAAAATTATTTCAGGACAGAGACCGACCTGCAGCTTTTCAGCAACGGTTTTTATAACAGTATCCTGAATAAATCACCGTATGACGAGCAGAGCGATGTGTATGTACAGCAAGAACTTTCCGACGAGATGTTGGGCGGAGAAAACCGCATCGTTCCTGCCAGCGGGGGAGGATGGAGCTGGACGGCGTTGCGTAGTGTCAATACCTTGCTGGGCAATGTAGACAAATGTGAAGATGCGGAAGCGGCTGTGAAATATACGGCGTTGGCACGTTTCTTCCGTGCCTACTTCTATTATGATAAGGTAAAGCGTTTCGGCGATGTGCCTTGGTATGACAAGGAATTGTTTTCGGATGACCCCGACCTGTACAAGGCACGCGATTCGCGCGAACTGGTGATGACCAATATGCTTGCCGACATCGATTATGCTATCGAGAACCTGCCTACCAAGGAGGAAGAGACCAGCAGTCCTTTCCGTGTAAACCGCTGGGCGGCACTGGCGTTGAAGTCCCGCTTCTGTCTGTACGAAGGTACATACCGGAAATATCATAACCTGACTTTGGAGGGGAATGATTATGCGTATTATCTGCAACAGGCAGCGGATGCGGCGGAAGAATTGATTAATAGCGGTGAATATCATTTGTATTCGACCGATAATCCGGAAGAAGACTATCTGATGCTTTTTGCCGAAGAAGATGCCAATCCCGATGAATACATCCTTGCCATCAAGTTCGATTACGGCATGAGCGTTTACCACAATGCGACGGCACATACATTGGTGCCCACCCAAGGACGTCCGGGCCTGACCCGTAAGCTTGTCAATACGTATCTGATGAAAGACGGAACACGTTTTACCGACCGTGAAGGATGGGAAACCATGCCGTTTACCGAAGAAGTGAAAGACCGCGACCCGCGTCTGGCACAAAGCATCCGTACTCCGGGGTATCACCGTATCGGACAGACAGACATCCTGGCTCCCGATTTATCGGTTAGTGTAACAGGATACCAGCCGATAAAATATGTGCAAGACCCGTCGGCTTCGGGCGGTCAGGTAGACCGTAACGACCGTTCTACCTGCGACCTTCCTGTATTCCGTCTGGCTGAAGTCATGCTGAATTTTGCTGAGGCTAAGGCAGAACTGGGAACATTGACGCAAGAAGACTTGGATAAGTCGGTGAATGAAATCCGTGACCGCGTAGGTATGCCGCATTTGGATATGGCTCAGGCTAATGCAAATCCCGATAGTTACCTGTCGTCTGCCGATTACGGCTATACCAATGTGACCGGAAGCAATCAAGGGGTTATCTTGGAAATCCGTCGCGAGCGTGCCATTGAGTTGACTCAGGAAGGTTTCCGTTTCGATGACTTGGTGCGCTGGAAAGCGGGTGCCTGCATCAACCAGTCTATTATGGGCATGTATTTCCCCGGCGCAGGTGAATACGACTTGAGCGGCGACGGTCAGATTGACGTGGTTTTGTATGATGAAGGCGATACTGAACCCGAAGTGCCAGATGCGCAGGTATATCAGATTGGGTCGGACATTATTCTGTCGGAAGGCGATCATGGGTATATCGATTATCATCACGATATTGTACGTACGGCTTTCAATGAAGAGCGTGATTACCTGTATCCGATACCTATCAACGAACGGTCGCTGAATCCGAATCTGACTCAGAACCCGGGTTGGAACGACGGATTGTCTTTCTGATTCATGTCAATCGGGAGTTAAGGAGTTAAGAAGTTAAGAAGGAGTTAAGGAGTTAAGTCAATAGCTTTGTTGGTGGAAACATCAGTAAAAGTATTGGCTTAACTCCTTAACTCCTTCTAACTCCTTAACTCCTTCTAACTCCTTAACTCCCCCTAATTCCCTCTGACTTTTTTAAATCCGCAATAGGTTTTTCCGAAGCTTTTCCTTACTTTTGCAGACGCTAAAATGATAGGTATATGCATACAAGAGAAGAAAAGATAGAAGCCTTCGGGCGGTTGCTCGATGTGCTCGACGAGTTGCGGGTAAAGTGCCCGTGGGACCGGAAGCAGACCAACGAGAGTTTGCGTCCCAACACGATAGAAGAAGTGTATGAGTTGTGCGACGCTCTGATGAAGGACGACAAGAAAAACATTTGCAAGGAATTGGGCGACGTGTTGCTTCACGTGGTGTTCTATGCCAAGATAGGAAGCGAGACGGGCGATTTCGACATCAAGGACGTGTGCGACCGCCTGTGCGACAAGCTGATATTCCGCCATCCACACGTATTCGGCGAAGTGAAGGCGGACACGGCAGAGCAGGTTTCCGAGAACTGGGAGCAAATCAAGCTGAAGGAAAAAGACGGGAACAAGTCTGTGTTGAGCGGAGTGCCCGAGGCATTGCCCTCACTGATAAAAGCATACCGCATTCAGGACAAGGCGCGTAACGTGGGATTTGATTGGGAAGACCGTACGCAGATATGGGATAAGGTGAAGGAAGAAATCAGCGAGTTCGAATCGGAAGTGGCTACGATGGATAAGGAGAAGGCGGAAGCCGAGTTCGGCGACGTAATGTTCAGCCTTATCAATGCCGCACGTCTGTATAAAATCAATCCCGATAATGCTTTGGAACGGACAAATCAGAAATTCATCCGCCGGTTCAACTATCTGGAAGAACATACGCTGAAAGCCGGACGGAAACTGACGGATATGTCATTGGAAGAGATGGACGCTATCTGGGAAGAGGCGAAAAGGCAAGGGCTTTAGGTGATGTTTAAGAAGCTGTTTTGAATTTATCGCCCAAAGCACACACGAAAACGGATACATCAAGCCAAGAAAAACTTTTTGGAGAAATTCAAAACAGCTTCTTAAAAGACTCTGTGTTCTGTGGTGAGAAAATGCACAATTTCATACCGCGCAAAGTATAATTGGCAAGATGCGGACATTTGTACAAATTCATACTGCTCATAGTATAAAATAAAAAACGATTATCAAAAAGTAATCTGAATTCCGCAACCATCTCATGTAGGAAGGTATGAAAAGCCTTGCGGCATTTGTTACTTTTTCTTTGCGGAGTATGGCAGTTCGGTAAGGTTTTTATATCTTTGCGAGGATATATCACCTGTTAAGTATGAAAGAAGAAAACCAAACGCTCAGTGTAGAGGGTGCCCGTGTGCACAACTTGAAGAATATAGATGTAGATATACCCCGCGACAGCCTGACGGTCATTACAGGTCTGAGTGGGAGCGGGAAGTCATCGTTGGCTTTTGACACTATCTTTGCCGAGGGACAACGTCGTTACATCGAAACCTTTTCGGCATATGCCCGCAATTTCCTGGGAGGAATGGAGCGGCCCGATGTGGATAAGATTACGGGGTTGAGTCCGGTGATCTCCATTGAGCAGAAAACCACGAATAAGAATCCTCGTTCTACCGTAGGTACCACTACCGAGATTTACGACTACTTGCGTCTGCTCTTTGCGCGTGCCGGAGTAGCCTATTCGTATTTGTCGGGCGAAAAGATGGTGAAGTATACCGAAGAACAGATTCTCGACCTTATCCGGCGCGACTATAAAGGAAAACGGATTTATATCCTGGCACCGTTGGTGCGTACTCGGAAGGGGCATTATAAAGAACTTTTCGAACAGGTGCGGAAGAAAGGCTACCTGTATGTGCGGGTCGACGGAGAGGTGAAGGAAATCGTGCATGGCATGAAGCTGGACCGTTATAAGAACCATGATATCGAGGTGGTTATCGATAAGACCGTGGTGACGGACAAAGAGGAAAAACGCTTGAAACAGAGCGTGGCTACGGCGATGCAGCAGGGTGACGGGCTGCTGATGATACTCGATGCGCAGACCGAAAACGTACGCCATTACAGCAAGCGGCTGATGTGTCCCGTCACGGGACTTTCGTACAAGGAGCCGGCTCCTCATAATTTCTCTTTCAATTCGCCTCAGGGTGCGTGCCCGCGTTGCAAGGGATTGGGTTACGTCAATCTGATAGATGTGGACAAAGTGATTCCCAACCGTTCCCTCTCGGTCTACGAAGGGGCGATTGCTCCCCTGGGAAAGTATAAGAATGGCATGATATTCTGGCAAATCGATGCCTTGCTCGAACGGTATGATGCAAATCTGAAGACGCCGGTCAACCAGTTGCCCGAGGATGCCATTAACGAGATATTGTACGGATGCGACGAACGTTTGAAGATAAAAGAGTCCCTGATACATGCTTCGTCCGATTATTTTGTGACGTACGAGGGAATTGTCAAATATATCCAGCTGATGCAGGACCGTGATGCTTCGGCTACCGCACAGAAATGGGCGGACCAGTTTGCCAAGACCGATGTATGTCCCGAATGCAAGGGGGCGCGGCTGAATAAGGAGGCGTTGCATTTCCGCATTCACGATAAGAATATCTATCAATTGGCAACGATGGACATCAGCGAGCTGTATGCATGGCTGCAGCATGTGGAGCCTTTTCTGGAAGAGAAGCAGCGCCTGATTGCAGCGGAAATCTTGAAAGAAATCCGTACCCGCCTGAAGTTCCTGCTGGATGTGGGGTTGGATTACCTGTCGCTCAACCGTTCTTCGGTCAGCCTTTCGGGAGGCGAGAGCCAGCGCATCCGCCTTGCCACGCAGATAGGGTCGCAACTGGTAAACGTGTTGTATATTCTTGACGAGCCGAGCATCGGGCTTCACCAGCGCGACAATATCCGCCTGATAAATTCGTTGAAGGAATTGCGCGACTTGGGAAATACCGTCATTGTGGTAGAGCACGACAAGGACATGATGCTTGCGGCTGATTATGTTGTCGATATGGGACCGAAAGCCGGACGGCTGGGTGGGGAAGTGGTCTTCGCCGGAACCCCAGCTGAGATGCTGAAGACCAGTACGCTGACCTCGCAATACCTTAACGGGCAAATGAGAATCGAAGTGCCTGCCAAGCGCCGGGAAGGAAACGGGAAATCGCTTTGGATTCGGGGAGCGAGGGGAAACAACCTGAAGCATGTCGATGTGGAATTCCCGTTGGGCAAGCTGATTTGCGTGACCGGGGTTTCCGGAAGCGGCAAGTCTACGTTGATTAATGATACCTTGCAGCCCATTCTCTCGCAACATTTCTACCGCTCGTTGCAAGACCCGTTGCCTTACGATGCCGTCGAAGGGCTGGAATACATCGATAAGGTGGTCAATGTCGACCAGTCGCCGTTGGGGCGTACGCCGCGTTCCAATCCGGCTACCTATACGGGCGTGTTCAGCGATATCCGGAATCTCTTTGTAAGTCTTCCCGAAGCGAAGATGCGCGGATACAAGCCCGGACGCTTTTCGTTTAATGTGTCAGGAGGCAGGTGCGAGGCATGCGGAGGAAACGGTTACAAGACCATTGAGATGAATTTCTTGCCCGATGTGCTGGTGCCTTGTGAGGTGTGCCACGGCAAGCGGTACAACCGCGAGACTCTGGAGGTGCGCTTCAAAGGAAAGTCGATTGCTGATGTGCTGGATATGACCATCAACCGTGCGGTAGAGTTTTTCGAAAACGTGCCACAGATTCTGAATAAGATTAAGGTGTTGCAGGAAGTAGGGTTGGGCTATATCAAGCTGGGACAGCCCTCCACCACCTTGTCGGGAGGCGAGAGCCAGCGTGTGAAGCTCGCCACCGAACTTTCGAAACGCGATACAGGCAAGACCGTGTATATTCTGGACGAGCCGACCACAGGCTTGCACTTCGAAGACATCCGGGTACTGATGAACGTGCTGAACCGGCTGGTGGACAAGGGCAATACGGTGATTGTCATTGAGCATAACCTGGACGTCATTAAAATGGCGGATTATATCATTGATATGGGACCCGAAGGCGGAAGGGGAGGAGGTGAGGTGCTTTCTACCGGCACGCCCGAAGAAGTGGCACTGAGTCCGAAAGGTTATACGCCTAAGTTTTTGAAGGAAGAACTGAAGGTAAATGAAGAATTAAGAATGAAGAATTAAGAATGAAGAATTAAGAATGATACCATGTGCGGTATGAAATTGTGCATATTTTCACCACAGAGGCACACAGATTCTATTTTAATGTGCCAATGAATAATAGGGCAATGTGCTAATTTATTTTCACATTAGCATATTGTTTAATTGACCTATTCTTCTGTGTTCCTTTGTGGCACTCTGTGTCTTCTGTGGTGAGATTCAAACGAAATTGCTTATGAAAATTAACAAGACCAATGTGGCACGCTTGCTGGATAAGGCAAAAGTGCCTTACGAACTGATTCCTTACGAAGTGGACGAGAACGACTTGAGTGCCGTGCATGTGGCGGCATCGTTGGGAGAAGACATCGAATGTGTATTCAAGACCTTGGTGTTGCACGGCGATAAGAGCGGATATTTTGTCTGTGTGATTCCTGGCGAGCATGAAGTCGACTTAAAATTAGCGGCAAAGGTTTCGGGTAATAAGAAGTGTGATTTGATACCTGTAAAGGAATTGCTTCCGCTCACGGGGTACATACGCGGTGGATGTTCGCCTATCGGGATGAAAAAGCATTTCCCGACGTATATTCATAAAACCTGCCTGGATTTTCCTTTTATTTATGTAAGTGCGGGCGTACGGGGGCTGCAAATCAAGCTTGCTCCTGATGACCTGATACGTGAGGCGCGGGCGGAAGTGGCTGCATTGTTTTGAAAGCACATTGCGTAGCCTTGCGGATGTTTTCCCGTGCAATATCCGGTTGTATGGCTTGCTCGGGAGACAACGTGTCAGGTGAGATTTGGATGATCCGGCAGAACCCCATCTTTTCCAATAAGTCGCGGTCTTCTGTCTTTCCTGCCAGCAGAAGGGTAGGGATGCCGGCTTTTGTCGCTCTTTTCAGTACTCCTGCAGGAACCTTTCCCTCGCAAGTCTGGCGGTCTGCCTTGCCTTCTCCGGTGATGACGAGGTCGGCATCTTTGATTTGTTCATCGAATCCTACGGTGTCCAACAGTAATTCGATACCCGATTGAAGCCGGCTTTTCATCAATACGTGGAAGGCTCCGCCAAGCCCTCCGGCAGCTCCCGCTCCCTTTACCTTATTTATATAGATGTGAAAATCCTGTTCGATGAGACGGGCGAGATGTTGCATCCCTTTGTCCAGCAGATGTATTTGTTCGTCGGTAGCTCCTTTTTGCCGGGCAAAGACATAGGCGGCTCCTTGTGGCCCGTAGAAAGGATTCTGTACATCGCAAGCTACGGTAAAACTTGTTTCCTTCAGAGCCGGGTGCAGGAGATCGAGGTCAATACGTGCGATGTGTTGCATGATTTTCCCTCCTTGTCCCAATTCGTTTCCTTCTTTATCGTAGAGCCGTGCACCGAGTGCCTGCATCATGCCCATGCCTGCATCGTTGGTGGCACTTCCTCCGATACCGATAATGAACCGTCGGAATCCCTTTTCCAAAGCCTCCTTTATCAGTTCTCCCGTACCGTATGTGCTGGTCTCCATCGGATTCCGTTCGGCGGGAGAGAGTGTGGTCAGGCCGTTTATTTCCGCCATTTCGATAACAGCGGTTTGTTGATTGCCCAGTATGCCGTAGCGTGTTGTACGCATTCGCATGAGTGGGTCGTGGGCGCGGGTATAAATGATTTGTCCTTGCATGGCATTTATCAGTGTGTCGAGCATACCTTCTCCTCCGTCAGCAATAGGGATGGCTACGGTTTGGCATTGAGGGTGGAGGCGATGTATTTCTTCTGCTACACATTGCTCCACTTCTTCTGATGTGAGACATCCTTTGAACGAATCGATAGCTAAAACAATCTTTTTCATAACGTATGGTGCTTATTCCTTTGCAAAAATAAGTAATTTTCATACCTTTGTCGGTGGAATAATGTTTTTTTATTAATCTAAAATAGTTTTATGTATGTTTGAAGGACAACCTAAAGGTCTTTATGCGCTGGCGCTCGCCAATACGGGCGAACGTTTCGGCTATTACACCATGCTGGCTATCTTCGTTTTGTTCTTGATGGACAATTTCGGCATGTCGCCGAGTACAGCCGGCAACATTTATGCCATGTTTTTGGCTTTAGTTTATTTTTTGCCGTTTATAGGAGGTATTCTTGCCGATAAGTTCGGTTATGGGCGTATGGTGACGGTGGGCGTCATTGCGATGTTTGCCGGTTACGTATTACTTGCCCTGCCGATGGGAAGCAGCACATTGGGGCTGGTGGCGATGTTTGCCGCACTGGTCGTAATCAGTTGCGGTACGGGACTTTTCAAAGGCAACCTGCAGGTGATGGTAGGCAACCTCTACGATGATCCCCAGTATGCCAAGCGGCGCGACTCGGCGTTCAGCATTTTCTATATGGCGATTAATATCGGTGCGCTTTTTGCTCCGACAGCAGCGGTCGAGATTATGAAGTATGCGCAGAACAGCCTGGGTGTAAGTGCGAACGATTCCTATCACTTTGCGTTCGGCGTGGCTTGTGTTTCGCTGATTGTTTCCATGGCTATCTATTACGGGTTCCGTAGCACGTTCCGCCACGTGGAAGGGGGAAGTGTGAAAGAAGCAGGCAAGGGGGCTGCTGCGGCAGAAAAGCACGAGGAGCTTTCGCCGCGTGAGACGAAAGAGCGCATCGTGGCACTGTGTCTGGTATTTGCCGTGGTGATTTTCTTCTGGATGGCATTCCATCAGAACGGTTTGACATTGACTTATTTTGCCAAGCAGTTTACCGCACGCAGCTCGGAAGGATTGGAAAGCATGATGTTCAGCGTATGGAACCTGGTGGCGGTGATATTCATCGTTTATGCCCTGTTCTCGTTTTTCCAGTCGAAAACAGGCAAAGGCAAGCTTGTTTCGTGTGTGGTCATCTTTCTGGCAATGTGCTTCTTGGGTTATCAGTACGTCGCACTTCCTGCAAGCACTCCGGTGGATGCGCCTATCTTCCAGCAGTTCAATCCGTTCTTTGTCGTAGCACTTACGCCTGTATCTATGGCGATATTCGGTTCGTTGGCAGCCCGTGGCAAAGAGCCTTCGGCACCGCGTAAAATCGGTTTGGGTATGTTGGTGGCTGCTTGCGGTTATGTGCTGATGTTGGCTGCTTCGGTCGGTTTGCTTTGTCCTACCGAGCAGGCTCAGGCTATTGAGGCGGGAACCGCTTCGTTTGTGTCGCCCAACTGGCTGGTATCGACTTACCTGGTATTGACGTTTGCCGAGTTGCTTCTTTCTCCGATGGGTATTTCGTTCGTGTCGAAAGTGGCTCCTCCTAAGTATAAGGGTATGATGATGGGAGGTTGGTTCGTGGCTACGGCTATCGGTAATTACCTCACTTCGGTGGCTTCTTGGTTATGGGGAGATATGCCGCTTTATGTGGTATGGGGTACGTTGATGGTACTCTGTCTCTTGGCTGCCTTGTTCATCTTCTCGGTGATGAAGCGGTTGGAGAAAGTAGCATAGGAAAAATAAAGCTTCTAAGAAGCTGTTTTGAATTTATCGTGCGATGATTTGGGATGAGTTTTTGAGGCATTTCCGCTTCTGTGATGAGGAAGATAGCGGGCTATCTGACGAAGAACAGGAGCGGAAAGGACCAAAAAATCGCCCAAAGCACACACGAAAACGGATACATCAAGCCAAGAAAAACTTTTTGGAGAAATTCAAAAACAGCTTCTAAGTTTTTAGGCTATTTTTTGATTGACTAGGTTCTAGGTTTTAGGTATTGGATGCCATTTGTAAAACTATTCAGAACCTAGTCATTTAGTATCTGGCTGATGCAAAGGTACGCATCTGAAATTAGCCAATCCGGCGAGTTGAAAAACACACTAGTACTGTGTTTGCTGATGCAGTATATATCCGTAGGCTGATGCAGTTATATTCAATCGCCGATGCAGTTATATTCAACTGCTGATGCAGTTATATTCAACTGCCGATGCAGTATATATTCATTTTTCCGGGGTATGTATTGTATTGGCTGTTTACGTAAAAATCAATTGTCCATATTGCTTTTGGCAATTGAAATGAATTCTTTTATCATAGGGTTTTCTTTGAACGAGGCTGGGGCTTCGTTGATGATGTCTTGCATTACTGGAGTCAATACGGGATAAGGCATGCCGTAACACAGAATGATGAATATTTCCGGTCCCAATACGTTGTCGTAGTTAGTCTGTATGAATGTCTTGGCAAGGCTGTCTATTTGTGTGGCCACCTGGTTGCGTTGCTTCTCTATTTCACGGTGTACTTCTGCAGGGTCTTTTCCATCCAATATCATGCGTGCTTCCAGATGCTCCACTTCATCGGCACGGTCGCTTAGCGAATTACGTTTCAGGATAAATTCGTTGAAGCTGTCGTTTAAGGGAGTTCCTTTCAGTGTAAAGCCGGCATTGTTGATATTGATGTCGATGTTTCCTTTCTCAATGACTACCGGCATGATGCACTTGTCATCCATAAAGAGGGAAGCTACGACCGTAGAGTCGACCTTGCCTTCCATTTTGAAAAGGCCATGTATCACTTCTGCCGAATCGATGCTGACCAGCTTGTCACCTGAAGGGACTTTGATAAAAAGCATTTTACCGTCAAGACTCGAAACAGAAGATACACCTTCTATTTTGTATTTTTTACCGCACGAGGTGCAGAGTATTGTACAACATAGTAGAAACAAATACCATTTATGCATAGATATAAGCCTTATAAGATTTGTGTGGCAAATGTATAACGTTTACTATTTTCATGGAAATAAATTATCAAAAATTAAACTTAATAGAGGATTATTACTGAATGTAGATGCAGGAAACGCTTTTTTCGCTATCTTTGTTCGCTGATTAGAAAAAAGAAAGAAATAATAAACAGTTAAATTGATAACAACGACATGAGAAAACTGAAACTTTTGGCATTCGCACTGATTTGTGCGGTATTTGCGCCGGCGAAAGCCGATGAAGGAATGTGGCTCCTCCAGCTGATGCAGGAGCAGAACCTTGCTGACCGTATGAAGGCACAAGGTTTGAAGATAGGCGTGGATGATATTTATAGTCCGAATCATGTGGCTTTGAAAGATGCCGTAGGTATTTTCGGGCGCGGATGTACGGGTGAAATCATTTCGCCCGAAGGCTTGATTCTTACAAATCATCATTGTGGATACGATGCTATCCAGCAGCATAGCTCGGTGGAGCATGATTACCTGACCGATGGGTTTTGGGCGAAAAGCCGTGCTGAAGAACTTCCTACTCCGGGATTGACTTTCAAGTTTGTAGAGCGTATTGTTGATGTGACTGATAAGGTGAACCAGGACATCAAAGACGGGAAGGTGACAGAATTGAATTCGTTTGGTTCGGAATATTTAAAAAAACTGGCCGATGAAGAACTGAAGAAGAGTGACCTGAAAGGCAAACCCGGCATCACGGCACAGGCACTTCCTTTTTATCAAGGTAATAAATTTTACTTGTTCTTCATCAAGACTTATAGCGATGTGCGTATGGTGGCAGCTCCTCCTTCGTCTATCGGTAAGTTCGGGGGTGAAACGGATAACTGGATGTGGCCCCGCCATACGGGCGACTTCTCGATGTTCCGTATCTATGCCGACAAGAACGGGGATCCTGCGCCTTATAGTGCCGAAAATGTGCCTTTAAAGGTAAAGAAGCATCTTGCCATCTCGTTGAGAGGATTGCAGGAAGGCGACTATGCCATGATTATGGGATTTCCCGGAAGCACCAGCCGCTATCTGACCCAAAGCGAGGTGAAGCTCCGTATGGACGGAACCAATACACCGCGCATTCAGGTGCGCGAGGCACGTCAGGAAGTGTTGCGCAAGGAAATGGCAGCAAGTGATAAGGTACGTATCCAGTATGCCAGCAAGTTTGCTTCTTCCAGCAACTATTGGAAAAATTCGATTGGAATGAATAAGGCTATCATCGACAACCGTGTGTTGGAAACCAAGGCAGAGCAGGAAGCCAACTTCGCTAAGTTTGCCAAGGAAAAGAACAATGCCGATTATGCTTCGGTAGTAGGAAAAATCGATGAGTATGTGACTCGGGTGACTCCGCTTGCCAAACAGCTGACTTATTTCACCGAAACTTTCCGTTCTGGTATCGAGTTTGGCGCTACTTACCTGATTTTCGATAACTTGAAAACTGCACTCGAAAAGAATAAGAAGAAAGACATTGAGAAAGCACTCGAACAACTGAAAGAAGGATATGCCAACGTGCACAATAAGGATTATGACCACGAGGTAGACCGCAAGGTGGCTAAGGTTCTGATTCCGCTTTATGCAAAGAGCGTTCCGGCAGATGCGCTTCCCGCTTTCTATGAAACGATTAAGACGAAATATAACGGTGATTACAATGCTTATATTGACGCGTTGTATGATACCAGCATTTTCTCGAATCAGAAGAACTTTGATGCGTTCGTGGCTAATCCGACACTGGAAGCTATCGATAAGGACTTGGCTATCCAGTATTCGACCGCTAAGAACGCAATGTCGAAGAAACTGTATGAAGACTATGATAAGGCGTGTGGTGATATTGATTTGCTTCATAAGACTTATGTGCGCGGCTTGTGCGAGATGTATGCTCCTACGCCGAAAGCTCCGGATGCCAACTTCACCATTCGTCTGACTTACGGTAATGTGAAATCGTATGACCCGAAGGATGGCGTACATTATAAATATTATACTACGTTGAAGGGTGTAATGGAGAAAGAAGACCCCAATAATCCGGAATTTGTTGTACCGGCGAAGCTGAAAGAACTTTACGCTACGAAGAATTACGGACGCTATGCTTTGCCCAACGGGGAGATGCCGACTTGTTTCCTGACTACAAACGACATTACGGGCGGTAACTCCGGTTCACCGGTGATGAACGGTAACGGTGAGTTGATTGGCGCTGCATTCGACGGCAACTGGGAGTCGCTTTCGGGTGACATCAATTTCGATAACAACCTTCAGCGTTGCATTGCCGTAGATATCCGCTATGTATTGTTTATCGTGGAGAAATTGGGCGGATGCAAGAACCTGATTGATGAAATGACGATTGTAGAATAAGTTTTTTCACCACAGATTACACAGATTATTTATGTTATTCATACGTGATTATGATAATTGTCAATTAAAATAATCTGTGTAATCTGTGGTGATTTTTTTATAAGCATTATGAGAAAATCCCTATTGATAACATTCTTTTCCGCTTGCTTCCTGGCTTCTCATGCCGATGAAGGCATGTGGATGCTGACCGACCTGAAGAAACAGAATGCGGCGGTGATGCAAGATTTGGGACTGGACATCAGCATTGATAAGGTGTATTGTCCTGAGGGCATCAGCCTGAAAGATGCGGTGGTTCACTTTGGTGGAGGCTGTACGGGCGAAGTAGTATCGGCGGAAGGGCTGGTGCTTACCAATCACCATTGTGGGTACAGTTATATCCAGCAACACAGTTCTGTAGAACACGATTACCTGACCGATGGATTTTGGGCGAAGACATACGCCGAAGAGCTTCCTTGCGAAGGGCTGACCGTGACTTTTATCGACCGCATCCTTGATGTGACCGATTATGTATTGGAACAATTAAAGAAAGACGAAGACCCCGAAGGACTGAATTATCTTTCGCCTTCCTATTTGGAGAAAGTGGCGGTTCGGTTTGCCAAGAAAGAAAAGATAAAGACCGATGACTTTACGGTACTCGAACTGAAACCGTTTTATGGTGCCAATAAGTATTATCTGTTCGTCAAGACCGTTTATAAGGACATCCGTATGGTGGGAGCTCCTCCTTCGTCTATCGGAAAGTTTGGTGCTGATACCGATAATTGGATGTGGCCACGCCATTGCGGAGATTTTTCTATCTTCCGCATTTATGCCTCGAAAGACGGGAAGCCGGCTTTGTATTCTTCCGAGAATGTGCCTCTGAAGGTGAAGAAGCATCTGACTATCAATGCCGGCGGCATCAAGGAAGGTGATTTCACGTTTGTGATGGGATTTCCCGGACGCAATTGGCGTTACATGATTAGCGATGAGGTGGAAGAGCGTATGAGTACCACGAACTTTATGCGTGATACCGTGCGGGGCGTGCGGCTTCGGGTATTGGGTGAAGAAATGGCAAAGGATGCCAAAACCCGCATCCAGTATGCGGCTAAGTATGCTTCGTCTGCCAACTATTGGAAGAACGCCATTGGCATGAACGAAGGGCTGGTGCGCCTCAAAGTGCTTGACCGCAAGAAAGCAGAGCAAGAGCGTTTGCTGGCATACGGGCGTGAGACGGGAAACGATGCCTATCAGCAAGCCTACGATGCCATTAAGCAGATTGTAGCCAAACGTCATGATGCCGTTTATCACCAGCAAGCCATTTATGAGGCGTTGATGTTGGGAACGGAATTTTCGAAAGTGCCTGATACAGACGGTTTGTTGAAAGCTTTGGAGAATGGAAAGAAGAAAGAGATAGACGAAGCGGTATCTGCCTTGCGGACAGAGGGAGCGAAGTTCTTCAATAAGGATTACAGTCCCGAAGTGGACCGGAAAGTATCAAAGCAATTGATTGCCCTTTATGCACGGTTGGTTCCTGCGGCTCAGCATATCGGTATCTTTGAGGTGGTAAACGAGCGGTTCGGAGGGAATACCGATGCCTTTGTAGATGCTTGTTTCGATAGTTCAATCTTCAGCACTCCCGAAGCATTGGAAGCATTCCTGGCGCATCCCGGTGCGGATAAGTTGAAGAATGACCTGATGGTGCAATATGCCCGTTCGGTAAAGGAAGGTTATCGGAAGACAGGCGAGGAGATGAAAGCCGAAACCAATGCCTATAACCGTGCGCACAAGACGTGGGTGGCAGGTATGCTGGCGTTGAAGCAAAAGGAAGGGAAAGCTATCTATCCGGATGCCAACTCTACGTTGCGCCTGACGTACGGCAAGATAGGCTCGTATGAACCTGCGGATGGAGAAGAGTATCTGTATTACACCACACTGAAAGGGGTGATGGAAAAAGAAGATCCGGACAATCCTGAATTTATTGTGCCCGATAAGCTGAAGGAATTATATCGCACGAAAGATTTCGGTCCGTATGCCATGTCCGACGGACGTATGCCGGTTTGCTTTGTGACAGCTACCGATAATACTGGAGGCAATTCTGGTTCACCGGTGTTCAATGCTCAAGGCGAACTGATAGGTATCGGTTTCGACCGAAACTATGAAGGGCTGACGGGGGATATCGCTTATAACCCGCAGCTTCAGCGCGCCGCTTGTGTGGACATCCGCTACGTGTTGTTCATCATCGACAAGTATGCGGGCATCCAAAGGCTGATAGATGAAATGACGATTGTTCGTTGAGTATAATTTGAATGGCACATAGACAGTGTGAAAAAATGTCTGTGTGCCATTCTTGTTTTGTATAGGAAAGGTAGAACGTATGTTATTGTTTTTCTTTTTGCTCTTCCTGAGGAATGCGGAATGCCGTGTAGAGCTCTAGTATGGCAGCAATGGTAAGACACAATATCCATTCGTTACGGTGCCAAAGTATCATCATAACTCCGGCTAGTACCAGTAGAGCAGCTCCCAGCATCTGCTGGCGGCGCAGACGGCGGATGATAAGATTTGCCCCTTCGTATCTGTCTGTTACTTGTACATAGGCGAAAAGTATAGCTCCTACGAGGTATACGTAAGGTGCCCATACTGCTTGGGTAATTTGGATAATAGCGCCTCCTAATAGCAGGATGGCTCCGATAACGGATATTGTCGGATAGTATTTATTTGTCATTGTTTTTGTCCAAGTCTTCTTCGAAGATGTAAATATCTTCATTGGGTTTCTTCATCAGGTATTTCTCGCGTGCCACCTTTTCCAACATCTCAGGGTTTGAGGTTAATTCTTTCAGTTCCTCACTGCTTTTTTCATACTGATTACGGTAATGCTTGATTTCACGTTTCAGTTCGTATATCTCACGTTTGTGCTTTACACGCTGAATCAGGCTGTTTTCTTCATCCAGCACGCCGATAATCAAGAGGAATGCCAGGATGGTAATCAGATATTTGTGGCGGCGGATATAGTTCCACACAGCTTTCAGTTTACTCATATCGGATACTTTTTTGCTCAGATAACGGTACAAAGATAAAAAGATTTCGTGGCAAGTCCTTAAGAAAAACCGAGATTTTATGTACTTTTGTGCTATCGAATAAAATTATCGTATCATTAACAGCACCGGAAGTATGGAGAATTATATCGTATCGGCACGAAAATACCGTCCTTCGACCTTCGACACCGTTGTAGGTCAAAAGGCACTGACCACTACTTTGAAAAACGCGATAGCCAATCATAAACTGGCGCACGCCTATTTGTTCTGTGGACCGCGAGGAGTAGGGAAGACTACATGTGCCCGTATTTTTGCCAAAACCATCAATTGTCTTCATCCTACTTCCGAGGGCGAGGCATGTAATACATGCGAATCGTGTGTGGCTTTCAACGAGCAGCGTTCTTATAACATCCATGAACTGGATGCGGCATCAAACAACTCGGTGGAAGACATCCGCTCGCTTATCGAGCAGGTACGCATCCCGCCTCAGGTGGGCAAGTACAAGGTGTATATCATCGACGAGGTGCACATGCTTTCGCAAGCTGCATTCAACGCTTTCCTCAAAACGCTGGAAGAGCCTCCCCGGCATGCAATCTTTATTCTTGCTACGACCGAGAAGCACAAGATACTTCCTACTATCCTGAGCCGGTGCCAGATATACGATTTCAACCGTATCAGCGTGAACGATATGGTGGAGCATCTGGAGGGCGTGGCCTTGAAAGAGCATATAGAAGCGGAACCCGAGGCACTTACGGTTATTGCCCAAAAAGCGGACGGAGGAATGCGTGACGCATTGTCTATCTTCGACCAGGTGGCAAGCTTCACCAACGGACACATCACTTACCGGAGTGTCATCGAAAACCTGAATGTGCTGGATTACGAATATTATTTTAAACTGACAGATTTCATTCTGGAGAACAAAGTGCCCGATTGCCTTCTTACATTCAACGATGTATTGCAGAAAGGATTTGACGGCAACCATTTCATCACCGGACTGGCTTCGCATTTCCGCGACCTGCTGGTGAGTCATGACTCTGCTACTTTGCCTTTGCTGGAAGTCGGGGCTTCTATCCGTGAAAGATATTTGAAACAGGCTCAGAAATGTACGGCATCCTTCCTTTTCAAGGCGATGAAGCTTTGCAATGATTGTGACTTGAACTATCGGGTGAGCAAAAATAAGCGGTTGTTGATAGAACTGACCTTGATTCAGCTGGCACAACTGGGCGGACCGGATGAGGAAAGTGAGGGGCGTAGCCCTAAGCAGACCTTAAAACCCGTATTCAATCAATCCCAGCCGGTCCAATCGTCTCGTCCGGCAGCGCAAGTTCAGCCTTCAACAGTATCTGAGTCTGAGGCAATTTATCCCCAGACGGTTTCTTCCCAACCGGTTGCCGCACCTGTTGGTCCGGTTATGCACGCAAATCCGCTTCCCAAGCAAGAGGCGGGAAAAAAGATTCCGGTGGTAAAGGCTGGGAGTATGGGGATTTCTATCCGTCGTCCACATGTCGCACAAAAGCAAGATACGGTGAGATCGACTGATGTGTCGACCTCTTCTTCCGAAGACAAGGATTATGAAGATTATCTCATTACGGAAAGAGATCTGAATGTTTATTGGAACGAATTTGCTGTGAATCTTCCGAAAGAAGAGGCGGCAAATGCAGCACGCATGCGCAATATTCATCCACATTTGCTGGAAGACGGTGTGACGTTTGAAGTAGTTGTGGATAACGAAATGGTGCAGAAGTATATGACCAATCTGGGGGCAGGTATTGAGGCGCATTTGCGCAACAGACTTCATAATCGGAAAATTAAGATGAAAGTACGCGTGAGTGCTCCCAATGAAAATGTGCGTGCCTATAGTCATCTGGAACGTTTCCAAATGATGAGCAAGAAAAACCCCGACCTCTTGAAACTGAAAGAGGAACTGGGGCTGGAACTTGCCTGACAGGTAATGATTATACTTTAGTAAGTCAGTCGTATCACATATGTTCGTTTGAGGAAGCTTTGGACAATGTGTCTAAATATCGTGATTTCTCATCCGGTATTCCGCCAGTTCTTCGTACTTTGTGCCGGGGCGCCCATAATTGCAATACGGGTAGATGGAGATGCCCCCACGGGGTGTGAAGATGCCCGTTACCTCGATGTACTTCGGATCCATCAGGCGGATAAGGTCTTTCATGATGATGTTTACACAATCCTCATGGAAGTCTCCGTGATTGCGGAAGCTGAAGAGGTATAGTTTCAAGCTTTTGCTTTCCACCATTTTCATGTCGGGCAGATAGCTGATGCGTATTTCCGCAAAGTCGGGCTGCCCTGTAATGGGGCATAGACTGGTAAACTCCGGACAATTAAACCGTACCCAATAGTCGTTTTCGGGATGCTTGTTAGTAAACGCCTCCAACACTTCGGGGGCATAATCTTGCTTGTAAGCGGTGGTCTTTCCCAAGATAGTCAATTCGTCTTTTCTTTCCATGATTTTTTAATTTGCTAATGAGCTAATAAACAATGTGACAATAAACAATGAAATAATACGCTAATTCATTATTACATTAGCACATTGGCACATTATTTATTAGCACATTATTTATTAGCACATTATTACATTGTCACATTGTTTATTTTCCAAGTACTTTTCCAATCCTTCCCGGCGGAGTTTGCAGGCGGGACAATGTCCGCATCCGTCTCCAGGGATTCCATTATAACACGTCAGGGTCTCGTGGCGTACCAGGTCGAGCACTCCCAGTTCGTCTGCCAAAGCCCAGGTCTCTGCCTTGTCTATCCACATCAGTGGGGTATGGATGACGAACTGCTCGTCCATGGCAAGGTTAAGCGTGACGTTGAGCGATTTGATAAATGAATCGCGGCAATCGGGATAACCGCTGAAATCGGTTTGCGATACACCTGTCACCAGGTGGCTGATGCCCCGTTCGCGTGCATATACGGCGGCAATGCTCAAGAAAAACAGGTTGCGCCCCGGTACGAAAGTGTTCGGGTAGTTGCCTTCGGGCTTTTCTTCGTCCATCGGAATGGAAAGGTCGGTAAGCGAGTTTTTACCCAAATGCCCGATAAACGATACGTCCATCACATCGAAATGTACTTCTGCCTTACGGGCGATTTCGCGTGCCAAGTCCACTTCCTTTACATGTTTCTGCCCGTAAAGGAAAGTCAGTGCATATACTTCCTTGAAATGTTTTTTTGCCCAAAACAAGCAAGTGGTGGAGTCTTGTCCGCCACTGAATACGACTAATGCTTTGTTTTTATCCATTGTTTTTGTTATCTTAGGTACTAGGTGACTAGGTTCTAGTTTTTTAATACCAAATACTAAGACTATTTAAAACCTAGTACCTAGTTATCTAGTCACCTGGTCCCTGATTTATAGTTCGTTAATTTTAAGAATGTTATAAGATATGTTCTCGTCGTAGGTGTCCGTTCCGTCAATGTGCTTGATGTAACGTACGACACGGACGGTAACGGGGAGTACAATGATTTCGTACATCGTCTTCAGCGCTACTTGCACCAGCATCATTTTGCCCAGCTCGGGAAGCGGCATCAGTCCGCCGAATGCTAAGGGGAAGAAGATAAGCGAATCGGCACTTTCGCCATATACCGTAGAGAGGATGGCACGTGCCGAGAAATGTTTTCCTTGTGAAGACAGCTTCATACGGCTCATCACGTAGGCATTGATAAACGAGCCTGCCAGAAAAGCCAGCAAGCTTGCCGCGGCAATGCGGGGAGCCATGCCAAATACAAAATTGAATCCCGCTTCACCTTCCCAAAACGGGGCAGCGGGCAATGCTACGGCAAGCTGGCCCAAGGCAACGGTCATGAAATTCATAAGGAATCCCATCCAGATGATGAGACGAGCCTTACGGAAGCCCCACACTTCGGCTATGCAATCATTGATAATGTATGAGACGGGAAAAACAATCAGCCCGGCAGTAACCGCTATCGGTCCCAACTGCACGACTTTGGTTTCTAATAGATTTGCCGCTACGAGGCATACACAAAACACGATGCCCAAAACCATAAAAGGCACCGATACGAGATTTTCTTTTTTCATCGCTCCTGTTTTTTACGTGGTTGTCCTAGAATACACGGAAGATGTTTCGGCAAAGAAACATCCTCATCTTTTTATCGGGTGCAAAGTTACGGATAATTTGTCGGATTAGCAAGAAAACCCTATATTTGTACACTTTCTATAGGCAAGATTATGGCAAAGAACAATCTTTTGACGGAAGAACTGAACTATATCGGAGGGAGCAAGACCCCGACGCACCTGCACTTGTGTACGTATGGACCAGCCGGAGCGGAAAACCATGACGGTGACACCATAGAAGACATATTGCCTTATTTCAAGGCGGGCTCCATGCACTGGATTCAGATACATGGGCTGAAGGATACGGAAGAAATACAGAAGGTATGCCGGCATTTCGGCATTGGGTTCCTTACCGAGCAGGATATTCTCAATTCGCTTCATCTCACCAAGATTGAAGCACACGAAGACTATAATGTCGTAATCCTGAAACTGCTTTCCGCTACAGGTGAGGACGAATATCTTCCCCAACAGCTTTGTCTGGTGCAAGGCGAAGATTACCTGCTCACTTTTACGGAAAACGATACCGATTTTTTCGATGAAATCTATACGGCGATAGAAAATGACGTGTTGAAAATCCGTACCCGCTCGTCAGACTTTCTGCTGAGCGTGATTCTGAATAGCGTGATGACCAGTTTCATGTCCATCATTTCGGATATGGAAGACAAGCTGGAAGACTTGGAAGAGCGCTTGCTCACGCCCGGTGTGATGGACCCAACAATCGGCGACCTGCACGTGTTCCGGCGTAATTATCGCCTGATAAAGAAATGCATCTTCCCGCTGAAGGAACAAATCGCCAAACTTCTTCATCCTGAAGATACCCGGTTGCTGCATAAGGCGAGCCGCCCCTTCTTCAACGATGTAAACGACCACCTGCAATTTGTCCTGCAAACATTGGAAGGATGCCGTGACCTGCTCGGTGCGCTGGTCGATATGATTCTTTCCAGCAACGACCGGCACATGAACAACATCATGCGCCAGCTCACCGTGGTGTCTACCATCTTTATTCCGCTGACTTTTCTCGCCGGCATCTGGGGGATGAACTTCCGCGTCATGCCCGAACTGGACTGGAAATACGGATACCTCTATGCTTGGGGACTGATGTTGCTCATCGCCATCGGTGTATGCGTGTACTTTAAGCGGAAGAAATGGTATTAAAAGCCGGAGAGATTGCGATTTGCCTCAACGGCACTTTTTATATAAAAATGGGAACGAAAGAAAAATGAGAAAAAAAGAACTTTACGACCGGGTAATCGCTTATTTCGAGCAGGCGATGCCCGTGGCAGAAACCGAATTGCATTACGAAGACCCTTTCCAGTTGCTTGTAGCCGTTATCTTAAGCGCACAATGCACCGACAAGCGGGTCAATATGATTACTCCGGCATTGTTCCGTGATTTTCCTACGGCAGAAGCTATGGCTGCCACCACTTCCGATGTGGTTTACGAATACATCCGGAGCGTGAGCTATCCCAACAACAAGGCGAAGCATCTGGTAGGAATGGCACAGATGCTGGTGCGTGATTATGGAGGGCAGGTGCCCGATACGCTGGAAGAACTGGTGAAGCTTCCCGGAGTAGGACGGAAGACAGCGAATGTCATCCAAAGCGTGGTGTTCCATAAAGCCGCCATGGCGGTCGATACCCACGTGTTCCGTGTGAGCCACCGCATCGGGCTGGTGCCCGGCACCTGCACTACTCCGCTTGCTACCGAAAAACATCTTACCCGTTATATTCCTGAAGCCTTGATACCCAAGGCACACCATTGGCTTATCCTGCACGGACGGTACGTGTGTACGGCACGCAATCCGAAATGCGACAAATGCGGATTGAACGGCATCTGCCAGGCATCGCTGAAAGCAAAGATTTGATTGAAATATTCACCACAGAGCTTTTGAGTATGGATTTGTGCATTTCCTGCATGTTCCACACCATCTACATTTGATGGCATATACAAGAGTAAGACGGTAAGGAACATTTGGTTTTGCATATAGGTCGTATCTTTGTTTCAGCAGGCATACTTTTACGTTCTTGATATCAAAACCGTACGGTTTTGAATTGGAAACCGTACGTTCTCGATATGGAAACCGTACGGTTTTCATATGGAAACCATAAATGGAAGCCGTCTGAAACGATCATGTAATCCAAATGTGGAAACAACTGTTCCGGGGAGAAATCAGAAACTCACCACAGAGGGTACAGGGGAAAATCTATTTTTCTCAATTTACGAAGTACGATTCCATATCAAAATAGTAAGAAGCTGTTTTGAATTTCTCCAAAAAGTTTTTCTTGGCTTGATGTGTTCGTTTTCGTGTGTGCTTTGGGCGATTTTTTGGTCCTTTTCGCTCCTGTTCTTCGTCAGATAGCCCGCTATCTTCCTCATCACAGAAGCGAAAATGCCTCAAAAACTCATCCCAAATCATCGCACGATAAATTCAAAACAGCTTCTAAATAGTAAATTGCCCAATCGTAAATTAAAAACCCCTGCGTCCTCTGTGGTGAACAAATCATACGTATTTCGTGTTCCGCATATCACCTGTTTCGGCAAATGCCAGATGCATCTGGAAGGCGTTACGGAGCGACATCGGGGTATGACAATGCCCTTCTGAAAGTTTCAGGTAATCCCAAAGCAGTTCTTTATAGTCGGGATGCGCACAATTCTCGATGATGAGACGTGCCCGTTGAAGCGGTGATTTTCCTCTCAAGTCTGCTACTCCCTGTTCGGTCACAAGAATGCGTACATCGTGTTCGGTACTGTCTACGTGCGATACTTGAGGTACGATGGACGAGATAAGACCGCCTTTCGCCGTAGAAGGGGTGGTAAAGATAGACAGGTAGGCATTACGTGCAAAGTCGCCCGAGCCTCCGATGCCGTTCATCATCTTGCTTCCCGACACATGAGTGCTGTTTACATTGCCGAAGATGTCAGCTTCAAGTGCTGTATTGACCGCAATGATACCTAACCGGCGGATGACTTCAGGGTGATTGGTGATTTCTTGCGGACGGAGCAGGACGCGGTCTTTCATTTCACCGATGTGTTCGTAAAGCAGGTTCAACTTATCGTCCGAGAGTGTAAGCGAGCTGCCTGCCACAAAACGGATGCGCTCTTCCAGCATCAGGTCGATAACGGAGTTCTGTATCACTTCGGTATACATCGAAAAGGCAGGCAAGTGCGGGTCGCCACCCAAAGCTCCCAATACGGCATTGGCAATGTTTCCTACGCCCGATTGCAAGGGAAGAAATTCTTTGGGAATCGCTCCCTGACGATATTCCTTTACCAAAAAGTCTGCTACGTTTTGTCCGATTTGGCGTGTGGTTTCGTTCAGAGGAGTGAAGGCGGCTATCTGGTCACGCTCGTTTGTCAACACCACTCCAGCCACTTTCTTGGGGTCTACTTTCACGCTGATGCTTCCGGTACGGTCGTTTACCTTATAGATAGGGATTTCACGGCGGTAAGGCGGATTGTCGAGCACAAAGATGTCGTGCATTCCCGTCAATTTGCCCGCATGAGCTTCGTTCAATTCGATAATGATTTTGTCTGCCACACATGTCAGGGTGGGCGAAATGCCTACCGAGGTGCTCAGAATAAGGTCGCCTTCAGGGGTAATGCCGGAAGCTTCGATGATAGCCACATCGATTTTCCCCAAGAATCCGTAGCGCACGTCTTGTCCGATTTGCGAAAGGTGAAGATCGAAATATTGCACCTCGCCGCTATTGATGGCATTCCGCATTTCCTTGTTCGACTGGAAAGGAGTGCGGAAAGCAACGGCATGCGCTTCGGTCAGGGCACTGTCCACCTGGTTTCCTGTTGCCCCTCCGGTAATAAGTCCTATTTTAAACGGTTTTCCTTCATTGTGTAATGTTTCTGCATGCTTTGCCAATGCAGCGGGGACTGCTTTCGGTGTACCTACTGACGAGAATCCTCCGATGCCGACCGTCTGTCCGTCGATGATAAGCGCTGCAGCTTCTTCTGCTGATAAAATTGGATATTTCATGGATGCTGTTATTTATTAGTGCCACAAAAATAGATGTTTTCTGATTAAATAGCAAAAGTTTTGTTTATGTATATGACAAAATATTGAATAAGTTGCTTGTATATGTAATATAATGATATTTTTATGCATTGTTCTCTGTGGAGGTGAATGTTGTCTTATAAACGTTTTTTTGTGGATAATTGAAAAAAAACTGCCGATTTCTTTTGTAGGTTCAAAGAAAGCCGTATCTTTGCATCGCTTTTCAGAAAAAGCCATAAGCCGAAATAACTCAGTTGGTAGAGTAACTCATTCGTAATGAGTAAGTCGCGGGTTCGAGTCCCGCTTTCGGCTCGAAGATTCACATTGTGGGTCTTTTTTTATGCCCGAACTTTTATAATTAAAAAGAGAATGTATAAGTTTTATTTTTACATAAAAAATTAGCATATGTACATGAATACCTGAACTTACCGATTCGGTAATTCAGGTATTTTTTTTATCTTAACGGCGACTAAACGAAAACGAGCAATATGGAACCACTTAAACACGAATGCGGAGTAGCGATGATACGGTTGCTTAAACCGTTGGAATATTATCAAGAGAAATACGGAACATGGATGTATGGGCTCAACAAGTTGTATCTGTTGATGGAAAAGCAGCACAACCGCGGGCAGGAAGGTGCCGGACTGGCGTGTGTAAAGCTTCAGGCAAATCCGGGAGAGGAATACATGTTCCGTGAAAGAGGGTTAGGGTCGGGAGCGATTACCGAAATATTCGGAACGGTGCACGGTTATTTCAAAGAGCTTACTCCCGAACAGATGGCAGATGCGGAATATGCCAAGCAATGCCTGCCTTTTGCCGGCGAGCTTTATATGGGGCATCTGCGTTACTCTACCACAGGCAAAAGTGGCATTTCGTATGTGCATCCCTTTTTGCGGCGCAATAATTGGCGGGCAAAGAACCTTGCCTTGTGCGGCAATTTCAACTTGACGAATGTCGATGAGATATTTGCCGACATTACAGCCGCGGGTCAGCATCCGCGCAAGTATGCCGATACGTATATCATGCTGGAACAGGTGGGGCACCGGCTCGACCGCGAAGTGGAACGCCTTTATAATGAATGTAAGGCGGAAGGGCTGGAAGGAATGGACATTACGCATACGATTGAAGACCGTATTGACATTACCAATGTGTTGAAGACTTCTACTCCGAAGTGGGATGGAGGATATGTGATATGCGGGCTGACGGGAAGCGGTGAAGCGTTTGCCGTGCGTGACCCGTGGGGCATCCGTCCGGGATTCTGGTATATGGACGATGAGATTATGGTACTTGCATCCGAGCGGCCGGTCATTCAGACGGTACTGAATGTGCCTGCAGACAGCATCAACGAACTTTTGCCCGGGCAGGCTATCTGGGTGAACAAGAAGGGGCAGATGCGTCTGGAGCAAATCAATGAGCCGAAGAAGAAGAAGGCTTGTTCGTTCGAACGCATTTACTTCAGCCGGGGAAGCGATATGGATATCTACCGCGAACGGAAACTCTTGGGGCAGAAACTGGTGGATCCGATTCTGAAAGTAATCGATTACGATGTGGTGCATACCGTATTTTCTTTTATTCCGAATACGGCGGAGGTGGCATTTTATGGCATGTTGGAAGGTTTCGACAATTACCTGAACCAGCTCAAGGTGCAGCGCATCGAGGCATTGGGGCATAAGCCCAGCCATACGGAACTGGAACAAATCCTGTCGCAACGCATCCGGAGCGAAAAGGTAGCTATCAAGGATATCAAGTTGCGTACATTTATCGCCGAAGGCAATACGCGGAACGACCTTGCCGCCCATGTATATGATGTAACGTATGGAAGTCTGGTGCCCTATGCCGATAACCTGGTGATAATCGACGATAGCATCGTGCGGGGAACTACGTTGAAGCAGAGCATTATTAGTATTCTCGACCGTTTGCATCCGAAAAAGATTGTCATTGTGTCATCTTCGCCCCAAGTGCGTTATCCCGACTATTACGGCATTGATATGGCAAGTATGGAGCAGTTCATTGCTTTCCGTGCCGCTATTGCCTTGTTGGAGGACAGGGGGATGCGTCGCGTCATCGAAGATGCATACCGTAAGTCGAAAGAGCAAGTGGGCTTGCCTAAAGAAGACATGGTGAATTATGTGAAAGAAATCTATGCGCCATTTACCGATGAGGAAATCTCACGCAAGATGGTGGAACTTCTTACCCCTGTGGGCACACAGGCAAAAGTGGAAATCGTTTACCAGACGCTCGATGGCTTGCACGAGGCTTGTCCCGACCATGAAGGAGACTGGTACTTCAGCGGTGACTATCCTACTCCAGGGGGCGTGAAACTGGTCAACAAGGCATTTATTGATTACATTGAACAAATATACCAATTTTAACTCCTATATATAATAAGGTATGAGAAGATTTTTCTTGGCTTCGGTTGCAGCTTTGGTTCTTGCCGGAGGACATGCGCAAAATGTGCAGAAAGGCGATTACGGGTATCTGTATTGCCACATGAGCGGACGCGGGGAATGGACGGCATACGCCTTGAGCCGCGACGGACTGAACTATCACGACCTGTTGGACGGAGGTCCCGTGTATGATGTGCAGAAGCTTTCGCCTATTGAGGGAGGCGCGCGCGATGCTTTTATCTGCCGCACTTCGGACGGGAAAGGTTATCTGATGGTTACTACTGACATGTGTGTCGGAAAGAGCAAGCAATGGTTTAACTATGGCATCAACCTGCTCCGTAGCGATGATTTGATTCATTGGACTTCTACTACCTTCGACTTCCGCAAGGGACCGGATATTTTCTGCGATCCCGATTCACCGGATGTGTATAAGGATTATGCCGGCATCAAGCGGGTATGGGCACCTCAAATCTTTTGGGACCCTGCTTATGTATGGCCCGACGGAACCAAAGGAGGATACATGATTTATTATTCCTTGCTCAATCCTGCCGAGGACCAATACGACCGGGTATTTTATTCGTACGCCGATGCTTCGTTCACCCGATTGACCAAGCCTCGTGTGCTGGTCGACTGGGGATATGCTACCATTGATGCTGACATCAACTATGTGCCTGCCGACGGGCTTTACCACATGCTTATCAAGAAAGAGGGAGGTACGCCGGGCATCTTTGCCGCTACTTCTGACAAACTGACCGGACCTTATAAGATAAAGGATGAAAACGATTATGTGAAGTTCGAGGGCAACAAGAAGTGCGAAGGCTGCTCGGCATTCCAGCTGGTGGGCGATTCTACGTGGCGCGTTGCCTACATCGAGTATTCGTCCAATCCCAAGCGGTACCGCATTTGCCAGGCTGATGAATATCTTCAGAATTTTCATTCGCCCGTTACCCTTGAAGGCGTAGCCCATCCTCAGCATGGTTCGTTTATGCGGCTTACAAAAGAGGAATACGAACGCCTTCAGAAATGGTCGGATGAACAAATGAAAAAGTGATATGGAAGAGAAAAACAAATCGAAATTTGATGCCGGATATGGTTTGGCAGTAGGGCTGATGCTGGGAGTGACAATCGGTGTTTGCCTTGATAACATAGCCTTATGGATGCCCTTAGGCTTACTCGTTGGCATTACTATTGATTGCGGTTTGAAAGGAAAGAAAGATAATAAAAAGCAATGAGTGAACAAAAGGACAAAAATTATCTTTGGCTTGTATTTATAGCTTTAGGTATGGGTATTGCGATAATAGCGGATAATTTGCTGATAGGCCTTTGTTTAGTTGCTATAGGAATTTATCTTTATACTAAGAATAAGAAAAAAACACAAAACAATAAAGACGAATTAGATTAGAATGAGAAACGTGACGTTAATCCTTGACGACGGGAGCCGGTTTCACGGCAAGTCGTTCGGTTATGAGAAGCCGGTAGCGGGTGAAGTGGTGTTTAATACGGCGATGACCGGATATCCGGAAAGCCTGACAGACCCTTCGTATGCAGGTCAGCTGATGACGTTGACTTATCCGCTGGTAGGAAACTACGGGGTGCCTCCGTTCACATTCGAGGCGAACGGTTTGCCTACTTTTATGGAGAGTGAAAAAATACATGCTGAGGCGATTATCGTGAGTGATTATAGCGAGCGGTATAGCCACTGGAATGCTGTGGAGAGCTTGGCGGACTGGTTGAAGCGTGAGCAGATTCCCGGTATCACAGGCATTGACACACGCGAACTTACGAAGGTGTTGCGTGAGCACGGTGTGATGATGGGAAAGATTGTGTTCGATGATGAACCGGACAACGTTCCCGAAGCGCAATACGCCGGAGTGAACTATGTGGATAAAGTATCGTGTAAGGAAGTGATTCGCTATAACGAGGGTAACGGGTGCAAGAAGGTAGTGTTGGTGGATTGTGGGGTGAAGTCCAATATCATCCGTTGTCTGCTCAAGCGCGGTGTGGAGGTTATCCGTGTGCCTTGGGATTACGACTTTAACGGACTGGACTTTGACGGGCTTTTTATTTCCAACGGACCGGGCGACCCTGATACGTGCGATGCGGCTGTGCAGAACATCCGCAAAGCGATGCAGAACGAAAAACTTCCCATTTTCGGTATCTGTATGGGGAATCAGTTGCTTTCGAAGGCAGGAGGTGCAAAAATATATAAGTTAAAGTACGGTCATCGGAGCCATAACCAGCCGGTACGTATGGTAGGGACGGAGCGTTGTTTCATCACTTCGCAGAATCACGGATATGCGGTGGACAATAATACCTTGGGAGCCGATTGGGAACCGCTTTTCATCAACATGAACGATGGCTCGAACGAAGGAATCCGCCACAAATGCAATCCTTGGTTCTCGGCTCAGTTTCATCCGGAAGCAGCCAGCGGGCCTACAGATACGGAATTCCTTTTCGATGAGTTCGTGAAACTGCTCTGAGATTTAGGATAAAACGCGGATTAACGCAGATTTCCGCGGATTATTTTAATAAAAAATTTAATCTGCGTGAATCTGCGCTAATCTGCGTTTCAAAAAAGGAATAAGAACTAACAACTAATTATAGAAATATCAATGAAAGATAACATAAAGAAAGTATTGTTGCTGGGTTCCGGCGCATTGAAGATCGGTGAAGCTGGCGAATTTGATTATTCCGGTTCGCAGGCACTGAAGGCTCTTAAGGAAGAAGGTATCGAAACGGTGCTTATCAATCCCAATATCGCTACGGTGCAGACTTCGGAAGGTGTGGCTGATAAAATTTATTTCCTTCCTGTCACTCCTTATTTTGTGGAGAAAGTCATCGATAAGGAACGTCCGGATGGGGTGTTGCTCTCGTTTGGCGGACAAACGGCATTGAATTGCGGTGTCGCTCTCTATCAGGGAGGGGTGTTCGAGAAATACGGCGTGCAGGTATTGGGTACTCCCGTACAGGCCATTATGGATACGGAAGATCGCGAACTCTTTGTGAAGAAGCTGGATGAAATCAACGTGAAGACCATCAAGAGCGAGGCTTGCGAGAATATTGAGCAGGCACGCCAGGCGGCACGCGACTTGGGCTATCCGGTTATTATCCGTGCAGCATACGCCTTGGGAGGTCTTGGTTCAGGCTTTTGCGATAACGAAGAAGAACTGAATGTGCTGGCGGAAAAAGCATTTTCCTTCTCTCCGCAGGTTTTGGTGGAAAAGAGCCTGAAAGGATGGAAAGAAGTGGAATACGAGGTAGTGCGTGACCGGTTCGACAATTGCATCACGGTCTGCAATATGGAAAACTTTGACCCGCTGGGCATTCATACGGGTGAAAGTATCGTCATTGCTCCGAGCCAGACGCTGACCAACAGTGAATACCATAAGCTGCGCGAGCTTGCCATCCGTATCATCCGTCACATCGGTATCGTGGGCGAATGTAATGTGCAATATGCTTTCGACCCTGAATCGGAAGACTATCGTGTGATTGAGGTAAATGCCCGTCTGAGCCGTTCCTCTGCACTGGCATCGAAGGCAACAGGATATCCGCTGGCATTTGTAGCTGCCAAGTTGGGACTGGGCTATGGACTGTTCGACCTGAAGAACTCAGTGACCAAGACCACATCGGCATTTTTCGAACCTGCACTCGACTATGTGGTATGCAAGATTCCGCGCTGGGACTTGGGCAAGTTCCACGGTGTAGACCGTGAGTTAGGCTCTTCGATGAAGTCGGTAGGCGAGGTTATGGCTATCGGACGTACGTTTGAGGAAGCGATTCAGAAAGGCCTTCGTATGATAGGGCAGGGCATGCACGGTTTTGTAGAAAACAAAGAACTGGTCATTGCCGATATCGACAAGGCATTGCGCGAACCTACCGACAAGCGTATCTTTGTTATTTCGAAGGCGATGCGTGCCGGTTATACCGTTGACCAAATCCACGACCTGACCAAGATAGACAAATGGTTCCTTTACAAACTGGAAAACATTATGCAGACTTCCAAAGAACTGCACGAATGGGGGAACAATCATATACAGCTTTCCGAACTTCCGAAAGAATTGCTTTATAAAGCCAAACGTCAGGGATTTTCCGATTTTCAGGTGGCACGTGCCATCGGTTATCAAGGTGAGATGGAAGACGGTATTCTTGCCGTGCGTGCGTACCGTAAAGCCATCGGTGTACTTCCGGTCGTAAAACAGATTGATACCCTTGCCGCTGAATATCCTGCACAGACCAACTATCTGTATCTGACGTATAGCGGTGTGGCAAACGATGTGCATTACTTGGGCGACCACAAAAGTATTGTGGTGCTTGGTTCGGGAGCTTACCGTATCGGTTCATCGGTGGAATTTGACTGGTGCGGCGTGCAGGCATTGAATACCATCCGCGAGGAAGGTTATCGTTCGGTAATGATTAACTATAATCCCGAAACGGTTTCTACCGACTATGATATGTGCGATCGTCTCTATTTCGACGAACTGACATTTGAACGCGTAATGGATATTCTTGACTTGGAAAATCCGCATGGAGTCATTGTTTCGACTGGCGGTCAGATTCCAAACAATCTTGCCATGCGCCTCGATGCACAAAAAGTGAATATTCTGGGAACATCCGCCAAGAGTATCGACAATGCTGAAGACCGCGATAAGTTCTCGGCTATGCTCGACCGCATCGGTGTAGACCAGCCCGAATGGAGCGCATTGACTTCGATGGACGACATCAACGCCTTTATTCAGAAAGTCGGTTTCCCGGTATTGGTACGTCCGTCGTATGTACTTTCAGGAGCCGCTATGAATGTTTGTTCCAACCAAGACGAACTGGAACGTTTCTTGCAGCTTGCCGCCAATGTATCGAAAAAACATCCGGTAGTAGTGAGCCAGTTCATCGAACATGCCAAGGAAGTGGAAATGGACGCCGTGGCTCAGAACGGTGAGATTATCGTTTATGCCATCTCCGAGCATATCGAGTTTGCCGGTGTACATTCGGGAGATGCTACCATTCAGTTCCCTCCCCAAAAACTGTATGTGGAGACGGTGCGCCGTATCAAGCGCATTTCCCGTCAGATAGCCAAGGAACTGAACATTTCCGGACCATTCAATATCCAATTCCTTGCCCGCGACAATGATATCAAGGTGATTGAGTGTAATCTCCGTGCTTCCCGTTCGTTCCCGTTCGTGAGCAAGGTGCTCAAGATAAACTTCATTGAACTTGCCACTAAGGTGATGCTCGGTCTTCCGGTAGAGAAACCCGAAAAGAACCTCTTCGAACTGGATTATGTAGGCATCAAGGCGAGCCAGTTCTCGTTTAACCGCTTGCAGAAAGCCGACCCTGTATTGGGCGTGGATATGGCATCTACGGGCGAAGTCGGTTGTTTGGGTGATGATACTTCATGCGCCATCCTGAAAGCGATGCTTTCGGTGGGATATCGTATTCCCGAAAAGAATATTCTGCTTTCTACGGGTAGCACCAAGCAGAAGGTGGATATGCTTCAGGCATCGCGTGCATTGAAGGCGAAAGGCTATAATCTCTATGCTACTGGCGGTACTTCGAAGTTCCTCACCGAGAACGGCATTGAGAATACCCGTGTGTACTGGCCCAGCGAAGAAGGACATCCGCAGGCACTTGAGATGCTTCATAAGAAAGAAATCGATATGGTGGTGAACATTCCGCGTGACTTGTCGGTAGGTGAACTTACCAATGGTTACAAGATTCGTCGTGCGGCTATTGACTTGAATATCCCGTTGATAACAAATGCCCGTCTGGCAAGTGCGTTTATCAATGCATTTTGCTCGATGAGCATTGATGACATTGCCATCAAGAGTTGGGACGAGTATAAATAAAGGTCGATTTTTTAGATAGAAAAAGAGGCTGTATCAAAATAAAAATTAGTTTTCATTTTGATACAGCCTCTTTCTTGTGTATAAGTGAAATCGTCTTTTATTCGGCAAGCACTTTCTGAAAAAGTTCAGGCTGGTCTAGATTGACCAAGTCTGGCTCTTTCTCTATAGCAGTGCGATAGGCTTTTTCATTTGCGTTTAGGATAGCTGCCATAATGCGGATGCCGTTAGCCTTGCAGAACGCCTTGAATTCCGGTGTGATTTGTTCGGGATTGATTTCTACGTATGACGGGCGGCATACCGTCATCCAATATTGCAGGCGGGCGATGTCACCAGCGTTTACCTTGATTTTCATTTCCGGAGCAAGGCGGACAAACTCTTTCAGCATTCCTTCATCGGCGAACCAGAAGAAACTGTTCGTGGCGAATCCTTTCAGGCGGACCAGTCTTACGAGGTCTTTTACGGGCGTGCCGCGTTTCACATCGAAGAATACATTTGCTTTTCCGTAGAGTGAATCGAGCATTTCCGAGATGCGGGGAATACGTGTGCCGGCATATTCTTTTCCAAACCAACTTCCTGCGTCTAATTTGTCCACTTCGTCAGAATTCATATCGGCTAATGCGCCTTGCCCGTTGGTGGTGCGGTCGAGGGTCTCGTCGTGCAGGTTATACAGCACTCCGTCTTTGCTTTTCCGTACATCCAGCTCTATCCACGTGGCACCGTGTTCCAAAGCTGCGTATGCCGAAGCCACCGTGTTTTCGGGTGCCAAATGGTTGGCGCCCCGGTGTACCACTACCTCTATCGGATCCTTGTATGTAGCAGAAGGATGCTCTACCTGCCAGTTTACGTTCAGCGGATTGTTCTGCATCTTCCATACCAAGGGCAGGGACTCATTATCCAATATCCATATTTCTGCTCCTTCGGTTTGGTCTATGCAATAGATGAGCGGGCATTCCAAGGCTTCTCCTTTTTTGTTTCCTTTCTTGTAAACCGTCTGGTTATAGTGAAATGCCCCGGTCGTCTTCAGTTCCTTGTAGGCTTGGCGTGAGAGCATGTAGGCGGTTTCGTTTATGCCTAACAGGCGGTTTTCTTTATCTACGGGCTGGAGGAAGCATAATGAGTTTCCCGCTTCTTGCGATGCGGGAGCCATCAGGTAGCTTCCTTTTTGCCAATGCAGGTTCCGCAAGATGCGCCAGTCGATGCGCAACGTGTCGTTCTTTTCGCGGAATGACATTTCGTATTTGCGGGTCTGTCCGTGGAGTTTGAACACGAACAGTAATGTATCAGGCAGGGCGGTTTGCGCGCATATACTTCCGGTGCAGCATGCACCTATAATCAATAAAGAGAGAAGATATATCTTTTTCATGATGCAACTATATTCGTTTATAATCCTAATTCTGTTCCCCATTTGCCGGGCTTGTTTCCCATCTTCAATACCAGTTCGCCGCCAGCCACGAGGTCTTTATGGCGCAGGGCGGAGTAAGGGTAATCCTTCCCGTTCAAAGTAACCGACTGGATGTACCGGTTCTCGTCCGAGAGGCGTTCTGCTCGGATGGTAAAGTCTTTTCCGTCTTCCAGATGGAAGGTGGTTTCTTTCAGCATCGGGGCATGTATCAGATAATAGTCTTGTCCGGCATTGGGATAAAGTCCTGTCATGTGGAAGGCAAGCCACGAAGACATCGCTCCCGAATCATCGTTTCCGGGAAGTCCCATCGGAGAGTCGTTAAAGTGGGTGGTGATGATTTCGCGGATGCGGTCATCGCTCCGCCAGGGTTTCCCTATCCAGTGATACAGGCAGGGGGTAAGGAACGAAGGCTCGTTGTTCACATTATAAAACCCTTTGTCGAAGAAGATGTCGAGGCGTTCTTCGAATTTCTCCTTCCCTCCGCATTGTGCGATAAGCCCCGGCACATCGTGAGGGATGCTGAGCGAGTATTCCCACGAGCTGGCTTCGTAGAAGAACATGTCCCACCACGGGGTGTACCACGGTCCTTCGAAGGTGACCGGTGTGTAGGTGTACGTAGGCTTCTGCACTTTCGAGTTACCGAAAGGTATCTGGTCGAGCCAGTTCCCCTCCTTGTCGCGCGGCATGATGAATCCTTTTGCCCCTTCGTGTTCGTAATCGCTTCGCCACAGGTTTTTCCAGTTGCCCGATTGTTTCAGGTATTGCCGGTAGAGGTCTTCTTTGCCCAAACCTTTTGCCACCAGAGCAATGGCATAATCGCAATACGCATATTCTACGGTGCGGTTTCCTGCACGTGGAATGCCATACGGGATGTAGCCTAATTCCAGGTAGGGGACCAGTCCGCCCCGTCCTTCCGCTTCCTGATTTCCTCCGGGTGCTGCGGTAGCATCCTGCAACATGGCTTTCAGTGCCAGTTCATAGTCGATGCCTTTCAAGCCTTTCACAAAAGCGTCGGCGATGACGATTTCGGCATTCGAGCCTCCTTGCGTACGTCCGTTGGCGTTTCCGCTTCGTGCATCGGGCATGTATCCATCCCGTTTATAGATGGTGATGAGCGAGCGCACGATGTCGGTTTCGCGTTGCGGGTCGATAAGTGTGATGAGTGGGGTAGAGGTGCGGTAAGTGTCCCAAATGGCGTAATAGTCATCGTAATAAGGCTCAGGGTCGTTCCAAAGCGGATTCTCTCCGGTGCGGTCTACGGGCATAATCATCGTGTGATAGAGCGCGGTATAGAACATCCGCTTTTGCGATTCAGGAGTTTCGGGAGCGATTTCAATCGCCTTGAACAGCTTTTCCCATTGTGCCAGCAGGCCGTTATGCACTTTCTCGAAAGACCAGTGGGGAATGTAGGTATGGGCATTGTGCTTGGCACGTTGGCTGCTCAGGAAAGAGATGCCGATTTTCAGTTGCACCACCGAGTCTCCTTGGGCAAAACGGAGCAAGGCGCCGGTTTTCTCATACGAATCGAATTGGGAGCGTTCGTCGGTTATCTTGCTTCCTTTCCATGTGCGGCACTGGGTGAAAGGCTTGTCGGTTTCGGCGTAAAAGTAAACCGTATAGGCGCGTCCGTTGTTCCAGCCTCCCCGGATTCGGGTATAGCCGCTCACTTCATGGTCGGACAGGATTTCTATTTCCGAACCTACGAACTGTTGGGCTTCACGTGCATCGGGCACGGGGCTTTCTCCCAAGAAGAAACCGGCATCGATAGCCAATGATTTCAAGGAATCAGCGGGATAGGTGAAGCGGTAGAACGAAGCCCGCTCCGTGGTGGTGATTTCCGTACGGATGCCGCTCTGCTTAAATCGGGTATCGTAATATCCCAGCCGGATATTTTCGTAAGCCCGATAATCCAAGTGTTGGGTTTGGTCCATTCCGTTGCAGAAAGGCGTCACTAAAATATTCCCATACTTGGGACCTCCTCCGGTTCCGCTTACGTGTACTTGCGAGAATCCGTCCACCCGTTCAGGCATGGGCAGCCAGCCGCTATTGGGTGAAGGAGTGCAGTCGGGCGAAGGTTTGACCATTCCATAAGGGCAAGACGGACCGATAAATACCCGTCCCAGTCCTTCCGACCCGATGCGCGGGTCTACATAGTCGGTCAGTTGCGTTTGAGCGGAGGCGTAAATTATGCCGCTTAGGCACAAACCAGCCGTCAAGCCAATCAGTTTTTGAAGTTTCATGTTGCTCTATTGTATTTTATGTAAAAAGTTGATAATGGTTGGGTTGATGTTTTTACAAAGATACATTTTTTTACCTTCTCTGTCAAAGAAACCTATTCCTTAGTTTCCATGATTGGGTGAAAAAATAATCTTTGTATGGCAATAAGAAATTGTTTTGAAATATTCCAAAAGTTTTCTTGGCTTGATGTATTCGTTTTCGTGTGTGCTTTGGGCGATTTTGGGGGTTCTTCCCGTTTTTGTTTTCGTCAGAGATAGCCCGCTATCTTCCTTATCACACAAACGGAAATGCCTCAAAAACTCATCCCAATATAGCTGCATTGTTTGTAAGAAGCTGTTTTGAATTTCTCCAAAAAGTTTTTCTTGGCTTGATGTATCCGTTTTCGTGTGTGCTTTGGGCGATTTTTTGGTCCTTTTCGCTCCTGTTCTTCGTCAGATAGCCCGCTATCTTCCTCATCACAGAAGCGAAAATGCCTCAAAAACTCATCCCAAATCATCGCACGATAAATTCAAAACAGCTTCTAAGATTATTAATCTTACAGCGTGAAGATTAATAATCTTTCGGCATGAAGATTAATAATCTTACAAGAAATGCACTCATACTATTATTACTAAAAACGCCCGACTTCATTCATATGAAATCGGGCGCAAACTTAACAAAAACTGTTTTGAATTTCTACAAAAAGTATTCTTGGCTTAATGTATTCGTTTTCGTATGCGTTTTGGGCGATTTTTTAATCCTTTCCGCTTCTGTTCTTGTCAGATAGCTTGCTGTCTTCTTCTTCACAGTATTGGAAATGCCTTAAAAACCCATCCCCAACCAGCACACGATAAATTCAAAACAGTTTCTCAAATATCTGAAAAAATTACTTTTCTTTCTTAGCCGCAGCTGTCTTTCTTGTGGTTGTTGTTTTCTTTGCCGCAGGCTTCTTAGCTTCAGATTTCTTCAATTCGGCTTGAAGCTTGGTCACCTCATCGTTCAGCTGAACCAACTCTTCACCTTGATTCTTGATAGTGGTAAGCAAAGACCCTAACTCTTCATTGTCCATATCTGCCGGATACAACGAATTGACACGAGCCAAGAAATCGCCTAAGATGTTCATATAATTAGTAAATGCATCATAAGGTGAATCATAGATACCTCTATCCAGCCCAACTCCCGTATCTTTTGTAGTCATAAAACGGAAATTATTGCTTGCCTGCAGGTAGAACCAGTCTTGCTTGATACGGCGGTCGTCGCACAAATGCACACGCTCGGCCACACTGTACAGTTTGTTAAACGCTTCGCGCTGCATCACATTACCCAGCCATGGACTGATGTCTCTTTCTTCATCCGACCAAGACATCGGATAAGGCACATCCATCATATCTACCGATTTCAATTTCGTAACAATTTCGGTAGGGGTCGAGAATGTGATGCCCCGCTGCTTGGCACATGCAGGCAATGCTTTCAAGAATTCCAGGATGTTGGAAGACAACGGTTGTGCTATACCGAGAGCCGACAGTTCCATAAAAATGTTGATGACCTGTTCGTTTTCGGGCAAAGTGGCAATCCAGTCTATATAAGTATCTGCAAACAAGGGATATTCGCTCCATTCCGAATTAGAGAAGCGCAGGCTGATATCATCCGACAACTTGAAGTCGCGCATCAACAGTTTCAGATTCGGGTTCTCGGCGCAATGATACAGATAGTGCGGGCTCTTCCATCCCAACACATGCTTCGCACCTTCTATCAGTTGGCCCTTAAAGCCCATGCTGGCTACGATTCCACCTATTTCATTGTCGTAAATCAAGCTGGAATTACGGAACACTTTCGGATCCTGACCGAAATAATCCTTGATTTTTTTACGCATAAATTCTACTTCTTCACGGAAGCATTCTTCGTTTGCCAACGAAGACAAGCCGTGAGAATAAGGCTCGCATATAAATTCGCAACAGCCTGTGGCATTCAGTTCCTGCAACAGTTCGATAACAGCCGGTGCATGTATCTCCAATTGTTCGAGTGCTACACCTGAAATGGAAAGACCAACCTTAAAAGCTCCTTCATTGTTTTTTGCCATTTCAATCAGGGTGGTCAATGCCGGAATATACGAACGTTCCGCCACGTCGTTGATGCCCTGTTCGTTTGCGTAATCATCGTAGTAATAATGGTCTGTACCAATTTCAAAAAAACGATAGCGTTTGAGATGTGTTATCTGATGTATTTCAAAGTAAAGACAGATTGTTTTCATATCGATTTTGTATAATTATAGTTTTCCACAATTTTTTAAAGTCTGTTCGTATAAGCCGCGAATCTTCACGCCTACTTTCTCCCATACAATACCGTCGACTTCTTTCTTTCCTTCATCGCGCAGGTATTCGTACAATGCCGGATAAGTACAAATAGCATGAATGGCATCTGCCATGGCATGAATATCCCAATAATCGGTCTTTATACATTTACTCAAGATTTCGGCACACCCCGACTGCTTGGAAATAATGGTAGGCACACTACATTGCATAGCTTCCAGTGGCGATATGCCGAACGGCTCGGATACGGAAGGCATGATGTACACATCGCTGGCTTTCAATACCTCGTACACCTGTTTGCCTCTCATGAAGCCCGGGAAATGGAAACGGTCGGCAATGCCTCTTTCGGCAGCCAGACGAATCATGGCATTCATCATATCACCGCTACCTGCCATGACGAAACGCACGTGACGCGCACGGCGCAATACCATCGCAGCTGCTTCAACAAAATATTCCGGTCCTTTCTGCATGGTGATACGTCCCAAGAAGGTAACGATTTTCTCTTTCGGATTTTTACGCGGTACAATATCCTGAATCTCTTTCGACAACGGGGACACGGCATTGTGGACCGTAAAGACTTTACGCGGATCCTGATAGTATTTATGAATAACCGTCTGTCGTGTCAATTCACTCACACACATGATGCAATCGGCGTGGTCCATACCGTTCTTTTCGATGGAATAAACCGTAGGGTTTACATTGCCACGGCTACGGTCGAAATCGGTAGCATGAACATGGATGACCAACGGTTTGCCTGATACCTGCTTGGCATGTATACCTGCCGGATAGGTCAGCCAGTCGTGCGAATGGATGATATCAAATTCTTGCTGACGGGCAACCACTCCCGCCACAATGGAATAATTGTTTATTTCTTCATGCAAATTATCCGGATAACGCCCTGAAAATTCAAGGCAACCCAAATCATTGGTATGCATATAGTTGAAATCGGCATAGATATGGTCGCGCAAGTCGTAATAGAGCTGCGGGTCCATATAGTTTCCTACACGGCTTTTTACGTAATCCCATTGTACATCGCGCCATACGATAGGTACGCTGTTCATGCCGATGATTTTCAAGAAGCTTTGGTCTTCATCTCCCCATGGCTTCGGTATGCAGAAGGTAATCTGCATGTCCTCTTGTTGCGCTAAACCTTTGGTAAGTCCGTAACTGGCTGTACCTAAACCTCCCAAGATATGGGGAGGAAATTCCCATCCAAACATTAAAACTTTCATAGTATTTCCTCCCTTTTACTGATTGTCATATTTTTCTAACAGATTTAAAGTTCTCAATATTTGAGCCACGTTCATGGCGAACGAAATGGCTCCTCTGCCTCTGAATGGCGGGTTTCCATCGAATAATTCAGGAATAGAGCCTACGCAATGGAGTGATAATTCGTCTTCGAAGCTAATCATCTGACGTTCTACGAACGAAATGGCACTACGCTTGTAGATGCGCAAATAGGCTTCGAGATAGAATCCTTCCAGCCAGGGCCATGCCGTACCTTGATGGTAAGCGTAATCGCGTTGGATTTGCGGGCCTACATAATTCGGGTTGTAGCCTCCGCTCTTCGGGCTTAACGAGCGTAAACCTTTCGGAGTAAGAAGTTCCTTTGTCACAATATCGACCACGCCTTTCTTCTGTTTGGCATTCAACGGAGAATAATCGAATGCTGCTGCAAAAATCATGTTCGGGCGTACGCTCCAGTCCATCATGTCTCCGTCTACGTAATCGAGCAGATAACCGTATTCGTTCAAGAATGTGTCAATGAAAGCCTTTCCTGCTTTTTCTGCCAATTGGGTTAAGGTTCCGGCAAATTCTGTATCACCTCCTTCGCCCAGCAATTCTCCGGCAAACATCAACGCGTTGTACCACAGTGTATTGAATTCGACGATATATCCTGTACGCGGAGTAACCGGACGGCCGTTCGACATTGCATTCATCCACGTAATGGCTTTGTCTCTTCCTTGGGCGTATACCAGTCCGTTATCACATACTTTCAGGTTCGGATGTTTTCCTTCGGTAAGATACGTCATGATGTCTTTCAATAATGCCCCGTATTTGCTTCGTGCCGCATCGCGTGATACCATTTTCGCGTATTGTTGGATAGTCCATACTGCCCATAACAATACATCCGGATGTTCCATTTCGTAGACTTTCAGCGTTGCGGGTTCGCCTTTCATGAATTCGTAAATCGCTTTAGATGCCGTGTCCATCACTGTTTCGAACTTGTCTGTTTCGTTGATAGCAAGCATCAGTCCCGGCAGAGAGATGAACATGTCACGAGCACGGCATTTGAACCATGGGTAGCCTGCCAAGACGTATGACTCGTCTCCTTGTTTGTTCAGGAACTGGTGGGCGGCATTAATCAGGCAATGCTTGAAATTGTCGCGCGGAGTACGGCGGTCTGCTTCTTCCGAGAAGAGCTGGTCCAGATTAGCGGTTTCAATTTCCGAAATGCCTCCCGAGAACACAACCGGATGGTCTTTGGTGATTTCCATTTCGAAATACCCCGGCACATACAGGTCTTCATTGAAATCGTATCCGCGTTCTTGTTCTTTCGGATACTCTATGCCCCGGTACCAATCCGGTTGGAAATGGAATTCGTTCGGGCAATTGGTCTGCATGAACAATTCGGGATATCCCGGATACATACATGTTTTGATTCCGTTTTTTACGGTATCATACTGGCGACTTGCCTGTGCGTTTTCATGAGTGTACTGACGTACGCTACGGAAAGCTAAATACGGGCGCAAGCGAAGTGTCGTACTGGAATGAGCGTCCAGCAAAGTATAACGAATCAAAATACGGTTCTCATGATGCACGAACAACTTTTCTTTCTTCAGCACTACACCTCCCACTCTGTAAATAGTAGTAGGCACTTTCTCGCATTCGAACTCCCGGATGTACTTGTGACCACGCGGACTGAAAGTGTCTCCATGATATTTATGGAGTCCCAGATTAAATTCAGCCCCATGCTGGATGACCGTTTCATCGAGCGAGGACAACAACACATGGTTTTCATCATCCAGTTCCGGCACGGGGATGACCAATAAACCATGGTATTTGCGAGTGTTGCAATCTACTATTGTAGAGCAATGATACGCGCCAGAACGATTAGTCCGAAGAATTTCACGTGTCAAAGATTCTTCCAAATTCGTCATCAGCGTCTTGTCAAATCGTAAATAACTCATAGCTGTTATATTAAGGTTATTAATTGCATAAAAAATGTTATTTCTTTAACACCTCAAAATTAGTAATTAAATAAACAAGGCAAAATGAAAAGTTCGTTTTTTTTTCCCGTTTACCTAAAAAAATTGCATTTTTCTTATTACAGGCAACACTATATTACAGAATGTGTGTTTTATAGCATAATTTAAGACATCGGCCTAACGAAATGCCCCAATCGGAACAAGATACACAAAAATGATGTCTGATGTTCCAATCGGGGACTGAGGATCTAATGTTAATAAGAGAAATTTTCGCCTTTCACATATACTTTAAAATCTTTGATGCCTCCGGGCACATTGCTTTCCATACGGGGCAGATATTGGATTGCAGTCAGGGTATGCTTCGCTCCCAAATCAATTACGACCGCATGAGGATAAGCCGAACCGGTTTCGGTACTCCAGTAGGTAGACTCCTGCAAATCGAAAATCTTATCCGCCGAACGGTTTACTTGCGATACATCTTCGCTGTCCGCATATTTTACAATCCACGGTTCACGCGAAAGACGTTCTCCGTTTTCATCAAGCAGATACATTTCGGCAATACATGCCAAGTCTTTTCCGTCTTGCGCATTCAAGGCTTCAATACAGACATAACGTCCCGAAACCGGCTTGCCGAATTTCATTTCCTGCCATCCGTTGCCCGCTTTGAAGCTTCCGCTCAATACCGGAGTCTCTCCTGCAAGCCGGAGCTCTTCACCCTTATTGCGATGTGTCAGCGGCTTATTCACCAGCAATTGGTTCAGAATCGGTTCTTCCAACCCTTCCGTACGGGCTTCTTTTGGACCTACGATATCAAATACCAATATTTCATTTTCGCCTTCTTTCAACCAACATCCCGGGACATACAATGTCTGCTGAGGACCGATTTCCCAAATGCGTCCGATGCCATATCCGTTTACATAAACCAAGCCTTTGCCCCATGTTTCAAAGTTCAAGAACGTATCGCCCGGCTTCTCTACGTGGAATGTAGCCCGGTAGCAACCCGGCACACGCTGGCCTTGCGCATCTTTTACCGACTTCAGCGGTTCAAACTTCAAACCTTTATACCATTCGTAACGGTCTTCCAGGTTATAAACCTTCCAACCTTTCAATTCGGTAGTACGTCCTCCGTTCTTCAATTCGACCTTTTCGGTAATTCCTTTAAAGTCTTTGATAGCCCGTCCGAAATTGATACGTCCCATGGCTTCCACCAAGATATCCAATTGCGCACCTTCGGCACATGCCGGAATATCCAGTTGCTTTTCCCCGTTCCGGCGGTCCAGTTTGCCGATATATTTCCCGTCAATAAAGATTTGTGCATAATCGTGAGCTTCGGTTACGGTAAGTGTAGCCGAACGGTCAATCTTGGGCAAAGTTGTGCGGTAAAGAATGCTTCCGAATCCCTGATCGTACTCTTCCATCGTGCGGATGGTATCATCGCTCTTCGGTTCGGGCAGATTAGCGAACAGCGGAGCCACTTCGGTAAACTCGAAAGCCGGTACGGAGATAGTCGGGATATCATCGGGCACTTTAGCCTGCTTCTTTCCGTCCATATATTTCGCCAAGGTCTCACGCAATTTCTCGTATTTCGGCGTAATCTTTCCCGATTCGCTGATAGGCGCATCATAATCATACGAAGTCACATCCGGTGCAAATCCCGGCGAGTTCGCTCCAGCCCAGTGTCCCCAGTTGGTACCTCCATGTGTCATATAGAGACTGAACGAAATCCCCTTCGAAAGCATCTCGTCGATACCTGCAATCATATCATCTGCCGCACGGGTTTCGTGATTGGCTCCCCATTTGTCGAACCATCCGCTCCAGAACTCGCTACACATCAACGGGCTGTCGGGACGTACTTTCTTTAATGGAGCAAACTGTTCGTCGATATTCGCACCCGTACCGAAGTTCATGGTCCATACCAAATCGTCTAATGCATTGAGTTGGAAATTGGATGCCCAGTCGCATTGGAACAAGGTTACATCGCCGAAATTCCCGCGCACGATGTCGCGTATCTTCGCTACATATTCCTTGCTTTCGCCATACGAACCGTATTCATTCTCTACCTGTACCATAATAATAGGACCGCCCTTCTGTATGGTCAATCCAGCCACCTGATTGGCAACTTCTTTCTCGAAGATAGCCACACGTTCCAGGAAATACGGGTCGTCCTCACGCAAACGGATGTCTTTTTTCTTTAAAAGCCACCAGGGCAGACCGCCCATTTCCCACTCGGCACATACATACGGACCGGGACGGAGGATAACATACATATCATTCTTCTGGCACAGGCGGCAGAACTCAGCCAAGTCCTTTTGCCCGGTAAAGTCGAACTCTCCCGGCTTCTCTTCATGGAAATTCCAGAAAACATACAGGCAAATAGTATTCATCCCTAACGCCTTGCATTGCTTGATGCGATGCTCCCAATAGGCACGTGGAATACGAGGATAATGCAACTCGGCAGCCTTTACCACAAAAGGCTCGCCATTGAGCAGGAAACTTCCTTTCCCTGCCTCAAACGTTCCGCTTTCAGCTTTCGGCGCACACGACTGAAATCCAGTCATCGCTCCAATAGAAAGCAGAAGCGACACGCCAATAGTTGCCAATTTATTCATACAAGTTTTCTTTAAAAGTTAACAAATAATTTCACGTTATCAGATTGTCTGCACAAAGATAGGAAAAAATGGATAGCCGAAAGAGAAAATAATCAGTCAAATTAGGGGCATAAACCGGTCAAAAACACTTTCTCGCATACATCGTAATGCAGAAAGCCCTATCTTTGTTAAAAGAATAATCCAAACAAATACTATTAACCAAAAACAATTAACCATGAATTACAAGACACGTATGCTTGCCTTGCTCGCGTTGTTTCTGCTGACAATTTCAGTATCGCGGGCATCCCAGACAGAAGAAAAAGACTATGTAGGCTATCTCTTCACGTATTTCACCGGAAACCACATCAGTGAAGAAGCGGTATGTTTTGCCGTCAGTATGGACGGGTATTCTTTTTATGCACTGAACGGCAACAAGCCGGTGCTCGACTCGAAAGTCATCAGTTCGACCGGAGGTGTACGCGACCCGCATATCCTGCGGTGCGAAGACGGAAAGACTTTCTACATGGTCGTGACCGATATGGTGTCGGATAACGGATGGGATTCGAACCGCGCCCTGGTGATGCTGAAATCTACCGACCTTGTCAACTGGTCGCACTCCATCATCAACATGCAGAAGCGTTATAAAGGACAGGAAAAACTGAAACGTGTATGGGCGCCTCAGACCATCTTCGATAAAGAAGCAGGCAAGTATATGCTTTACTGGTCCATGCAATACGAAGGCGGACCGGACGTTATCTATTACGCATACGCCAACGAGGACTTCACCGACCTGACCGGTGAACCGAAACCTTTATTTATCCCTGCCGACAAGAAATCGTGCATTGACGGGGATATTGTTTATAAAGACGGAGTGTACCATCTGTTCTATAAAACAGAAGGACATGGAAACGGCATCAAAGTAGCCACTACCCGCTCGCTTACATCAGGGGAATGGAAAGAAAGCCCCGACTACAAACAACAGACCAAAGAAGCGGTAGAAGGTGCAGGCACATTCAAGCTGATAGGACAGGACAAATACATCCTGATGTATGACGTGTACATGAAAGGGGCTTACCAATTTACGGAAACCACCGACCTGAAACACTTTAAAGTGATTGACCATGCAGTAAAGATGGACTTCCATCCGCGTCACGGAACGGTTATTCCCATTACCCGTGCCGAACTGAAACGCATTACAGATAAATGGGGAAAGCCGGAGGAACTGGGCGAATTGCCTCAGAATCCGGTATTGCCCGGTTTTCATGCCGACCCCGAAGTGCTCTATTCAAAGAAAACCGATAAATATTACATTTATTCCACTACCGACGGTCAACCCGGGTGGGGAGGCTGGTATTTCACGGCATTCTCTTCTCCCGACCTGAAAGACTGGACTTATGAAGGCGTAATCCTCGACCTACGCTCTCCACAAGTTCCTTGGGCAAACGGCAATGCATGGGCACCCGCCATTGAAGAAAAACTGATAGACGGAAAATACAAATACTTCTTCTATTATAGCGGCAACCCCAACGACAATTCGCGCAAACAAATCGGTGTAGCCATAGCCGACTCGCCCACAGGTCCGTTTAAGGACATGGGACAACCCATCATCACCGATTCTCCTGCCGGACACGGGCAGCAAATTGATGTGGATGTATTTACCGACCCAATGACTGGTACACCTTATATATATTGGGGCAACGGTTACATGGCAGGAGCCGAACTGAACAGCGATATGGTATCGGTAAAGAAAGAAACCATCAAGGTGTTGACTCCCAAAGGCGGAACCCTGAAAGACTATGCCTATCGCGAAGCCCCGTATGTATTCTACCGGAAAGGTACCTATTACTTCTTATGGTCGGTAGACGATACCGGCTCGCCCAACTATCATGTGGCATACGGCACATCCGATTCGCCTCTCGGTCCGATAAAGGTAGCCAAGGACCCTATCGTAACCATTCAAGACCCGGCTAAAGAAATCTACGGACCAGCGCATAACTCTGTCGTACGCAAACCAGGTACCGATGAATGGTACATCGTCTACCACCGCATCAACAAGAATTATCTGGATAAAGACAAAGGTCCGGGCGTGCACCGCGAAGTCTGCATCGACCGGCTTGAGTTCAATGAAGACGGAACCATCAGACGCGTGACACTCAACAGGTAAATCATCTAAAAACGACTTCGTACCAATATAAGAATCAACAAAAAGACACAGAGATACAAAAATATTTGATATTCACCATAAAACTTTGTATTTCTGTGTCTTCCGGTTAAAATCTTTTCAGCGTTCAGAACCTGATAGAATATTACTTTATTGGAAAATTTAAACAGGTTCTAAGACATTCTTAAAAATGCACACCTAACGTGAACAACAGCTGATGACGGTCATTGTTTACTTTGACGGCAGGAAGACCTTCCTCCAAATCAAACGCATAAAAGTCGGCCTTATAAAAATCGTACTTATAAGCCAAGTCGGCATAGAACAGCTTACCCCGATAGCCCAGACCTACCGTTACGGCCTGCAATGACTTCGTATTCATATATTCCGGATTCGTACGCGTCTCGTCAGTATCTGCGATATTTTTATACGAATCATCGTATATCAATGCCGAACGGAAATTATAACCGGCACGCACGCTGAACGTTGATGATACTTTTGTTTCCATACCGACACGAAATGTATGAACACCTTTTAACGACTCATTTACAGCTGCCGTTCCGTTAATGTATTCACTACCGTCCGTTTCAGACAACTTAGCAGAAGAATATTTGGCATATTCGTATTCTGCATCCAACGCCATGATGCCCCCTACTACCGTTCCCATACTGACATTGAAACGCCAAGGAGTGGTCAGACGAAAATCACGGACATACTGAGGATGAAGATAATCAGCTAAATTTTCAGTCATTTCTCCAAACCCCGGCAGGTTAGAAGTTAAATTAGCCGTATAACGTTCGGTTATCGAGTACCATATCGGGGTATGAATCGCCAAACCTATACGGAACGGCGAATAAGCAAACGGACGGACAATTGCTCCCAATTTCAAATCAATACCCGAACCGTCTGCACTATAAAAGTTGTTTAAAGTATAACTGCCATTGCCCGACAATGTTTCACCATACGATGAATAACGATTATAATCGAGGGTATATATACCTAATGTCACACCAAAATAATAACGGTCCTGCACATTGACAGCCATATTGATATCATACTCGTTGACGCTTCCTTCCTCACGACTGTAATATTGATTACTTAACGCCTTCCAACCTTCCATACCTACTATCCGATCACCCGATTCAGATGATTGAAGGATGGGAGAAACCAAATGAGTGCGTGCACCTAATGCGCCCAAAAAAGGAGTACCGTAAAAATACTCGTCGATGTATGGATTTTCGGCATCATACAACTCCGCAAAATCTACCTCCGTATTATAATAACCTGCGTTCAGCAACATATCCGCCATTTGCCACGTAAGTGAAGCACCATTGGCGTATTGTCCCGATGTTGAGAACTGGCGATTAAAGTTAGCACGCTTGTGATAATTAAATGCAAAATTCAAATAACGGATATTGGTCTTGTTGCCTATTTTCGTGCTCCACACCAGTCCCGCCTGGTCGAACGAAGCTTTCGTACGTTTCTCATTGGCAACCGAACCACCCATATCCGATTTTGCCTGATTATTGTTCATGCCAAATGAGACCGTAACATCATTTCCCCGAAATAGTCCAATACCTGCAGGATTGGTTCCAATGGTCGAGATATCCGCTCCTAACGCACTCATCGCACCTCCCATGCCGACAAAACGAGCTGTCCCATTTAAATCATCGTCCATATAACGGACTACATCATATTGATTTTGAGCCATCACTGCCGACATACAGCCAAGCAGTAAGGCTATCATGCTTATCTTTTTCATATCTGTAGTTTAACTAATTTATCTTCTACGTGAACCACCGCCTCCACCTGTACTACGTGTACGTGTGCTTCCGCCTCCCATTGAACCCCGATTGAATCCGCTTCCTCCACTTGAGAAACTGTTACGGTTCGAATTATAGCTGCGGGTTTTATTCGAATTATTCACGTTACGATTATAAACCTGATTGTATGTACGTCGTGTACTGCTTGGACGGTTATAAGACGAGCCGGTCCGATCTATCGTACTGCTCGGACGTACGTAACTGCTATTACCGCGTGAAGGACGGACATTTCCTACCCCGTTGTTCCGGTTTCCAAACGACTGAACTGAAGGACGGACAGATACACCTTCTCCTCCTGTACTTGGACGGACTACCCTACCATTCGTATACCGGCGTGCTCCTGATGAGGAGCCATTGACAACACGTCTTCTCGTAGATTGCGTGCCGCTTACCATACGGCTCCGGCGAGAACCGGAATAGCCTTCATAACGCGTGTACCTGTAATCTGTATGTCCCGGACGATGCCATCCGCTGCCTCCCCAATACGGATGCGGATGATGCCACGGTCCCCAATAGCCGGCATACCAACCGCCCCAGTAACCGCCATACCAGTACGAAGAATACCACCCACCATAATGCCATGGCGAGTACCATCCCCAACGCGGACCGGCTATACTCCAGTTCCAGCGCCAGTCCCACCACAACGGATTAGAATAGGTGGGGAACACGTAAGCATATAATCCATCGTCGTATACGTTCCAGTCCCACGATGGAAAAGCACCATACACAACATCCCAATACAAGGGGCTGCTGATAGGAATGGCATACGCCGGACTACGGAAACGGACGATACGCATGGCGTATTCGTAATCGTCTTGCGAACCTTCGAAGCCGTTCACCCATTCACCCCGTTCTCCGTAAGGTTTCTCTTCTATGTATAGGGTATCGTTCTGCATGCTGAACGTATTCTCTCTCGATGTATACCGGCGGTTGTATTCATCAATGTCACGCGTTTTCCCCGTCACGTCCTTTACCACCACTGTTGTGCCCGGAGAAACCGATGCCGTTGTAGTTGTAGTCGTTGTTGTCTGCCTCGTCACCTGACGTACCTCGGTTTTCGTTTCCGCCTTCTTTTCTTTCTTCGGAACAAAATAAAGGTCGTCATTCTGTGCCATAGCCAGCCACGGCAAGCAAGCTATCAGCAACGAAACGCCTAATCTTATCTTCATCTTCATACCTATTAAAAATTTATTGTTTACCATAATCTGCCGGAACCTGCCTATTCCTGCAATACAAAGTTAGCGAGAATCTTGTATCCCGCAAGTAGGATTTCCCTATTTCGCGGTAGGGTTTTCCCTATTTTAGAATTATTTATAGTCAATCCAAAATGAAATGCTGAAATTCCGCATGATTCGTTCCATTGAACACAGAGACACAGAAGAATTGACAATGGGCAATTTGTGCCTCTGTGTTCCATTCCATTTTCACAAACCAATTTTTCTATAAAAGACTGTTTTAGAAGCTGTTTTGAATTTATCGTGCGATGATTTGGGATGAATTTTTGAGGCATTTTCGCTTCTGTGATGAGGAAGATAGCGGGCTATCTGACGAAGAACAGGAGCGAAAAGGACCAAAAAATCACCCAAAGCACACACGAAAACAGATACATCAAGCCAAGAAAAACTTTTTGGAGAAATTCAAAACAGCTTCTTAATTTCTCCGATAAGTTTGCTTAGCAGATACGGGTCAATGTATGATTGAAAGGTTCAGTATCTGTTTCAAGCTGTCTTCTTTTTATGTTCTCCATATCAAAACCGTACGGTTTCCATATCGAGAACGTACGGTTTTCAATTGGAGAACGTACGGTTTTGATATGGAAACCATAAAAGGATGATGCCTGGATTGATAATATAATCCAATCCAATCAGAAATACCAATTATTTTAATGGCTTTTGGAATTTGATTATGATGCCCATAACATTATTCTTGGATTAATTCAACACCTTTCCATCCTCCCAGTTTAACAAGTTTGTAACAAGTTTAACGCACAAATGAAATATCGGTGAAACACCCCTGCAAAACCGCTATTTTACTTTTGCAACGAATTTAAACCCTAATAAACAAACAACTTATGCAAAGCAAACTTATTACAAACAAACATGCGCTGAGGAAACTCTTCTCCTTGGCTGTTTTCTTATTGGTAAGTACGTATGCATTTGCCCAAAGTGCAGTAACCGGAACAGTTACCGATAAATCCGGTATGCCGCTGATTGGGGTAAGTGTAGTAGAAAAAGGTACTACAAATGGCAATGTTACCGACATTGATGGTAAATATTCAGTTAAAGTAGAAAAAGGAAAGACACTGGTATTCTCTTACATCGGATATCAGACACAAGAAGTGAAAGTAGAATCAAGCGTCATCAATGTTACGATGAACGAAGACAGCCAGTTGTTGGACGAAGTGGTAGTCATCGGTTACGGTTCAATGGAACGCAAAGACGTGACCAGCTCCATCACAACCGTAAAGGCTGAAGACCTGAATGTGGGTGTCTACACCACTCCGGCACAATTGCTGCAAGGAAAAGTACCCGGTCTGACTATCGCCAACACCAGCGACCCGAACGGTTCGGCTTCTATCTCTTTGCGTGGCGCCTCTACACTTCGTACAGGCGAGGCAATGGAACCTTATTACGTTATAGACGGTGTGCCCGGTGTAAGCCTTTCATTGGTAGCTCCAGAAGACATTGAAAGCATTGATGTCTTGCGTGACGCTTCGGCTACCGCCATCTATGGTTCGAAAGCTGCCAACGGCGTAATCATCGTCACCACCAAGAAAGGCAATAAGGATGGACGTACCAACGTAAGTTACAGCGGATATGTAGCATGGGACAAGACGATGAAAACCGTAGATATGATGGATGCCAACGAACTGCTGACATATGCCAATGCAAACGACATAGATATTTCGGCTTATTATGATGCAAGTAACCCAGCCAATACCAACTGGCAAGATGAAGTGCTTCGTACCGGATTCAGCCACAACCATAATGTGTCTATCAACGGGGGTAATGAAAAAACCAGTTATAATGCTTCTCTCAACTTTCTCGAACGCCAAGGCGTAGTAAGAGGTACTAACATGGACCGCCTGACCGCACGTTCTTTCCTGCAAACCAAAGCATTCAACAACCGGTTGGACATCTCGCTGAGTCTGAATGCCAGCATCCGTAACAGTTCTACCGGTCCTACCGGCTCACAAGGACAAAGTGTTCTGGATGCCATGTATTATTACAGCCCATTGGTTCCTGTTAAGAATGCCGATGACTCTTGGTACAGTAATACATCCATTTCACAAAACTACAACCCGATGTCGATGGTCAATGAAGACCGTTACGATACTAAAGAAAAATTGCTGCAAGGTGTGGCCAAAGCCACTTTCCATATCATAGACGGTCTGGACTGGAATTTAAATCTCTCTTATCAAAACCAACAGTATATCTACAGCAATTACAACAGCAGCAAGACTCAATTGCCCAGCGTAGCAGCCCGAAACGGACAAGCAGACCGTAGCACGGTAGAAAACATCCGCAAACAGATGGAAACTTATCTGAACTGGAACCATACATTCAACGACACACACAAGGTGGGCGTAATGTTAGGATACTCATGGGAACAGTCTGACAACAACGATGGTTTCGGACTGAGAGTATATAACTTCTACAGTGATGACCTGGGTTATTACAACATGGGCATGGCAAACAACATTGACATCAACGATGTTATCAGCAACAATCTTGCCACCCTGCGTATGATTTCATTCTACGGACGTGCCAACTACAGTTATAAAAGCAAATACTTGCTGCAAGCTACTGTACGCCGAGACGGTTCTTCGGCTTTCGGTGTTAACAATCGTTGGGGTACGTTTCCTTCGGTATCTGCCGCATGGCGCATCATAGAAGAAGACTTCATGAAAGACCAAGACATATTCGATGACTTGAAATTCCGTATCGGTTATGGTGTGAGCGGTAACTCATTAGGTTTCGATGCCTTCTATGCCCGTCAGGTATACGGACACACCGGATGGTTTACTTATGTAGATGCCAACGGTACTGAATCCGATTACCGCATCTTAGGGGCAACCCGTAACTCGAACCCTGATTTGAAATGGGAAAGCACCGGTATGTTTAATGTAGGTCTGGACTTTGGTTTTTTCAACAACCGCCTGACCGGTACCATCGAGTACTACAGCAAGAAAACCAGTGACTTGATTTACGACTATCCGGTTTCTACCAACCGCTATTCATACGGTGTAATGACTGCCAATGTAGGCGATATCAGCAACAAAGGTATTGAAATAACCTTGAATGCAGTACCGGTACAAACTAAAGACTTTACATGGAGTACTACCCTCAACCTTTCGCACAACAAGAACGTAGTAGAAAAGCTTTCTAACGAAACCTACTCGGTGAACTACATTGACCAAGCGAATCCGGACGTAGGTGGTTATTCCAGCACTAATGTACAACGCATCATGGAGGGTGCACCTATCGGACAATTCTACTTGTGGGAATGGGCAGGATATGATGAAAACGGTGGTTCTATATTTAATGACTATGACGAAAACGGAAATCTGGTAGGTGTAACAGATGCACCTGATGATAGCGATCGTCGTATGGCTGGTTCAGCACAACCTAAAATCACCTACGGATGGAACAATGACTTGACATGGAAAAACTGGACACTGACCGCATTCTTCCAGGGGGTAGCAGGGAACAAGATTTTCAATTCTACCCGTTGCTATTACAGCCAAGTGGGTCTGGTGGCTGCTGGGAAAAATGTACTGGCAGAAGTCGCAACCGAACAAAATCCACATGATTCACGGGCACAAGCTCCTTCTGATCGTTATTTGGAAAACGGTTCGTACCTTCGTTTGTCTACATTGACACTGGGTTACAACTTCGGCAAGATTGGCAACTGGGTGAACAACCTGCGTCTGTATGCTACGTGCAACAACGTCTTTACTATCACCGGTTATAGCGGTGTCGACCCAGAAGTAAACCTTGGCGGATTGACTCCCGGTATGGACTGGAGAAATACCAACTATCCGCGTACCCGCACGTTCCTTGTAGGAATAAACGTAAATTTCTAAATTAACAAAAAAAGACTTTTATGAAAACAAAACATATATTTTTTTCGGGTGCCTTATTGGCACTGACAAGCGTTGGGTGTACCGACCTTGACGTAGACATCAAATCCCAATATACAGAACTGCCTGACTCGGAGATTGCCATAGAAGCCACTATGAACAATGCTTTCTATGCATTTCGTGCAGCTATCGGACGCCGTTATGATGAAGGCGTATCCTGTAATTCGGATGAATACACCGCGGTCAGTTTCGATAGTGACTACTTGAACGGTCGTGACATGGCAAACTTCTCGTTACATATGATTGACCCGACTAATTCGGCAAACCAATTGAATGTGTACAACGATTTGCAGACGGGTATCACCAATTGCAACCGGGTCATTTTTGATTTGGGAGGCGAGGATGTCCCTGAAGTAGCTCCTGTACGTGCAGCTCGTGCTTTTTACACATTTATGATGATGGAGCACTGGGGAGACACGCCTATTCTCGACCATCTGCTGGCAGATGATGAACGCATTGACCGTTCTCCGCGTGCTGATGTAGCCCGTTGGATTGAATCGGAACTGCTTGCCGTACGTGACAATTGTTATGAAAACGTCGATGCTTCTACCTACGGTAAACCTACTCGCTGGATGGTAGATGCATTACTTGCCAAATTATATATCAACTGGAATGTTTATACACAGGACGTAACCAGTTCAAGCTGGGATCCAAACGCCACTAATGAAAAGTTAAACGATTGTATTGCTGCCTGCGACCGTATCATCGCTTCCGGATACTTTGATTTAAGCGATGACTACAAAACCAAGTTTATGTATAATAACGGCTATCAGATAAAAGATTTCATTTATGTGATGCCGTTCGATGCCTCTACAGCACAAGGAATGACATACGCCCGTTTCCGCACATGGCGCCGTGGACAAAGTGAAAACGGATTCTATAGCATTCCTCTTACTAATTCATTAGGAGGTAATATGACGTTGACACCGGAATTTGTAGAACTATTCAACCTTCCAGGTGACCGCCGTAACGATGTCATAGCCGGTAATGTAGGTGAGAACATTGATATGGAAACTTTTGATGTTTACCAATACAACAATGCTACCGGCGAACCGACTGATGTTCGCAATACATATGGAGGAGTGGATGTGACTTTCACCAAATCCATTACCTTAAAGTCTGACCCAACAGCTGATCCTCCTATCGTCCCGGATGGAGATCTCAATGTGGGTAACGACATGACCGGATGGACACAAGGATATCGCTCCATCAAGTTCTTCCCGAATGCTACAGATTATAACACCTATAGCCGTAACCAAAGCAACGACGTACCTGTATTCCGTTATGCGGATGTGCTGCTGATGAAATGCGAAGCCATCGTACGTGGCGGAACAGCGACCAACGGTGATACACCGATGAGCTTGTTTAATCAAATCCGTGCGTATGTCAATGCTCCTCAAATCGTTGGTGACCCCAGCCTGCAAGACATCCTGGACGAACGTGGTCGCGAATTTCTGGATGAACACTGGCGCCGTAATGACCTAATCCGCTTTGGTGATTTCGAACGCGACTGGGGGTTCAAAAACGACTTTAATCCGAACGCCAATGATCCAAGATACCGCTTATGGCCGTTGAGTCTTGATGTGCTTAATGCCAACACCAACTGGGAACAGAACGCCGGATACTAAATGGACATTCATTTTTAATATTTCTAATAAGTCAAAACCTTGCATTGCAACCTGTCGTCGGGAGGACGATAGGGCAATACAAGGTTTTTTTATTTTTCATGCGGTCTCTCCCAAGCAGAAAATCCAAACTGTTTTTGTCCTAAATAAAATTAATTCCTATCTTTGCATCAAGCCATAAACATCTGAATATGAAAGATAATTTTATACGTTTCGACTGGGCGATGAAAAGGTTATTGCGTGACAAAAGCAATTATGTCGTGCTTGAAGGATTCTTGTCAACTTTATTGGAAGAAGATTTGCGCATTTCCCGCTTTTTGGAAAGTGAATCAAACCAAACAGATGAAACAGACAAATTCAATCGCGCTGATATCTTGGTAGAAGACAGCAAAGGAAGGCTGCTTGTCATTAAAATCCAAAACTATCGCGAACTATATTATTATCACCAAATGCTTTATGGGGCTTCTGACATCCTATCGCGATACACTGATGAGGAAACAGACTATAATAAGATATGCAAAATCTATTCCATCAATATTGTTTATTTCAGCATGATTAAAAGCAAGGACTATGCATATCATGGGGAAATAATCTTCCGTGGTTTACACGATTCAGACAACTTTCTAAAATTATCCGCCCGGCAGCAAGAAATTTTTACAGGTAAAGATGCAGGAGATATCTTTCCTGAATATTATGTGTTGCGCGTAAATGATTTCGATAAAGTAGCAAAGACTCCTCTTGATGAATGGATTAAATTTCTCAAAACCGGAGAAATAGATAAAGAAGCTACTGCAAAAGGACTCCCGGAAGCAAGAGAACGGCTTCGTATCGACACGCTACCCGATGCAGAAAAGCGTGCCTATTACCGGGATATGGAAGCCCTGCGCTACCAACGCAGTGTTATTAAGACAGGCTGGGACGAAGGACATACAGAAGGATTCAAAGAAGGAAGAGCTGAAGGAAGAGCTGAAGGAAGAGCTGAAGGAGAGAAAATGAAAGCAAAAGAAGTTGCTAAAAGGATGAAAGAAATGGGACTTTCCGTAAAAGACATAATCCAATGTACGGGGCTTACACATGGAGAAATAGAAGAATTATAATCCTACATCATTTTACCACAGAGGATACGGAAACTTTCACTGCAAAATGAGATTTACCTGTAATACTCTGTGGTGAATTTTCATTATATAAATGCCAATTAGGAGTTAAAAGGGAGTTATAGGAAGTTATCGCCCACTTGGCGGGCTGGGAGTCAGATGCCACTACCTTTTTGCGCCGGTTTCAGAAGCAAGGCTATTGGCCTTTAACTCCTGAACGAAGTGATAACTCCTGTGAAACATAACTACGTTTAACTCCTGATTCGCATTATATAAACTAATCATAATACTTCGTTAAATTTATTTGAATATCCGCAAACATCCCATGTAGGGGCGTATTGCATACGCCCGAATGCGCCAACTAATCCACGTGGATGTTTTCAGGGCGTATGCGATACTCCCCCTACAATACGGATCAGTACTATTCATTATAAATAGTGGGTAATCCCTAAGAGAATTATCATCAGTCATAATGTATGTTTACCGGCAGCAGCACGAATCGTTGCAATGGCTTCCGGGAGACTCGCATTCTACGGTACTGTGCTGAATGCCATGTTCGCACAGTTCTTCTTTTACAGCATGTTTTACGGTTTCCATTTGGGTCAGGTCTTTTAACACGATGTGGATGGTGGCAGCATTTTCGGTAGTGCTCATCGCCCATACGTGGAAATGGTGGAAGCTTTCCACGCCAGGTACTTCGGCGATGTGTTTCCTCACTTCTTGCAGGTCAATGCTTTCGGGTACGGCGTCTAAGGAAAGGAAAAGACTTTCTTTCAATAATTTCCAGGTAGAAACCAGTATCAAGAGGGCGATGGCTAAACTGATGAAGGTATCAATGAGTACAAATCCGGTCAACATGATGATGATGCCGGATATGACCACGCCTACTGAAACCAAGGTGTCCATTGCCATGTGAAGGAAAGCTCCCCGCACATTTAGGTCGTGCTTCTGGTTTTTCATCAGGAGCCAAGCTGTTACGCCGTTTACAATGATGCCGATGCCTGCCGTCCATGATACAGCTGCGCCTGATACGTGTTCGGGAGTTTTCAGCTTGTAAATGCTTTCGATAATAATGGCGCCTACGGCAATCAGCAGGATGATGGCGTTGAGCAGTGATACTAGCACCGTACTTTTTTTGTACCCATAAGTAAAATGTTCGGTGCTGCGGTGTTTTGACATGCGGAAAGCGAAAAGTGACAGCAGCAGGCTGAACACATCGCTCAGGTTGTGTCCGGCATCGGACAGCAGTCCCAGTGAATTGAAGATGAAGCCTGCACCGGCTTCGATGACGACAAAGAGCAGATTGATGACGATGCATACGATGAATATCGAGTTGAGCGATGTCAGCGTATGGTTGTGTTCGTGTACGTGTTGATGTGACATGATTCTTGTTATTTTATGTTGCTGCAAAGGTAAACGTAATCTTCAGGTTAGCCAATACTTGAAAGTCCGGATTTTGTATTCAATTTGTGTTTTTGCAACTTGGTTGCAATAGAATGGAACCGGAAATACTAAATAATGTAAAAAAGAAGGAGCGAACTGCTATACATTGGGTTATTTATATTTACTTTGAAAATGTTTAAGGTCAAAATAGAAAAAGCTATGAACGAATTAATTGCAAAAATCAAAGAATTGAATGAAGTTTTGATTGCAGATGCCGAATTGCAGGCTTCAAAAGGAAATAAGGCTGCAGGTACGCGTGCTCGCAAAGCTTCGTTGGAATTGGAAAAGGCATTGAAAGAATTTAGAAAAGTATCTTTAGAGGAATCTAAAAAATAACAATTCTTTCGACTGGAGCTAAGAGGTTGTACCATTTGGTTTTATGTACCTGATGGTATGACCTCTTTTTTCATTGTCATGCAGGGAGGGATTATGCGGACATTACACGGTGCGGTTTGGTTATGGATGGTGTTTTTAGGGGTATGCCTGTCATGTGGCAGGCACACGGGACGAACGGATGCTTATTTGCGGGCGGATTCGCTGAACCGGACGGCTTATGCCATGCGTTACCGCGACCTGGATGCATCGGCACAGGCTGCACGGGAAGCGTTTCGGCTGGCGGCTGGCAACTCTGACCTGCGTGCCGAGGCATTGAATAGTGAGGCTTTCTGTGCTTTTATGCGGATGGATTTCGAACATGCTTCCCGGCTGTACCGTCAGGCGCTTGGAGAAGGTGATAATGAAATCGAGTTCCTGATAGCTGATGTGGGAATGATGAAGATTTGCCAGCGCACGGCTATGAATAAAGAGTTTTATGATTACCGGAGCAGTGCACTTCGCAGGATGAAGCGCATCCGTGAAGACGAGAAGCAGATTACCGACGCACATACCAGGCTTCGCCTGAACTATGCCATATCCGAGTTTTATATCGTTTCAGGTATTTACTTTTATTACCTTCAGCAGCAAGAGGCATCTTTGCAGGCTATAGATGCTATAGATGTGGATGCTATCCGGAAAGATACGGCGCAATGGTTGTATTATGTTTATATGCGGGGGTCAGGCGGTATGTATGAAGCTCCTACACGCGAGAAGTTGCTTGCGGGAGAGTTGGGGTATTTGGTCAATTGTCTGATGACTAGCCGGGCGAGAGGTTATGTTTATTTTGAGGCAAACGCGTTGCAGGCATTGGCCGAATTGTTGAATTTCCGGCGGAACCGTGAGATATTGTCTCGCAACAGCCGGGATATGTTACGTCTGGTAAACGACCGCGACCTGCCTCTTGACAGCCTTCCGCTTGCGTATGCGCGTCAGGCTTTGGATTTGTTCAAGCAATACGGTGACTGGTATCAGATTTCGGGGACTTACCGCACTTTGGCTACCTATTATAATTATATGGGTTGTCCTGAGAAGGCTTTGCCCAATCTGGACACAGCTTTGCGATATGTTAACTTGCATCATGAAAGGTTTTATCATTGTACCGATACCTTTGACCGCCTCCGCACGTATATTCCAGGCAGTGGACGTCCCATTGAATTGAAATGGATAGCTGATGAGGGCATTAAAACCGTTCCGGAGTGGATTCTGCGTCTGCGCGAACAGCTGAGCCGTACGTATTCGGCAATGGGGATGAAGCAGCAATCCGACTATAACCGGAATATTTACCTGGACTTGCTGGACTATACCCGGCAGGATAAGTTACTGGAAAGCCGTTATGCTGCTTTAGAGCGTGAAGCGAAACAGCTCAATGCATTGCTCTTTCTGGTATTGTTTGGACTGGGAATGCTGATAGGTCTGTTTGTCATGTTGAACCGGCGTTGGAAAAAACGGAACCGGCTGTATCTGTCTGTCTTGAAACAGGTGTTTGAATTGTGCCGGAAAATCATATCGGCTGTACCGGCTTCGGCAGGAGACATGAAAGAGGTAGTCGATGCGGTTCAACAGACTGTACGGGAAGATTTCTTCCATATATTCGGTGCCGTGGACATACAGATTTGCCTGAAGGATGAAGATACGGGGGTATTGTCCGATACATTGCCGTTTCTGTTGCCAGAGGGAACAACAGGTTTTCGTTTCGATTTGATTTCTTCCGAGGACGAAAGGGTTATCGGATGTGTCTGGATGGCTTTGAAGCATCCCTTGCATAAGGAAGGAAAAGCTTTGTTGCAATTGGTCTCGCCTTACCTGGCATGGACATTGGTCAATGGGGCTAATCTGGTTTCGCTTGATGACGAGCGCCGCAAGGTGGAAAAAGAGCAATATATCCACCAGCAACATCTGACAGAAAACAAGAAGGAAAATGTGGTGAAGAAAGCTTGTCTGGCTATCGTGACCGGCATTTTACCTTATATCGACCGTGTGGCCAATGAAGTGCGTAAGTTGAGGCTGGCTCCCTATGCCCGTCAGGAGGCAGTAAAGAGGGGGAAATATGTTTATATTGATGAATTGATAACTCGTATCAACGAGTACAATGATATTCTTGCCCTTTGGATTAAGATGCGCCAAGGGATAGTCAGCTTGAACATCGAGAATTTCTCCTTGAATGAATTGTTCGAAATGATAGGGAAGGGCAGGCGGTCGTTTGAAATGAAACGGCAGACCCTGGATATTTGTTCTACCAGTGCCGTGGTAAAGGCTGATCGTGCCCTGACTCTGTTCATGATTAATACGCTGGCCGAAAATGCGCGTAAATATACGCCTGAAGGAGGGCATGTGGAACTGAGGGCGGATGAAACTGATGCGTATGTGGAAATATCGGTTTCGGACAACGGACCTGGATTGACGGCAGAAGATGTGAACTGTATTTTGGGTGAGAAGGTTTACGATTCGGGTCATATCGGACTGGCTACGGCGGGTGATGTGCAATCATTGCGCAGCCAGAAAGGGCACGGATTCGGATTGATGAATTGTAAAGGCATTATTGAAAAATACCGGAAGACCAATGCCTTGTTTAGCGTGTGCTGTTTTGCCATCGAAAGCACACCGGGCAAGGGAAGCCGCTTTTATTTTCGTTTGCCCAAAGGGGTGAAACGGGCATTGTGTCTCATAGGGATCGTATTGGTGGCATGTGCCGGAACCAGTTGCGGCAGGCATGTTTCTGATGAGGTCCAGGCTCCTGGTCAGGTGGCTTCGTACGATAGTCTGCTGGCAATAGCAAATGATTATGCCAATCAGGTTTACGAGTGTAATGTGGAAGGTTGTTATGCCGATGCATTGGTTTATGCGGACAGTGTGCTCCGTTACCTCAATATGCATTATTTGTGCTATTCGGGATGCGATGCTCCGTTGTTGCAGCTGTATCGCAATGATAACGTGCTGGCAGAGCAAAGCTGGCTGGAGAAGGATTTTGATACTGATTATTACATTTTGCTGGATGTGCGCAACGAGTCAGCTGTAGCCGCTTTGGCTGTGAAAGATTTTCCTACTTATTATTATAATAACCTGGCTTATACTTCGCTATACAAGCAAATCAGCAAAGACCGTTCGCTGGAGCAGTATTGTGTGCAGATGCGTCAGTCTGCCAATAATAAAATCATTGCTTTGGTATTGTTGGTATTGCTTGTTGTCGCTTGTCTGGTGGGGTATTATTTGCTGTACTGGCGGAAGAGGGTGCATTACCGTTACAATATGGAGCAAGTGTTTGTCATAAACCAGGGGATTGTTTCATCGGTCCGGCTTAATGGAGACGGTGAAATTATGTCTGAGGTATTGTTTTCTAGGCTGATTGATGAGTTGAATGAACTTTTCCCTGTTTCAGCTTTGGGACTGGCGCTTTTCGATGAAGAAACGGCTGCATTGCGTTGGTATTTCTCTTTTCATACCGATGCTGATGAGGCACGCACATTGATGCAGCGGTGTTTCGACAAGCAGGCTGTGGTGTATGGTGAAGCATCGGGATGGATGACTTTGCCGCTTCGGGTAGAAGTGGGTGGTGAAATCCATCATATGGGAGTGTTTGCGCTGCAGGTCATGCAGCAAAGGCTGAACGAGGAAGATGTGTTGTTGGTAGAGTTGGTGGTAGATTATTTGGCGGCCGTATTGTATAATGCAGTGGTGCGGGTGCGCGAAAAATATACCGACATTGAGTTGGCTCAGGATGATGCCCGCAGGGTGTTTCACGAGGAAAATATGCTTCACGTACAGAATATGGTGCTCGACAACTGCTTGTCTACTATCAAGCACGAGACTATTTATTATCCCAACCGCATCAAGCAGATAATCGACCGGTTGAATGAAAAGGATGTGCTTCCGGAAACGGAAGAACAAGAGCAGTTGCAGACTGTGGATGAGCTGGTAAATTATTATAAGGATATTTTTACCTTGCTCAGTTCGTGTGCTGCCCGCCAATTGGATGAGGTGACTTTTCGTCGTGCTGAAGTCCGTGTAGAATACTTGAATGAAAGACTGGACCGCTATTTCCGGAAGGTTACCCGTAAATTGCCTTTTCAGCTTATGCTGGAAACTCAGATGCCTGAAGGACTGGCGGTCTCGGGCGACAGTGTCCTGTTGGAGTTTCTGTTCGAGAATCTGGTAAATGAAGTATTGCGTTATCCGGAATCTGGTACGATTACGGTATCAGCACAATTGGATAATGGATTTGTCCGGTTTTGTTTTACCGACAGGCGTCGCACGTTTACGCAAGAAGAATTGAATGGTTTGTTTTATCCCTCACTTTCGAGGATGTATGCCGGAAGTGGTAATAAACTGGTCGGGACCGAATTTCTGGTGTGCAAGCAGATTATACGTGACCACGATGAGTTTGCGGGCAGGCGGGGCTGTCGTATCAATGCATGTCCCGAAGAGGGAGGAGGATATACGGTATGGTTTACCATTCCGCAAAAAACAAATAAGGTATAACACAGGAAATCTATTGATATTAACCCATTAGCACATTATCAAATTATCACATTATAATTATGGAAAAGTTTAAAGTCATTATTGTTGAGGATGTGAAATTAGAATTGAAAGGTACGGAAGAAATCTTCCGTCATGAGATACCGAATGCTGAAGTGATTGGAACTGCAATGACTGAGGCTGAGTTTTGGGATTTACTTGATCAACAGACGCCGGATTTGGTTTTGCTTGACTTGGGTCTGGGAGGCTCCACCACTATCGGTGTATCTATCTGTGCCCGTCTGCATAAGGAGCGTCCAGGACTGAAGGTTCTGATATTCACTGGAGAGGTGCTGAACGAAAGGTTATGGGTAGATGCCTTGAACGCTGGTGCCGACGGCATCATATTGAAGACCGGTGAATTACTGACCGCTACTGATGTAGACGCAGTTATGGCAGGTAAGAAATTGGTTTTCAATTATCCTATTTTGGAGAAGATTGTGGAACGTTTCAAACAATCGGTGCTTGTCGAACAACGCAGGCAGGAAGCTTTGATTGATTATGATATTGACGAGTATGACGAACGTTTGCTCCGTCACTTGGCATTGGGGTATACTAAAGAAATGATAACGAATCTGAAAGGGATGCCTTTCGGGGTAAAATCCATTGAGAAACGTCAGAATGACTTGATAAGCCGTCTCTTCCGTCCTGACGAGCGTACCGGTGTCAATGCCTGCCGACTGGTGACCCGTGCTTTCGAATTACGTATTTTGGATATTGATAACCTGGAGCCTGATGACGAATAGGTATTTTTTGCATCCGGCTACTGTGTTCTTCTTGCTTACGTTGCTGGCAGCGTTTTTATCGTGGGTAGGAAGCATTTACGGCTGGGAAGGCATACAGAGCCTGCTCAGCGCCGAAGGTTTCCGCTGGCAATTACGTAATAGTGTGCCTGGGTTTCTGCATGCTCCTTTGCTGGGACATTTGCTGGTGCTGGCATTCGGTGCAGGGTTGTGGATGCATTCAGGATTGGGGGCACTTGGATTACGCTTGTTGCAGAAACGTGGAAAGTGTACCCGTAAAGAAAAGCGGGCATTGGGATGGAGTATCGTAGCGGGAGCCATATGTTTGTTTATCGGTATTGTATTGGCATGGGGACCGTGGGGTGTTGTGCGAAGTATAACAGGTGGGTTAAGAAACTCTCCATTGGCCGAGGGATTTACCAGTTTATTGTCGGTAATGGTAGGGATGATGGCTATGGTGTATGGCTTTGCAATCGATATGTACCGTACCGACCGTGATTTGGTACGAGGTCTGTCGTATGGCTTTGTTTATTTTTCGGGCTATTTTATTACATTGTTTTTCGTAGTGCAGTTTTTTGCCTCTTTACACTATACAGGGCTTGATGCCTTGTTAGGGATAAGTCCTGTAGCATTTCGCATCTGTTATACCGTATGTGCATTGGGCATGTTGTTTTTTTCGGGGAATAAGCCTGCAAGAGACAGGGACAACAGATGATGTGGTTTCTGGCTTTTTACAACAAAAGCGGGCAAAAAAGAAAGAATCTGATAAGATTGAAAAGAGAAGTGTGATGATATTTGAGAAATTAAAAAATGTAAAAAAAAGAGGCGTGTCTCGTTTTGTCAAAGAAAAAGCGTATATTTGCTCAGCGAAAAAAAATTATAATAATCATAAGATATGAAAACATTTTTGTGGATGGCAACCGCCGGTATGTTGGCGTTTGCTTCTTGTCAGAACAAACCGGGTTACACAATTAATGGTACAATTGCCGATGTAGCTGATGGTGAGATGGTGTATTTGCAGAATTTTGTGGATGGACAGATGATTAACCTCGATTCTGCAGTAGTTAAAGGTGGGGCTTTCCAGTTCAAGGGAGATGCTGATACGATTGCTGCAAGCCGTATCGTATCCTATGCTCCGAAAGGTATGAGTTCCCCGGTATTCCTCGAAGCAGGAACTATTACGATGGAATTGAATAATGAACTGTCGAAGGTATCAGGTACTGTATGTAACGATGCTTACCAGAAGTTCATTGAAGAGTTTTATGCAATCAATAAAGAAATGCGTGCGTTGTATGAGCAGACTCAAAATGATTCATTGAGTGAAGAACAACGTAAGGAAGCCGAAGAACAGCTTAATGTGAAAGATAGCTTAAGCCGTGAAATTATTTATAATACAATTTCTTCGAATATCACCAATGTGGCAGGTGTACAGCTGTTGACTCGTTTTTCAAGCTCGTTCCCGTCAGAACGTATCCAGCCGTTGGTAGATCAGATTCCTGCTTCTATTGCTGCCAATAACGAAGGTGTCGCTCAGCTGAAAGAGCACTTGGCTACTTTGGCTAAGACTGCTGTAGGTCAGAAGTTTGTAGATTTCACCATGAATACTCCGGAAGGAGAAAGTGTAAAATTGTCTGACTTCATTGGCAAGAATAAATATACACTGATTGATTTTTGGGCAAGCTGGTGTGGTCCTTGTCGTGCTGAAATGCCGAATGTCGTAGCTGCTTATAAAAAGTACAGTGCCAAAGGTTTTGGTATCGTAGGTGTATCTCTTGACCGTGATGCAGAAGCATGGAAGAAAGCGATTAAAGATTTGAATATTACATGGCCGCAGATGTCTGACCTGAAAGCTTGGGAATGCGAGGGTGCCAAATTGTATGGTGTACGTGCTATCCCTGCTACAGTATTGGTAGATCAGGAAGGAAATATCATTGCGCGTGACTTGCGTGGTGAAGACATTGCTGCCAAGCTGGCTGAATTATTGAAATAATATAATTTATCTGATATAAAATAAACACCCGAGGGTGCATCTGTTTTAGATGTACCCTCGGCGTGTTTTATGGGGGATTATTTACAATGTTCCTTTGCTTGATGGTATTTCGAAGTGATAGATATCCCGGCGGATAGCCATTTTCAGGCTTCGGGCAAAAGCTTTGAAGATACCTTCTATCTTATGGTGTTCATTTTCACCTTCAGCACAGATGTTCAGGTTCATCCGGGCGGCATCGCTTAACGACTTGAAAAAATGCAAGAACATTTCGGTAGGCATATCGCCTATCTTTTCCCGGTGGAACGAGGCATTCCATACTAGCCAGGAGCGTCCTCCGAAATCGAGTGCTACCCGGCACAGACAATCGTCCATCGGTAGGCAATAGCCGTATCGTTCGATACCACGTTTGTTCCCCAAGGCTTGGTTTAAGCATTCGCCCAATGCTATTGCCGTATCTTCGATGGTGTGATGCTCATCTACCTCCAAATCTCCTTTTACATCAATGTCCAAGTCGATTCCTCCGTGTTTGGCTATCTGTTCCAGCATGTGATTGAAGAAGCCTAATCCGGTTTGTATGTGGCATGTACCATTCCCGTCCAGATTCATGCAGATGTGGATATCTGTTTCCTTGGTAGTGCGACGCACTTCTGCAGTACGTTCTCCGGCAAAAAGAAATTCTGCAATTTTGTTCCAATCGGTAGTGGCAAGGACACAGGTCTTTTTCAGGTCAGCCTCTTTTATCATTGACATATCCGGTTGTAATAAGATAGCCCGGCATCCTAGGTTTTTTGCCAGTTCTACATCCGTAACACGGTCGCCTATTACAAAACTGCCGGCAAGGTCGTATGTGTCATTGTCCAGATAATCGGTCAGCATACCCGTACGGGGCTTTCGGGTAGGGGCATTCTCTTCAGGGAAAGAGCGGTCGATACAGATGCGGTCGAAGGTAATGCCTTCATTGGCAAAAGTTTTCAGTATGAGGTTATGTACGGGCCAGAAGGTTTCTTCGGGAAAGGAACTTGTCCCCAATCCGTCTTGATTAGTTACCATGACAAACTCAAAATCCAGTCTTGTCCGGATGAAATGCAGGTTGCGGAACACATAAGGATAAAATTCCAGCTTTTCGAAAGCGTCGAGCTGGTAATCGACAGGTGGTTCGATAACGAGTGTTCCGTCACGGTCTATAAAAAGGACTTTCTTTTTCATTTCGTATCAGATGTGCTATAGTTTCGTAATGCTTCCAGTAACTTGTCGTTTTCCGGGCGTGTGCCGATGGTAATGCGCAGGCAATCTTCGCAAAGTGTAACATTCGAACGGTTCCGTACGATGATGCCTTGTCCTACCAGATAGTCGTAAATGGCTTTGGCATGGGTTACACGTGTCAGGAAGAAGTTGGCATCAGTTGGGAATATACGTTTGCAGCACGGCAGTTGTGCAAATGCTTTCATTAATCGTGTGCGTTCTTCCAGTACCGAATTTACCCAGCGTTGTACCTCATAATGACGTTGCATCATGCTGATGGCCTCCTGCTGGGTAAGTCGGTTGATGTTGTAAGGGTATTTTATTTTCGTAAAGATGCCGATGATTTCCGGTGAGGCGAATGCCATTCCCAACCGGATGGCAGCGCACCCCCATGCTTTCGAGAAAGTCTGCAGGATAATCAGATTGGGATATTCGTCAAGGATACCTGTGAATGATGGCTGGTCGGAAAAGTCGGCGTATGCCTCGTCTACGATGACAATGCCTTGGAATTCATTGAGCAAGGTAATGATTTCCTTGGAGTCGAGGTTGTTTCCGGTCGGATTATTGGGCGAGCAGAGGAATATCAGCTTGGTATTGTTGTCTGAAGCGTTGAGCAAGTCTGCTGCTTTGAACTGGAACTTCTCATCCAGCAGTACTTTCCGGTATTCTACATCATTGATGTCTGCACATACCTGGTACATGCCATACGTAGGGTGTATGGCAACTACATTGTCTATGCCCGGCCTGCAGAAGGCACGGAATGCCAAATCAATAGCTTCATCGCTTCCATTGCCCAGGAAGATTTGTTCGGGAGCTACTTTTTTCACAGGGGAAATCAGTCCTTTCAGTTCCCGTTGCAACGGGTCAGGGTAACGGTTGTTGGGTATGTTATAAGGATTTTCGTTGGCATCGAGAAATACCGAAGCGCTTTTTCCGCTGTATTCATCACGGGCAGAAGAGTAAGGTTTCAGTGCCCATATATTGGGGCGTGTCAGTTCTTGTAATGGTTTCATTCGTTCACGGTTTTACGGTTTGTTTTCAGGTTTATTCAGTCGAGCCGTACGGTAACGGCATTTTTATGTGCATCCAGCTGTTCATTGGCTGCCAGTATTTGGATGGCAGGTCCTAAGCGCCGTATTCCTTCTTTCGTGATTTCCTGGAAGGTGATTTTACGGATAAAGCTATCCAGGCTGACTCCGCTATATGCCTTGGCATAGCCGTTGGTAGGTAAGGTATGGTTGGTACCTGACGCATAGTCGCCGGCACTTTCCGGAGCATACGGCCCCATGAATACCGAGCCGGCATTGACTATCTGTTCTGCCACATCTCTGTAATTTTGGGTCTCGATAATCAGGTGTTCGGGAGCGTATTCGTTTACCATGTCAATGGCTTCTGCCAGGTCTTTTACCAGAATCAGTTTGCTGGAACGGAGCGAAAGTTCGGTCAATGCTTTGCGGGGAAGCGTGGCGAGCTGGCGCTCTACTTCTGCTTTTGTCTTTTCCAGCAACTGTTCCGATGTGGTGATGAGGATGGCTTGGCTATCGGCACCGTGTTCGGCTTGAGACAGCAGATCGGAAGCAACATATACCGGGCTGGCAGTTCCGTCGGCAAGTACGGCTACTTCCGATGGACCTGCAGGCATATCGATGGCTACCTCACGCAGGGACACCTGTTGTTTGGCTACGGTTACGTATTGATTTCCCGGACCGAATATCTTGTATACTTTGGGAATGCTTTCTGTACCGTAAGCCATGGCTGCTATGGCTTGTACGCCTCCCGCTTTGAATACTTTTTTTACACCAGCCATGCGTGCTGCGTAAAGGATGGCTGGGTGTATTTTCCCTTTTTGTCCGGGAGGGGAGCAGAGTACGATTTCCTTGCAGCCGGCTATTTGGGCGGGGATGGCAAGCATCAGTACGGTAGAGAAGAGGGGGGCTGTACCGCCTGGTACATATAGTCCTACTTTTTCAATGGCTACAGCTTTTTGCCAGCAGGTCACGCCCGGTGTGGTTTCTATTTTTTTGCTTTCGAAACGTTGGGCTGCATGAAAGGTACGGATGTTGGCTGAAGCTTGCCGGATGGCTTCTTTCAGTTCGGGTGCAATCATGTTTTCTGCTTCTTTAAATTCGGTTTCGTCTACGGCGAGCGATTCAAGTTTTACTTTGTCGAATTGTTCTTCGTATGCGATGATGGCGCGGTCTCCTTCGGTGCGTACTTTATTGATGATGGTGTTTACTGCATCGCGTATGTCTTCGGTATGGAGTGCCGAACGTTTCAGTATCTCTTTCCATTCGGAACGTTCCGGATAACGTATGATGTTCATAAGCGTTTTGAAGTTAAGTGTTTGTTAAAAATAATGATGCGCAAAATAAAGATATATGAATGTCCGCATCTTGCCGATTAACTTGTAGGGGCAGGGTTTGCCTGCCCGAATACATCCACGCAGGCGCATACGGGCGGGCGACCCCCACCCCTACATTGGCTCATTGCGGATATTCAATTAAAGATATATTACTTTGCCGTTTCAGTTATCTTCGTGGACTGCAGCAGTTGACTGAAATGGCTTATGAATCATGCCAGTCAGGAGTTAAAAGGGAGTTAGATGGAGTTATTGCCCACTTGGTGGGCTGGAAGCTAGATGCCAATACCTCTTGCACTGTTTTCAGAAGCAGGACTATTGGCCTTTAACTCCTGAACGAAGTGATAACTCCTATGGAATATACCTACGTTTAACTCCTGATTCGCATGAATATATCTTCGTTTTGAAGGGCGTTTTATAATATCATTTTTTCTATCGGGATAACCAGTATGCCTTGTGCGCCTAGCGCTTTCAGCTTACCGATAATTTCCCAAAAGCATTTTTGGTCGAGTACTGTATGTACACTGCTCCATCCTTCTGTAGCCAGCGGCATGATGGTGGGGCTTTTCACTCCAGGTAATACTTCGATGATTTCCTGCAGTTTGTCGGTAGGGGCATTCATCAGTACATATTTTTTGTCTTCAGCTGCTTTTACGGCTTCGATGCGGAAGAGAAGTTCGTCAAGAATGGTTTTCTTTTCGGGCGAGAGTCCGGGATAACCGATTAGTACGGCTTCGCTTTTCATTACTACTTCCACTTCTTTCAGGTTGTTGCTGATAAGTGTGGAGCCGGAACTGACAATATCGAAGATGGCATCTGCCAGTCCGATACCTGGAGCTATCTCTACAGAGCCGGTTATAACGTGGATGTCTGCCTGGATACCGTTGCGTTCGAGGAAGTTGCGTAGTATCCCCGGGTACGAAGTGGCAATTTTCTTGCCGTTAAACCACGATAGCCCTTGATAATTTTCTTCTTTGTGTATGGCTAGTGAGAGACGGCATTTACTGAATCCGAGACGATAGATGATGTCTGCTTTTTCGTTGCGTTCTACAAATTCGTTTTCGCCTACAATGCCTATGTCTGCCACTCCGCTGGCTATGGTTTGCGGAATGTCATCATCGCGCAGGAATAAAACTTCGACTGGGAAATTGCTGGCTTGGGTGAGCAATGTCCGTTTCGATGTAGAGATTTTAATGTCTGCTTCGGAAAGCAGAGCCATGGTGTCGTCGAATAAACGACCTTTGGATTGTACGGCAATTCTTAGCATGTTATTTCTGTTTTTTAGTTGTTTCAAAAAGCAAAAAGGCTTACCGTATTTACGGCAAGCCTTTTTTATCTTATAATAATCAAATTACACGACCTTCAGCCTACCGTATATTTACGTCAGGTAATGATGGTGGCGATGTGTTGTGTAATTTCTCATATTTGTTCTCTTGTTTTTTTCTTTCGTTTGCAAATGTAAAGTGTTTGCGTGTAATATCCAAATATTTATCAGGAAAAAAGTTCTTTTACTTTCAACTTTTCCTTTTTGTGGGCGTACTTAGAAGCTGTTTTGAATTTATCGTGCGATGATTTGGGATGAGTTTTTGAGGCATTTTCGCTTCTGTGATGAGGAAGATAGCGGGCTATCTGACGAAGAACAGGAGCGAAAAAGACCAAAAAATCGCCCAAAGCACACACGAAAACGGATACATCAAGCCAAGAAAAACTTTTTGGAGAAATTCAAAACAGCTTCTTATAATTCGCCCAAGTAAGGAGAAGGATCTAATTCCTTGTTTTGAATCAGTTCGTAAATGTGCCATGCCATTTCAGAAAAATTAGTGTCCAGCTCTTGCATGGTCTTGAGCCTCTCTGTGAGCTGTTGTTTGGAGGTAAAGACAGCTCCCCGTATCATATAGTGGAGTGCTTTTTCTATTTTTCCAAGACGGTAATAGCAATATGAGATAAGATAGCTTATTTTAAACGAGTCCTGATAATCGTGTTTTTCTATCTTTTTGAATGCTTCCAGGGCTTCTTTAAAGTGAAATGCCTGAAAGTAGATAACACCGATATCAAACCATGTATCCTGGATGTTGTAGCTGTAGGCTTCGGCTTTTTTAAAAGATTTCTTGGCAGAGCTTGTGTCGTTGTAGAGTAGGGATAATTCTCCTTTCAGCAGGTAGAACTGATGGTATTTGTCGTTGTATTGCAATCCCAATTCAATGGTTTCGTAACATGCTGTTATTTCTTTGGTGCGCAAGCATGCTAACGCGTGTTTGTAGCAGATTTCTGCCATGTCTACAATTTCGCTTGCTGTAATGCGGTGGTCAAGAATAAGTTGGGTATATTGTTTCATCTTGTCATAGTCCAGCAAGTCGAAATAAATGGATGCCAGTATGTACCATATCGGTTCTTTTTCCCGGACGTGCTTTTCGATGTATTCAAGGCAGGGAATTGCTTCGTGCAGTTGTTCCAGCATCAAATGGCAATCGACTTTCAGTTTCCAGGTGGTAAGGTTTGTCTCGTCTGCTACCATGGCAAAATCAATGGCTTCGAACATCTTGTCATATTCCTTGGTCTGGGCATAGCAGCGGGCAAGGTTTTGCCAGCTGTTCACGTCATAGGGTTCTTCGTCCAGAATGGCGTTGAAGCATTGGAGGACCTGGTCGTAGTGTTGGATTTCAAACTGGTACAGTCCCATAAGTTCCAGGGCTTCCAGATTATCCGGATTTTCATTCAAGGCTTTTTGTATCCATGGGTAAGCATATTTTTTTTGCTGATAATCGGTGTACAGCTGTGCGATATCGAGTATAGTGTCGATGTGCGGATAATCTTCATAGAGTTTGTTCAGTGTTGCCTGTGTCTGGCTCATGTCGTTTTTTTGCAGGTATAGTTCGGCATAGAGCAGCTGGGTATCGTAATCGTTTTGATAGGGGAGGTTATGAATCAGCAGATCCGCTTCGTCTGTATTCCGGCCGCTAAGCAGGGAGTGGCATTTGAAGACAAGCACGTCCTGATTTTCGGGATAGAGGGACAAGGCATAGTCGATGGCTTTGTCCGAGGCATATGGATTTCCTTTGCTGGCATAATATTCGGCAATGAGTGTCAAGTCATCGGCATCGAAATAGGTGCGTGTGCCTTCGCGTACCATGTTTTCGTATTTGGCAAGGGTTTCCTTGAAGTCCGGTTGGTTAAAAATAGAGGATGGATCTTCTTTCATGGATTAGTCTTTTGTTTATGAATTAGCAGGGTAAACAAGTGCTCTTGGTACACAAATGCCCGACAAGTGCATCGGGGATGCAAGATACTTGTCTTTTTATGGCATTTGTGGATAAAGAGCACTTATATATTGGTCATTTCCGGCTGATTTTGCTCCAGGTATCCTTGAGCGATACAGTGCGGTTGAACACCAGATGGTCTGGAGTTGAATCTTTGTCGGGTGTGAAATAGCCGATACGCTGGAACTGGAGGTAATCGAGCGGCTTGCTGTCGGCGAGGAATTTCTCTACGTAGCATTCTTGCAGTATATTCAGCGAGTCGGGATTGATCATCTCTTTCATGGCTTCCAGTGCCGAGCAGTTCTTTTCTTCGCGGATAGCCGCCATAGCATCGCGTGGGTTCTCCACCTTCCATAAGCGGTCGTACAGGCGCACTTCCGCCTTCAGGCAATGGTTGCAGCTCACCCAGTGCAGGGTGCCTTTCACCTTGCGGTTGGCTTCGGGCATGCCGCTCTTGGTATGCGGGTCGTATTCGGCATATACTTCGGTGACATTTCCGTTCTCGTCTTTCTTGCATCCGGTACATTTCACGATGTACGCGTTCTTCAGGCGCACTTCCTGTCCCGGCGTCATGCGGAAGTATTTCTTCGGCGCGTTCTCCATAAAGTCTTCGCGCTCTATCCAGAGTTCGCGGCTGAACTCGATGGTATGGGTAGGCGAGTTCGGGTCTTCGGGATTGTTGATGGCTTCCATTTCCTCCACCTGTCCTTCGGGATAGTTGGTCAGGATGAGCTTCACCGGATTCAGCACCGCCGACACACGGGTGGCACGGGCGTTGAGGTCTTCGCGTACCGCGCTTTCCAGCAGGGCGAAATCGTTCAGCGCGTCGTAGGTGGTATATCCGATTTTGTCCACAAACTTATGGATGGATTCGGGCGAATATCCTCTCCGGCGGAATCCGCACAGGGTCGGCATACGGGGGTCGTCCCATCCGTTTACCAGCCCTTCTTTCACCAGAATCAAGAGGTTGCGCTTGCTCAGCAGGATGTAACTCAGGTTCAGCTTGTTGAACTCGTACTGGCGCGGGCGGTTGTCGTCCAGGTCCTTGCCTTCTTTCACCCAGTCTACAAACAAGTCGTACAAGGGGCGGTGGGGCACAAACTCCAGCGTGCAGAGCGAGTGGGTCACCCCTTCGAAATAATCGCTTTGCCCGTGGGCGAAGTCATACATCGGGTATGCCTTCCATGTATCACCTGTGCGGTGGTGCGGGGTCTTCACCACACGGTAGATAATCGGGTCGCGGAAGTGCATGTTCGGGCTTGCCATGTCAATCTTGGCACGGAGCACCATCTTGCCTTCCTCTATCTCGCCGGCGTTCATCTTCTGGAACAGGTCGAGGCTTTCTTCCACGGGGCGGTTGCGGTACGGGCTTTCCGTTCCCGGCTGGGTCGGCGTACCTTTTTGAGCCGCTATCTCTTCCGAGGTCTGTTCGTCCACATACGCCTTTCCTTCCTTGATGAGGCGGATGGCGAAGTCCCACAATTGCTGGAAGTAATCGGAAGCATAATATTCATTGCCCCACTGGAAGCCCAGCCATTGGATGTCTTCCTTGATAGACTCTACGTATTCCACGTCTTCCTTCGTGGGGTTGGTGTCGTCGAAGCGCAGGTTGCACACGCCTCCGTATTTCTTGGCGATGCCGAAGTCCATGCAGATGGCTTTGGCATGTCCGATGTGTAAGTATCCGTTCGGTTCGGGCGGGAACCGGGTCTGTACTCTTCCCCCGTTCTTGCCTTCTTTCAAGTCTTTCTCCACAATTTGTTCGATGAAGTTCAGGCTTTTCTTTTCTGAACTTTCCGTTGCATTCATTTCAGTCATAACGCTTTCTTGTTTTTACACTTATCGGTTGCAAAAATAGTGATTCTTTTTCTAAATAGAAAAATGTAAAGAATAAAATGCGTGATGCTTCTATGGTGTACGGGACGGTAGGGGCAGCTCAGGTCTTACGGAAGCTTCACATACACCCGGTGCGGCGCGCGTCCTTCGATGCCGATAAGGTGTGCTTCCGTCCACTTGTTCAGGTCGCGCCAGGCGGTGGTCTTGGGCAGTCCTGCCAGTTCGCCGTATGCTTTCAGGGTGATATAGGCGTGGCTTTCCAAATACGACTGGAGGAGTTGCAGCCTTTCTTCTTCCGAATGTACCTTGGGATTCCGTAAGATTTTCTTTCCGGAAGGCGCGCGGAGCACGTTCCCCTGGCATTGCTTGGTGAATTTCTTCGAAGCCGTAAGCCTTACTTTGGCGAACCGGATAGACTGGGCATGCACGTCCGAGGGGTCGTACACCTCGGTATTGGCTTTGAGCGAGACCGAAGCCGTGCCGATGTTCCCTATCTGCACCCGGTATCCGTCCGACAAGTATTGTGCGGTCCAATATTCTATTTCGTCCATCACGGCAAGGATGGTCCCCTTGGTCAGTCCCGAATGGTTGGCGATTTGTTCGGTCAGCTTCTCGAACGTAACCGTCCCTCTCGACACGATTTTAGGGTAAAGGCGTGGTGTGGTGTCTTCCGCATTGGCAGAAGGCACAGGCAAGAAATCATAAAGAGCATCCATGATAATATGATATATTAAGGTTTATAATCTGTTTCCGGCAATATATATTTTATGTTCCACGGCGCGGAATGTATATTCCATGGGCTGGAATATACGTTCCAAAGCGTGGAATATACGTTCCAGCCCATGGAATATAGAACTGAAACGTCTGTAAAGATAATACAATCCAAATGCGAAAGCAAATGTTTGGGGGAGAAAATAAGAAAATCAGAGGAAAACGCAGGCATTGGAATTTACTTCAATTCTTTTCTTAGCGTTTCCATGTCGGTTATATAAGGGAATGTAGCGTTCCTGTATCCGTTAGGGAATTGAACAGCTTGCAGGTCTAAGCCTTTGATATGAACTTCTTCTGTATTTTCTAATTCGAATGTAAGGTATTCATTGCCAGAAGGAGAGAAACCTTTGGATGATAAATCAGCAGCTGTTACGTAAGAAGGAGCTTCAGGAGTGAGTTTGTATAAGAAACGGCTTTTTTTATGATGCAATAACAGATAGGCGGGAACAGGCATGCCTACTGGCATTTGCAGGGCACCACGCCTGAATCCAGAACGGACATAATAGAGCCTGTTTTGCAAAGTCAGATGCAATTGTTTTTCATCCTTATAGTAGCCTACTAATACGAATTCTTTTTCTGATGCATGGATAGAAGCGAAGGTGTTTTTTATATTTAGGGCTATGAATTTAGCCAAGCGGGGAGGTACGGCATTGCCAACCATTTTATAACCTTCTTTTATGTCGTTGTAAAAGAAACGGAAACTATCGGGAAAGCTTTGTATTCTGGCACATTCCCTTATGCTGAACCGGCGATATAAATGTTCATATCCGGCAGCGAATATGCGTTTGTGCGGGGATATGTATTTCATAGCCGGAGCTTGCGGGTGTAAAGGGCAGTTCTTGGCTTGTGCCTGGATGGTAAATGAAACTTCATTCCATGCACGTACCCGATTGCGTGACATGAACTTTGCATCAAACGGACCTGTGAAAACATCATGGTTAAGCCAACGTCCGTATGTTTGATTTACGGTGTCGCCATCCGCATAAAAACGAGGAACTACATTGATGTCTCCTATTGCTTGCTGTAAAGTTATATGAGGTTCTTGTAGAGGATATGGAAAGTGAAAATTGCAATTCAAGTCTTTTAGGAAACCTACGGCAAATACTCGGTAACGGTCTTGAGGAATGCGGAAATCTGCCGCATTCAATAAGGCATAGCTTACAATATAACCTGCTTTTTCAAGAATAGAAAGAAAAGATAAAAACGTTTGCAGATGTTTGTCGCTGATGATACCTTTAACATTTTCGATAACAAAAAATTTAGGTTGCTTCTCTTTTATTAACCGGATATAATCAAGGAATAGCTTTCCGCGCTCGTCGTTTAAGCCAAGTTGTTTCCCTCCTTCACTCCATGATTGGCACGGGGGACCTCCGATAAATCCGTCACAATCAGGAATGTCGGAGGCATGCAGTTTTCGAATATCAGATTTGCATAAAATGGTATGCGGATGGTTATATTGGTAAGTTTCATGTACGGAGACCTCGATATCATTGGCCCAGATGACTTCTATTCCGGCTTGTTCGAAACCGAGGTCTAATCCGCCGCAACCTGAAAAGAACGAAACTGCCTTCATCATAATTATGCTATATCTTCGGGAAGCAGTATGCCTTTTTCTATTAGCGTATTTTTGATTTGCAAAGCTACGTGATAAGCCAGGTTGACCGGAACTGCATTGCCAATCATCTTATAGCCGTAGTTTACGTCATCGTAAATAAATTTGAAACTATCCGGGAAACTTTGTATGCGTGCTACTTCACGGACGCTCATTCGCCTGTAAAGATGTTCGTATCCTTCTGCGAATTTTTGCAGGTTTTTTTCTACTTTAATCATTTTAGGAGCTTGAGGATGCAGCTGGCATTGGCGTCCGCTTGCCTGTACCGTAAAACCAGGTTCGTCCCATGAACGAACTCGGTTGCGCGACATGAATATAGGAGAATATGCTCCTGTAAAATATTCATTATTGGGCACAATGCATGCATCTCCGTTCGTTTTGTTTTTGTCTCGTGCAGGGATAGCTGTGTCTTGTAAATCCCAAATGCATTCACGTAAAGTCGGTTTGTGTTTAAGCGGGGTCGGGTACTTGAAATCGTGAATGTTCAAGTCTTTTCGGAAGCCAATGTAAAAGACCCGATCTCTGTCTTCTGCAACATCGTAATCGTTGGCGTTCAACATTTTCAGATTTACGTCATAACCGGCTTTGTCAAATAATTTCATAAAGCCGCTTACTGCACTGGAGTGGCGTTTGGCTAACATTCCTGAAACATTTTCGGCAACGAAAAATAGGGGCTGTTTATCTTTAAGTATGCGGATATATTCATAAAACAATTGTCCGCGAGCATCTTCAATGCCTTTTAAAGAACCGGCTTCACTCCACGATTGGCAGGGAGGACCGCCAATGATGCCGGTAATGCCATCAGGAAATTCAGAAGAAGGGATATTCCGTATATCTCCTTCTATCAGTTTGACGTTAGGAAAATTTATCCGATAAGTTGGGCATATTTTGGCATCAAGCTCGTTGGCGATTATCGTTTTGAATCCTGCATAATGGAAACCTAAATCCAAACCTCCGGCTCCGGAGAATAAACTGATTAATGTCATCATAATTAATTCCAAAAACAATTTAAAGTAATAATGGTTATTGGCATACCGATTAATTGAATGTCAAATTTCAGTGATGGCTCAACATTGGTTTTTGCGTTATGTATTCGGAAAGAAAATTGCCAGCCTTCATCCATATAGAGTTCAACTGTATTTTGACTGCCTGGTACAAAATCTAAACTAACAATTCGGGTAGGTAAGGACGCTATGGGAATAATTTTTGCGGATTTTTGCGTTTGGCTTGCCATCCCTAATGTACCATGTAGGTTATAAGATTGAATTTTTGTATTCCGTTCTTTATCAATACTGATAATTTTGTAAAAATCATATTCCCCTAAAAGATATTCGACTAACTTTCCGGGAATGTTTTTATGTTTCGCATATTGACGCTTGATTTCATTGATGAATGCTTTCAACAATGGAATATAAATATCTTTTTCTTTGTTGGGCAATTCTTTGAATTTTAAATGTGACCTTTGACTGGCTTTCAGATAATTGAATGTGGACTGTGTGTCTTTCCAATAATCTGATGAACAGGGTATGCCATACCATTTGCTGCCAAAATCTAATCGATCACTTAACCTGCTATGCTTTACGGCAAAATGGTTATGTTTTAAGCTTAATCCGATTTCCCAATGGATGTGATTGCGTATAATTAAGATGTCACGTACATCACCGTTTTCTCCTTTTTTATCGGCTTGTATCAATAATTCCAATACATCTTCCCCTTTTTCGATAATCCGTGGCTCTAATGTGAATAATTTGGCAACAGCTGCATATGCACTTGTTTTATAGATATTTTGTACATTCGTAGCTAATTTATTCCATGCTCGTTGGGCTGCATAATAACTACTGTTTGTAACGATTCTTGCCGGACGTATTTTACTTGTCTCTTCTTGGAGGATAAGTAGGCAAATAAATTCGTAAGCTCTGCCTTGGTTGTTGCTTTTGTTGCTCATGGTTATGTTATATAAGGGTAGCAAAAGTATAAAAAATATTCGAATAATTTCATATTTTGTGTCTTTGTTTTTGTGATGTTGTTGGAATTGATGTAACTTTCGGGGCAGAAATAATATATAATGGACAAGCTAACCAAAGAACAACGGCACCGGTGTATGGCGGCTATCCGCGGCAAGGATACCAAGCCGGAAATGATAGTCAGGAAATATCTGTTTTCGAGAGGATTCAGGTACAGGCTGAACCATCCCCGTTTGCCCGGGCATCCCGATATCGTGTTGCGGAAGTATCGGACGGTTATCTTTGTCAATGGTTGTTTCTGGCACGGGCATGAAGGATGCAGGTATTCGCATTTGCCTCGGACGAATGCAGCGTATTGGCAAGCGAAGATAGAGCGGAACAAAGAACGTGATAAAAAGGAGCAACGTGAACTGGCAAAGATGGGCTGGCATTGCATAACGGTGTGGGAATGCGACCTGAAGCCGGCGAAAAGGAATGAAACGTTAGAGTCTTTGGCATATACGTTGAACCATATTTATTTGAAAGACCGTTCCATCGTTTGTTATGAATTTCCTGAAGAAGTTTCTCCTATGGCTGCCGAGCCGGAACCGGAATATTAATGCCCAAGAAATCAGAAACAGAAAGTTATAGAAAGATTTCCATAAAAAGGTGTCTTATATTCCAACAGCACATGGAACATAATACTGAAACATCTGTAAAGATAATACAATCCAAGTGCGAAAGCAAATGTTGGGGGAGAAAATGCGAATTTAATGCTAAGTCAGGATGAAAGCCAGGATGAAATGACAAAGAAAGCCTTATCTTTGTATGACATCGTGTTTTTTCATAGGATAAATGTATAAGTGATGAAAACGGTATTGATTTTAGTATTCTTTTGGGCATCCGCTATGTTGGGTTATGGACAGGAGCAAGTATTTGATAGTGTCTTGAAGAAGGGCAATGCGTCATTGGTATTTGACAGACCTTCCGCTGATGTGGGCTTTTGTACAGGCATGGCGGCACTGGCAGGCTTTCTTGGGTTTTCTTTACTTATTCTGTTGGTTTTGTACGATTATTCCGGAGTTTTTTATACTTTTGTATTCCGAAAATTAAAGCTAATTAGAAACGGACATGAATTTGACTGGAACTTTGAAAGCCAATCCCGTATGGCGGGAGGCGAAAGATTATTTGCTGATAGCCTTGGGCATGATGATGTACGGGATAGGGTGGACGGTGTTTTTATTGCCCAACAACTTGCCTTCGGGAGCTGTGCCGGGTATTGCTTCTATTATTTACTGGGCAACAGGTTTCCCCGTACAATATACGTATTTGGCTATCAACGGATTTTTGCTGTTGCTGGCATTGAAGATTCTCGGGTTGAAGTTTTGCATAAAGACCATTTGGGCGGTAATTGTACTTACGGTCTTTCTGGCTGTTATCCAGAAGCTGGTTCAGGGAGGACTGATACATGATGAGCCGTTTATGGCTTGCGTGCTGGGAGCTTCGTTCTGTGGCGGTGGAATCGGTCTGGCATTTTCTGCAAACGGAAGTACAGGCGGCACAGACATCATTGCGGCCATTGTGAACAAATATCGCGACATCTCGCTGGGGAGGGTGATTCTGATGTGTGATGTCATTATCATTTCTTCCAGTTATCTGGTGTTGCATGATTGGGAGCGGGTGGTTTATGGTTACGTAGTCTTGTTTATCACCAGTTTTGTCATTGACCAGGTGGTGAACAGTGCACGCCAGTCGGTCCAGTTTTTCATCATATCCAATAAATACGAAGAAATCGGACACCGCATCAATAAAGACCTGCATCGGGGGGTGACATTTATCGATGGTGTAGGCTGCTATACGAACAATGGTGTAAAACTGATGTTTGTCTTGGCAAAAAAACGGGAGTCGAATACCATTTTCCGCCTGATAAAGGATATTGACCCTCATGCATTTGTCTCGCAGAGTGCGGTGATTGGTGTCTTTGGAGAAGGATTCGACCGGATCAAAGTAAAATGAAAAACTTTTTTAATCGAAATATCTATGACGACAACGAGTATTGAAATAGCGCGGCAGATGGCGGGCGATCACAATGTGGCGCTTGCTAAGGAAAGTGTTCACGCATTGGCTGATATTTTGGTCGGCAGGAAATACAAGAAAGGTGAAATGGTGCTGAATGAAGGCGAAGTATGTACTTGTGTGCGTTACATCGAGAAAGGTATGCTGCGCCAGTTCTATTTCAAGTATGGGAAGGATATGACCGAACATATTGCATACGAGAAAGGGGAGGTGGTTTGTCTGGAAAGCTATTTCCGTCAGGAGCCAACCCGTCTGATGATAGAAGCTTTGGAACCGACGGTGCTGTGGGAGATAGACAAGGCAGGCATCGACCGTTTATCAATAGAATATGTGGATATCGGGGTGCTGTATCGGAAGATTTTAGAGAATTCGTTGATAGAATCGCAGGTGAAGGCCGACACGTTGCGTTTCGAGTCTGCTCATGAACGTTATAACAAACTGTTCCAGCTGCATCCGGAAATCCTGAAGCGGGCACCATTGGTCTACATCGCTTCGCTGCTCCAGATGACTCCGGAAACCTTGAGCCGTGTACGTTCGGCAAGCCTGAACAGTTGAGATGTGCGTGATAAGTGATTTATGGGTCTGTAAAGAACTGGATATTTATGACATATGACTTGATTACCATATTAGGTCCTACCGCATCGGGAAAAACACCGCTTGCAGCGGCTTTGGCCCATCGTCTTCATACGGAAATCATCAGCGGTGACAGCCGTCAGGTGTATCGCAGGATGGATTTGGGGACCGGAAAAGACCTTGCTGACTATGTCGTAGACGGACACCGGATACCTTATCACTTGATAGATATTGCAGAACCTGGAACGAAATATAACGTTTTCGAGTTTCAGCACGATTTCCTGCAGGCATACGAGGATATCCGTTCGCGGGGAAAGCTTCCCGTCTTGTGCGGTGGAACAGGCATGTATCTGGAGTCTGTATTAAAAGGATACAAGTTGCTTCCTGTACCTGAAAATCCGGCATTGCGTGAAAGACTTGCCTGTAAATCATTGGAAGAGTTGACGGTTCTCCTTTCGACGTATAAGACTTTGCATAATTCTACCGATGTAGATACGGTGAAACGTGCCATTCGTGCCATCGAAATAGAAGAGTATTACCGCACGCAACCTGTCGATGCCCGGGATTTTCCGGAAATCCATAGTCTGATTATCGGGGTGGATATCGACCGTGATTTGCGTCGTAAAAAGATTACATACCGGTTGCGACAGCGTTTGGACGAAGGAATGGTGGACGAAGTACGGCGGTTGCTGGAAGAAGGCATTGCTCCGGAAGACCTGCTCTATTATGGACTGGAGTACAAATACCTTACCCTGTATGTAACGGGAGCCTTGACTTACGATGAGATGTTCCGTCAGTTGGAGATAGCTATCCATCAGTTTGCTAAACGGCAGATGACGTGGTTCCGGGGGATGGAGCGGCGCGGGTTTACCATTCATTGGATAGATGCTACGCGTCCGCTGGAAGAGAAAGTGGAGGAAATAATGAGATTGCTTGATACGAATCAAACCGAATATCCGTGAGATACCGGTAAGGTAGAAAATTTGGCAAATTGTGGACATTTATACAAATCAATAAATAAAGGATTATGGCAGTAGAACCTACCCGCTGGGGCGTAATATACAATCCGAAAGCCGGAAGCCGGAAAGCACAGAAGCGGTGGAAAGCAATTCGCGATTACATGGAGAGCCGGAACGTACAATTCGACTATGTGCAGTCGGAGGGATTTGGGTCGGTGGAGCGTTTGGCGCGCACCTTGGCTAATAACGGTTATCGCACCATTGTTGTGGTAGGTGGCGACGGAGCATTGAATGATGCGGTAAATGGCATTATGCTGTCTGATGCCGAGGACAGACATGACATTGCCTTGGGCATTATTCCCAATGGCATAGGGAATGACTTTGCCAAGTATTGGGGATTGGATTCGGATGATTATCGGGGGGCGGTCGATGTACTTATCAACCGTCGGTTGCGGAAGGTAGATGTAGGTGTGTTTGGTTATTACGACGGGCAGACGCATGTGAAGCGTTATTTCCTGAATGCAGTATATATCGGGTTGGGGGCGCGTATCGTTATCATCACCAATGAGACACGCCGGTTCTGGGGGATTCCTTTGTTCTCGTATCTCTCTTCATTGTTTTTGGTGGCATTTGAGCGTAAGCTGTACCGGATGCATCTGAAAGTAAACGATGAACATATTCGTGGACGTCTGATGGCTGTGGCGATAGGAAGTGCACGGGGATATGGATTGACACCTAGTGCTGTGCCTTATAATGGATGGCTGGACGTATCACTGATATATCGCCCGGAATTGCGTCAGTTGGTGTCGGGCTTGTGGATGTTGCAGCAGGGAAGGCTTTTGAATCACAAGACTGTGAAGCCTTACCGTACACGACAGGTGAAAATCCTTCGGGCGCAAAATGCCGAAATCAGTCTGGATGGGCGTGTTTGGTTCGACCGTCATTTCCCTATCGAAATAACCATTGCTCCCGAAGCATTGACACTGATAATTCCGGAATAAGTGGCTGTACATAATAGTTGGTGTATATTGAAAAGAACTTAATTTTGCACACATATTTAACAATAGAGTTTATGTAAATTAGTTATGATAGTTCCAAGGGTTGATTTTAATTCTGAGATTATGCAGTGCCATACATGTGGAAAAGATGTTTTCTACAAAGTTGTTTGCCCTGAGCCTGCACTCGTCTTTGACGATGCGCATGACTTTCGCGCTTCCTATGACATGTTCTATACGCACCCTGATGGCGGAAACTTTCTTGTTGTATTCCTTGTCCTGCCTGGAAAGCTCTTTCCCTTTGGGCTTCTTGACCGGTTGTATGATTTCCACCCCCTCAGGCTCATAGCCTTGGTATCCCGTATCTTGATACAAGGTGCAAGGCACAGGAAAAGAATACATTGTGTCAGCCATCTTCTTGTCGTGGGTCTTGCCCGAAACGGTCTGACTGACAAATATGACCAGACAAGCCATCGTTACAATGACGGCGTTCTTGACCGTGTGCCGTTTTTTCTTGCCGCTGTAACGCTCCTTTTGCATGTCCCGGTCTGCCGGACGGGGAATCTCCCGTTCCGTCCCGTCATGAAGAAGTACCGGCTTGTCTCCCTCTTTGGAAAGTTCCGCCAGCCGTTCGGCAAGCTCCTTGTCGGTTTCTGCGGGGACAAGACCTTTCGCTTTAAGGGACAGACGAAGGATTTTAGTCAGGCAATGGATGAATATGTTGCAGTGCTTCTGGTTCATTCCGAAACAGGCCGCATGATATTCCTGCAACGGGTTGTTTTTCAAATAAACCAAAATGAAGAACAGGCGGTCGGATATGCTGGGAAGGGGGCTGTTCTTGTAGATGGAAGGACTGCGGCGTTTTCCGCTACGGCGTTCCCCGGTCATTTCATACTCGGACAAATAGTCCTCATGCGCAGCCTCGAAATAAGGGAGAAGCGCACAAAACTGTTCATGGCTAACTCCCGTCAAGGCACGGAAACTTTTGCTGTTGTCTTTATGGTCGTGGTAATTCATGTTGCAAAGGTACGCGTATGCGCGATATATAACAAATCTAAATTACATAAACTCTAATAGATAATATACAATGATACAGACAATAGATGACCTGGTCCGTTCGGATAATTTTTTTCTGTTGGCGGGACCGTGTGTAATTGAAGGCGAGGATATGGCGTTGCGCATAGCTGAGCGTGTGGTAAAAATAACCGACCGTTTGCATATACCTTATGTGTTCAAGGGTTCTTATCGTAAGGCGAACCGTTCGCGTCTGGATTCGTTTACTGGCATCGGCGATGAAAAAGCATTAAAGGTCTTGGCAAAAGTAAGAAGTACCTTTGGTGTGCCGGTAGTGACCGATATTCATGCGGCTGAAGAAGCCGGCATGGCTGCCGAATACGTGGATGTATTGCAAATACCTGCGTTTTTGTGTCGTCAGACCGATTTGCTGGTAGCGGCTGCCCGGACGGGCAAGATAGTTAATATTAAAAAAGGACAGTTCCTTTCTCCCGCTGCGATGTGTTTTGCAGCCGATAAGGTAGTGGAAGCTGGAAATCCGCAAGTGATGCTGACTGAAAGGGGAGTCACATTTGGTTATCACGACTTGATTGTCGATTATCGGGGGATTCCCGAAATGCAGGCTTTCGGGCATCCGGTCATACTGGATGTGACCCATTCGCTCCAGCAGCCCAATCAGGCTTCGGGCGTGACGGGAGGTATGCCCCAGCTGATAGAAACCATAGCCAAAGCCGGAGTGGCGGTAGGTGTGGATGGTTTGTTTATGGAGACGCACGAAGACCCTTCGGTGGCTAAAAGTGATGGGGCAAACATGCTGAAGCTCGATTTGCTGGAGGGTTTACTCGAAAAACTGGTGCGCATCCGTCAAAGTATCTTGTAAGAATCATTGTTTATGTTTCAATAAAAGAATATCTTTGCATCACGAAAACAAGATCTACGATTATTAAAAGACTAAAGATATGCTTACAATTAAACAAATTACAGAGGATACCGACAAGGTAATCCGTGGATTGGAGAAAAAGCATTTCGCAAATGCAAAAGAAACCATTGCCCAAGTGCTCGAACTGAACAGCAAGCGTCGTAATGCACAAGCTCAATTGGATAAGAATCTGGCAGAAGTAAATGCTACATCGAAAACCATCGGACAGTTGATGAAAGAAGGGAAGAAAGAAGAAGCCGAAACAGCCAAGGCACGTGTGTCAGAAATCAAGGAAACAAGCAAGGCTTTGCAGGCAGAAATGGATCAGGCTGCTGAAGACATGCAGAATTTGCTGTATACCATTCCAAATGTGCCTTACGAGGAAGTGCCCGAAGGTGCTGGTGCCGAAGATAATCTGGTAGTGAAAATGGGAGGCATGGAAACCGAACTTCCGAAAGACGCACTGCCTCATTGGGAGTTGGCAAAAAAATACAACCTGATTGATTTTGATTTGGGTGTGAAGATAACAGGAGCCGGCTTCCCGGTCTATCGGGGACAGGGGGCACGCTTACAACGTGCGCTCATCAATTTCTTTCTCGATGAAGCTCGTGCCGCTGGTTATGAAGAAATAATGCCTCCTACGGTGGTAAATGCTGCTTCGGGTTACGGAACGGGACAGTTGCCTGATAAAGAAGGGCAGATGTATCATTGCAACTTGGATGATTTGTACCTGATTCCGACAGCAGAAGTTCCCGTCACAAACATTTACCGCGACGTGATACTTGATGAAAAGCAGTTACCCATCAAGAATTGTGCTTATACCGAATGTTTCCGTCGTGAAGCAGGTTCATATGGTAAAGATGTGCGTGGCCTAAACCGTTTGCACGAGTTTTCAAAAGTAGAACTGGTGCGCATTGATACCCCCGAACATTCCCGCCAGTCGCATCAGGAGATGCTCGATCACGTAGAAGGTTTGCTGAAGAAACTGGAATTACCTTATCGTATTCTGCGTTTGTGCGGAGGTGACATCAGCTTTACTGCTGCTATCTGTTACGATTTCGAAGTTTACTCGGAAGCTCAGAAACGTTGGCTGGAAGTAAGCTCGGTATCCAATTTTGATACGTATCAGGCAAACCGTTTGAAGTGCCGTTATCGTACTGCCAATAAGAAGACAGAGCTTTGTCACACGCTGAATGGTTCGGCACTTGCCTTGCCGCGTATTGTGGCAGCCCTGCTCGAAAACAACCAGACGCCGGAAGGTATCCGTATTCCGAAAGCATTGGTTCCGTATTGCGGATTCGATATGATTAAGTAAGAAGCTGTTTTGAATTTCTCCAAAAAGTTTTTCTTGGCTTGATGTATCCGTTTTCGTGTGTGCTTTGGGCGATTTTTTGGTCCTTTCCGCTCCTGTTCTTCGTCAGATAGCCCGCTATCTTCCTTATCACAGAAGCGAAAATGCCTCAAAAACTCATCCCAAATCATCGCACGATAAATTCAAAACAGCTTCTAAAAAGTATATTTGATTTTCCTTTGAACACAGAAACCCTAAGACACGGAGTTTAATCTATCAGATTGTTTTCGTGTCTTTGTGTTTCTGTGTTTTTTCAGAGCTTTTCAATTATTCGTTTTCTTACAGTTTGTTCAGGATGCGGTCCATTACCCAGTTGGTGGGAGTGGCGCTTATGCCGTCGCATGTACAGATGGCTTTTCCTTGCAGATGCTCCACTACGGCTTTGATTAGCGGAAGCTGCACATAGGACGGATTTTGTGGAAGGATTTCCTCACGTCCATGTTCCGTATGTAAGCCGATAGGCTCGTAGGTAAAGACAGAGAAGCAAATCATTCCTTTGTCACCAATAATTTCAATGCGGTCTTCTTTTGCCGATTCGTGAGCAACAAAACACCACGAGCCGGAACCAGGCAATCCGGATTCGAACTTGAAGCAAGCACTGATAGTATCTTCTGCCTGGTATAGTCCACCACGGTTGCTCTTATATCCTTCTGCTTCCAGGATACATCCGAACATTTCCTGCAGTAAATCCAGCTGGTGGGGAGCCAGATCATAGAAATAACCTCCTCCGGCAATGTCGGGCTGTACACGCCATGGCAGGTTGGTGCTGTTATAATCCAAGTCGCGTGGAGGCTGTGCAAAACGTATTTGCACATTGATGACATTTCCTATCTTGCCTTCTTCTACCAGTTGACGAACCTTTTGGAAATAGGGTAAATAGCGGCGATAATAGGCTACAAAGCAAGGTACACCTGTTTCTTGTGAGATGCGGTTGATACGTGCACAGTCTTCGTAGGTGGCTGCCATAGGTTTTTCAATGTATACAGGTTTTCCTGCCTTCATGGCCATAATGGCAAAGGTGGCATGCGAAGAGGGAGGCGTGGCGATGTAAATGGCGTTTACATCCTCGTCACCTATCAGTTCTTGCGCATCAGTATACCAGCGAGGAATGTTGTGTCGGTGTGCATACGATTTTACTTTTTCTTCATCGCGGCTCATGACGGCAACAACACGTGAACCGTCTATCATATTGAAAGCGGGACCACTCTTTTTTTCGGTCACTTCGCCACAACCGATGAATCCCCAGTTTACCTTGTCTAATTGCATAGTTTTCAAGTTTTGTTTTTCAGTTAACTTATTAATTGGTCTATATTTGTATATCACATGGAGAGAATTTAAACAGGCTCTAAAGTATCTGTGTATCTTCTTCTGTGATGAGATGTCATTAAAAGTATTTGTTGTACAGTTTCTTGTAAGAGACGGTTTTGCTGTACCGTTCAAGCCAATGGTTGAGGGTATCCAGCAAGGCAGGCGAATGCTTGTTTACGCCCCAGGCATAAAATTGCGTGAAACTGATAGCTGTATTGATGTCAAGGTTCGGGAAGCGTTCCTGCAAAGAGCGGGCGATGCTTTCATCGCATACGGCATAGTCGATGTCTTTTCCTGCCACCATGGCAAGAAGCTGTTCAGGTCCGTATTGTTCCACTTCCTGGATGTAGATGGTATCGGCTATTTCACTGATAAGGTTGTGGAGCCGGAGCAATGCCGGAGAACCTTTGATGACATGCAATTGTTTGTGTGCCAGGTCGAGCTGGCTGCGGATATAAGTGCTGTCTTGTTCGTTTTCGGGTTTTCGCTGTACCAGCACTTGTTTGCTTAACGTCAACGGACGGGTAAAGAGCAATGTGTCTTTCGATTGGGATGTGATAACGGTTCCTGTCGCCAGAAGATCGTATTTTCCTTTAGTGACACCTGCAAGTCGTTTCTCAAAGCTCATTTCTGGAGTTATTTCCAGTTTCAGGTGTTTGTCAGAGGCAAAAGCATTCAGCAGTTCATAATCGAATCCTTGCAGCGTGTCTCTGTTTATGTGGTAGCTGATAGCGTTGTATTCGGTCACTGCACGCAACACGCCCGATTGAACAATTTCGGCATAGTCGCGAGGGGCATAGGCAGGACTATTTTCTTTCTGTGTGCCGAACACAATAAATCCTGCAACAATAACTATTGCCACGATGCTGTATCGGATGAAGGGTTTGCCTTTCTGCATAATGTACGGTTTTTTTAGTCAAAGAAGTTCCACGATATGCCGATTTTGAACAGACGCGGATTCAGTGGGTAGTGGGGAGCCAGGAAATAACTGTGGGTCCCTTGTCCTTGAATCAGGTTGTACATCATCAAGAAGATACGCGTGCGTTTCAGGTGCAGGTTGATGTAACCGTTCACTAAAGGATAGTTCCCTAATTTGTAGCGCGTGTCTTTGTTTTGCAGATAGAATTGACCGATTGCCGGCGCATAGTCGGGGGCATAATATTCGGTGAAATAGCGCACGTCGGCACCCATTTCTACTTTCAAAACCTTCTTTGCCAGCCCGAAGCTGAGGTAGAGGTTATGGTACAAGACCAGTTTCGGCAATGGAAGGATGTCTTGGTTGCTTGAAGTCTGGTAAGTCACTTCGTTATCCAGGTGAAAAATACCCAGTTTGAAATCTTGCCGGAGCGATGCGCTGAATACCTGGATGCTCCCCGAGTGTTGGGCTACTCCTAGATTGTTCAGGTAATGAGTTGTGGTTCCACTTTCGTTGCTGCTGCCAGTTTCGTCTCCGCTACTGCCTTGTCCGTCACTTACCGAAAGGTTATCGAGATAAGTATAGTTGGTGATGTTTTCTACACCAGCTTTCAGTTGCGTACGCCAACGGTCAATGCTGAGTTGTCCTTCAATGCGGGTACGCATCATTTTCGAAAGGTCGTTATTGTCCCACCAATAATGTTTCGAGTGGAAATGACGATAGTAGAATGTCGGGTTTTGGTTCTTGATATAGGCATTTGCCTGTAAACGGACGGTATCATTGAACAGGCGGAAGTTCATGTTTCCGCGTCCTTCCACCGAAAATGCTCCGGCATCTTCGCCTATCAGTGCAAATTCACCCGTTACGTTATAATGGAACATTTTGCCTTGTTCTTTGATGAGTTGTCCTCCCACAGAAATGACATTTTCCGTATAATCTGTAGGAATACGTTGTCCGGGAGTTCCGGCGATGGTGTCGGTCATCGTAAAGCGGCGGAATTCGTGGGTGACGAAAGCGGTAAGGCCGGCTTTTGCCCATTTGTTGAATCCCTCGCGCAGTGATATGCCGAGCGTGTTCTTTACTGCCAGATAGTCTGTCTTGTCACGTTCTATGTCGGGCAAGAAATTATTTAGAAAGTATTCCGTGTTCTCCGTTTCATCTTGTGAGATATATTGGCGTCTTGCCACGTCTACTTTCACCGTGTGCATGAAACTGGTGACAGGTACGAATACCTGTGTGTTGGTTGTATCGTTTTCGTCCGGATTGTCACGGTAGAATCCTAAGTTATACCGATGAGTCAGGAAAGCATGGTATCCTGTGTTGTGGTTCCATATGGCACTCAGGTTGGTCGGGATTTCGCTATTGGCGTATGTACGTCCTCCTTCAGCCATATCCAGCGGCGCACTGACGTAACGATCATCGGTGATACCGCCGTTTTCGGCTACCTTCAAGTTGTCGTTGATGAAGCTGAAATGCATATTGTATTTGTCACCCAGATAGTAGGCAAATAGGTTTCCGTTGAACAAAGCTGTTGACTGGTGGGCGTATTTCCCTCGTCCGTACACATAGTCGATGTTGAACCCGAATCCCAGCCGTTTGTTGGCATTCACGGCAAAATAGGCTTTGAAACGTTCTTCTCCGTCGCGGCTGCTACCTTGTTTATAATAAGTCAAGTTGACAAAGGGCGACTTGGTGTTTGTGTATGTTACGTCTTGCGGTTGTAACACAGTGTAATCGTAAGGGTCGAAAAAGAAGAACTGGCTGGCATCTTTACGGTCGAAAAATACATGAGCAATACGGGGAGCTCCCAAGTTCCCCAAATAGGTATAATGTCCGTAAGGACCTCCTGTATCGTTCGTGTTTTGGAAGCCATGCTGCAAAGTATCGACAGGCACTTCGGTACGGTTTCCGAAACGGGCATCAATTTTCCACGATGTCAGCCCGATGGGAATGGTGCTGGCATCGTTAACGGCGGTTGTGTCTATCGGATTCCCGTTCCGGTCGTACATATCTCGGTCTGTACCTGATGCCGAACTTCCGAATTGGTTGGATAACGTGTTCTGTGCGGACAGTTTGCCGCATATCAGTGCTATGATTGCTATAAAAAGTATCTTCCTCATAATGGGGACAAAGATATAAAAGAAAAACGAAACAAGGGATAACTTAGGGGCAGATTTGCAGATATTCGTCATTGTTAAACGGGGCAAATGCATCTAAGAAGCTGTTTTGAATTTCTCCAAAAAGTTTTATTGAATATCCGCATTCCACCCGATTGCCATGTAGGGGCGTATCGCATACGCCCAAAACATTCACGTGGATTAGTTGATGCATTCGGGCGTATGCGATATGCCCCTACATAGGATATCTGCGGATATTCAAAACAATTCCTTAATCTGGGTTACTTCATTTCCTTGATGATGTCCATGCCGATGTGGATAGCTTCTTCATTCATTGGAATCAGGCTGTGATGACGTTCGGGAAGTGTCTTGTACAAGGCTTTTACCACACTTGCGATGGATACAATGGGACGGATTTTCAGCAGTCCGCCTAATACAATCATGTTGAAAGTCTTTGCCATCTTCCGTTCGTTGGCTTCGTCCATGGCGTTGATGCGATAGACGTGGATATCTTTGCGGGTAGGCGGATTGATTATGCCGTAGCCGTCGTAAATCAGTACGCCGCCAGGTTTTACTTTACTTTCGAACTTTGCCAGAGAAGGTTGGTTCAAGATGATGGCGGTATCGTATTTGCTCAGAATCGGAGAAGATATGCGTTCGTCGCTCACGATGACCGTGACGTTGGCGGTTCCTCCGCGTTGTTCGGGGCCATAGGCAGGCATCCAGGTCACTTCTTTGCCTTCCATCAGACCGGAGTAGGCAAGGATTTTTCCCATCGACAATACGCCTTGGCCTCCGAATCCAGCTATAATGATTTCTTCTGTCATATTGTTTTGAGTTTTTAAGTTTTTTAGTTTTTAAGTCTTTAAGTTCTTGAGTTTTTTAGTTCTATAGTTCTTAAGTTTGCAAATAAAATGCTGTCAGTATTGCAGAGCTTAAAAACTCAAGAACTTAAAAACTCAAATCGTCGTATCTTTCAAGTCGCCCAGCGGGTAGAAAGGAAACATGTGTTCTTCCATCCATTTGTTGGCTGCTTCGGGAGTCATTTTCCAGCCCGAGCTGCAGGTCGACACGATTTCTACCAGGCTGGAACCTTTGCCCTGCATCGAGTTTTCGAAAGCTTTGCGGATAGCTTTCTTCGCCTTGCGGATAGCTGCAACGGTGTGCACAGACTGGCGGGTGACATAGCAAGTGCCTTGCAGGGTGGCTGCTATTTCGGTCATCTTCAGCGGATAACCGTGGATTTCCGGATTACGTCCGTAGGGGCAAGTGGCGGTTTTCATGCCGACGAGAGTGGTAGGCGCCATTTGTCCACCTGTCATACCGTAAATGGCATTGTTGATAAAAATGATGGCGATGTTATCACCACGGTTCAGGGCGTGAATGCTTTCGGCAGTTCCGATACATGCCAGGTCGCCATCGCCTTGATATGTGAATACCAGGCGGTCGGGCCACAAGCGCTTGATGGCTCCTGCCAATGCGGGTGCACGTCCGTGTGCGGCTTCCTGGCAGTCGATGTCCAGGTAATTATACATAAAGACGGCACATCCTACAGGGCTGATGCCGATGGCTTTTTCAGTCATGCCCATTTCGTCGATGACTTCAGCTATCAGCTTGTGTACGACTCCATGGCTGCATCCCGGGCAGTAGTGCATCGGGTTGTCGTTCAATAAACGAGGTTTCTGGTAAACCAGGTTTTCGGGTTTTACGATATCTTCTTTTGTCATAGTTTTCCTCCTTGTCGATTACGTTGAGAGAATCGGAGCGCGTACTCTATCATTTTTATAATGATGGATGTCGCACATACGTAGAAAAATACGGTCTGGTTGACATCTGTAAAGAACAGGATGATAGTAGCCACTGCACCTATCATAAAAACAATGTTCAGTACGGTTCTGATCTGGTTTATCTTGTTCATAATCGGTTACTTGTTGTTGATGAGTTTTTCTTTCAATGATTCGATGACTTCATCCGGGTCGGGAACGATTCCTCCCAGGCGCCCGAAGTGTTCGACCGGAATGCGGCATTCCACAGACAGCTTGACGTCTTCAATCATTTGTCCGCTGTTCAGTTCGACGACGAGGATGCCTTTCATTTGCCGTGCTCTTTCCTTCAGGGCTTCTCCAGGGAACGGCCACAAGGTGATGGGGCGGAACAAGCCAACTTTGATGCCTTCCTCGCGGGCGTGCTCCATTGATTTCTGGGCGATACGGGCACATGAGCCGAAAGCTACAATCAGGTATTCGGCATCTTCGCAATCTATTTCTTCGTAACGGGTTTCATGTGCCGTTATTTCTGCGTATTTGGCTTGCAGGTGCAGGTTGCGCTGTTCCATTACCGCAGGGTCAAGTTCCAACGAAGTGATGATATTGGGCTTGCGTCCTTTACGTCCTGTGGTAGCCCATGGACATTGGGCAATGATTTCTTCTTCGGTGCGGCGCGGACGAGGTTCGGGAAGTACGACTTTCTCCATCATTTGTCCGATGACACCGTCGGCAAGAATCATGGCCGGGTTCCGGTATTTAAAAGCCAGTTCGAATGCCAACCCTACGAAATCGGCCATTTCCTGTACCGATGCCGGAGCCAGTGCGATGACATGATAGTCGCCGTGTCCGCCTCCTTTGGTGGTCTGGAAATAATCTGCCTGGCTGGGCTGGATGGTACCCAGTCCGGGTCCTCCTCGCATTACGTTTACTATCAGGCACGGAAGTTCGGCACCTGCAATGTAAGAGATTCCTTCCTGTTTCAGGCTGACGCCCGGGCTGGAGGAGGAAGTCATTACCATCTTGCCGCTTCCGGCACCTCCATATACCATATTAATAGCTGCCACTTCGCTTTCTGCCTGCAAGACGACCATACCGGTTGTCTCCCATGGCTTTAGTTCGGCGAGAGTTTCCAATACTTCCGATTGGGGAGTGATAGGATAGCCGAAGTAACCGTCCACGCCGAACCGGATGGCCGCACGGGCGATGGCTTCGTTTCCTTTCATTAAAACTACTTCTTCTGCCATATCTTTTTAAATTTTTATAGTTGACTAGGTCTTAGGTACTAGTTGACTAGGTCTGGAATTGTTTTACTACGGTATTTAAAACCTAGTCAACTCGTACCTGGTCACCTGGTTACCTGTTTTTAAAAACTTACGCTTCTTTTGCCCTGTATACTGTCAGACAAGCGTCCGGACATACGATGGCGCACGAAGAACAACCGTTGCAGGTGTCTTCCAGGGTCTGTTGTACGTAATTATATCCTTTTTGATTTACTTTTTTGGTAAGCGACAATACATGCAACGGACAGGCAACCACGCATAGGTTGCACCCTTTGCAGCGTTCTGTATTCACGATTACCACACCTTTCATCTTAGCCATAGTAAAATTACCTTATTCTTATTGATTAAACATGTCTTTGTTATAAAATTCCAGGATATCCATCACCATGCGCCGGGCTTCGGATGCCGGACTGTCGGGATTGAGGGCAATGGCTTCCTGATAATTGTTCAGGGCTCCTTGCCAGTCGCCTTGCTTGCGGAACGCATTCCCCAGCAGGTAGTAGGCATAGTCGGCATTGTCCGGATGCTGGGCCAGGAGCTTGTTCAGTTCTTGGATGGCTGCGTCAATCTCTCCATCGTCAATCTTGCTTTTAATCTCTTTCAGTCTTTCTGTCATGGTTATGATTTGTCTTTCCGGCAAAGATAGTCTTTATTTTTTATTATTTCCTACGTGGACTGGAAATATTTTCGAAAGAGTAGTGGGGAAAGAGTTTTTATGCGTGGGTGAAAATAAGTGCATGTGCCGTTGGAAGTATATGCGTGGCCCGATGAAAACGTATGTGTGGAAGATTGCATATATTATCCTTATGGATGCGCATATTCGTTGTATGGGAGGTCGCTGGACGGGGGTAGGAAAGATTGGATTTTGGCTTTGGCTTTCATGTTGTAAAAGAATTACAGCCGAAATCGTAGGTAATCTCGCAAAAAAGTAGCATCTTTGCACTATGAATTGGATAGAACATGTTACGATACTGGATTTGTTGATAAAAGGGTTTATAGTGGGAGTGGTGGTTTCCGCTCCGCTGGGGCCTGTTGGCGTTCTTTGTATTCAGCGTACATTGAATAAAGGACGCTGGTTTGGCTTTGTGACAGGACTGGGGGCGGCACTGAGCGATATTTGCTATGCGTTGCTTACGGGATACGGCATGAGCTTTATGGACGAGCTTATTCTGAAGCATCAGATTTTTCTGCAAGTGGTGGGCAGTATCATGTTGCTGGCTTTCGGCATTTATACGTTCCGGAGTAATCCGGTGAAGGCGCTTCGGCCTTCGTCGGGTAAAAGAGGAACTTACCTGCACAATTTTGTGACCGCCTTTTTTGTCACCTTTTCCAATCCATTGATTATCTTCCTGTTCATCGGACTCTTTGCCCGGTTCTCATTCGTGATGCCGGGTAGCCCTATCGGCTTCCAGCTGGTGGGCTATCTTGCCATTATTATGGGAGCGGTAAGCTGGTGGTTCAGCATCACTTATTTTGTGAACAAGGTGCGCACGCGGTTTAATGTGAGGGGCATCTGGATGCTGAACCGTATCATTGGTGTGGCGGTGATTGTAGCGGCGATGGTGGGATTCGTGCTGGCTGCTACCGGAAAATCTTTCTCTTGACAGATACGATAAGAATATGTATATTTCCCGACAACTTAAACAACAGAATATTGCAGAATACTTGCTCTATATGTGGCAGGTGGAAGACTTGATTCGTGCCAACGGTTGCGATATCGGACAGATACGGCGGAATGTCGTCGACACGTATCTTTCTCTGACCGACCCGCAAAGGCAAGAGTTGACGCAATGGTATGAAGACTTGATTAATATGATGCACGATGAAGGCGTGATGCAGAAGGGGCATTTGCAAATCAATAAGAACATCATCGTATGGCTGACCGACCTGCATCTGCGTTTGCTCCGCTCGCCTAAATTCCCTTACTATAGCGCTGCTTATTACAAGGCTCTACCTTTTATCGTAGAGCTTCGGGCAAAGGGGGCGGACAGGGACGTGCCTGAACTGGAGACGTGCTTCGATGCCATGTATGGCGTATGGATGCTGAAACTGCAAAAGAAAGAGGTGAGTGAAGATACGCAGAAGGCGGTGAAAGCAATCAGTGATTTGCTGGCTATGCTTGCCGGTTATTATATAAAGGAGAAAAAAGGGGAATTGGATTTAGACTGATATCGTAGAAAAATAAGAAATATGGCAAATCAGGAAATAGAAAGAAGAAGAACATTTGCGATTATTGCACATCCGGATGCCGGTAAGACTTCGTTGACGGAAAAACTGTTGCTTTTCGGAGGGCAGATCCAGGTGGCAGGTGCTGTAAAATCGAACAAGATTAAGAAAACCGCTACCTCCGACTGGATGGATATTGAGAAGCAGCGTGGTATTTCGGTCACTACATCGGTGATGGAGTTTGATTATCGGGATTACAAAGTAAATATCCTTGATACACCTGGTCACCAGGACTTTGCGGAGGATACATACCGTACGCTTACGGCGGTGGATAGCGTAATCATCGTGGTGGACGGGGCGAAAGGTGTGGAAACGCAGACACGCAAGCTGATGGAAGTGTGCCGTATGCGCAACATGCCGGTGATTATTTTCGTCAATAAGATGGACCGTGAGGCTAAAGACCCGTTCGACCTGCTGGATGAGTTGGAAGAAGAACTCGTTATCAATGTGCGTCCCTTGACCTGGCCTATCGAAAGCGGACCGCGTTTCAAGGGTGTGTATAACATTTATGAGAAGAAGCTGAACCTGTTCCAGCCTTCCAAGCAAGTGGTGACGGAGAAGGTGGAAGTGGATATCCATACCGAAGAGCTTGATAACCACATTGGCGCTCCTTTGGCTGAAAAACTGCGCAACGATTTGGAACTGATAGAAGGCGTATATCCCGAATTTGATGTCAATGAATACTTGAAAGGTGAACTGGCACCTGTATTTTTCGGTTCTGCATTAAATAATTTTGGCGTACAGGAATTGTTGGACTGCTTCGTGGAAATTGCTCCCAGTCCCCGGCCGGTACAGGCAGAGGAACGTGTGGTAATGCCCGACGAGCCTAAATTTACCGGATTCATTTTTAAGATTACGGCAAACATTGACCCTAACCATCGTTCGTGCGTGGCGTTCTGTAAGGTATGTTCGGGTAAGTTTACACGAAATACGCCGTATTTGCATGTGCGGCAAGGCAAGACAATGCGTTTTTCTTCACCCACTCAGTTTATGGCTCAGCGCAAGACCACAGTAGATGAAGCGTGGGCAGGCGATATTATCGGTTTGCCGGATAACGGTACGTTCAAGATTGGCGACACGCTGACCGAAGGCGAACAGTTGCATTTTAAGGGATTGCCCAGTTTTTCGCCTGAAATGTTTAAGTACATCGAAAATGCAGACCCGATGAAGACCAAGCAATTAAATAAGGGTATTGACCAATTGATGGACGAAGGCGTGGCGCAATTGTTCATCAATCAGTTTAACGGACGTAAGCTGATAGGCACGGTAGGGCAGTTGCAGTTCGAGGTAATCCAGTATCGTCTGGAGAACGAATACAACGCAAAGTGCCGTTGGGAGCCGGTCAGCCTGTACAAGGCTTGCTGGATAGAAAGCGATGATATGGACGAACTGGAAGCATTCAAGAAACGGAAGTTCCAGTATATGGCAAAAGACCGCGAAGGGCGTGATGTCTTCCTTGCCGACAGCGGATATGTGCTACAAATGGCTCAGAATGATTTCAAGCACATCAAGTTTCATTTCACCAGCGAGTTCTGATTTGTTTTTTCACCACAGATTACACGGATTTAGAAGCTGTTTTGAATTTATCGTGCGCTGATTTGGGATGAGTTTTTGAGGCATTTCCGCTTCTGTGATGAGGAAGATAGCGGGCTATCTGACGAAGAACAGGAGCGAAAAGGACCAAAAAATCGCCCAAAGCACACACGAAAACGGATACATCAAGCCAAGAAAAACTTTTTGGAGAAATTCAAAACAGCTTCTTAAATCATTCTTACTCCATGTAATCGGTGGTGAATTTGTTATAATAGCTTTAGCAGTTCTTTTTCCCTCATCAAATCGTTTACGTTTTTTTCGGGAGATACCAGCATCATGCTTCTTATCACGTCTCCTTGTTGGCAAGTATAATCATAATACGCTTGCTGTTCTTCATTCAGTTTGTCTTTTGGAATGACTTCCGTACGCATTTCGGCAAATTCTTCTAAGGGGATTTCATTCCCTTGGCGCACGAAGACTACCCGTCGGGCGATGGGGTTGCGGCTATAATCGTGTGTCAGGTAGATGCCTTTCATCCAACCGGGGTATTCGATAAGCGGCAATTGCAAGAAGACTACTTTCAGTGCCAATTGCAAGTGCTTTTGTTCATTAAACATCAAGTACCCTATTTGGAACGGAGAAAACACGCCCACGCCTGCATAATAATCACCGTTCATGTTTTGCGAATAAACTTTGGGCAACGCATCGCCGTCGGTGATAGAAGCTATCATATACGGTTCCACTTTCAGCCCGTCGGAGAAAGAAGACGAACTGTATGCCAAATACAATCCGGTATAGATTCCTGCATTGGGCAGGTAGCGCAAGGCTTCTTTCTCGATGTCGTCCAGAAACGGGCGGGCATTGTTCTTGTTGCTTGCCTGCCGGGGCTCGATATGGTTTACCTTATCATATAAGGTGTCCAGGCATCCCAGCAGTTTGCGTTTCGATACGTTGTTTACTTGTTGCAGGGCTTTGTCTAACGCCGCTTCCTGCTCTTCTCCGCCCGAAACAAGATTGACATACATCGGAAGTACGGAAGAGTAGAGCGATGACAGTACGCTCGAAGCGATGTCGGTCTCTTCGGATATGTCCTTCATCCTTACCCCCGATTCGCGGAGCTTTTTCATTCGTTCGTAAAGGGAGAGTAATCTGTCCATAGTCGTTTTGTCGATTTTTTGCAAATGTACGATTTAGATGTTACAGCAATATTTCAATTGTTTCATTTCGGTGACATTATCTTGATATAAAGATGAATTTATAAATGTCCTGTAAAAGAGGTTTATAATACATCATAAATTAATTCTTTCAGAATCAAGGGCGGGATAGCTTTGCACTCGAAATCAGACTAAAACGTTGAAAGATATGAAACAATTGATTAAAAACAGGAATTTATCGGAAGTGCTGCTCATCTTGTGGGCAGGAGGTGCGGCATTGCTTTCTTATTCGTTGGTGTATGCCTTGCGCAAGCCTTATACGGCGGCTTCGTTTGAAGGATTGGAGCTCTTTGGAAGCGATTACAAAGTGGTGGTGACCACCATTCAGATTTTGGGTTATGTGATTGCCAAGTTTTTCGGCATTAAGATTATTTCGGAACTGAAGAAGGAGAACCGCTTCCGTTTCTTTGTAGGTTCGGCAGTGCTTGCCGAGGCGGCATTGGTAGGGTTCGGATTGCTGGATACTCCTTGGAATGTCATCGCGATGTTTGTCAATGGCCTTTCGCTGGGCTGCATGTGGGGCGTGATATTCAGTTTTATCGAAGGGCGGAAAGTGACCGACATTCTGGCAAGCCTGTTGGGCGTAAGCATGGTGTTCAGTTCGGGCGTGGCGAAAAGCTTTGGGTTGTTTGCCATGAACGAAATGCACATCAGCCAGTTCTGGATGCCTGCGGTCATCGGCGGTTTTGCCTTGCCTTTGCTGGTGCTGATGGGATACATGCTGAAGCGGCTTCCGCAGCCCACGGCAGAAGACATCGCCCTGCGCAACGAGCGTGTGACGCTGGACAGCAAGGGACGCAAGGCGCTCTTCTTGAAATATGCGCCGATATTGACCTTGTTGTTTATCGGCAACTTCATGCTGCTCGTTTTACGTGACATCAAAGAAGACTTCCTGGTGTACATCTTGGACATGAGCAACCAGTCGTCGTGGATGTTTGCCCGGATAGATACGATTGTGACGCTGATTATTTTAGGCATTTTCGCCCTGTTCATCTTCTTCCGCAGCAATATCCGTGCGCTGCTTTGGCTGATGACCCTGGTGATTGCCGGATGCCTCACCATGACGTATGTGTCTTATCATTACGATACGCTCGACCTCTCGCCCGTGATGTGGCTTTTCATTGAAAGCTTGTCGCTGTATATCGCTTACCTGACTTTCCAGACGGTTTTCTTCGACCGGTTTATCGCTTGTTTCCGAATCAAGGGGAATGTAGGTTTCTTCATAGCGATGATTGACTTTATCGGCTATTTGGGCACGGTGACGTTGTTGTCTACCAAAGAGCTGCTCAATATTGAGGTAGAATGGTTCGCTTTGTTCAATCACATTGCTTGTGGAGTAGGTGCCTTGTGTACGGTGTTGTTTACTGTTGCGGGTATCCTCATTTACCGTAAGTACAACGCTACGCTCGAAGTGAAGAAGGCTGATGAAATGTGTGTGAACGCGCAATATAGTATGTAAATATATAAATAAGGTATATGGAAAAGACTTACGATGTCATCATCATCGGTGGCGGATTATTGGGATGCGCTACTGCTTATCAGTTGGCAAAACGGAAAGCCGGAAGAATCTTGCTGCTTGACGGAAACGAAATCGCTTCGCAGGCATCATCGCGTGCGGCTTGCCTGCTGACACGTGCTCGGACCAAACCTGCCCTGATGGAATTGGTGCAGGAAACGTATGATTGCATAAATGAGATAGAAACGCTGCTGGGCGAGTCGCTGGAACTCCAGCAATGCGGAAGCATTACCGTCGCTTCGTCCGAAGCCTCGCTGAAAGGGCTGGAAGCTTTGGAAGAGGCCGCTACCCGTTTCGGCATCCCCAACGAGCGCATTCCGAAAGACAGGGTGCAGGCGTTGCTTCCGTGGATAGATGCGGAAGCGGTGGATGTGGCGCTTTATATGCCCACCGATGCGTTTATCGATTCGGCGCTGCTCTGTTCGGGTTATGCCAAGGCGGCTGCCCGTTTGGGCGTGACGCTTCGCCCGAATTGTAAGGTGAAAGAGATTATGGTTGAAGGCGGCCGCGTCTGCGGTGTCCGGCTGGCTGACGGTGAATGCATCGAAGCCCCGGTTGTGGTCAATGCGGCAGGTTCGTGGGCCAATCTGTTGATGCGTCCCCTCCATGTAGGGCTTCCGTTTACGCCGGTTCGCAGCCATTTCTGGATAACGAAGATTGACAAGGAGCGTTTTCCGGCAGGGCATCCGTTTACCGTGATTCCCGATGCCCGTGCCTTCACCCGCTCGGATGTGGGTGCCTTGATTATCGGCTTGCGCGAAAGCCGTTGCCAGCCGTTCGACCCGGCTACTCTGACCGGACAACTGGAAGATTTTGATTTCCGCAAAGAAGCCGAATGGACGGTGCTCGACGAATGTGCGCCGCTGCTGAAGCCTTACTTGCACGATATTGACGATTTGCCCATTGCGCATTACATGGCAGGCCCGTCTTGCTATGTGCCCGATGCCATGTTCATCATCGGTCCGGTGCAGGCATACGCAGGGCTGTTCACCGTTACCGGATGCTGCGGAGGCGGCGTTGCGGCAGGCGGAGGCATGGGACGGCTGGCAGCGGAACTGATTACGGGCGAGACTCCTTTTGTCAATCCGGCGTTGTTCGCTCCCGAACGCTTCGGCGAGGTAGACCCGTTCTCGCCCGAGTTTCAGCAGCGTTGCGCCGATGCCCGTTCGAACAAGAAAGGCGGATAAGTTTGGGATTTGTTGCCCACGCCGTGGGGAAGGTTTCCAGCTTTGGGATTTCTGTACATTGCAGGAAGCTTTCGCACGCCTAAACTGGACACAACGGAAAAATAGTAAATGGTAAACAGTAAAATAGTCAATAATGAAACGGTATATTGTATTTTTGAAACAGGTTCCTCAGTCGACTAAAGTGGAACTTGACTCGGTGACAAAGACATTGAAGCGTTCTTCGGCATTGAGTCGGACGAATCCGGATGACTTGTATGCCTTGCAAATGGCGCTCGACTTAAAACGAGATACCGCAGCCGAAGTGGTTACGGTCAGCATGGGGCCGGCCTCGGCAGAATCCGTATTGCGCGAAGCGTTGCAGCGGGGCGCCGACCGGGCGATATTGCTTTCTTCTCCGGCTTTTGCCGGAAGCGATACGTGGTGTACGAGCCTGGTTCTGGCTGCGGCTGTGCGCAAGATAGGAGCGTACGACTTGTTGTTCTTCGGCAAAATGGCCATCGACGGCGATACGGCGCAAGTGGGGCCGGAAGTGGCAGGGCAGTTGGATATTCCTCAAGTCACCTGCCTGTCTGCCGTCGGGCAGCTGACCGAACATACGATAAGCGTCAGCCGGAAAGCGGGGGCGTATTTGCAGCGGATGGAAATCGAGTTGCCTTGCGCCGTGATGGTAAGCCGCGAAAACGGCGAACTGGATTGCATTACTTTGTCGGGCTGGCGCCGGGCGCAACGGCAGGAAATCCTTCGTTGGGACGAGAAGGACCTGAGTATAAATGCGTCTTCCGTAGGGCTGTATGCTTCTCCTACGCGGGTGGTATCGACTGCCGTGCCTGTCCGGAAAAAAGAAATCAACTGGTGTACGGATGCAGCCGCATTTGCTGAAGCAATTAAATAAGTGTGCAAAATGATATGATCAGAAACACAGATTTTCGCGGATTAGCGCAGATTATTTTTATTTACGATTTGACAATTTACTATCTACTGTTTGAGCACTAAATCGTACTTCGTAAATCAAAAATAGTAAATCAAAAGAATCCGTGAAAATCTGCGTTAATCTGCGTTTCTGAGATGGCTACATTATATAAATTAATTCTCAACATCTACTTATTAAACGAATCTTATCACTTATAACGAATGAATCTTATGAATGAACATACTGCCTCTTTTGCGCTTCGGGTGCGCAAAGACCAATGTATCGGTTGTGGAATGTGTGCGGACGCTTGTGCTTACGGTGCCATCCGCATGGCGGAATATCCGGAAATCGACCCGTATAAATGCCGTTTGTGCGGAAGTTGTGTGCAAGCCTGCCCTTCGGAGGCTTTGGCGTTGAATGAACCGGAGACGCAGACGCAAATTTCCGGCGGAACGTCTAAAGGCATTTGGGTGCTTGCCGAAACAGAAGCGGACGGAACCCTTTCTGCGGTTACAAAAGAATTGTTAGGGAAGGCTGCCGTTCTGGCTGAAAAGCTGCATCAGGATGTAGAGGCTCTTTTAATCGGGAGTGAATCGGATGCGGCGGTGTCTTCGTTGGCGGCGTATGGAGCACAGCGGATACATCTTGCCGGGCATCCGTCGTTGGCTTCGTTCATCGAAGAAAATTATGCCCGTGCTGCCGTCCGGGTTATCCGCGAATGCCGTCCGGATATCTTGCTGGTAGGCGCAACGCCTCGCGGGCGTGGATTGTCTGCCCGTATCGCGGCCCTGCTCCAGACGGGTTTGACTGCCGATTGCACGGAGTTGGACATTGATGCCGAAACAGGCCTGCTTCAGCAGATACGTCCGGCTTTTGGCGGAAACTTAATGGCTACGATTGCTACTCCGGCGCACCGTCCGCAAATGGCTTCGGTACGTCCGGGAGTGATGAAAGCGCGTGAAGCGAACCCTGCCTTGAAAGGGGAATGCATCTGGCATGATTTATCGGACTTTAAGTGCGACGGCCGTATCCGCTTATTGGACGAGGTATTGGAAACAGCCGGCGGGGATTCGTTGGGGAACAGCCGGATTGTGGTCGGAGTAGGGCGTGGCGTGAAGAAGAAGGAAACGGTAGAGCGTATCTGTCAGTGGGCTAAACAATGGGGAGCAGCTGTGGCCGGGTCACGTGCTGCGGTAGAAGCTGGCTTGATTGACGCGCATTTGCAAGTAGGGCAGACCGGCCAGACCATTGCTCCAGACTTGTATATCGCTATCGGTATCAGTGGGCAAATCCAGCACACGGCAGGCATTGCCGGTGCCAAACGAATTGTTGCAATTAATCCGGATAAGACTGCGCCGATATTTAATGTGGCAGATTACGGTTGGGCAGTTCCGATAGAAGAAGCGCTTCCCCAATTAATGGCTGTACAGGTATGAAGAAAATCGTATCTGGATTGTTGAGTGCCATTCTCCTGTTGGGAGGAGTGACAGCGCAGGCACAAGAGCAGTTGAAGGTAAAGTTCCGTTCGCGTGCCCTGCTCGATGCCGCCGTGTCGGGCTATGGCAAAGAAGACGTGCAAGGCTATTATCGGCTGGAAGATTTCCGGGTCGGGTTCAAAGCGACTTACGGGCAGTGGGAGGCAAAAGCCGATATCGGATTGGGAGGAGGTAAAGTAGCGATAAAGGATTTGTTGCTGAATTACCACTTTAAGAACAGTGTGCTTTCGCTGGGCAATGCGTACGAGCCTTTTTCGATGGATATGTTGATAAGCACAGCCGATTTGCGTTTCCATCAGTCGGCTGCATCGGTCTTGGCTTTTACCGATAGCCGGAAGTTGGGTGCAACGTATCATTTCTATACCGATTCGTGGTATCTTGCTACGGGTGTCTATACGCATAATGATATCAATAAGATAGGGAGCAATCAGAAGAATGCCTTTGTATCGACTTCCCGTGCCGTATGGCGCAAGCAAGGGAAAGACCATCGGCTGATTCACGTAGGCGGTGCCTTTTCTTTCCGCACGAAACAGGTCAATACCGAAGAGCCGCCTGTGGGTACGGTAGATAGTGAGGGCATTACATCGATGTTTCCTGCTTCGTTGCTTGAAGCTGAAGTGCCGAATATGGGAACAGAGGTGAAAGGGGTAGTTGAGGCATTATACACCGCTCCACGCTGGATGGTTCAAGCCGAATATTATTTCGACCGTTTGAACCGTACGGATGGCGGGAAGGCATACCGTCCGCACGGGGGATACATTCAAGGCGGTTTCTTGTTGAAAGGACGCGGCTTCGAATACGATGCGGTGTATGGCATACCGAGCCGTCCGGCTACTCCACAAGCTATCGAACTAGTTGCCCGCTTGAATTATACGGACATGAACGATAACCGTGCAGGAATTTATGGAGGTGAGGAGACTGACTTGTCTTTAGGTGTAAACTGGTACATCAACCAATATTTAGGAGTGAAGCTGAACGGCAGCTATGTATGGGTAGGGGAGCATTGCAACGCTTTTTATAAGAAAGACTTCTTTCTTGCCCAGCTTCGGTTGCAGTATATTTTCTGAAAAGGAAAAGGCGCGGAAAGAATCAGAATCCTGATTGTTTCTGCGCCTTTGCACTTGTGCGTCGTAAACCTTATTCACTCCATACTGTCTGGTACCACGAAATGGCGGAACGGTAATAGTCGTTCCATCGGGTATTTCCTGGCACGGCATCGGGAATGTACATGCCCATTCCGCAATAGCGGTCTTCGTCTACTCTGAAAGTGGAGTGATTCGTGATACAGCTTTTGGCAAGTACGGTCTGGTCCAATACTTGCTGGAAAGACTCCGGAAGTGTCCCTCCATTCAGCTGGCGGATGACATCTGCTACATCGAACGAGAAGTATTGGTAGTCGTTTATTCCATATTGCTGGATGGAGTGAAGCGAAAGATCTTCGAGGGCGGATGTGTGTTGGGAGAGTTGCTCCCTCACGGCTGTGGCAAAAACGTCCATCTGTTTGCAGTCTACTACGGCATAAGTTCCCCATAGCCCTCTGCTTTTATTGAAATTGATGACATTTTCGCAAAGTTTGTCGAAGTCGATTTCGTCTTGATACAAGTTATTCAATATCTCGTGGTAAGGGAAACCTACTACTGGTGTTTCCAATACCGAAGCGATGCAATAGCGTGTGGCGTGACGCAGTTCGTAGCACACTTCGGCGGTTTGCATCATGCAGGCATCGAATAGCACGAAGTCGAGATTGTCTGGGAAAGTCTGTTCCAGTACGTCGGCAAGTTCGGGGATGTTGATAGAGTTATAGACATTCCCGTCTTGTCCGAATGATTTGGTAGCAATGTCTGTGCCTGCAGCAGGCATCCAGCTGGTAGCATGTGAACCGAAGATAAGTCCATAGCTGAGCGAGGGAACAATGTCTGCCATCATTTGCAAGTTGGCACGCATCACTTCCGGATCGGTTGAAGTTCCCGTTACGGCAGTATAGCGGTTGGCTTGTGCGATGACGTTGCCTTGAGTGATGTCATTGCCTTCCAAAGCTGGTTGGCCGTTGATTTGCCCGTGTCCATCAGAGAAATAGGCAAGGATTTGCGCTTCGTTAATGTATTGGTTGCTGGAAGTCGGTTTGTAGTAAATGAGCAGCGTGCATGAGTCTCCACTTTCAGCAAGGCTTTCGTACATCCATTGTACATTGTTCATAATATCTTCGTCCAGATTGTTGTTGGCAATCAAATAGGCAAGTATGGCACGCTTGGCCTGTACCGGCTGTTCATGTTCGGGTATTTCGTCCGAACAGCCCGTCAGGATGAAAAGTGAAACAATGTATAGGAATAATTTTCTCATAATCAATAAATCTCTGCTTTTTCAAATTTGAATTCAGGGTCTACGTCAAGAAGCACCAGCGTATTTCCCTTCTGGTATTTTTCTTTCAGCTTGTTGATTTCCTTTTGCAGGTTTTTCTTTTTTTTGTTGTAGTAAACGAAGCACGTACGGTTTTTCCCGTTTTCCTGTTGTTCCAGGTATTCTTTTAGCTGGATGCTGTATTGTGCACGTCCTACCAGCAATCCGTCACCGCCTACCATGGCACTGTCTACATATTGGATATCTGTGAAATAAACCAGTGAGTCACTGAATGAAGCCGATACTCCAGCGATGTAGACGCCGTATTTGTTCTTGTTTTTCGGCGATTTGGCAAGAACGGGTATCACGATGGATGCGATGAGCAAAAAGCAAAGCAGTTTAATCTGTTTCATAAATTTATAAGTTTTACAAAGCAAAAGTAAGCAATTGTAGGCATATATGAAACCGTCTGGAGTGAAATTAACATATTTAAGTTCGTTTTCGGAAGGAAGGCATTGGCTGAGCGTGGCATTCCTTTACCTTATTATATAATATAGCTTGCAGGGCATAATAGTGAAAAAGCTGTAAGTGTCCGTAGACCTTACAGCTTTTTGTAAATTCGGAAACCGATGTTCGTTTATCCTAAATAAGATTTGAGCAGTTTGCTACGCGAGTTTTGTCTTAATCTTCTGATGGCTTTTTCCTTAATCTGGCGCACACGTTCGCGTGTCAGTCCAAATTTGTCACCAATTTCTTCCAACGTCATTTCTTGCGTTCCTATACCGAAAAACATCTGGATAATTTCCTTCTCTCTTTCGGTCAACGTAGAAAGCGCTCTGTCGATTTCCCTCGAAAGTGATTCATTCACCAAGGAGCGGTCCGCCATAGGGGAGTCGTCGTTTACCAGCACGTCCAGTAGGCTGTTGTCTTCTCCTTCCACGAAAGGAGCGTCTACAGAGATGTGGCGTCCTGAAACTTTCAGCGTGTCCGAAATCTTGTCTACCGGGATTTCCAGTTCGTCTGCCAGCTCTTCCGGTGACGGACGGCGTTCGTTTTCTTGTTCGAATTTAGAGAAAGCCTTGCTGATTTTGTTCAGCGAACCTACCTGGTTCAATGGCAAGCGCACGATACGGGATTGCTCGGCCAGTGCTTGGAGAATAGATTGACGAATCCACCATACGGCGTAACTGATGAATTTGAAACCACGGGTCTCGTCAAACTTCTCGGCAGCCTTAATCAAGCCCAGATTTCCTTCGTTTATCAAGTCTGGAAGGCTCAATCCTTGGTTTTGATACTGTTTGGCCACTGATACTACAAATCGCAGGTTTGCACGTGTAAGTTTCTCTAACGCTGCACGATCGCCTTTGCGAATACGCTGAGCGAGTTCCACTTCTTCCTCTACCGTAATCAGGTCTTCGCGTCCGATTTCCTGAAGGTATTTGTCCAAAGAGGCGCTCTCTCGGTTAGTGATACTTTTGGTAATCTTAAGTTGTCTCATTATTTATACCGAATTTGGGAACAAAGATAAGAATTTTTCCTGATATAATAGCTCTTGATTTAATATAAATTGGGTGAATTAACAAAAATATGCTTCTATTTGCTTGGATTTTTTTGTTTTAGGCAAAAATTTTTTAGGAATTTCTTAGAAGCTGTTTTGAATTTATCGTGCGATGATTTGGGATGAGTTTTTGAGGCATTTTCGCTTTTGTGATGAGGAAGATAGCGGGCTATCTGACGAAGAACAGGAGCGGAAAGGACCAAAAAATCGCCCAAAGCACACACGAAAACGGATACATCAAGCCAAGAAAAACTTTTTGGAGAAATTCAAAACAGCTTCTTATGTTGCCAATTATAGTCAGAAACAGTTTCAAAGAGCCTGAATGAAAAATTAATTGAATATCCGAAACATCCCATGTAGGGGCGTACCGCATACGCCCCTACATGGTGATATTCGTGTTTATTGCCGTTGTCAGAACAGGCTCCATGCCACAGTAAGCCCTGCCATTACGATAGCAACCATACTCATCAGTTTTACAAGAATGTTCAGGCTGGGACCGGATGTGTCTTTGAACGGGTCGCCTACGGTATCGCCTACTACAGTGGCACGGTGCACTTCGCTTCCTTTTCCGCCAAAGTTTCCTTCTTCCACATATTTCTTGGCATTGTCCCAGGCACCTCCGGCATTTGCCATAAAGATGGCTAGCACGAAGCCTGATGAAAGTCCGCCAATCAGCAGACCGATGACACCCGGTACACCGAAGAGCAACCCCGTAACTATAGGAGCGATGATGGCAAGCAGAGAGGGGAATACCATTTCGCGTTGGGCGCCTTGTGTGGAAATCTGTACACACCGGGCGTAGTCAGGCTCGGCATTTCCACTCAGGATGCCTTTTATTTCACGGAACTGGCGGCGCACTTCTTCTACCATGCGCGAGGCTGCACGCCCTACAGCATTCATCGTAAGACCGCAGAAAAGGAAAGACATCATACTGCCAATGAACATCCCTGAAAGCACTTTAGGATTCATTAGTGTAACATCGTAATAAATCATGAAGTCGTCCAGTCCTGCCTCGTGGATGGCTATCTGGATGCCGTTGGGAAGTTCAAGGATGGCGGTTCCGATACGTTCCAGTCCGATACGTACTTCTTCGATGTATGAAGCCAGCAGGGAGAGTCCTGTAAGGGCTGCCGAGCCGATGGCAAATCCTTTTCCGGTAGCTGCGGTAGTATTGCCCAGCGAGTCGAGCGCATCGGTACGCCGGCGCACCTCTTCGCCCAGCTTGCTCATTTCGGCGTTTCCTCCGGCATTGTCGGCAATGGGGCCGTAAGCATCTGTGGCAAGGGTAATTCCTAAGGTGGAAAGCATGCCTACCGATGCGATTCCGATGCCGTAAAGTCCCATCCCAATGTTGGTGAAGTCGAATCCTGAAGCTAGCCAGTAGGAAAGGATGATGCCTGCTACTACGGCTATGACTGGGATGGTAGTGGAAATCATTCCCAGTCCGATGCCGGAGATAATAACGGTGGCAGGTCCTGTCTTACCACTTTCGGAGAGCTTGCGTGTGGGTTTGTATGATTGTGAAGTGTAATATTCGGTAGACTGCCCGATGATGATTCCTACCAGCAGGCCTACGATGACAGCCAGTGATATGTTTACCCAGTTGTCCAATCTTAAAAGCCAAAGGATGAGAAACGTGCCGATGATGATGAAAAACGAGCTGAGGTTGGTTCCGGTAGAAAGTGCTTTCAGCAGCTCTTTCATCGTAGCGTTTTCGCGTGTGCGTACTGCAAAAATGCCGATAATGGATAGGATGATGCCGATGGCAGCTATCAGCATCGGTGCGATGACTGCCTTGAACTGCATTTCGGTGTCTCCTGTGCCGATAAAAGCAGCGGCACCCAGTGCGGCGGTGGCAAGGATGGAGCCACAATACGATTCGTAGAGGTCGGCTCCCATACCTGCAACGTCGCCTACGTTATCGCCTACATTATCGGCGATGGTTGCCGGGTTACGCGGGTCGTCTTCAGGTATTCCGGCTTCAACTTTGCCTACCAGGTCGGCTCCTACATCGGCGGCTTTCGTGTAGATGCCTCCGCCTACGCGGGCGAAGAGAGCCTGTGTGGAAGCTCCCATTCCGAAGGTGAGCATTGTAGTGGTTATGACGCAGAGCTTTGAGGTAGGGTTCAGTGCATTGTCGGGGATGCATCGTTCCAGTAAGAGATACCAGAAGGAGATGTCGAACAAGCCCAGTCCTACTACCACCAGTCCCATGACTGCTCCGCTTCGGAAAGCGATGCGCAGGCCTTTGTCGAGTGAGGTACGGGCGGCGTTGGCAGTACGTGCTGAGGCGTATGTGGCGGTTTTCATTCCGAGGTAGCCGGACAAGCCGGAGAAGAACCCTCCTGTCAGGAATGCGACGGGCACCCAGTGGTTCTGGAGGTTGAAGCCGTATGCCATGATGGCAAACAGGAGAGCAAGTCCGATAAACACGAGTGTCACCACTTTATATTGTTGCTTGAGGTACGACATCGCCCCACGGCGTACATGTTCGGCGATTTTCTGCATCTCGGGTGTTCCTTCGCTTTCTCCTTTCATCTGTTTATAGAAGAAAGCCGCCAAGGCAAGTGCCAGGAACGAGGCGGCTGGAGCAATCCAGAAGAGATAGTTTTCCATAATGTTATGATTTTGAATGGTGTGTCGGTCTTGCAGACAAGTTTCACCTTGGGCACAAAGACATACAGAGGTTTTTCCCGTGGGCTGTGTGGTCGCCGGGTGATGCGTATTGTCTGTTCTTGTAATTTTCTCAAAGGTAAGGAAAAAATCTCTTCGGTTTGTTTCCTGATTTACAGATTTTGTCGCTTTTTCTGTTTATTTTCAGAAATGAGCAGGAGTTTGTCACCTTCATGAAGTTCTATTTGTCCGTTGGGAATGATGAATTCGTTTCCGCGTTTTACCAGCATCACCAGTGTGCCTTGAGGCAGGTTCATGTCTGCCAATCTGTTTCCTTCTTCCAGCATTTCGGCGGTGAGGGTCAGGTCGTCCAGTCGGGTATCTATTTCATCGGGAAGCTCTACGCCGAATGCGTTTCCTTCTTTGGCTTGGGGCATGTCGAGCTTGAGCCAGCGTGCCATCTGTGAAATGCTCATCCCTTGAATGACAAGCGAGAGAAGGGTGATGAAAAATACAATGTTGAACAATTGGTTTGACCCTGGGATTTCAGCTATGACGGGGTAGGTAGCGAAAATGATGGGAACAGCTCCACGCAGCCCTACCCATGATACGAAGAGCCGTGCACGTAGGGAAATGTTCCGGAAAGGAAGCAGGCAGAGGAACACGCTTACTGGACGTGCCACTACAATCATGAATGCACCGATAAGCAAGCCGATGCCTGCGATACCTATCATCTCATGTGGGTTTACCAGCAGTCCGAGGGCGAGGAACATGATGATTTGGAAAAGCCATGTCAGCCCGTCCATAAAAGTTTGTGTCTCTTTCCGTGATGCCAGTTTGGCATTGCCTACGATGACTCCGGCTATGTAGACCGCCAGATAACCGTTTCCGTGTACCAGGTCGGTGGTAGTAAAGGTAATAAATACAATACTCAGCAGGAGGATGGGGTAAAGAGAGGTATTAGGTAACTCGATTTTGTTGATGAGCCATACGGCGAACTTGCCTGCTGCATAGCCGATTGTTCCACCGAAAAAGAATTGTACAAGCAGGTCGCGTGCGATGATTCCGGCATGCAAATCTGTTCCGCTTCCAATGACTTGTATCAGCACGATGGTAAGCATATATGCCATGGGGTCGTTGCTTCCGCTTTCCAGTTCCAGCATCGGGCGCAAGTTTTCTTTCAGGTTCATCCGTTGTGAGCGGAGCAGGTTGAATACCGAAGCCGAGTCGGTGGATGACATTGTGGCGGCAAGTAATAAAGAGGCGAGTAGGGTCAGCTGAATGTCTGCTTTTGTATGGTCGGATAAAAAATAAATGAACAGCCCCGTCAAGAGGGTAGTGACCAGCACGCCTGCAGTAGACAGAAGTATCCCTTGAGGCAGTATGGGCTTGATTTCGCGGAACCGTGTGTCCATCCCTCCCGTGAACAAGATGATGCTCAGCGCTATCATTCCTACGAACTGGGCATCTTTCGCGCTGTTGAACTGGATGCCCAGTCCGTCGCTTCCGAAAAGCATTCCTACCAGGAGGAAGAGCAAGAGGGTGGGGATGCCGAACTTATATCCGGTCTTGCTGATGAGAATACTGATGAATATCAGGATAGAGCCGATGAGTAGAATGTTTTCTGCAGTAATCATTATGAGTCTTGTTCTTTTTTTAAAGGTTGATGAAAAGTGTCCATGCAAAGATAATACAAAAAAGTGAGATACAGGACAAATCCTTAGAAACAGTTTTGAATTTATCGTGTGCTGATTTGGAATGAGTTTTTAAGGTATTTCCGCTTCTGTAACGAGGAGGATAGCGCGGACTATCTTTGCAGGATGCAGCCGGTTGCGGAAACCCGCGGATATAGGTGCGCCGGCAAACGCATATAGGTCCATTCGCTGTAAGATTATTAATCTTCAGGCTGCAAGATTATTAATCTTACAAGCGGAAGATTATTAATCTTACACCAGACGAAGTTATCTGCACTGGGGGAAGAAGATAATAACAACAACTAAATATGAGTCAAAAGCAGAGGTAAAAACCGGAATATCGCAATTGCAAGCCTACGAGGATAAGAAATGCAGTCCGGTCTTTTTGAGGCAGCACCTGTCATGTCTGAATGCCTTTATCGGTGGAATCATATATGTGCAAAATTACTTCCGCCAACGGGTGTTGGATATATAATAAGGTGTACAGAATAGGTATCGGTTGCCGGGAAGTGGACAATAGAACAGGTTTTGGCAGAAATTTGTCCAAATATGTTGTGTAACACACAAATTTATGAACATAACTCGTAAGGAATTTGTAATATTGCAGTCGAATTAGTGTAAATGATACACTTTACTGATAATGGCCGGTTCTTGTAACTTGCGTGACCTTTTGGACATCTAATTAACATGAAACATAAATTAAAAAAACAAACGTGATTATGAATTGGAATTCAAGTGAATTTGTTTGGCTCGACTGGGCGGTTCTCGTCATCGGGGTCATTCTGATTGCGTGGGCGGTGTACCGTGCAATCCAAAAAGACAAAAAGCAACAACAAGGGGCTAACAGTGAAGATTACCTCTTCGGGAAAGGAGAGCCGTGGTACATTATCGGTGCGGCTATCTTTGCCGCCAATATCGGGTCGGAACACCTGGTCGGACTGGCAGGTACAGGAGCCAAGGACGGCGTTGGTATGGCACACTGGGAGATGCAGGGCTGGATGATTCTTATCCTCGGATGGCTGTTCGTCCCCTTCTATCAATTATTGAACAATAAGTTGGGCAAGATTATTACGATGCCTGACTTCCTGAAGTTCCGTTATACAAAGCGTACCGGTTCGTGGCTTTCCATCATTACTTTGATTGCATACGTGCTGACAAAAGTTTCTGTAACCGCATTCACCGGAGGTATTTTCTTCGAATACTTATTGAATATCCCGTTCTGGTACGGTGCTATCGGGCTGATTGCTATTACAGCGGTATTTACTGTTTTCGGTGGAATGAAAGGTGTGATGACCTTGTCGGCTATCCAGACTCCTATCCTCATCATTGGTTCTTTCCTTGTCTTGTTTTTAGGACTGCATCTGTTGGGAGATGGAAGCATTGCCGAAGGCTGGTCGCAGATGATGGCTGTATGTAATGCTGCCCACGACGGCTTTGGTACTACGCACATGTTCCATACTGATCCGGCAGATCCGATGTATCCCAAATTCCCGGGTTATGTAGTGTTCCTCGGTGCGTCTATCATTGGTTTCTGGTATTGGTGTACCGACCAGCACATTGTACAACGTGTGTTGGGGCAGACTAAGGGCGAAGACAATTCAGTAGTAATGGCACGTGCCCGTCGCGGTACGATTGCAGCCGGTTATTTCAAGTTGTTGCCTATCTTCATGTTCTTGATTCCGGGTATGGTGGCATACGCACTCTCGATGAAGGCGGGAAGCGGTATTGAGATGGATATCACTAACACACATGATACTGACGGCGCATTTGCCATGATGGTGAAAAATATCTTGCCGGCAGGGGTCAAAGGTATTGTGACCATTGGTTTTGTATGTGCCCTCGTTGCATCGTTGGCAGCATTCTTCAATAGCTGTGCTACGTTGTTTACCGAAGACTTTTATAAGCCGATGAAGAAAGGCATGAGCGAGAGCCATTATGTGTTTGTAGGCCGTCTTGCAACGGTAGTTGTTGTGCTTCTGGGATTGGCTTGGATGCCGATTATGATGAACATGGGTAACCTGTACTCTTACTTGCAAGACATTCAGTCACTGATTGCTCCGGCAATGGTGGCGGTGTTCTCGCTGGGTATCTTCTCAAAGAAGATTACTCCCAAAGCCGGCGAATGGGGACTTATCGGTGGTTTTCTGATTGGTATGGTGCGCTTGTTCACCAATGTCGTTACCGAATCGGGCACCAAGGTGATGGAAGGAGCTTTCTGGGAATACACGTCTTGGTTCTGGCAGACCAACTGGCTGGTGTTTGAAGTATGGTTGCTTGTATTCATTATCATTCTGATGGTTGTTGTGTCTTGTTTTACACCCGCTCCGTCCAAAGAACAGGTGGAAGCGATTACCTTCACCAAAGATTACAAGAAGGCTATCCGTGAGAGCTGGAATAAATGGGATGTCATCGCCACATTGGGTGTTGTTGCCTGCTGTGCAGCTTTCTACTGGTATTTTTGGTAAAGAGTAGATGAATGATGTTTTAAATAAAAAATAATAAGCGATGAAAAACATTCGGAATTCATTTTTAGGAATGAGTGCGGCACTTGCCTTGATGGCATCTTGCACTACGCAGGAACAGAAACCTGCATTGACCCTTTCGGGATTGGATCCTGCCAATTTTGAAACGACTGTAGACGGGACAAAAGCGGTTAAACTTTATACGTTGACAAATCATAACGGAATGGAAGTCTGCATTACAAACTTTGGTGGACGTATTGTCTCGCTGATGGTGCCGGACAAAAATGGCACGATGACAGATGTGGTGCTGGGCTTCGACAGCATTGCCGATTACCAGAATATCCCGAGCGATTTCGGAGCAGCCATCGGGCGTTATGCTAATCGTATTAATAAGGGGCAGATGAAAGTGGACGGCACTTTGATTCAATTGCCGACAAACAATTTCGGACATTGTCTGCACGGTGGACCTACCGGTTGGCAATATCAGGTGTATGAAGCAAATCAGACCAACGACAGTACTTTGGTCTTGACGATGAACTCGGCAGATGGCGATAATAATTTCCCGGGTAATGTGACTGCACATGTGACTTACGCATTGACAGCCAATAATGCCATCGATATCAAGTATGATGCTACTACCGACAAGACCACGGTAATCAATATGACCAACCATTCATACTTTAACCTGAATGGCGATCCCTCCAAGCCTGGAACCGACCAGATTCTGTATGTTGCGGCAGACAGCATTACTCCTGTCGACAGCACGTATATGACCAATGGCGAGATGATGGCTGTAAAGGATACTCCATTCGATTTCAATACGCCGAAGCCTATCGCTCCGTCTGTAACCGATTTTGAAAACGAACAAGTGAAGTTCGGTAATGGATTCGACCATAACTGGGTACTGAAGACTAAAGGCGATATCAGCCAGGTAGCAGCCAAGCTGACCAGCCCGACTTCGGGTATCAGTCTGACCGTATACACCGACGAGCCTGGTATCCAGGTTTACACAGGAAATTTCTTGGATGGAACCGTGAAAGGTAAGAAAGGCATTGCTTATCCGCAACGGGCTTCTGTATGTTTGGAGACTCAACATTATCCGGATAGTCCTAATAAGCCGCAATGGCCTTCGGTTATCCTGGAACCGGGTGAAACTTATCAGAGCCATTGTATATTCCAGTTCGGTATAGAAAAATGATTTTATGAACGATGTGTCTACATATTACAAGAATAATCCGAAATTTTTCGTCGGTATTGATTGCATCATATTCGGTTTTGAGAAAGAACAATTGAGCTTGTTGTTGCTTCAGCGTAATTTTGAGCCGGCAAAGGGTCAGTGGTCTTTAATGGGCGGTTTTGTCCAGGAAAATGAAAGCGCGGATGATGCGGCAAAGCGTGTGCTGTACGAACTGACCGGATTGAAGGATGTTTATATGGAACACATCGGAGCTTTTGGCAAGATAAACAGAGACCCGGGTGAACGGGTTATCTCGCTTGCTTATTATGCACTCATCAATACGAATAAATACGACCGGGAGCTGGTGCAACAGCATAATGCGTATTGGGTAAATATTGATGAGATACCTGATTTGATTTTCGACCATAACCAAATGGTAGAAAAAGCCCGGACGGCCATGAAGGAAAAGGCTTCTACCGCTCCCATTGGTTTCAATTTGCTTCCAGAGCTTTTTACACTTACGCAATTGCAAAGCTTGTATGAAGCTATTTATGGCGAACCAATGGATAAACGCAATTTCCGGAAGCGAATTGCGGATATGGGTTATATCGAGAAAACAGATAAAATAGATAAAACAGGTTCTAAAAGAGGGGCTTATCTGTACAAGTTCAATGATAAGGCTTATCAGCGGGACCCGAAATTCAAACTATAAGACTTATGTTAGAAAATTTGAAAGAAAAAGTGTTTCAGGCAAACCTTGATTTGGTGAAACATGGATTGGTGATTTTTACATGGGGTAATGTATCTGCTATCGACCGCGAAAAAGGGCTGGTAGTGATTAAGCCCAGTGGCGTAGCTTACGACGTAATGAAAGCATCGGATATGGTGGTGGTAGATTTGGATGGCAATGTAGTGGAAGGTGATTTACGTCCTTCCAGCGATACGCCGACTCATCTGGTTCTTTATAAGGCATTCAAGGAAATAGGTGGGGTGGTGCATACGCATTCTACGTATGCTACTGCATGGGCACAGGCCGGATGCGACATTCCGAATATAGGGACTACACATGCCGATTATTTTCACGAAGCCATCCCTTGCACGGCGGATATGACCGAAGAAGAGGTGAAAGGCGATTATGAATTGGAAACCGGAAACGTGATTGTAAAACGTTTCGAAGGAATGAATCCGGTTCATACTCCGGGTGTATTAGTGAAAAATCACGGACCTTTTGCGTGGGGTAAGGATGCTCACGATGCAGTTCATAATGCTGTAGTGATGGAGCAGGTGGCAAAAATGGCAAGCATTGCATATGCCGTCAATCCGCATCTGACGATGAACCCCCTGCTGGTAGAGAAACATTTCAGCCGCAAGCATGGTCCGAATGCTTACTACGGACAGAAGAAATAACATACTAACTTTTTAAAATACATAGAACTATGAGCACATTTGATCAATTTGAAGTATGGTTCGTAACAGGAGCTCAGCTTCTGTACGGAGGCGATGCTGTTATCGCAGTAGACGCACACAGTAATGAAATGGTAGCTGGATTGAATAACAGTGGAAATCTTCCGGTTAAAGTAGTATATAAAGGTACGGCTAACTCTTCAAAAGAAGTGGAAGCAGTAATGAAAGCAGCCAATAACGATGAGAAGTGTATCGGTGTTATCACGTGGATGCATACATTCTCGCCTGCAAAGATGTGGATACATGGCTTGCAACAATTGAAGAAACCGTTGCTTCACCTGCATACTCAGTTTAATGAAGAAATTCCTTGGGATACCATGGATATGGACTTTATGAATCTGAACCAGTCGGCACACGGTGACCGCGAGTTCGGACATATTTGCAGCCGTATGCGTATCCGTCGTAAAGTAGTAGTTGGTTATTGGAAAGATGCGGAAACCCAACGTAAGATTTCCGTTTGGATGCGTGTATGTGCAGCTTGGGCAGATGCACAGGACATGTTGATTATTCGTTTTGGCGACCAGATGAATAATGTAGCCGTAACGGATGGCGACAAGGTAGAAGCTGAAGTTCGGATGGGATACCATGTAGACTATTGTCCGGTAAGTGAACTGATGGAATATCACAGCCAGGTGAAAGACGAGGATGTAAAAGCATTGGTGGATGAGTATTTCCAGCTGTATGACCATGATAAAGAACTGGAAGATCAACGAACCGAAGCCTATGGAAAGGTATGGAATTCGGCTAAAGCGGAACTTGCCTTGCGTGCTATTTTGAAGGCAAAAGGTGCGAAAGGCTTCACTACTAACTTTGATGATTTGGGTCAGACAGACGGAAGTCATTTCGACCAGATTCCGGGACTTGCATCTCAGCGTCTGATGGCAGAAGGTTATGGCTTCGGTGCTGAAGGTGACTGGAAATCAGCAGCCTTGTACCGTACGGTATGGGTGATGAATCAAGGTCTGCCCAACGGATGTTCGTTCTTGGAAGACTATACGTTGAACTTCAATGGTGAAAGAAGTGCTATCCTGCAGGCACACATGTTGGAAGTTTGTCCGTTGATTGCAGCTCAAAAGCCACGTCTGGAAGTACATTTCCTGGGTATCGGTGTCCGTAAGAGCCAGACTGCCCGTTTGGTATTCACTTCAAAGACGGGTACTGGATGTACAGCAACAGTGGTGGATATGGGTAATCGTTTCCGTTTGATTGTAAACGATGTAGAATGTATTGAACCGAAACCGCTGCCTAAATTGCCGGTAGCTTCTGCATTGTGGATTCCGCAGCCTAATTTTGAAGTAGGTGCAGGTGCATGGATTTTGGCTGGTGGAACTCACCACTCTTGCTTCTCGTACGATTTGACTGCAGAATATTGGGAAGATTATGCTGAAATCGCAGGCATCGAAATGGTACATATCAACAAAGATACCACCATTAGCGACTTCAAGAAAGAACTCCGTATGAACGAAGTTTATTATATGCTGAATAAAGCTCTTTGCTAATAGTTGATCGGAACACAGAGACACGGAGCACTGAGGTTTTATTCGTAAATAGATTCTCTGTGCCTTTGTGTCTCTGTGTTTTATTTTTATTATTTATTATAATCATATAATCATATCATGAATACAGACACAAAATCAATTATCGAATCAGGAAAGGCTATTTTGGGTATCGAATTGGGTTCGACTCGTATTAAAGCAGTATTGATCGACCCCGAAAACAAACCTATAGCTCAGGGAAGTCATGTTTGGGAAAACCAATTGGTAGATGGACTGTGGACTTATAGCATTGATGCCATTTGGAACGGACTTCGGGATTGTTATGCCGATCTATGTGCTGATGTAAAGAAACAGTACGATACGGATATAGAAACTTTGGCGGCTATTGGCGTTAGTGCCATGATGCACGGTTATATGGCTTTCAATGATAAAGAGGAGATTCTCGTTCCGTTCCGTACGTGGCGCAATACCAATACAGGCATAGCTGCAGCAGCTCTTTCGGAAGCATTTGTTTACAATATTCCGTTGCGCTGGAGCATCTCTCATTTGTATCAGGCTATTCTGAACGGTGAATCACATGTAAAAGATATTGCTTATCTGACAACTTTGGCTGGATATGTGCACTGGCAGTTGAGTGGGAAAAAGGTATTGGGCATCGGCGATGCTTCGGGTGTGCTTCCCATTGACCCTGCTACAAAGAATTATTCGGCAGAGATGGTGGAGAAATTCGATAAAATGGTTGCACCGAAAGGCTTTTCTTGGAAATTGACCGATATTTTGCCTAAGGTGTTGCAAGCCGGTGAGAATGCAGGTTTCCTGACACCTGAGGGTGCTAAAAAACTTGATGGGTCCGGCCGTTTGAAAGCAGGCATACCTTTGTGTCCTCCCGAAGGAGATGCAGGAACAGGTATGGTGGCTACCAATGCTGTGAAGCAGCGTACAGGTAATGTATCGGCAGGTACTTCTTCGTTTTCTATGATTGTACTGGAGAAAGACTTGTCGAAACCGTATGAAATGATTGATATGGTGACTACGCCTGACGGCAGCCTGGTTGCCATGGTACATTGTAATAATTGTACTTCCGACCTTAATGCCTGGGTTAATTTGTTTAAAGAATATCAAGAACTACTGGGGGTACCCGTAGATATGAATGAGGTTTTCGGAAAACTGTATAATCATGCTCTTGAAGGAGATGCTGATTGTGGTGGACTGATTTCTTACAATTACATTTCGGGTGAACCGGTAACCAGACTTGCTGAAGGAAGACCTTTGGTTGTACGTTCTGCCAATGATAAATTCAACCTTGCCAACTTTATGCGTGCCAACCTGTATGCATCTGTGGCTGTACTGAAAATAGGTAATGATATTTTGTTCAACGAAGAGAAAATCAAAGTAGACCGTATTACAGGTCACGGAGGATTGTTCAAGACAAAAGGGGTAGGACAGCGCATTTTGGCGGCAGCACTCAATTCGCCTATATCTGTTATGGAAACGGCCGGTGAAGGCGGTGCCTGGGGTATTGCTTTGTTAGGGTCTTATTTGGTGAACAATCCACAAAAATTGTCGCTTGCCGATTTCCTTGATGAACAAGTATTTGCTGGGAACACAGGTGTGGAAATTAAACCGGACCTGAAAGATGTAGCAGGATTCAATGCATACATTGAAACTTATAAAGCTGGTTTACCTATCGAAGAAGCAGCTGTAAAATATAAGGTTAGTGAATGAGCCGATTAATGATTAATTAAAGAAGAAAAAATGAAAAACAAACTGATTCTTAGTGGCTTGATGCTGGGCGTCAGCCTTGCTGTATCCGCACAACAACACGCGACTGTAACCGTTCACACAGAAAAGGCTGAACAAATCATTCCGAAAGAAATATACGGACAATTCGCTGAGCATTTGGGTACCTGTATTTATGGGGGCTTGTGGGTAGGTGAGGATTCTCCTATTCCTAATACAAACGGATACCGTAATGATGTACTTGAAGCGTTGAAAAAATTGAAAGTACCTGTATTGCGTTGGCCAGGCGGATGCTTTGCCGATGAATATCATTGGATGGATGGCATTGGACCCAAAGAAAACCGCCCGAAAATGGTGAACAATAACTGGGGAGGGACTGTAGAAGATAATAGTTTTGGTACTCACGAATTTCTTAACTTGTGCGAGCTTTTGGGTTGCGAGCCTTATATCAGCGGCAATGTGGGAAGCGGAACAGTAGAAGAAATGGCAAAGTGGGTGGAATATATGACATCTGAGCAGGGAAGCCCCATGGCAAAGTTGCGTTTGCAGAATGGACGTGAAAAACCTTGGAAAGTAAAATACTTTGGTGTAGGTAATGAAAGTTGGGGTTGTGGAGGCAGTATGCGTCCGGAATATTATGCCGATTTGTATCGTCGTTATTCTACATATTGTCGTAACTACAATGGAAATAAATTGTTTAAGATTGCCAGCGGTGCCAGCGATTACGATTATAATTGGACAGAAGTGTTGATGCAGAATGTCGGTCATCGTATGGATGGTGTATCTTTGCATTATTATACAGTACCTGGATGGACTGGAAGTAAAGGTTCTGCTACTAAGTTTACAACCGATGATTACTATTGGACGATGGGTAAATGCCGTGAAATTGAGGATGTGTTGAAGCGTCACATGGCTATTATGGATAAATATGATCCGAAGAAACAAATTGCTCTTATCGTCGATGAATGGGGTACTTGGTGGGATGAAGAACCCGGTACAATTCCCGGCCATCTGTATCAGCAGAACACGATGCGTGATGCGTTTGTAGCTTCACTTACATTGGATATCTTCCATAAATATACCGACCGTGTGAAGATGACCAACATAGCCCAGATCGCTAATGTGCTGCAATCGATGATTTTGACGAAAGAGGACAAAATGGTCCTGACGCCGACTTATCATGTATTCGAAATGTATAATGTACATCAAGATGCTACGTTCTTGCCATCAGACCTGCAATGTACCTATAAGAATGTGCGTGATAATCGTGTGGTACCTATGATTAGTACAAGTGCTTCGCGTGACAAGGAAGGACGTATTCACTTGTCGTTGTCTAATATCGACCTTGAAGAATCGGCTGAGGTAACCGTTAACCTAGAAGGTTTCGAGGGGAAACAGGTTACGGGACGTATCCTGGCTGCAGATAAGATTGATACGTATAATACGTTTGAAAATCCGGATGCCGTTACTGTGAAGGATTTCAAGGATGTTAAGTTGCAAAAGGGCGGTTTGTTGGTAAAATTGCCTGCTATGTCTATTGTTACACTCGAAATCAAATGATAATTTATGAATAAATCAACAATTTTCAGTTTGGCCTTGGCGACTTGTTGCTGTACGGGGCTGGCGGCACAGGAAGTCAACCACATGGTGGTAAAGGCAAACAAGCCAGGTGCCGAAATCCAACCCACCATGTATGGACATTTTTTTGAGGATATTAATTATGGTGCAGATGGAGGATTGTATGCCGAATTGGTCATGAACCGTTCATTTGAATTTCCCAATCGTCTGCAAGGCTGGAAAACATTCGGTAATGTTACGGTCTTGGAGGATGGACCTTTCGACCGTAATCCACATTACATTCGTCTTGCAGATCCGGGACATCCGCATAAGCGTACAGGGGTAGTCAATGAAGGCTTTTTCGGCATTGGATTGAAAGAAAATGCTCAATACCGCTTTACTGTGTGGGCCAGAGGAAACGGGCAGAAGATCCGGGTGGAACTCATTGATCCGTATTCGATGGGGGAAACTCAGGTGTTGACTTCGGGAGACGTAGCCTTGAACTCGGCTGATTGGAAAAAATATGAATTGGTGCTTACTGCTCCACAAACCATTGATGCGGCACAGCTGCGTATCTTCCTGGCTTCTGCAGGCAATGTTGACTTGGAGCATATTTCACTTTTCCCCGTCGATACATGGAAAGGGCGTGAAAATGGTTTGCGTAAAGATCTTGTACAGGCCTTGGTTGATACCAAACCAGGTGTATTCCGTTTCCCTGGTGGATGTATCGTAGAAGGTACACATATCAATGACCGTTATCAATGGAAAAACTCAGTAGGTCCTGTAGAGAACCGTCCGTTGAACTCGAACCGATGGGAATATACTTTCCCTCATCGTTATTATCCTGATTATCACCAGACATATGGTATGGGATTTTACGAACTTTTCTTGTTGGCTGAAGATATGGGCGCTGAGCCTCTTCCGATTGTTAATGTAGGTCTGGCATGCCAGTATCAAAACGATGATCCTAAAGCGCATGTCCCAGTGGACAGCCTGCAAAGCTATATTCAGGACGCACTTGACCTTATTGAGTTTGCCAATGGTGATGAAACAACAAAGTGGGGTAAACTTCGTGCCGAAATGGGACATCCCGCTCCTTTTAATATGAAATTTATTGGAGTAGGAAACGAACAGTGGGGACCGGAGTATCCCGAACGTCTGAAATATTTTGTCGATGCTATCCGCAAAGCTTATCCCGATATTCAGATTATCGGTTCATCTGGTCCGAATTCGGAGGGTAAGGACTTTGATTATTTGTGGCCTGAGATGAAAAAGTTGAAAGTGGATTTGGTCGACGAACATTTTTATCGCCCCGAAGATTGGTTCTTGAAGTCGGGCAATCGTTATGATAATTATGACCGTAAAGGACCGAAGGTGTTTGCAGGAGAATATGCTTGCCACGGAAAAGGAAAGAAATGGAATCATTTTTATGCATCATTGCTTGAAGCTGCTTTCCTGACAGGAGTGGAACGTAATGCTGATGTAGTGTATATGGCTACTTATGCTCCTTTATTGGCGCATGTGAAAGGCTGGCAATGGCGTCCGGACTTGATTTGGTTTGACAATTTGCGTAGTGTACGTTCATGCAGCTGGTATGTGCAATACCTTTATGGACACAATAAAGGTACACAGGTTGTGCCTTTGTTGATGGATGGCAAGGCTGTAAGCGGTCAGCCAGATCAAAATGGTTTGTTTGCCAGCGCTGTGTGGGATGAACCTACAAAAAGCTATATCGTTAAGATTGTCAACGTATCCGATAAGGCTCAATCTGTAACGGTAGAATTTGATGGCTTGAAAAAGAAAAAACTTGCTACGCAGGCCGATTGTATCCTGTTCCACTCGGATAATCCGGATGAAGAAAATTCGTTGGATAATCCCAATCTGATTACTCCGAAAGAAAGTAAAGTTACTGTTGATGGTAAGACTTTGCAGTCTGAAGTAGGTGCACAGACTTTTGTTATCTATCGTGTAAGTATGCAGGAATAATCTTCCTCTTGTAGGGAAACAGGTTGAAGGAAGAACTGGTTTGCCATTTTATTGGAATAATACCTTGAACTAGCTATATCTCCATTGTTGTTTTGGTGATATTGATAGGGCAAGGTATTATTTTGTTTGGATGGTTTATATGTGGTGGAATGTCGGATAATTAGAGCATTTTTTGTATATTGGAGGTAAGAGCCTGTTTAAATTTTGCTCAGGTTAATTTTGCGAATTGTTTTCGAGGATGTTTTTCTGATTTTATAAGGAGGATAGCGGGCTATCTGACGAATAAAATCGGGGAAACAGACCGGAAACAAACGCAAAAGAACCTGATAGAATATTAGAAGCTGTTTTGAATTTCTCCAAAAAGTTTTTCTTGGCTTGATGTATCCGTTTTCGTGTGTGCTTTGGGCGATT
>NZ_NFIC01000009.1:0-118603 GCF_002161565.1 Bacteroides sp. An51A
TTCAGGCCGGTAACACTCAGCATAGACCCTCCAGCTTCTCTATCATCCGGACTAAATCCTGATAGCTTAAATTCTTTGGGGACAAGTGTAACCCATTACTGATACGGATGTCAATCCATATGCGGACGGGATTTTCATCACTGCTTCTTGATACAGGTTTAGGCTGCTCACCGGTCTTAGTCTTTTCCTCATGGGCAATCTCAGGAGCACCGTCAACCTGAACTTCAACTACTTTTTTGCGGGTATCCTTAAACCATTTCTGGAAAATGTTATAAGAGACTTTGTTCTTGACACAAAACGATTGGAGAGATTCCCCATGAGGCAATGCCTCGGTCTGGTACTGAAAGTAAAACCTTTCAAGATCTTCACTGCTATACATAATTCTATAAATTTGGTTGGCAGCGAAGTTACCCATTTCAATCAATAGCCATTTTTTGACTGCTTACTGACAAGGTACCAGTTGACGAGGTTCTGAATAGTTTTACTGAATGTATTTAAAACCTAGTTACCTAGTACCTGTTACCTAGTACCTAATCCTAAAACCTCGTTCACTAGTACCTGATACCTAGTCCCTAAAAATAATCAACCTGCCTGAGCATCTCCTTGTCCTCGCTCATGTACCGTCCAGGCTGTGGCGGCTCCACATGCGACAGCAAGATGCGCTTCTGCTTTCCGTTGTTCAGCATAGCCGCCAACCTGAGCCTGCATCCGTATGTGTCCCGCATGGGTATCGGGCTTTCCGAAACGGTGCGCCATGCTTTTCTTCCGTATGCCTCGCAGGATTTGTTGGCTTTCAACACGCTAAATCATAATGATGCGATTTCTTCCGGACTAAGCCCGGTAGCTTTCGCTATGATATCTGTAGAAACGCCTAAACGTTTCAAGTTTTGTGCATCCTCCAGTTTACTTTTAGCCATTCCTTCTTTTATTCCTTCTTTTATTCCTTCTTTTATTCCTTCTTTTATACCTTCTTCTCTTCCTTCCTGCATTCCTTTTTCTCTTCCTTCCCGCATCGCGTTCTCCACTCGGTCCTGCATGTCCTCCTCGTAAATACGGCTCACGTAGAAACGGTCTACTGCCTTATCATAAGCCACACGGTTCGCTTCCGACAAGTTCGCTACGGCAGCCAGCCGTTCCAGATGCTTGAACACCTGTTCTTTCAGCGCATCCGGCATTCTGTTCCATTCGTTCATATTCTTCAGTGCATAGATTAGTTTGTCATACAATGTCTCGCATTCCTCCAGCTGCTTGGTAAAGTAAGGGAACTGCAAGTATATCTGCCGGAAATGCGGGTTCACCGTCCGTCCGTTCTCACGGTCTGCCACCACCGTGTCCGTACGGAACTTCGGCTCTAACTTCCCTTCCTTGAAGTTCATCAGGAATATCCCGTATACGGTTGAGAGTTTATAGCGGTCACCGTAGCGGGGCGGTGTCTCATTCACCGTGTCTGTTACGTTGTCATTCCTGCCGATCGGCAATTCCACTTCATCCGTTATGGGACGTTCTATCAACCGGCTGATGGCACGGCACACGTAATACAGCGTGCGATCCAGAAAATTACTGTGCCACCGGTTCTGCATCTCCACGATGATGTATTCCCCGCCCGAAGTCAGGCAATACAGGTCGAAGATAATCCCCCTGTCGTTTACGTTGTCCGAATTGTCTTCCTTGTCGATGAACGTCAGGTCTTCAATGTGATGCTCCCCCGCAAGCAGCTCGTTCAGCAAGGTAATGAGCAGTTCCTTGCTGGCAGGTTGCCCGAAGATGATCTTGAAGCCGATATCCGTAAACGGGTTTACGAAATGCGTCATGTATCTTTCTCTTCTTTTCATGCCTCAAAGATAGGAATACTTGGGGAGATTCACAAATTTGTATATGATGAAGTTTTTAAAGCTTTCATTTTTACAGCACAGGGAAAACTGAAATATCTATATCTATTTCTGCATCATGTTCATTTATTTCCCATTTGCCATTGTTTAAACTGAATGCGACAACAAAAGTCTTTGGGAAATTGCATGATTGGACCATTCACCGTTTGAACCATTGCATCTCAGGTATCGGAATCTTACGTCATTCCCAATAACACAATGCTTTTTCTACAATGTGGTGCATATCGTAATACTTATACTCTGCCAACCTCCCACCGAAGATGACGTTTGTTTCCTTATCAGCCAGCTCTTTATATTTCTGATAAAGCGCATTGTTCTTGTCATCGTTCACGGGATAGTACGGTTCGCTGCCTTCCGTCCATTCCGAACTATACTCTTTCGATATGACCGTCTTCGGGCATTGATACACTTCCTCGCCGAACATCTCGAAATGCTTGTGCTCGATGACACGTGTGTAAGGCACTTCCCGTTCCGTGTAATTCACTACCGCATTGCCTTGGTAATTCGGCATGTCCAGTATTTCCGTTTCAAACCGTACCGTGCGGTATTCCAATTTGCCAAATCTATATCCGTAATATTCATCAATGGCACCGGTAAATACAACCTTATCTGCCAAAGCTTCCAACTCCTCGCGGTGGGCGAAGAAGTCACAATCCAATCGTATATCCGCTCCAGAAAACAACCTGTTTATCAATACGTTATACCCACCGATAGGAATACCTTGATATTTGTCATTGAAATAATTGTTGTCGAAAACCATGCGCACCGGTAGGCGTTTGATGATGAAAGCAGGCAGATCCGTACATTTCCGTCCCCATTGCTTCTCGGTATAGCCTTTAATCAGTTTCTCATAAATATCTTTCCCGATAAGCGTTTGCGCCTGTTCCTCCAAGTTGCGTGGCTCGGTCACGCCGTCTGCCTTCATCCGTGCCACGGCTTCGGCCTTTTGTGCATCAATCTTCGCTTGTGCCTCTTCAGGTGTAGTCACGCCCCACATCTGGTAAAAAGTATTCATGTTGAAAGGCAGGTTATACAGCTTGTCCTTATAGTTTGCTACGGGCGAATTGGTGTAGCGGTTGAACTCCACAATAGAGTTGACGAAATCCCACACTTTTTTATTGGAAGTATGGAAGATATGTGCCCCATATTTATGCACATGGATGCCTTCCACATCTTCGCAAAAAAGATTACCGCCAAAATGCGGACGACGGTCAATCACCAGGCATTTCTTGCCTTGTTGCATGGCTTTGTAGGCAAAGACAGAACCGAACAGCCCTGCGCCTACTATCAAGTAATCATAGTGTTGTTGCATAATCATTTACAGATCGAGTTATAAAATTCAATGTATTTGCGTGTCATTTCATGTGTATTGTAAATATGTATTACATCTTCGTATGCCTGTTGGGGTAAAGCCGTAGGAAACTCCTTCATGGCTTCTTTAATGCGTGCTGCATAATCTTCTGCTTTATTACACAAGAAACCGTTGATGCCATCTTTTATGACACTTTTATTTCCCATCACATTGCTTACAAGACACAACTTTTTCATGAACATATTCTCTATCAGACTCATGGCAATTGCTTCTCCCAATGAACACAACACATATACATCAGCCCCTTTAGCCATTGCCAAAGCTTCTTTACGGGGTTTCCATCCTGTTATTTCAATATTGGGGGCTGTCAATCTATCGGATAACTCCCCACTACCTATCCACACAAACCGTGCTTCCGGCACTAATTCCGCTATTTGGTTAAACAATTCCGGTTGTTTCTGTACACAGATACGTCCTAATGTATACACTGTAAACCGTTCGTTCCGAATAGGCTGTATGCCGTCTAATGAAGCTGACAGGTCTTCCACATTAACCCCTGTTTCCACATATGCCGTTCGTTTGCTGAGCGTTTTGGCTACTTCATCCTCACTTTCACAACAGGTCAATGTAATGCAATTCCTTGTTCCCAATATCTTTTCCATTTGCTTGTACATCCACATTTTCAATGAGCCTTTTTTGCCCATCAACACGAATGAATATCCATGGGGAGTATATACTACCGTATTATGCTTACCATTAAAAGCAATCCTGCCGATACCACCTGCAATAGAAGAATGAAGATGAATCACATCCGGTTTGACGGCATGTTCAATTTGCCGTAACTCCTTAATCAGCCGAATATCTGCCAGCGGATTTTTCAGATGCCCGAAGTTTTTCACTTCTATTAAATGAATCCGTTTGTCTAACGCTTCTTTGTAGTTTTTCGGAGTCTGGGGTCGTATAGCGTATGCCAAATAAACATCAAATGTATCGCACATATCATTGCACAGTTGGGATACATACGCAAAAACTCCGCCTCCGAAAGCTTCGCAGACCATAAGAATCTTTTTCATGATTTTTTATTATGTTAAATTGATTATTATCCTTTGCAGATAGATTGTTACGGAGACTATTTCTTTTTTTACCGTAACTCACGCTAAAACACTTGTCTATTTCAAATAAATAGCTTATCCTCACTAAGAAATCAAGGTGCTGATTATTGGCGAAAGCATATTCATTACGGGAATTAATACCAAAAGATGGATTAACAATATAGTCTATGTAGAGCACATTGTGTAAGCACTCAATTTAGGGCATCCCCCTTTGAAAGGGCACTTTTGAGTGCCCTAAACCGAGTTTTGTTAATTAATTAGCTTTGAATTTAACATTGGCTGGTAGCCAAAGTGATTTTGTCAGGAACCATGTTAACATAATCCCTGCACCCGTTAAAGATATTTTTGAAAAAAGTTCCGATGAAGTTCCAGACAGAACTGCCATGAAGCTTTACCGTTCCTATTACACTATGGTAAGTCGCAGCCATCTCAGCGCCTGCATCACTACCGTAATGAAGTGAATTGTTGCGTTGGGTAGTCAGCTTCCGGATGGTCCGTTCTGCCAGATTGTTGTCTATCGGAAGATCCCCATCGTCCAGAAAAGCAAATAGTTCCTTCCAAAACTTCTTCAAGTAATTAAGAGCTTCTGTATAATACTGGCTTCTAAATTCTGAATTCTTCGACAGTTCACTCTCCAACAGGCTGCGCAATTCTATCAGGTGTTCCTTCGTTTCCAGGCTTTGCCTTTCCCGCAGTCTCTCTTCCGGAGTAAGACCGGCTTCATCATAAATATGTTCTTTAGAAAAGAACCACTTTAAAAGCTTTGAAAAACGTTCGGCCAGCGGTTCGCCTCCTTGATTACCGGCTTTAACGAACTTATTATTCGCATGGGACATACAAACCTGATGGATAGTATCCTTAAACTGAGCCGATTTCAACTCATCACCGATAAAAACATAAGCATTGTAGCCGTCGGACATGATACTCTTCAATTCCGCATCACCCAGAAAATCCGTAAGCACCTCACGGCCGCGGGAGCCATCCTCATAGAAGAAAATGGCTGTTTTCTGAGCCTTGTTGACCAATACCCAGATATAACACTTCTTATAACGGTCATATTTGCGAACCTTGCACCAGGTCTCATCGCAGTTCACAACCGAGTCCTTTTCCAAGGCAACGGACTTCAATACACGAACCAGTTCATCAAGGTATTTCTTGCCTTTCTTAAGCCAGTTGCGTAAGGTGTTTTTAGAAATGGTCATTCCCATATCCGTCAGCCATTGGTGCAGAAGGCCGAAGGTCACATTCTTTACATAAACTTCATAGGCGATGGCCTGCAGAAATTCAGGAGTGGCTTTAGTCCCCTCAAACTTAGTTACCACCTCCGGATGGCCTTCAGAGGGGAAATAACCCCACTTCGGCTTTTTGCCAGGCTCTGCATAATGGACCATCTCAAAACATTCTTCCGTAAGGAAGGTACGGAAACTGAATACACGTACCATCCTTCTTTCAATGATACGTCCGGGAACCTTTGTCAGATCTGACGGATGCTCTACCACTTCTCCGGACACTCCCATCGTTTTATACCCGTCGGGACGATTGCCCAGGTCACGTTCCTTTCTGGGAAGGGCCGGCTCATTCCGGGATTCGTTATTGTCTACAGAGTCCGTACGGAGCGTATCGTCCGTACCGTCATAATCATCTTTTTCCTTTTGCCGGTCAGAAGCGTTCTGTTTAGCTTTAGGGTTTATCCGTTGACGCCTGTCACCAAAACGTTCCTGGTTGGCAAAATCAAGTTTTTCCTGAAGGGACTTTGCCTTACGTTCAGCCGATTTGCGAAGCTTGCGCTCTTCCGATAACCGGTTTTCCAAATCGGACTGTTTCGATTGCATGGAGGACACCTGATCCTTCAGCTCCTTCATCTGAACCATAAAATCCTCCAAGACAAGCTTCATGGCGTCATTTGTCAACCTGAGGTCCTGATTCTGCTCAGCAAGGTATTGTATGTACCGGTCTTTTTGATCGTCTGCCATACCTTCACTATAATTTATAGGGTTCCGTGAGTAGGTTTCCCTACTCAACAATTCCCTTTTTGAGTCTATTATATGTTGCAGTTCGATCATGTTTAAACCTTTGATTTACAGATATAAAGGTACTAAAATAATCGCAAAAACGCAAGCAAATAGACATATTAATTATCTGATTTTTAATGTTTTAACTATAGGGTTTTCCAGTATCAGGACCACATCTTTCCAGTCAATCCGATAAATGGTATCCGCCCCGTTCCGCTCCACTTTCATGAACTGGTAGCCCGCGACAAACTTCTTTTCGAACAGGCTGTATGAATGATTGTCAAATGAAAACATACGGACTATCCTTCGGTTTCGCGACATGACAATGAAGACATCCCCGTCACAGGGTTCCCGGTGAAGCCGTTCACGGATGATGGACAACACACGGCTGTGCTTACAACGCATGTCGGTAAAGTCACGCACATAATAAAAATGATTCAGGCCGGTAACACTCAGCATAGACCCTCCAGCTTCTCTATCATCCGGACTAAATCCTGATAGCTTAAATTCTTTTGGGACAAGTGCAATCCATTACTGATACGGATGTCTATCCATATGCGGACGGGATTGTCATTACCGCTTCTTGATACAGGTTTAGGCCGGTCACCAATTTTAGTCTTTTCTTCATGGGTAATCTCAGGAGCACCGTCAACCTGAATCTCAACTACTTTTTTGCGGGTATCCTTAAACCATTTCTGGAAAATGTTATAAGGGACTTTGTTCTTGACACAAAACGATTGGAGAGATTCTCCACGGGGTAACGCCTCCGTCTGGTACTGAAAGTAAAACCTTTCAAGATCTTCACTGCTATACATAATTCTATAAATTTGGTTGGCAGCGAAGTTACCCATTTCAATCAATAGCCATTTTTTGACTGCTTACGCACATTGTCCCCATGGTGTATACCTTTATACCGCATTCACGCATTACAGCCTTTTCACCTAAGTGCCAATACTATTTTTATTTTGTTATTGAAGGACAAAAGAATAGTCCAGCTTTCAAATCTCTAATGATAGACTTTTATTTTTGGAAAAAGGAAACCTCATTTTGGGTATTGTTCAACAAATAGTCGCTGGCTATTAAGTCCGCATTGCTACTTCGAACGCCTGTTTGTGATGCCATAAAATACCATAACAAGATTGGGGTCGGATATCTGTGGTGAAATATGGAACAAATACTTGAAACATCTTGACGGGAACATTTCCGTGCTTCACGAATGCCGACCGGTTTCGTATGGGGAACATCTTTAATCGCTATATGGAAAATCAGCGTCGGTAAATCCATTCGTATACGCTTTAACTTGGTTCGCACCGAGAAACAAGAATACAGATTCTATAAGGTTCTTAAAAGCGAATAAAGCTTCTTCGCTTCCCTATTCCAATCATATTTTTCTAAAGTCATTTTTGCAGGTTCTGTTTTGTGCAAAAGAATGTCATCTAAATTTACAGAATAATTGTAAGGATTAATATAGTGAGCTGTTTTTCCATAAATTTCCGGTAAACAAGTAGCTGTAGAGATGATAAGCTCCGCACCACATGACATAGCTTCTAAAGGAGGAATACCAAAACCTTCATAAATAGCTGGATGTATAAAAGCTCTACAATTTGACATTAATGCTTTTATCTCTCCATCTGTTAGATAACCTGTAAAATATAGATTATCAGTTTTTAATTCTCTTTCCCCTAATTTTGTAAAACCCTCGGCACTACCACAAATCACAAATTGTTTTTGGGGATTATTTTTTGCGACCTCCCTAATCCAAATAAAATTCTTTTGAGGTGTTAAACTGCTAAGTGCTAAAAAATATTCTTTGCGTTTAATATAAGTTGGCAATTTTGAAAAAATACGATTATCTTCTACCACCCTATTAAAATGTTGCCAAGCATTATAAATTACAACTATTTTATTAGGAGAAACTTGCAAATAATGTGTCAATTTATCTTTTGAATAGTTACTTACTGTCAGAATTTTTTTAGCTTTTTTCCCTGCAACTTTAAATATAAGTTTGTGCCAGAATGTAGATAACTTACCATATAAATTTTGTGTCAATAGGTCGCTAATCTCAAAGATACAAGCATCATGCAAACAAACAATATCAGGACTTATTAAAGGACAAGTTGTTGTTAAATTGATACTGGTTAATCCATGTTTCTTTATATAATATAAAAAATTAGTTTGCTCCCATAAATGGCTCTTGATATTGCCAAATTTTACGACCTCAATATTTTGATAAATTGGTATTTTTTTTGCATATTGGGGAATAATTAAAACAAACTCACCTTTGGCTGAAATTTTATCTAGTTCTCTTACTATTTCTTGTGCAAAACGTTCTTGTCCGGTTTGCTTACGGACAACGAACCGACCATTGATTGCATATTGTTTCATCTAATCATTCTTTTAAAAATATTCTTAACATAAAACCAAAGTAATAAATACTTCTTAAACAATTTCATACCCATACCCAATCAGAAATATATCCCCAAAATTTGACATTGGGATAATCGCATCCCTTGTAATCTTTTCCATATGCTTTCAAATCTATCTAACCTGTGATAAAGAAATTATGTTACAAATGATGCTGTGAGACTTTCAGTATCCATTGGATGTTTTTATTTGGAATCAAACCGCCTAAGGAGAAGAAATAAGGTTTCATAAACAGTTCTAGTTTGCAACTTTTTAAAGTTTCGTCATCTTTAATTTTATTAAAATGCTCCCAAGCATTCCCTATTACCACAATCTTATCCAGATTTACATAAATGTCAACCATTGATTGAAATATTCGGAAACAATTAAAGATAATTGACGAAATTGCCATGCAAAGTGATATTGTAGCTTGTGACACCATTGGGAAATCTTTGTGTAAGGAGTTTTGAAATATTGCGGGTTTACTTTGTAACCTAAGTTGTGTATGCCGATAATATAGGTTTCAGCAAGGGCATAATCGAAAAAGATTTAAGGAAATCCTTTTATGCGGAATGGCATACCAAACAAAAACGTCTGTTCCCATAAAGAACCTTTTGCTTTGCCATATTTTATCGGCATATTTCCTAATTAGAGGATTGTTTTCCGCAATTTCCAGCATTATTATTCCAAAATCCCTTTACATAATATCTCATACGCAAAACGTTCTTATCTGGTCATGCACCTTACAGTAAATTGTCCATTGATAGCGATAATTGTTTTTCATCCTATCACTTTATTATGAATTTAACTCACTTTTAGAAGCTGTTTTGATTTCATTCGATAAATTTGTTAAGCATGATTTGGATGAATGCAATCTGTACCATAGCTTCTGCGGTTTCAGCAAGGAATTCATAATCGATGGTCAGCCTTCTGAAGTTTTCCAGCCATGAGAAAGAGCGTTCCACAATCCAGCGTTTGGGCAGTACTTGAAATTTGGATGGACATTCGTCCGGTCTGAGTACGACCTCCAATATCCATCCGAATTTCTTCTTGACCCAATCAGCCAAATCTCCCCTGTAGCCTCCATCCGCCAATATTTTAACCAAGCGCGGAAATTTATAAGCGAGTTTTTCTATGGCTTGTGGGGCGCCCTTGCTGTCATGCAGGTTGGCTTCATGGATTGTGACGGCTAACGGAAGGCCAAGCGTATCGACTATGATGTGCTCTTTCCGTCCCTTGATTTTCTTGTTCCCGTCTATACCACGGTCAGAATCAACATGATGGGAAGTCTTTACGCTTCTGGAATCCATGATGCCAAGACTGGGACTTTCCTCCCGTCCCGCCTGTTTACGGATAAGGGAGTGCAAGGCATCCATCACCTCTTCAAACACACCTTCAAGCTTCCACTTGCGGAAGTAGTAATAGACGGTTTGCCAAGGGGCGAAGTCAGAAGGAAGCATACGCCACTGGCAGCCGGTCTTGTTGATATAAAGGATGGCATTCATTATCTCTTTAAGCGGATGTTTTCGGTTCCTCGCTTGCGGCTCTAAAATATTTTTTATAACTTGCCACTGTTTTTCAGTCAGGTCGGTTGGATACTGTGTCATAACTTTATTGTTTGGTACCTTTAAAGATATAACATTTTTCCAATTGACCGGCTGATTTGAGATCTGAAGATGCTTATAACATTATTCTTGAATCAATTCAAAACAGTTTCTTAATAAGGTATTTTCAAAAAATTATTTAAAGTAGACTTTATCCTAACAAGAATCCGATAAGTATCTATAAAACTTAATGGGCTATATCTTATTAGTTTATAAATGATTCTAGGTTTTATATCTAATGCATTTTTCATTATATTCCAATACTCCGGATGTAAATCCATTATTCGCATAACATATTCTTCACCAGCTTTTCCATTATCAATTCCATAATTTAACATTTCAATGATACGATGTGCTATCTTATTAAAAAATCCAACCCGAATGTCTCTTTCAGCAATGTCAGTAGCAAATTGATATAAAATTTGGATATTATCTGAAATATCTTTTACTCGTTTCATATCTAATGTACTCGTAATACTCCCCTGTCTATATAGCCAATGATAAACTGGTTTCCTATAAAAAACTATGTTTTTTACTTTGTATAGGGTAATAGGAGTGAACAAAGTATCCTCATGTTTAATGTTTTCTTTAAAAAAGAACTTATTTGAAAGTAAAAAGTTTCTGTTATATATATAGAATTGCACAGGATCTATCATTCCATGTAAATAAAGGCTCGTAAGAGTAGTTACTTTATTTCCATAAAACTCGGCATTCCCTTTACGCTTTCCTTCAGGAATCATACCTGAAAACGATAATACGTCTGGATTACTTTCGAGTCTTTTTAGAATATCTCCTAAACAATTATTCTCTATCCAATCATCACTGTCAATAAACCAAACATAGTCACCCTTAGCCTCACGTAAACCTCTATTACGTGTTGCACTGAGTCCCATATTAGAATGATTAAACAAGTGTACATTGGAGTTCTGTTTTGCATATCTTTCTGCTATATCTTTACTACAATCAGTAGAACCGTCATTTAAAATCAGAACTTCATAGTCCTCATTAGATATATCCTGTGACACAACACTACAAATGCATTTTTCTATATATTTCTCGACATTATAAACGGGAATTACAATAGATAATCTCATAAATATTTTTTAGTATTAAATTGTTATAATCTAATTCCAAGCAATTTATACAATAAGACAAAGGGGATCGGACATGACCTACGTAAAATAGATGTTAAGCAAACTATTCTATATATTTTTTTTGATTTAGTTTTCAAATTTAATTCCAATTTACCGAAACCCTTAGCAGAAAAATCACCATAAGGCAAAGTAAGAAGAAAGAAACGATAAATATCTTTATAACGATCTACTACTCTATATTCTAAATACAAATAATGCATTCTAGATATAGTCGTTTTATTTATATTAGAAAAATAATCTAACATCTTTTCTGCTATGATAATTAAATGTTTTATCATTCTTTTCATAGATGTGGGTGACATTGTTTGTCCTTCTCTACCTATTAAGTAATCATAAAGTTCTATTGCATAATATCTTATTGTTTGAACTTTAACCATCGGATAAAAACACCACTCTTGATCTGTATACGAAATGCCTTCTGTTTGTCGATAATTAATTTCTTTCAATAAATTTGTTCTATAAATAATCGCATGCATTTGAATTCCATGTATACTTTTCACTATTTTTGAATCATCAAAATTTAATACTTGATTCTGCATAAGTTTAAAGTTTATACGCTTTTTACTTTTGTTGATTATGTCAGTTACCACATAGTCAGTAATCACTAGATCAGTTATTTCAGCAGAGTTCAAATTTTGAATAATTTTATTTAATCCATCTGTGTTGAAAGAATCGTCCGAGTCAAGAATTTTTACATATTTACCGGTAGCTTCACTAAGCCCTATATTTATGCAGGAGCCATAATTCCCATTCTCCTTATCAATTATTCTAATAGCTTGAGGATACTTATTTTGATAAGTAGTTGCTATACGAAGAGAACCATCTTTACTGCCGTCATTTATAACAAGAATCTCTATATAGTTTAAAATATCCGCTGAAACAGCAACAAGGGAGTCTAAACAATGCCTAATATAGTCCTCCATATTAAACATTGGAATAATAATAGATAATGTTTTCATTTTTTACTCAGTTCGTTTTTTTACTTATTCTCGCTTATTTTTTCATTGTTACTGAAATCTATTTTGATAAGAATTTATATTCCCAAAATTTTTGATGAATAATCAAGGCCATCATAATATCCCTCTTTCATGAATAATATTAAAAATAAAACTATGATACAACATACGAAAATATTTCTTTTATATGTCTTAATTTTCTTGTTTAATAAAATGGACGCTAATTCTATTACACTAATAGCTATAAAATACGCAATCAATCTCAGCATACTACCTGTAAAACTAGCCGCTAACAGTATACATAATGCAATTGACGCTGCGTTACATTTATATTCATGAATATCCGTAGCAAAAATTATCTTTTTTTTATATCCCCAATAACAAACTATAATAAAAATCGTAAGGTATGAAACATAAGCTGTTGAAACAAATGTTTGTGTCCAACTCTTATCGCTCATACTACCATCAAGGTATATTTCAAAATCTTTATTAAATAGGTTTGATAAGAAAGGTAAAATATATGATGTTGTAGCAAATAGTATTGCCATTCCAATTATATATAATAGGAATATGGATGAAAATTTTTTTTCATCCATATTAGAAAGATAAAAATAAATTATTAATAATCCAATCGGCAATAAAGCTGTTCGATGGACTAAAACAGCTAAGAATGCAGCAATATAGAAACGGGAATTTAATGCAGAAGTTTTCATTAATGAATATGCATAAAGACAAATAGAGATAGCTAGACTTTGTCTAATTATATTCATGGAAGATGCATAATTCAACAATAGGAAGCAGGTAAATAACAACCAAGAAGGAGCTACTTTATTCATCTTAAAACACGCACAATAAGCGAAATATAATGTAACAAAAGATATAACACCTAAAACAAAATGGATATCATCTATTATTAAAACAGTCAAATAATTAATTAACAAAAATAAAGGTTCTATACTCCCGACATCGCTTGATAATAAGTCAAAAAAAGAATTACTATAATGAGCACTTTTATAAATGTCATATTCATAAAACATGACATCAAAACCAACTGTTAAATCTCGACAACCTGCAAAGAAAGCGGGTATAAATAATGCCCAAAATGAAAAAAACAGAAATAAAGATCTATTTTTTCGACTGCACTCTGCCCAATATGTAAAAAGGACGGATATCACTATAATCAAAAGATAAGTAGCCATATAATTTATTTAGCAAAATTATGGTACATTTTACTTATCGCAACTTGAAATATAATCTATTATTTCATTAACAACACTCATATATTTAGTTGAAAATTTGCGAGCGAATAGCCGATTTGATTTTTTTAACTCATTCACATCATTATTCCTCCAAACATACGGATTACCTCTTTTCCAATCAATTTCCCTCATGCATGCCTCAAATTGATCTTCTGAATCATAAATATTATTTTGAAAATAGGAATTCATAATTTCTGTCTGCAGAAACATTTCATCAGGACATAAAACATATTTAAATCTATCTAAAATAATCTCTTTACGATTAAGTATATATTGACAAAGAAGGTCAGATATACTAAACCAGTTAGGACCTTTTGATAAACTTACATCATATCTTCTTTCTACCTTAAAAGTGGATTGAAGCATAATTAACAAATTAGAAATTTTTCGTAAGAACCATGCCTTCCATCCGATAGAACGATAATACTTAGTAAAAAAATAGTAATACGCAGTTTTATGTTTCAAATCATTAAGATTGAAATCAGAATGTGTTATACCAACAAATTCTGTTCCTGCGTGCTCCTCAAAAAAACGATGTATAAAATTTTGAGATTTTAAAGGGAGGTCTACTCCTGAGAGTAAATGATAATAATCATATCCCCCATGAGAATGAGCTGCTTGAAGGAGGTTTAATTCTACTTGTATTTGAGATTCATCTCCCCAATACACAGGTATTCTATTAATAAATATCAAATTACTATATTTTAATTTGAACTTGTCAAATTGAGAGATATCTGTTTTTTTATCTATATGAACATAAATATCATTACGTTCATCATCTAATAAACGAAGCAATATTTCGAACAGCAATGGTTCATTATGAGCAATAATCAAATAAGCAAATTTCATTTTAAATATAGTTAAAAGAATAATAAATTCACATTACGATACCATCCGCTTTACTGTAGGAATGTGTTTCATCACCCATACAGAACCGACACACAAAGCATACATTACAAAAAATTTTATGATAATGTGTTCATCACAAATATGAAAGAATCCTAATATGGTAAACCATGCTCCTTGTATCAGATAGATTCCTAAACTGAAACTGCTGAAATAAGCCAGCCTCTCCTTGTTAAGTTTCAGGTTATTCAACAGCTTATTCCAATCATTGTATCTGAAAAAGGTGAACACACCTATTGCCGAAACGATACATGGTATATTTGTGTATGTGATAAAATAACGGTAATGTTCTGGCATATACAAAGTAAGCAACATAGTACCGCAAAACATAATCAGCATACAGATGAGTGAGCAAGTGTAAATCATTCGTCGGGTTTTGACAGATATGTCAAAATGCCCCACGTAGTAACCCGCTACAATAAAATAAAAGAACCGGCTTCCCATGAGATAAATGTTACCTAATCCTTCACGTATTGTAAAATCGGTGTCCAATGGTGGAATACACCCTAAGAATAAACCGATAATCAGAAAAAGCCTAAGCAAATTTCTATTTGAATTAAGAATAAATACCGCAAAAAACGGAAGAGATAAATAAATCATTATCAGAGGTACAAAAAACCACATGAATCCGTTGTATTCGAATAGTGCAAATTTTTCAATCAATTCTGGTAAGGATTCTAATTTTTTATCGTTATGATATGCCGAAAGAAAATACATTATCATATACAATACATTCCAAACAAGCAATGGAATTCCTAAACGTTTCCATCTTCTATTGTAAAATCGTTTTACCCCCCCCCATTTCACTCTTATTAACAATAGAAGAACGCAACAGGGTAAATCCGGAAATCATAAAGAATACATTAACAGGCCAGAGGAAGAAACTATGTGTAGCCAATCCGATATACCAATCAACAGAAGGTGTGCCCGAGAAACCGTGAACTTGTCCATTGGTACAATGAAGCAAAAGCACACCGGCACAAGCCACAATATTTAACAAGTCTATCCAAACCAAACGTTCTTTTTCCATAATCAGTTCTCTATTTCGTATTTAAGGTAATCTATTGAATCCTTTATCTCGCTCTCAATCAGCGGTGTGAGACGTGCGTAATCAACAGGTTGCTGCCAGCCGTTGTTGCCGCCTACGTTATAGTTCTTATAAAGGATACCATAACGGCTGAGGATGTCATACATGCGTGTGTTCTGCGAACCTGTTTCCGTGTCTTCATTCTTCATAGCATGTACGAACTCCTTCTGAAATTTCAGAGCGAAAACCGTAGCATGAAACGAATCCATGCAAATGTAAGAGGCGTGTTGCAAAAGATAGACCCACTCGTATGGACCCGCATCCTTGTAGAGCCTACCATTACCGTAATTCAGGTTTCGATTATAACATTCCAATGTAATGACATTCTGAATGCCAGTGAAATGTTTCACTTCTTGTACCATCTGTTCATATACATCCGCCCGCTTGTCGCCAACGAAGTAACAGAAGATATACTTTTCGGGTATGGTGAACTCTATCTCTGCCTTATTGCCAAATTCTTCCCACTCCTTTGCCAAAAGCAGATAAGTGGGGTCAACTACGAGCTTGATGTCGTTACGATGAAGCAACTTGTTTAGTAGTTCCACAGACCGTCGTTCCCTCACAGCTATGTGCTGGAATTTTTCCAAATCCGTTTTCATCCGCTGTTTCACTGATGCTGGAATCTCCGGCAAGGAGATGCTAGACGAATAGGCAACTCGTTTCTTGTCGCCGCCAAATTCTACGAACATCATTGGGTTGAAGCCGCCGCAATACGGATTCCATATTTGGTCACTGCCTGTGATGAACAAGTCCGTGTCGGCGGTCACTTCTGTGTATTGCTTATGCGTGTAGATGCGACGCATGTTGAAATTGTCGTCTTCGTAAGTGAACTTATAGACCTTTTTCCACTGAAGATTTCTGCATTTCAGTAGCTTATACACCGTTTTATAAAAGGGAAGCTTACTAAGCCTATATAAGAACGGGTGATTGGGAAGTTCCAAAATATAAGGTTCTCTGTGCCGGTTTATTGCACCAGCCTGTCTTTTTGCCTTCATGGAAGTGATAAATGATTTCGGCAAGAATAGCTTTATGCATCCTTTCATGAATACTTTGATAAAAGACTGAGGAGGATTCTCTCTGTCATTATAAATGAATTCCACGTTGTGCCCCATCTTGCGCAATACATAATTCAAAGCATACGATTGCAGGCACGTGCCGAAGTTTGGATGTGGGGCAAAAGTAATCAGTTTGATTTTCATCAACTTATTTAAATATAGATTTAATTATATTTTTACCTTTTTCTCCGACAACAGACTTAACAGCTTCTTTTGTCTTGTTTTTCAACAACATTCCGTTATCTACAATCAGTTCTTCCATCATTTTTAAAGCAGTAGTCTCTCCATCCGTGTCCGTGAAAATTTCAAAAACCATCGGTTGATCGGTTAATGTTGGTGTAAGAAAATGCTCTATTACATTATTAAATTCATCTTTATTGGAAGCAGACATATATTCATATCCCCAATCTACAGATAAATGCTTTACGACTTGTGGAGACCGATTGCCAAAATGTCCTCCTGCTGCAATATACCTATCAGTCTCGCTTCCAAACATGGCTCCATTATGATTTATCAAACGGAATTCCATTCCTTTGCCGTTGTTGACAATCATAATGCGGACGTTGTTTTTTATGTGACGGTTACCCAATGAATTCATATCATAGAAAAAAGATAAATCCCCCACAACCGCAAAATGGATTTTTTCAGGATTTGCAAGAGAAGAACCAATAAGGGTAGACACGATTCCATCTATACCGAAACCGCCTGTATTACTATGTTCTTCTATCGTAACCGGTGTTTCAAAATAATTCCACGAACGCAACGAATTTAAAATGCCCAGATAAAGCACTGAATTTGTCGGGAGTCTTGGGGATGTGTGTTGGGCAACCCAAATGTTACTGAAAGGCAACTCAGGTATTTTATTGTTGACACTTTCCATTTCAGCGACCCATGCTTTATAATAGCTGTTATCTTTTTTGTTTTCAGTATGATAACGGGAAAAGAAATATTCTTCCGACATTTCAAATACAGCAGTAAGTTTCTTGAACTGATCCCTTATTTCTCCATCCAAGTCAACTCTCCACACTTGTTTAGGACGGAATGCAAAAGCATCGTATGCACCTGATATTTCACCGATATGAATTAATAAATCAATGTCCAATAACGGAGAATGATAGGCAGTCTGCAATCCTATCAGAGAATTGAGTACCCTATACTTACCACGGTAATTGCTGCAATGGTCACAAAATACAACAGCATTATGACAGCTGCAAAAATCATCCAAGGCTTTAGTCGCTTGTGCCGTCCAAACATTATGCGCCCCGATAAACACAGCTATTTTCCCTGACGGTAGAGCCGGCAATATGTCCGGATAAGTATAATATTCTATTTTGTTCACTTGGGGCAACTCTTTTACACTGTAATCCTTGCAATATGTTGTAGTCAAATTAATATGCGAAGGACCTCCTCCATGACGTGTCAAAGCTTGTAGTGCCTTGTTTATTTTTATCATGCAATCCCATTCGTCCGTCTCGTCCTTTATTTTCTGAAGATGTACGCTTTCCATTACAATGTCATTGGGACGGGCACTACGGTCGGTTACTTGGGCTATCAGATGTCCTACCCTCGAAATATCCTGCGTGGATGTTATTGCAAGAACAGGCAATTTGCGGTAATATGCTTCAGTCAAACCAGACATATATTCACGTGCCGAGGTAGCTCCGGTACAACTTATGATTACAGGTTCTCCGGATGCTTCTGCCAGCCCACAAGCCATATAAGCCGCCGAACGCTCGTCCACACAAGAAAACATCTCAAAGTACGGGTCATGCTGCATGCTTGCAACCAGCGTTATATTCGTTGCTCCGGGTGAAGCAATGACTTTTCTTATTCCATAAGCCTTTAATAAGGCTAATAGAAGTAAATGATTTTTTTCTGAAACGTAATAATATTCCATGATATTTATAAATTAGTCTCTCTAATTACTTGAATTTATATTTTCAATACTATTTTCAAAAAGAATACTTTACATCATCGAATGTGATAATTCCAGCCCCTCCTGTCATATAAACAATATCTCCTACTATCATTCGTCCCATTTCACTTGTCAGGAATACAGCCATGTTTGCTATTTCTTCAGGCAATGCATAACGGCCGATTGGTAATTTTTCATGTGCTATGTCTTTAACGTCATTTTTCATAAGCATAGGTGTTGCTGTCGGTCCCGGCGCAATGCCATTAACTGTTATGCCGTAAGGTATTAAAGCTTTAGCCAGACCCAATGTTAAACCTCGAATACCCCATTTGGATATGTTATAAGCTGAGTTTGCAGGTCGCAAGCTTGAAGAGGAAGCAATATTTAGAATATTACCTTTAATATGATTTTTTTTCATATTGCGAGCGACCAATTGTGACAAGAAAAACGGACCTTTCAAATTTGTTTCCAATATATCATCATATTCTTTTTCATCCGCATGAGCTATATCACCACCTTGGATTCCAGCATTATTCACAAGAATATCTATTTTCTGTAAATTCTGATGTTGTTCAAATATACTTTCCAAAGACGTAACGTCTCTATTATCTATTGTAACATACGAAATATGATTTTCTCTATTGGGATGAGAAACAAGCAATTTTTTACAACTTATTTCGAGCCGTTGATTGTTACGTCCTGTTATAATAACAGATGCTCCACTTGATAAAAAAGCATCAGCTATGGCATAACCAATGCCGCTTGTACCGCCTGTTATAAGTGCTGTTTTCCCTTTTAACAATTCATTAGAAGCTAAAGTGACAATATTTGTGGTTACTTTCTGAACAGGTAAACCCGTTAACAAATAACGAATCACTCTTTTAATATATGTTTTTAAGCCCATATTTTCTTAATCTATTTTTGAATAAACTTTTTTACTTTTCCAATTATTGCTGCCTGTTCTTCTTTAGAGAGTCCAATGGCATAAATAAATAGACATGAAGATATCAGAGATACAAAAGTTGTTACAATTAAGCGTCCAAAAGATTCTGTCATGAAATATATCGGGATATAAGGCGGCAATAAAACAAAAGGTGTGACGATACAAATTTTAAATATCACTTCACGGACAAATAGCATCGGCGGAAAATGAAGTAACCCTTTCATTATATAAAGCCTGACGATGTTAACCCCTATGTAAACTATAATAAAGATTATATAAGTGCTTTCAACTGGAAGACCGCACTTGAATGCAATCCACGTAAGAGGAAACACTAACACACCCACACTTGATATCCAAATGGAATAACGTTTGATTTTGCCTGTTGCCATGCAAGCTGTCAGGCCTGTTCCTCCAAGCATATTGACCATTGAGCCAATGATTGTCAAGCGCAAAAACACTACGGCATGTTCCGGCACGTTTTTCAGCCATAGCCTCAAAATGTAGTCAGCCTCAAAAATTACAGGGACAGCAAACAGCAGCAGCAGGAAATACGAAAACTTTGCTCCCCGACATACCAGCAGGAACATCTCTTTAATTTGTCCCGAAGCATAATCTTTTGTTATTTGAGGATTGACCGCAGTCATAAAGTTATTCACGAATTGTTGGATGGCACTATCAACTTGGGTTGCTACCCCACGTGCGGCGTTTAAGGTTACCCCGAAGAACAGGTTTATCAGGATGTTTACGCCTTGTGTATTGAACATCCAGCAGCAATTAGTCAAAAATTGCCATCCGGCGAAGCTGCCCATTTGCTTCAACAAAGAACGGTCATAAACAAGACGGTAATGGCATTCTTCAAAACGCCTGTTGCAATAGATTCCATAAACCATGCGGATAATCAGTGCAACGATGACCAACAAGACGGCGTACGAAATCAGCTTGTCAAAAGGTGAAACCGTTATCAAGTAGCAGACCAATAACCTTAAGGTTGCATCAAGAATGCTGACATACGCAAAAGCCGCCATCCGTTCGTGGGCAATGATGCAGGCATTATAGGGCAGGCTTATCAAATTGATGCAGAACATCAGTAAGGAACAGCATAATACCCAATTAGCAGCAATCATCCTGTCTGGCGGAATGTTCATCTTCGCATTCAAAAACCAACCGCCTATCAAGACTCCCAACAGCAAGACTATCACGGAAATGCCTATCTGTATATTGACGCTTGTCGAAAAAATCGTATTTAATTTCTTTATATCTCCTCGTCCTAACTCAAACGTAATGAAACGGCTAATGGCATTGGACAAAGATCCGGAAACCAAGGAAAACATAGCTACCACACCGCCTACCACATTATAGATGCCGTAATCTTCCACACCCAAAGCGTTAAGAATAACACGGCTGGTGTACAGCGTTATCGCCATAATGAGCAGCGTGCGGAAGTAAAGCAGCAGTGTGTTCTTGGCTATGCGCTTGTTATTCTCTGTTGTAATCGCCACAATAAATAATGAATATTTATTACTAAGAACTTTGTATTTAGTCGCTAAAACTTATACGCCAATAATCAAACACTAAATTCTGAAAGATATGCAAATAAGGAATGTAATGAAATTCGCAACCATAAAAAGCCTTATCCTTTCTGGTTATTAACACCCATTCTCCTTTTTCCTTTCTTACTATAATATCATTACCTCCTCCAAGGAACTTCACGTAAGCCCCATTATCTGGTAATCCGAAAACAACATAATCATTGTCTTTAATAAATTCCAATTGTTTAAGGAATTCCTTTTTAAATGGGATAGCTTCGAGCATTGCCCATTTATCAGGACTGTCAATTTCGATGTTTGCATTATCAGCCAAGACTTTGAGGGTAGCTTTTCTTTCCTCTATATTAATCAGTTCTATCTTGCATACATCTTTACGTCCATTTCCGTAGTTTAAAAGGACATAATTCCCATTTCTTAATTCATTAATATTCATTGCTATTTACTATTTTATTGATTATTTCCTATTGTGAGAGTATTATTAAAATCAGTCCCTTCTGAATATATCCCGTGTATACACTTTCTCTTTCACATCATCCAAACAAGCATCATACCGATTCGCGATAATCGCCTGGCTCTGTGTTTTAAATGCATTCAAATCATTCACCACCTTGCTTCCGAAGAAGGTGCTGCCATTTTCCAATGTCGGTTCATAGATAATCACTTCCGCACCTTTTGCCTTTACCCGTTTCATCACGTCTTGGATGGAAGATTGTCGGAAGTTATCGCTGTTCGATTTCATCGTCAGGCGATAAACGCCGATAGTACACTTGCGCTCTTCGTTGGGGCTGAAATCGCCACGGTTGTAATAGTTGTAATATCCGGCTTTGGTCAGCACACGGTCAGCAATAAAGTCCTTTCTTGTTCGGTTGCTTTCCACAATCGCCTGAATCAGGTACATCGGCATAATTGGCAAGAAGTTGTTTCGTATCTTTGGGCAAGCAATAGCCTCCGTAACCAAAGCTGGGATTGTTGTAATGTGTTCCGATACGTGGGTCAAGGCATACGCCGTTGATAATAGCTTTTGTATCCAAGCCTTTCATTTCGGCGTAAGTATCAAGTTCGTTAAAGTAAGAAACACGTAAGGCGAGATAGGTGTTGGCAAAGAGTTTAACCGCTTCCGCCTCGGTTGTACCCATGAATAATGTATCGATGTTTTCCTTTATCGCTCCTTCCTGTAACAGGGAAGCAAAGGTGTGGGCGGCTTCATCCAAGCGTGCATCACCTTCTGGTCTGCCTACAATGATGCGGCTTGGGTAAAGATTGTCATATAAAGCCTTGCTTTCGCGCAGGAATTCCGGGGAGAAGATTACATTGTCTGTATTCAATTTCTTGCGGATGCTTTCGGTATAGCCTACGGGAATGGTGCTCTTAATCACCATGATGGCGTGGGGGTTGACGCTTTTCACCAGTTCAATCACCTCTTCCACATGGCTGGTATCGAAATAATTCTTTACCGGGTCGTAATTAGTAGGTGCTGCAATCACCACAAAGTCCGCATCGCTGTAAGCCTTTGCTCCGTCCAAGGTTGCGGTCAGGTTCAAATCTTTCTCGGCAAGATACTTTTCGATGTAATCGTCCTAGATAGGTGATTTACGTTGGTTTATCAAGTCTACCTTTTCGGGTATCACGTCTACAGCCGTTACCTGATGGTGTTGTGCCAAGAGCGTGGCAATGGAAAGTCCTACGTAACCGGTTCCGGCTACGGCTATTTTCAAATCTTTCATATTAATAAGTTTGTGATTTATTTGAAACGTAGATTTCCGCAGATTAACGCGGATTTTACTTTATTCTTCTCTATGTTTAGTGTTTTCACAGATTAACGATCACCCAATATGAATGTGTTTTTTGACCGGTTGTCTTTGATGACTATAGGCTGGTTACCGTTGGAATTTCTCCCACACATCTAACACATACGGCACACTGTAATCTTTGTATGCTTCTGTATGCTTTAACTTCTCCAATCCGTCTTTCAACCGTTGCAACTCAGCTGCTGGAAAATTCCCACTTTTAATAGAGCTGATGATTGCCTCCATCATATCTTGACAAACATAGTCAGGGCTGTACATATCATCGAAATAGTTGTAATGCTCGTCTTCCACAAAGTGGTAAGTGAGGCTTTCGAGAACTTCGAGTAGGATGGTTACGGCTTTGGCATAGTTGCCTTGGATTAGCAATTCACGAACCACCTCCCGATAAGGTGAAAGCAGTCGTGCTATGGTATCGCAATCTTCATCTATGTTGCGTTCGCTGAATATGGCTTCGATTTTATTCTTTCCGTTTGTCATACATGTATGTTTTGAAAACGTTATCTATATCTATTTTTTAGGGATATATACTTCATCGGCAGTTGCAGTATATATTCATCAGCAGTTGCAGTATATATTCATCAGCAGTTGCAGTATATATTCATCAGCAGTTGCAGTATATATTCATCAGCAGTTGCAGTATATATTCATCAGCGGTTGCAGTATATATTCAACTGCCGATGCAGTATATATTCATTTTTCGGGTGTACTATCCTGTATGTTCTGTTCTGCCTGCTGCGCGTTCGGAGCGATGAGGTTCTGGCCGCCGTTGATGATGCAGACAAACTGGGGGTCTTCCCGTTCGTGGAGCTTGTCTATCTCATCGTGGTACTCCTTGGGCATTATCCAGCGGAGAAGGCACTTCACGTGCGAGAGGTCGGCGTTGCGGTTTGCATTCAGGTATTCCTGAGCGGCGGCTATCTGCCTGAGATAAGGTATCTCAAAATGCTCTTCCCGGATGGATTCGATGACTGCTTCCGCTATTTTCTTTATGAACGCGCTTTTTTTCATTAGCCAAGAGTTTCAAGTGAAATGCCGGAAATGCGTAAAGTTTCCCGGTGACTTGTCCTCTTGGAATGAGTATCGGGTTCATGACAGGGCGGTCTTTTCAGACAGGTTCAGGGACGTTTCTTGGGACGGTTCATCCATGCGTCGTTGATGCGGGCACGGATGTTGTCGATGGTCTTGCCTTTTTCAAGCTTGGACGCGAAAGGCAGCAGGAGGCTGATGAAGCGTTCCTTTACCATTTCTTCGGGGAAGAGCCTGGGCTCTTGTTCCACCATCTCCACCACGACACGTGCCAGCTCGGTAGCCGACCGGCACTCGCCGATGAGGGAAAGATAGCGTCCGAGGTTCTCCTTATTTATATATAGGGCAAGCTTCTGCGCTTCGGGAGGTTCCGTTTCCTGAGCGGACTTGTCGGGAAGCGGATGCTCCGGGAAGTAGCTGCCGTAGAAATTCTGCACGGCTTCCGTAGCGTTGGGGAGGATCTGGTTGTTTCCTCCGTTTATGGTGATATGCACATCTGACATGTGGTATGTTAGGTACTAGGTGACTAGGTACTAGGTAACTAGGTTTTAGTACCAGGGACTAGGTTTTAATAATAGGGACTAGGTAACTAGGTAACTAGATAACTAGGTTTTAGTACCAGGGACTAGGTTACAGGTACTAGGTAACTAGGTTTTAAATACATTCAGTAAAACTATTCAGAACCTTGTCAACTAGTACCTTGTCAACTAGTCAACTGTATTCAGCTATTCAGAACCTTGTCAACTAGTACCTTGTCAACTAGTCAACTGAATAAAACCTTGTCAACTAGTCAACTGTATTCAGAATAAATGATTTATCAATGGTTTGTCAACGCTTGTCAACCGAATTGATTTCGCCTTTCCGGTGCCGTATCTTTGCATTGTCAGAACGATGAAGCGCGCAACATCTGGTGAGTTTTTTAGTTCTTAAGTTCTTGAGTTTTTGAATTGCAAACTTAAAAACTAACAAACTTAGAAACTTACAAACTGACACTTAAGTTTAACCATTAAAAAACAGTTTAAAGTATGATTAATTACTCTACCTATTTATGGAGAAACCCGTTGGACGAAGAAGCAACTGAAATGGCATACGCCAAAAACCAAGTAACCAAAACGATGACTTTTGACGAGTTCGTGAAACACATCGCCGATCACAACGGGGTGTTTACCCGCGGTACGGTGAAAGGCGTGGTGAGTGACACGTGTGCCTGCCTGGTCGAAATGCTGCTGAACGGCTGCAAAGTGCAGTTCGGTGAACTGGGCACCTTTGGTATTTCCCTCACTTGTGAACCTGCTGTTTCGATGGAAGAATTTACTGCATCCAACATCAAGACGGTAAATATCGTGTTTACTCCCGGTGAGGACTTCGAAAACCTGCGCTCGCGTGCCGAATTTGCTCCGGTAGCAAGCCGCCTGGCACAGAAGGCTACGCTGAAGGCTGAAAAGTCGGGCGAAGCTACTGTGGACTTGGAAGCGGCGAAACGGAAGACTGCTTCTGTTCCGGAAGAACCCGGCGTGTGATTCTTTCCTTTCCCAGGTCTTTCTGAAACGCGGATTTCCGCAGATTAACGCGGATTCTTTAATTTAGAAGCTGTTTTGAATTTATCGTGCGATGATTTGGGATGAGTTTTTGAGGCATTTTCGCTTCTGTGATGAGGAAGATAGCGGGCTATCTGACGAAGAACAGGAGCGGAAAGGACCAAAAAATCGCCCAAAGCACACACGAAAACGAACACATCAAGCCAAGAAAAACTTTTTGGAGAAATTCAAAACAGCTTCTTAACCTTGCAGGGCGGATAACGAATCTGCCCTGCAACAATAAATTGCCATGCGATTATTCATCCTTATTATTCATTTAACCACTAAACGTATGAAAACAAACTGGAAAAACATTTTGCTTTACATCGTCAAGTTCATTGAGTTGTTGATAACCGGTGCTGCCGGAGGAGCTATAGCCAGTATGTAGAAGTTGACAAGGTATCAGTTGACAAGGGAACAAGGTTCTGAATAGTTCATCTAAAACCTCGTCAACTTGTCAACTGGTTAACTCGTTACCTAAATATACACTTATGAGAACCATTACACTGATTATCGTGCACTGTTCTGCCAATAGGGCAGGCAGTGCCCTTCGGATGGCAGACATCGACAGCTACCACCGCTCGCTGGGCTGGATAGGCTGCGGTTACCATTACGTCATTCCCACGGACGGGACTATTGAACCGGGCAGGCCCGAAGAAATGGTCGGGGCACATTGCAAGAACCATAACCGGCATTCGATTGGAGTCTGTTACATCGGCGGACTGTCTAAGGACGGAAAGCCTGCTGACACCCGAACGGATGCCCAACGCATTGCCTTGCGTACCCTGCTGGAACGGCTTCGCCGGAGATATCCCGACGCCCTGATTGTGGGACATAGGGACTTGGACCCGCAAAAGGCCTGTCCGTGTTTCAATGCCGCAAGTGAGTATGCTGATTTACAGCCTCATTGACGCTAATTGTTTCTGCTAAATGATGACAGCCGACACGGTTTTCACCGGTAAACGTTGCTAAAACGGCTTGAGCCGTGAAAGCTGCCATCGTTGTATCATTTTAATAACCTTGTCAACTCGTTTCCTTGTCAACTTGTCAACTTCACAAAATGTCGCTTATGCTTACGCTCTTCGTCATGCTCTCCCATGAATGCCTTGCGACTGTCAGGTTCAGCGGATAACCGAGTTCCATCATCTCGCCCAGCTTCTTCAGATTGTAATTGATGCGGTGCAGGAGGCTGTCATACTGTCTCCATTGTTCGCGCGGGTCTTTTGCCGTGATGATGGGGAAGAGGAGGAGCGTGCCTTTCTGCCTGTAGCGGTCCGCTATCTCCTGCAGTGCCGGTTCCCAGGGAATGGAGATTTCCTTGCCGGTGACGTGCTGGCGATAGGTGAGCTGTCCGTTCTTGATATTTTTTCTCGTCAACCGGAAGATGTCATCGCTCCTCATGCCACGGGCATAGACTGTGAACAGGAAGATGTCGCGGGCGAAGACGGTCATCTCTGATTCACCGCTCAGGTCAAGGTCGCGCAGACGTTTCACTTCATCAAGCGTCAGTCCGTTTCGCTCTTTCTTGACACGGTAACTTACGTCCATGCCCTCAAAGGGATTGCTGTCGGCAGCAAGACCGTCGTTTACGGCAAGTTTATAGACCCGCTTCAAATTCCGGATATAGAGGGAAATGGTATTGCGTCCCAACTCCTGGTTCTTCAGCCACGTGTGGTAGTTGCGCATCAGCAGGGCGTCGAAGTCCTTGAAAGGCACTTCATTCTTGCCCAGATAGGTGATGAACTTCCTAAGATACTTTTTCAGTTTTATTGCCGCGTCATACCGCCCCTCGTCCCGCAGTTTCTCAACGCGGGAGTTGGCGTAGGCGATGAAGCCGAAACCTTCCAGCCCCTCAGCCCCTCTCCAACTCTCCCCATGAGGGGAGAGGGTTAAAGTTGCTGTCTGTACATTCTCCTTATTGTTGTTATCCACTTTCTACTATGATTTTTGTCTGTCTGTTACGTCCTTTAACTCCTAACGGAGCAAAGCGGAGTGATAACTCCTTTTAACTCCTTTAACTCCTTAAAAATATTAATTGTGCAGCCACACCGTCCGCAGGTACCTGCGCCATATGGCAAGGTGGTTGGTGGTGTTGATTTCCTTGCAGATGCGGACGCAGGTCTGTATCAGCTTGTCCTTTGCCGCATCCTTTTCCTGTGCTGAAGACCGGATAGCAAAGACATTCAACGTGTTTTCACCGACCTTAAAGTCCTGTACGGCTTTTACGGCTGAATCCGCGTCCGTCAATACCTTATATAATGTAGGGGCATAGTTGCGGAAGGACTCGATGAGCTTTTCCCCTTCCGCATTTGCCGTGCCGTCAGGAACGGCCTCCACCGTTCCCGCAACCAATTTCTCATTGGCTTTGCCTGCAGTCAGGAAATATTCCTGAAGGAAACCGTCCCAGTTGGCGAAGTAAGTAGATTCTTCCTTGTCTTTATCCTCCATCATGCCGATGTGGGCATAATAGGTAGTGGTGATTGTTTCGTCCTTTTGCAGGCTGGGCAGGTAGGCTTCTTCCTTTATGTCAACCTTGCGGATGATTTCCGTAAAATCCTTATGGTGGAATTCCACCCCGGTTTTGCCTTCTTCCATTTCCACACCCGCTGTCGGGGTAAGGAACGGGCGCAACGCCAGCTTGCTCCAGTTGGCTTTCACATACCCCGGATTGTCATGTTCGTAACGCACGAGGTTGATGACGAGTTCCGCCTCCGTGCCGGTCATCCGTGCCAGACGTTGGCTCAAAGCGATGTCGCCATGTGCATGAAGTTCCTTGCAGAGCGATACCAGCGACGGCTTGACGACAAGACGGTCAATGATACCGTAAAGCATCTGGAGCGTGCGTTCTCCATAGCCGCAAGCCTGCAGGATTCCGGCAAGCAGGTCCACGGCACGTCCTTTCTCCGTTCCGACGGAGAGCCTGTCTCCCTCCATGTTGTGCAGGCGGACTACGTGCAAGTCCCATGCCTTGGGGCAGGAAACCGTGAGCCAACTGCCCGGTTCAAATCCCTGTACCTGAAACACCAGCCGTTTTCCGTGGCGGAAACGGCAGATATAGCCCTCACAGCCCGCGAGCGGACCGTCAACCACACGTACTATCTCGTTCGGTTCGCCCGTTTTCGTGTTGAAGGCATAGTCCGAGTAAGGACGTTCCAGCACAATCACCTTGTCGGCATAGTTCTCGTTGTAGTCACGGAAAGCGCGCATCTGGGATTCGGGAATGACACACATCCGTGTCCTTTCTCCTTTTTCCTTTTTACGTTCGTACTGTATGTCCGCATCCTTGGAGTGCTCTTTCATGAAACTCATCAGCGCATTCTGCGTGGCGAGTACGAACACGATGCCCGCAAACAGCGGTTTCTGCCTGTCGTCGCTGTCCTGATGCACATTCACCGTAGTGTGGGTCGGCGCATAGATCTCCAGGATGTTCTTGGTCTGTGCCTTTTGCTTTTCCAAAAGCTCCACCAGCTTACCCTCCTGATGGCGTTTGGTGCGCACCACATACCAACGGTAATCCACATGGTTAAGTTTGTCGGGCATAAGTTTTATTATTAGGAGTTAGAAGCTGTTTTGAATTTCTCCAAAAAGTTTTTCTTGGCTTGATGTATCTGTTTTCGTGTGTGCTTTGGGCGATTTTTTGGTCCTTTTCGCTCCTGTTCTTCGTCAGATAGCCCGCTATCTTCCTCATCACAGAAGCGAAAATGCCTCAAAAACTCATCCCAAATCAGCGCACGATAAATTCAAAACAGCTTCTTAAAGGAGTTAGAAGAAGTTATCGCCCGCTGTAGCGGACTGAGGAGTTAGAAGTCAATACCATAAATTGTCAATCGTTAATTATCAATTGTCAATTGAAAAGTGCGTTCTTCATGTTCCTCTCATGTCAATCGCATGATAGTTCCCAAGCACCTTATTTCAGGTATAACGGCGGTATTCTGGACGAACCTCAGCAGCAATGATCCACCGTTGTTATGTGACGAGAAGAACAAAGCGCGATGCGCTTTAACATTTTTGCTTCCATATCACAAGTGTTTAGTTCTCAATCTATTAAGTCTATTCTACACCCACCGCTTTACCATTGCTTTATAATATGAAACGGCGAATTTTTGCAACCGATTGATTATCAGTATATAATTTTGCACCAAGTCCAATTTTAGTCAAACAACGGCTGTATTTGTTCGACTAAAATTGTAATCTTTAAAAAAAATCCGGTGATAAATGGTTCTGTATTAAATCTTTTTATTACCTTTGCGGCATACTTACCGCTTCATATTATACAGTTCCGAAATTTGTCGAACATTCCCGGTTTTCATTCTCGCATGATTTTGCCTATCATTTTCCGGTTGGCTTTCACCACGTCCTCCGTGTCGATGGAGGAAAGATAGATTTGTGTGGTCTTCAGGTTTTCGTGGCCCAGCCCCTTGCTGATGACGGACAGGCTGGTGCCCATGTCACGCATCGCGCTGGCCCAGGTATGCCTCCCCGTATATGTCGTCAGGGATGTACGCAATCCGGCCATCGCGCCGATTTTCTTCAGGTAGTAGTTCACCTTATGCTCCATCCGCTCGTACTGCCGCCGTTCCGTGCCGTCCGTTTTAGTGATAATGGGTAAGAGATACGGACTGCCTTTCGTCAGGTGGATGTAGTTGTCCACAATGTCCTGCATGACGGATTCCCAACCGACGGTCAGCTCCTGTCCGGTCTTCTTGCGGCTGTAGTGCAGCTGCCCGTTTCGGATGTCGTCTTTCTTCAGGTAGGCAAGGTCCACGAACGAGATGCCCTGCAGGTAAACGCTCAGCATGAACAGGTCACGTGCGAAGGCGACGACGGAGTCCTCGGGCAGACGGAGCAGCCTGATGGCACGCAGTGAACTTAACGGTATGGCTCGTTTGGCGGTCTTGGCGAACCCTGTGAACACGTGGCGGAAAATGTTTTTGTCGGTTGTCAGTCCGGCTTCGACGGCCTTGCGGTAGAGGGTGCGCAAGGTGCGCAGGTAGCATGACGAGGAGTTGCGCTTCATGCCCCGTCCTTTCAGCAGTTTTCCTCCATGGGGTTTTCCTCCATGCCGTAGTGGAGGATTGACAAAATAGGCAGAAGATTTGATGCATGCGCAAAGCAAGTTAGGACATGAAGTTGTTGCATTATATCCGAGTGGAATATCTAGGCTCGCGTCATCAACCAACAGTTGAAAGAACTGGAAAGTACGGCATGATTGGCGAAGACTATCTATCCCGGACTTCTACCCCATGTGGAATATTCCATCACGGAAGACGGGCGAAGCCTTATGCCCATTGTCCGGATGCTGGAACAATGGGGAAATGGCTTCCGCCCGAAGATGATACGGATATTGAAAGAAGAAGGTGACAAATTTTAATCTTGTACACTTATTCGTGTATCTTCTAAGAAGCTGTTTTGAATTTATCGTGCGATGATTTGGGATGAGTTTTTGAGGCATTTTCGCTTCTGTGATGAGGAAGATAGCGGGCTATCTGACGAAGAACAGAAGCGGAAAGGACCAAAAAATCGCCCAAAGCACACACGAAAACGAACACATCAAGCCAAGAAAAACTTTTTGGAGAAATTCAAAACAGCTTCTAAGTCCCTATTTCTTTTTACGTATCCATGCTTTACTTTCCGAAGTTAGCCAGCCACTTTACCGACTCGGGGGCATAGTGCGAGAAGAACAGGCTTTCGCCCTTGTCCAGCTTGCCGATGGTCGCCATGTCTTCGGCGGAAAGGAAGAAGTCGAATACATCGAGGTTCTGCTCCATGCGCTCCTTGTGCGTGGACTTCGGGATGACTACCACGTCTCGCTGGATGAGGAAGCGCAGGGCGGTTTGTGCCACGGACTTGCCGTATTTCTCGCCGATGGCTTTCAGCACGGGATTGGTGAAGAAGTCGTTGCGTCCTTCGGCGAATGGTCCCCACGACATGATTTGCGTGCCGTACTCCTTCATGATTTCCTGCGGCTGGCGTTGTTGGTTGAACACATGCGTTTCCACTTGGTTCACCATCGGCTTGATGTCGCAGAATTCCGCCAAGTCGATGAAACGGTCGGGGTAGAAGTTCGATACGCCGATGGCACGGAGCTTGCCTGCCTTGTACGCTTCTTCCATGGCGCGGTAAGTGCCGTAGTAGTCGTTGAAGGGCTGGTGGATGAGCAGCAGGTCGATGTAGTCGGTTTGCAGCTTGCGGAGGGATTCGTCGATAGAAGCCTTTGCCTTCTCATACCCGGCGTTGGATATCCACACCTTTGTCACAAGAAACAGTTCCTCGCGCGGAATACCGCTTTTCTTCACCGCACGGCCCACGCCTTCCTCATTAGCGTATGCCTGCGCCGTGTCCACCATACGATAACCCACGCTCAAGGCATCCGACACGCAGCGTTCACACTCTTCAGGAGTTACCTGATATACACCATAACCTAAAATCGGCATTTCTACGCCGTTTGATAATTTGACTGTTTGCATAACTTGTTGTTTTTATGGGGTTATTATTATTTGATGTCTTATTTGTCTGTTCTCTTCCATTTGTTCCCAAATGCACTCTGTTCCGTCTCCATGATACCGCGATGTCCGTGAATGGTGCAGGCATCAAGGGCAGCTTCCAGCGCACGGAACTCTTCATCGGTCAGTTCCACATCGGCAGCACCGAGGTTTTCCAAGATACGCTCCTGATTCTTAGAACCGGGGATAGGCACCACGTTGGGATATTTGTGGAGCATCCATGCAAGGGAAATCTGTGCGTTGGTGGCGTGCTTCTTCGCCGAGTATTCGGCAAGGATATCAAGCACGGGCTGGTTGGCGATGATGTTCTCACGGCTCAGTTGCGGAACGAATTTGCGCACATCGTCCACCGCCTCAAACTGCGTATCCGCCTTAATCTTGCCGGAAAGGAAACCGCTGGCTATCGGTGAGAAAGGCACTACGCCGATGTTGTGCTCCAAGCAGTACGGGAATATATCCTTCTCGCAATCGCGCTCCAGCATGGAATAGAGGTTCTGCACGGCGGCAACGGGAGTCACGGCATGTGCCTTTGCCAATATATTCACATCCACCTGCGACATACCCCAAGCTCGGATAACGCCCTCTTTGATGAGCCGCCCCATTGCAGCGGCTATTTCCTCAAACGAAACGTGTTCATTGACGCGATGCAGGTAGTAGAGGTCGATGTAGTCCGTCTGCAAGTTCTTCATCGATTGCTCCAAATGCTTGCACGTGGCATCGTAGATACTTGTACCGTCCGCAATCTCCGATTCGTGGAGGAACATCTTGGTGGCAAGCACGATGTCCTTGCGGAACGGGGCGACAGCCTTGCCCACCAACAATTCGTTGTGTCCGGGAAAGAAAACCACGTCACCATACACCTCCGCCGTGTCGAAGAAGGTGCAGCCCGCCTCGTATGCCTTGCGGATAGCCTCGATACTGTATGCCTCTTCGGGCACTTGTCCGTAGCCGTGGGAAAATCCCATGCAGCCCATACCAATCTCGGATACTTCGAGATTGCCAATCATTCTTTTCTTCATGTTCTGTTGTTTTAATTGTGTATTTTCAATGTTCCGATAAACTTGGTTGTCTGCAAGTCCATGTCGTCATAGATAGGACTTTTGCCTGTGTCCAGCGTGGCGATACTTTGCATTTCCTCGTCCGTCAGCGTGAAGTCGAAGATGTTGAAGTTCTCCACCATGCGCTCCTTGCGCACTGTCTTAGGGATAATGACCACGTTCCGCTGATTTAGCCAACGCAAGATGACTTGCCCCACGGTCTTGCCGTGGTGTTCAGCAATCGCCTTCAGTAAAGGATTATGGAAGATGTCGTTCTGCCCTTCGGCGAACGGCGCCCATGCCTCATGCTGGATGCCTTCCCGCTGCAAGAAAGCGTTGGCTTCCTTTTGTTGGAAGAAAGGATGCGTTTCCAACTGATTGACGGCAGGCTTTACCTCGTTGTGCAGGAAAAGGTCTTGTAGACGCTCGTTGCTGAAGCTCGTCACGCCAATGGCACGGATGCGTCCCTCTTTGTACAAGCGTTCGGCGGCACGCCATGCGGCATAGTAGTTCCCGTAGGGTTTGTGCAGCAGGTATAGGTCGAGATAGTCCAGCCCCAACAGCTTCATCGAACGGTCGAAAGCACGCAGGGCATCATCATACTCGTAATCCTGCACCCACAGCTTGGTGGTCACGAAAATATCCTCCTGTTTCAATCCACTCCGACGAATGGCATTGCCCACCTGCTCTTCATTGAAATAGGAAGCTGCCGTATCTATCATCCGATAACCAGTTTCCAATGCTTCGCTCACGATGCGTTCCGTGTCTTCGACCGGAACTTGGAAAACGCCGAACCCTATTGCCGGCATCTTTACTCCGTTGTTTAATGTTACTGTTTGCATAATTCGTTGTTTTTATGGGGTTATTATTATTTTGATGTCTTCCTGTTATTCGTTTTTCAAGTTATTCTTGTTTTTGTCTCCGATAGCACTTCTCCTGACGGATTGGCGTTGTCAGAGATAACGGCGGAAAATGTTTAGAAAGATAAGTCCGGATGTTATCCGACATCAGTTCCGGACTTATCCGACCTCATGTCCGGGGTGAGTTTACATACCGTTTTGCTTCAACCATTCCTTTATCAGCCTGTCCGATGAAGCCGCAGCACTTCCACGGATGGCAAGCCCGTCTTTCACTTCCGTGCCGGGGCAGACTTTTCGGATATCATCCACGCTATGACCCAGTCCGCTGCCCTCATGGGTACAGAACGGAAGTATCTTCTTCCCGGTGAAGTCGTATGCTTCCAAGAAAGTAAACACGCACATCGGCATTGTGCCCCACCAGTTGGGATAGCCGAGAATAATCGTGTCGTATTGTTTCATGTTTTCGACTTGTCCTGTCAGCGCGGGGCGTTCTTTGCTTTGGAGTTCCTGCATGGCGACCTCTGTCATTTCCGTATAGCCTGCCGGGTATGCCTTCGTGGTTTCTATCCGGAAACTGTCTGCACCGGTCAGTGCGGCTATCTTGCCCGCCACGCATTCGGTGTTGCCCTGTTGCAGCTTCTTGATAACGCCGCCGACATAGTTCTCGCCCCGGCGTGAATAATAAACTATCAGTGTTCTACTCATTGTCCTTTTCGTTTCTGATTACGGTGCAAAGTTACGCCGCTTTTACACGCTCTATGTTTCACAAAAGGTATCTAATGTTTCACGAAAAGCACAAATCGTTTGGCGCTCTCCGGATAATGCCCTAATTTTGCGGCATGGCAAAGGATAAAGAACTGAAAATCGTATATTCCACCCTGTTCCAACTGATAGGGTCGGTCAAGCTGCGGGGTTGGTGCGTGCACATGGTGTGCCTGCAAGGGGAAGGCTTCTTTACTTACGACGGCCGCCCGTTTCATGTGAAGAAGCATGACGCTGTGGTCATCAATGCACCCCAGCAAGTGCATGTAGTCGGTCAGAGTGAAGATTTGAAAGTGGAAGTCTTGGCAGCCCCGCATGATTTCCTCTCCAACCAGCTTCCGGCGAATAATTATGGTATAGGAGGCAGTATCAGCCTGTACGACAACCCTGTCATCCCCTTGTCGGAAGAGGATGCAGAGACGTTGGTGCGCGACATACACCATATCCGCGACCGCATCGCCGATACCGGCCATCTGTTTTACCGCGAGCTGATAGGCGGGCTGGCCCTTCCGCTGATTTATGACCTGTTCTATTTCCACGCCAAGAACCGTACCCCGATATTTGCCACGGACAGGAGCATGTATGTCGTGAAGGAACTGATGGCGTTGCTGGAAAGCGGACGCAGCAAGAAATACCGGGAAGTCGCTTATTACGCCGAACAACTGAACGTGACCGTCAAGTACCTCTCCAATACCGTAAAGCGGCAGACGGGCAAGAGCGTCACCTATTACATCGACCGTTACACCGTCCCGATGATAAAGGAATATCTCAACAATCCCGACCTTTCCATCGTGCAGATAGCGGAGGAAATGAACTTCACGACGCTCTCTTATTTCAGCCGGTACGTGACCAAACACCTGGGCATGTCGCCGAAGGCTTACCGGGAATCATTGATGCCGCGGTAAACATGGATGGGATATAGCCGGGTTTATCAAGCCTTAAATTCGTATTTTCTGTAATTTGTCCTACGAAAAAGTTATCTTTGCAACAAAAAAATTATACCACGAAAAAAATTATACCACGATTCATATATGGCACAACAGTTTGGCAATACATGGTGGGGCAACGAATGGTTGCGCTCGCTGACCCACATTGATTATGAGAACCGCATCCCCCGAGGTGCACGATATGCCCGCAATGGCTCTGTCCGAAAAATACAGTTACAAGATAATGTCATCAGCGCCAAGGTGCAAGGCAGCCGTCCGCGGCCTTACCGCGTTAAAATCACCGTCCCGAAGTTTTCCACCAGGCAGGTGGACAAGCTGATGGACAGGCTGGTTGCCCGACCGGGAATTATTTCAGGCTTACTCAACCGGGAATTGGATCCGGAGGTGATGGACATCGCCCGCTCCTGCGGCTTGAAGATATTCCCCGAACGATGGGATGACTTGGAGATGGATTGCAGTTGTCCCGATTGGGCGGTGCCTTGCAAACATCTGGCAGCCGTGGTCTATATGTTCAGCCGGGAGATTGACAACAATCCTTTCATTGTGTTCCAAATGCACGGGTTCGACCTTCTGAAAGAATTGAAGAAACGGGGCATTGAAGTGGACAACGTGCGGCAGGAGGTGGAAGTGCCCGCCTTGAAAGACCTCGTGACGACCCTGCCTGCTAAAGATGCAGGAACGGAAGTCCCGGCATTCCGCCGCATCGACTTCTCCAAGCTGGCCGACCGGTCTGATGCCCTGCTGATGCTTCTGCCGGACAAGCCGCCTTTTGCCCCCCAAGGCAATTTCAAGGAAGGATATGTGGCGGAATTGCGCCGTGTGAGAAAGAACGTGCAGCGTTTCTTCACCGGGAAGCTGGGGAGGGAAGAAATGTTTCCTATCGCATCTTCCAAACTGCCGGAAAGCATCGGTGTGGACGATGCGATAAGCCTTTGCTTTGATTACCGGTATGATTGGACGATAGAAGGAAAGGTTGCCTACAACGAGCGCACGTTGCCTCATGCCTTGCTGCACATCAATCCCGATTTCCTGCCCGACTACCATCCGACGGTCATTGCCCTGTACCAATCCCTTTTCTGTGCGCTGCACCTGTTGGACAAGGGAGCGGTGGCTCCACAGTTGCTCCGATTGTCGGACAAGAAATACCTGGTGCGCTGGATGCCCGCCTACATCGATGCACAAGCCAAAGAACTGGTGGAGGCACTCGAAGGACTCGTTCCGGCTTCGCTCGTCAAGGTGAAACCTACGGCACGTTCCGCAGCAAAACCCGTGGAGCATCCGGCGGAGTGGCTGGTATCGTATTTCCTTGGGACGTTGGTCAAATACTTGTCGGGCAGTTGCGACCGTATGCCGCTCCTCCCGTTCTTCTTTAAGAGCGAACGTGTTCCCTTCGACGGAGTGGGCGAAAAAGAGACACCCGGCGGCATCCGCTCGTGGACGGCTTCCTATACCCTGACGGCATCGGACTACCGCCCGGTGTTCAGCGTGGAAGAAAGCCGCAAGGGAGGTTTCAACCTGCACATCGGCGTGGAGGACAAGCGAAAACCGGAGCCGCAGACCGTACCCCTATGCGAAGTGCTGGATTCGCTGGAATACGACCGTGAGCGACTGCGCATCCTGAGGAGTTTTACGCTCATCTCCGGGCTGGTGAAAGAAGTGGGGAGCTATATCAACGCCGGTGCGAAAAAGCCTGTCCATTATACTGCTGCATCGTTTGTGCCTTTCCTGCTGCAAGTCATCCCTGCCGTACGGATGCTCGACATCAAGGTATTCATGCCTAAATCATTGGGACAACTTATCCGTCCCAAGGCATCGCTGTCCATCAAGCGGAAAGCCGGTTCGGACAAAGGCTTCCTTAGCCTGGCAGACCTCTTTGCCTTCGATTGGGAAGTCGCATTGGGCAAAGAGCTTGTTCCTTTGGAAGAATTTAAGAAACTGATGGAGAAGGCCGACGGGCTTATCAAGTTCAAACAACGCTACATCTATGCCGATGCGGAAACCCTGCAAAAGCTGCAAGCCGCCATGGCGCAGGGCGAAAAGCTGACTCCAGCCCAAATCCTGCAAGCTGCCCTGACGGGAGAATACGAATCGGCACCGGTGCATCTGACTGATGAGGTTCGCCAATTGATGGACGAACTGACGCGGCAGGAGCATATCCCGCTCCCCACCGGATTGAACGCTACGCTGCGCCCTTACCAGGAACGCGGCTTCTCGTGGATGTACCGCAACAGCCGCATCGGTTTCGGCTCTATCCTGGCGGATGACATGGGATTGGGAAAGACCTTGCAGGCCATCACCCTGATGCTGAAATTGAAAGAGGAAGGCGCATTGGAGCAGGGGCGTATATTGGTAGTGGTACCCACCGGCTTGCTCACCAACTGGCAGGCGGAAATCAGCCGTTTCGCCCCGTCGCTTACCTTCTTTGTCTATCACGGGACAGGGCGAAGCCTGAAGCAGTTTGATGCCGACATCCTGCTCACCACCTACGGCGTGTTGCGCTCGGACAATGCCAAGCTGAAGAAATTGCCGTGGACGCTGATGTTCATTGACGAAGCGCAAAACATCAAGAACCAGGACACCGCACAGAGCAAGGCCGTGCGCGGCATTCCCGCCACGACACATATCGCCCTCAGCGGCACACCCGTAGAGAACCGCCTCACCGAGTTCTGGAGCATCATGGAGTATGCCAACAAAGGCTACTTGGATACGCCGAAAGCCTTTAGGGAGAAGTTTGTCAACCCCATCCAACTCTACAACGACGGCGATTGCGCCGCCCGCTTCCGCAAGGTGACCGCTCCCTTCATGATGCGCCGGATGAAGACCGACAAGAGCATCATCTCCGACCTGCCGGACAAGATAGAACTGGACGATTATGCCGCACTCACTTCGGAGCAGGCCGCCCTCTACCACCGCACGCTCGAAGCAGCCATGGCGGAAATCGAGGGGCTCGATACCACCGACCACGAATCCCTTTTCAAGCGTCAGGGACTTATCCTGCAAATGATTCTTGCCTTGAAGCAAATCTGCAACCACCCGGCGCAGTTCCTCAAGAACGGCGATGCCCGCATGGAGTTGTCCGGCAAGGCGGAGATGCTATTGGACCGCTTGGAAGGGATTGTGGCGAATGGCGAAAAAGTGCTTGTGTTCACCCAGTTCCGCGAGATGGGCGACTTGTTGGTGCGCTTCATCGAAGAACGGTTGGGACAACGCCCCTTGTTCTACCACGGCGGATGCAGTGTGAAGCAACGTCAGGAAATGGTGGAGCGTTTCCAGAACCTTCGGAGCGACAAGATCTTCATCCTCTCGCTCAAGGCTGCCGGGACGGGACTGAACCTCACCGCTGCCTCACACGTCATCCACTACGACCTGTGGTGGAATCCGGCTGTGGAAGCCCAAGCTACCGACCGCGCCTACCGCATCGGGCAGCAACGGAACGTCATGGTGCACCGTTTCATCACCAAAGACACCTTTGAAGAACGCATCAACGACATGATCCAGCAGAAGAAACACTTGGCGGATATGACCGTGGCAAGCGGCGAAAGCTGGATAGGCAAGCTGAGCAACAAGGAATTGCGGGACATCTTCGGGTAAGTGTGATAATAAACGGAGTTGGCAAGAGCCGCAGCATGTAAGGATGTACACTTACATACCGCGGCTCTTTTGTGTATCACAACAACAGATACCAATCCTTATTTCAATAGCGGAAGCTGCTCCAGCATGTTCTTAATGCGGATGGCTGTGCGGGGGCATAGGTTCATCTGGTGCCTTGGTTTCCACAGAGTTCTCCCGCACGAGATAGAGTTTCAAAAATTCATAGTGTATCTTTCTCTCGTGGTAAATATCAAGATAGATGGACTTGTTCCCGCTTTCCAATTCAAAGTAACATATAAAGTGAAAATAAAGCCAAAATAGAACCAAATTCGGAAATAGGATTGTTTGTCTTATTTAATACAGTTTTCTTACCTCCGCATTCCTGTAATAATGTAGCAGGATATCGTTGTAGCTAAAACCCTGTTCGCCCATCACGGCTGCCCCTATCTGGCACAAGCCTACACCGTGTCCCCATCCTGCACCGGTCAGTTGGAACCAGGCGGGTACCCCGTCGGTGGTTTCTCCTTTGTCTACTACGAAAGCAGAACTGAACAGGTGGGTAGGAGAGAGCGTGCGACGTATTTCCAGTTCTTTACCAATAATCAGCGTCTTTTCCGAACCTACGATTTTCAGTTTGCAGATACGTCCCGACTTGCCGCGTTCTATGGGGATGAGGTCGAGGATTTTCCCGTAATCGTACTTGGTTTTCGAGTGAATCAGTTCAGCCAGTTCGGCTTGGGTGTAACGCACTTTCCAGCGGTAGAAGTCGGTGGTTTCCTGGTCGTAATTGTTCAGTATCTGCCGGATGATGTTCTTGTCGTGTGTATGGCAAAAACTATCCGGTTCAGAGCGTATCCATTTTTCAGCTTCTTCTTCACAGGTCAGGTCGGGTAAGGACGTTTCTCCGGCTGCATCACGCACGGCATGCAGGTAGGGGTATTGCCTGTTTTCCCAGCAGGTGCCGAATTCTTCGGTCGCTCCTCCGCAACATTTCGAGAAGCGGGCATCGCAGATGGCGTTTTTATACATTAATACTTGTCCGCGTGTGGCTTTCACCGCTTCTTCCACCCTCCGACTGGATGCTTTGGTGATGCCCTGATAACGCTGGCAATGGTCGTCGGCGCATACGTCGAAGATGGTATGGTCTTCGCGGTCGTACCAGCGGATGTATTCGGTTTCGGTTTTGATGAATGGAAAGAATCCGTTGTCTTTTTTGCTCAGTGCTTTCCGCTTTTCTATTTGTGCCAATAGCCAGCTTCGGGAGATGACGGCATGTGCTTTAAGAAATTCGGTCGAAGAGGTGGTGTTCATTTCCGAAGAGATGACGCTGATGAGATACTCTTCGGCTGGGAGGATATTGATGGCGGTTATGCCTCCTTCATCCACCACCAGTTTCAGCATGCCGGTAAAACGCTGGGTTTCCTGTCGTTCCCAATGAAAATTGATGCCGATGGTTACGTCGTACAGGGAGAATGACGCATCGTCTTCCAGTGGGGTAAAGGTCAGCTCGCGGTACACGTTACCGTTCCACAAGATGCCTCCTTCGTCGAAGCATACGGTTTGTTCTCCGTCTACGCTTTCACCTTTGGCAAGGTAACGTCTGTTGAGGTTGAAATGTATTTGGGGGGCATTGAGGATGCCCACGCTTATTTCGGGTTCTTTCATTGTTGTGCTTTTTTAGTTGACTCGTCACTTTTGTTACTTCGTTCTTGTCTTTTGGTTACTGAGTCATAAACTTACTTCATCGTATATCTTTTTTATCTCTTCCGCGGTCAGACTTTCGAAGTCTTCTTTCCGGGGGGTTACTATCAGTCCCGCCATGTCAAGGGCGCCGGGGCTTACAAGGCGTTGCTCACCCCCATATGCCGTATAGCAGGACGGACGGTGCTTATCACGTGGGAGATACGCTACGGTGAACCCTCTTTTCGGGTCATTCCATGCAAACAGGTTGTAACGTGGTTCGTCTTCGTCCGGGTGCGATGGCAACGTGTGCAGATAAGCATCTATCAAATCTGCATCTGATACAGGGGCAGAGTCGGACACGAATGCCTCGATGGGGCAGAGGTATCCGTTGATGCGGTATTCCTGACATGTTCCCCCGCCGGGTAAAGTGGCTTGTCTTGTAAGGGTGGCGGTTTCCATCAGCCGGTCCCACTGCATGATGAGCGGTATGTCTTGCATACGTGCTGCCTGAAAATGGAAATGGTCGGGAGCTGATGCGCCGCATTTGGCTCCGTTGTAGAACAAAGCATACCCCGATGCGAAGTGTCTCTCCAGCCAGTCGGTCAGTTTGCCTGGCAGCTGGCGTCCGGTTTTTCCCGCAAGGGTTTGGGGCTGGTGCCGTTCGCTGGAAACTGTGAGGTGGGCAGGCAGGATGGGATAAGGATTGATGCGAAGCTGGAAAGTCTCATCCAGTATGATGGGGATGCAGTCTTGCTCGACGGGCTTGTGTGTGTCGCAAAGAAAGCACGGGCGTGCCGCAATGCTTGTCTTATCCAGCCGGGCACAGGTCGAGACCACACGGGCGGGATTGAACTGGACAAATACCGTATTTTCCCCGATGCACAGGCGGCGGGTCTGGATGTGGCAGAGTGCTTCATGATTTGTGCGAGCCAGTGCCCAGTGGGCCAGCTGGTGCTTCAGGAAATGTTCGCCGGGTGTTTCTTTTTCTGGAGTCATAAGGGCACGGCGGCAGGAAAGCTCCAGTGTGCGCAGGCTGTCTTTATAAGCATTGTTGCGGTTTACTTTCTCGATGCTCAGGTTGGCATCCGAGTTTCCATCCCAGCGGCGGCACAGGTAAAGCACGTCGTAGATACGCCCGATAGGGTATTGGCGCGAGAATGCCAGTCCCAGTGCATAGTCTTCTCCATAGCTTACGTTGGGTATGCCTATCTGGCGCAGCAAGGGGGTGTAGAAGGCACGCGGTGCTCCCAACCCGTTGATACGGAGGGCGTTGTTGTGTCCGTTGGCATCGGTCCACTCGCGGTGGTCTATTACGCCGGGCGGCAAGCCCTGCAGTTTAAAGTCGGTCATGCGGTAGGAACCGATGACCATAGCGCATTGTCCTGCATGGAATTTGTCGATAATAGCCTGTAAGGTGCCGGGCGTACTATACAGGTCGTCGCTGTCCAGTTGGACGGCAAACCGTCCGCATCGTGCATCGCGTATGGCCAAGTCCCAGCATCCACCGATACCCAAGTCGGTGCGTTCGGGGATGATGTGGACTACTTTCTTTTCTCCGGCATACTGGCGGATGACTTCGGTTGTTCCGTCGGTAGAATGATTGTCTACGATTATCAGGTTGTAATCGAATGTCGTTTCTTGTGCCAATGCGGAACGGATGGCATCGTCGATGGTCCGCACGCGGTTGCGCACGGGGATGATGACCGATGCTTCACAGGGAAACGAGCCTTTCTGCAAATCGATATTCCGCTTCGGCGGAGGCAGGTATGCTCCTGTCTTTTTCAGGTATCGGGTAAAGACGGCTTCCCGTTCCAATTGTACGTCCCGGTTACGCGGGTCGACGTAATCGAATTGTTTTTCGCCCGAATGACGTGTATCTGTTTCGGTTTCTGTATAAAGATATTCGCTGATATGAGTCAGGGAGTACCTGCGCGACAATGCCAGCCGGAGGGCGTAGCTTGCCGAATGGGTATACGCAGGCTCTACACTGATTTCGGCTGTAGCTTGTCTGAAGGCTTCGGTGCGGTACATCACAAGCGAGCCGAAGTCGAAGTCATCCCGTACACTTCCCGGCTGGTAATCGATGACCGGATGTGGGTATATTCCTTCTTTGGTCTCTTCGTAACGGTCGGCATATACCATCCCGCACTCTGGAGCAGACAAGTAATCGGCCATACGCTCTAAAGCTCTGTACCCTAGCCGGATGTGATGCCTGGTGCGGCATATTAGAGTATAGGGGGTGTGACTTTGGGCAGCTATAAGCCGGCAGGTATCGGTATTGTCTTGCAGGGAGATTGCCTGTATCTTTGCGTCTGGAAGCCCTTCAATGATATCACCAGGTGTTGCCCCTCCGCAACAGGCGACGAAGCAAGTTATGTCTTTGTTTGTCATAATCAGTGGTTTGTCTTAGATGAATGTCCGCATGGTATAATTATGTTCCTCCCTCTCTCCTCTGCAAAGGTAAGAAATCTTTTCCATGTGGCAATGGATTTGGGATGGGTGGATGTGAAAATCTGTTAACAGAAGATGTTTTTTTGAAATTGACCTTGAAAATCAGCGATATATAAAGTGTTTTTGTGTTTTGCTTATTTTCCAAAATGACATTCGTCTTAATAATCTTAATGAACGAGTGTGATTGTAAGGATTGTAATTGTAAGTTTTCCTGAATTGATTACAATTACAATCCTTACAATTACATTTATCGGTTTTACGTTTTCGGGGCAGAGAGAAAAGTCTGTATAAAATTTATATATATAAATATATAATATACATATATTTATATATATACATATTAATGTAATTTTTTTTCTTCTTTTTTGCTCACTTTCATAAACGGTAATTGTAAGGATTGTAACTGTAAGTTTTGCTGGTGCAACTATAAGGAATACATCATGCATCTATATGCAAAGCCCGGTATATATAGCTTCGCGCGCCTGTGCAAATAGTTGCATTTCAGCGGTTTAAGTATAACTTGCAAAAAAAATAATTGCCGATTGTCAAATTTCCATTGTCCATTGCCTAATATCCATTGCCAATTGAAAAATTTTTCGTATCTTTGTGGAGTGAATCCTCCCTCACTATTCCCCTCTCCATACCGACATACGTGCCGAGACGGTGTATGTTTGACAGAGGGGGTCTCTGCGCAAGACAACAACGACCTACCTTGAAAGCAGGTCGTCTCTGAGATAAGGTAGTTTCAAACCACCCTATCCCGCAGGATGACCTTACTTGAATTAAGGTCATCGGGAAGACGATATGAGTTGAAAACATGCCGTGCGCAAGGGTGTCGTTTCAACCTATACCCCTCTTGCATCCATTTTGTGAAAATAAATTAGCGCATTGCCCTATTGTTCATTGGCACATTAAAATATCTGGTGAGAAAATGTACAATTTCATACCGCGCTTATTTTTCTTCCGGAAGTCTTAATTTGTAGTGTGAATTTCTGTATTCTGCTTTTTTATTTCGCGTAATTCAGAGATTTTGCCTATTTTTGCAAACAAAACAAGTGTTGAATGAGTGAAAAGAAGATATCCCTTTTGGGAAAAACACTGGGCGAGCTGACCGAAATCGTGACAAGCTTGGGAATGCCCAAGTTTACAGGGAAGCAGGTGGCACGCTGGATGTACGGGAGGAAGGTGGCTTCGATAGATGAAATGACCGACCTGTCGCTCAAGAACCGTGAACGGCTGAAGGAGATGTACGAGGTGGGGGCTTCTGCTCCGGTGCATGAGATGCGTTCGGTGGACGGCACGGTGAAATATCTGTTCCGTACGCCCGATAACAACTATATCGAGTCTGTTTATATTCCTGATGGCGAACGCGCTACGTTATGTGTGTCTTCACAGGTGGGATGCAAAATGAACTGCAAGTTCTGCATGACGGGTAAACAAGGCTTTTCGGGCAATCTGACCACTGCGCAAATCTTGAATCAGATTTATTCTATCCCTGAGCGGGACACACTGACCAATGTGGTGTTTATGGGGATGGGTGAGCCTATGGATAATCTGGATGCTGTGTTGCGGTCGCTGGAGGTGCTGACCGCAGACTATGGTTATGCCTGGAGCCCGAAACGAATCACGGTTTCTACGGTAGGCCTGAGACGTGGAATGGAACGCTTCTTGAAAGAGAGCGATTGCCACCTGGCGGTAAGCATGCACTCGCCTTTCCCGGCACAACGTGGTGAACTGATGCCTGCCGAAAAGGCTTTTTCCATTCGTGAAATTGTCGACATGCTCCGGGGGTATGACTTCAGCAAACAACGGCGCCTGTCGTTCGAATACATCGTTTTCGGCGGTGTGAACGATAATTTGGCATATGCCAAAGAACTGGTGAAGCTGGTGCGGGGACTGGACTGCCGGGTCAACCTGATTCGTTTCCATGCGATTCCGGGGGTGGATTTGCAGGGAACCGATGCGGATACGATGCTGGCATTCCGCGATTATTTGACCCGTCATGGGGTATTTGCCACCATTCGTGCTTCGCGGGGAGAAGATATTTTTGCTGCTTGCGGTATGCTTTCTACAGCAGAGAAACAGGCGGAAAGACAACATGTACATAAAGACAAGACAAAAATCAATAAATAAGGAAATGATATGGAAGGACGTAAAATAAAGGTGGGTATCACCCACGGAGATATCAATGGGGTAGGTTATGAGGTGATTCTGAAAACCTTCTCCAATCCGGCAATGCTGGATTTGTGCACACCGGTCGTTTACGGTTCGCCCAAGGTGGCGGCTTATCACCGTAAAGCGATGGACTTGCCTGCCAATTTCAGTATCATAAGTTCGGCATCGGAAGCGCAAGACGGGCGTCTGAACATTGTCAGCTGTACTGATGAGGAATTGAAAGTGGAACTATCGAAACCTACACCCGACGGAAGCCGTGCCGCACTCGATGCACTGGAAAGGGCTTCGGCTGAATATAGTGAAGGATTATTTGATGTGCTGGTGACGGCTCCTGCAAACCAGAATGCCGTACAGACGGAAGAGTATCCTTTCTCCGGCCATACTGCTTATTTGGAAGAACGCTTTGGCAAGGGTAGAAAAGCACTGAAAATCTTGCTGAAGGATGATTTCCGGATGGCACTGGTGACAGGGCGTATCCCATTGAAAGAGGTATCTCCCAAGCTGACAAAAGAGGAGGTGATGGAAAAAATAGAAGTGTTCCACCGTTCGCTGAAGCAAGATTTCGGTATTGATAATCCGCGTATCGCCGTGTTTGCGCTGAACCCGCAGGCACAAAGCAATGTGCTTGTCGGTCTGGAAGAAGAACAGGCAATTGTTCCCGCCGTGGAAGCCATGACCAAACGGGGTATCTTATGCTACGGACCCTATGCCGCTGATACGTTTATGGGGTTGGGGTATTACCGGCACTTCGATGGGGTGTTGGCAATGTATTACGACCAGGGCGTGCTTCCTTTTATGACACTTGCCATGAATGAAGGAGTTTGCTATACCGCCGGCCTTTCCATTGTCCGCACGGCTCCGGTACACGATGCTGCATACGACCTGGCGGGGAAAGGTGTGGCTTCCGAGGATTCTTTCAGGCAAGCCATTTATGTGGCACTTGATGTGTTCCGCCGCCGGCAGATTGAAGAAGAAATCAATGCCCGCCCGTTGCGCAAGCAATATTACGAGAAACGTGACGATAGCGATAAGCTGAAACTGGACACGGTAGAGGACGAATGAATATGAAGTTTGCAATTATAGCGGCTGGAGAGGGGACCCGATTGTCACAAGAAGGTGTCCGGTTGCCCAAACCTTTGGTACAGCTGAATGGGAGAGCGATGATAGATCGCCTGATACATATATTTATGCAGAACGGTGCCGAAGAGGTAGTGGTCGTCATTAACAATGAATCGCCTTTGACAAAGGCGCATTTGACAGAACTGGAAAAGCATTCAGACATTCCGTTGAGGGTGGTCGTCAAGACCACTCCCAGCTCGATGCATAGTTTCCACGAGTTGAGTCCTTATCTGAAAGAAGACCGTTTTTGCCTGACCACCGTAGATACTGTTTTCCGGGAAGATGAGTTTTCCCGCTTCATCGAAGCTTTCAAAGTTTCGGATAAAGATGGGCTGATGGCGGTTACGGATTATGTTGATGATGAGAAGCCGCTATATATCGGTACCGATACCGATTTGAACATTACCGGTTTTTATGACATGCCCGTGCCTGGTATGAAATACATTTCAGGAGGCATTTACTGCCTGACTCCCCAAGCCATCGGCACTTTGGAGCATTGCATTTGTTCAGGTATGTCGCGTATGCGTAATTTTCAGCGGCAGTTGGTGAGCGACGGATTACGCTTGGAAGCATATCCGTTTTCGAAAATTCTGGACGTAGACCATGCTGCAGATATCCCAAAGGCAGAAGCATTTTTGAATGAAGTACATTGATGGGAGCTGTATATACTCCCAAAAATAAAGAGAGAAGCGCATAAGTCATGCAACACGAGGAGAGAAGAATCCAGCTTATTGGAGTGAGTCGTAGAAACCAGTTTTCACCCAATCATATCAATAATGATGCGGCTATTTTGATGAAGACAGCTGAAAAGCTGGGGAAAAAAGGCTGTGAGGTGAAACTGTTTTCAGAAACAGAGTTCGTACAACGGCGTATTCAGGCAGAATTCATTTTCAATATGGCACGCGACCATGCCACCATTCCATATTTGAAAGAACTGGAAAAGACAGGTAGTCTGGTTATTAATTCAGGACAGGGAATCGAGAATTGCATTCGCCAGCCGATGACCGAGATTTTAATGCATTACGGCATTCCACATCCCAAAAGTTATATCATTCCTACTGATCAGGGATTTACGCTTGATTTGTTCCCCTGTTGGATTAAACGGGGTGATTCACATGCTATGGTGAAAGAAGACGTGGTCTATGTAGAATGTAGGGAGGAGGCAAATATTGTTCTTGCTGATTTCCGGAACCGTGGGATACCGAGGGCAGTAGTCAACGAACATCTGGTAGGAGACTTGGTGAAGTTTTACGGGGTGAAGAATACCGATTTTTTCTATTCGTTTTATCCTACCGAACAATCGCATAGCAAATATGGACTGGAAGCCATTAATGGGAAGGCACGCGGTTTCCCGTTTTGTCTGGACAAACTGAAAAATTATGCCAACCGGGCGGCAGAGGTGCTCCAGGTACCTGTTTATGGAGGCGATTGTGTAGTAGGTCCGACGGGCGAAATCCGTATCATTGATTTCAATGACTGGCCAAGCTTTGCACCTTGTTGTGAGGAGGCGTCAACAGAAATAGCCGGTTATATTTACAATTGTATCATTGCCAAACAGAACAGCCATTAAGAGATGAGTACAGAAAAGAAAGGATTGAAAGCCTCTTTCAAGTCAATGGATACGGAAGAGTTTCTGGATATATATTTTAACCGTCCGATAGGTTATGCCTGGGCGTTGTTTTTCAGGCATTTCGATGTACACCCTAATGTAGTGACTATTTTGTCGATTTTGTTGGGCATAGGGGCAGGAATCATGTTTTATTATCCGGACTTGAAACATACGCTTGCCGGCATAATCTTGCTCATGTGGGCAAACCATTATGATAGCTGCGACGGGCAATTGGCACGTATGACTGGTAAAAAGACGCGTTGGGGACGCATGTTGGACGGATTTGCAGGCGACCTTTGGTTTATAGCCATTTATTTCACTATTTGTTTGCGTCTTACCTGCCAACCTTTGCCGTTAGGCATAGGCAGTAGTGAAGGAATGGTATGGGGAGCAGGCATTTGGATAATAGCCGCCTTGTCGGGGACACTCTGTCATAGCCGGCAATGTGCATTGGCAGATTATTACCGTAATATCCATTTGTTTTTCCTGAAAGGGAAAGCAGGAAGCGAACTGGATAACTTCAAACAACAGCGGGATTTGTTTTATAGCCTTCCCTGGAAAGGAAATTTCTGGTGGAAAGCTTTTCTGTATTTTTATGGCAATTATACCCGGAAACAAGAACGCATGACCCCGAATTTCCAACGTTTTTATGCCTTTATACAGCAGAAATATGGTGACGATATTCCCGGTACATTGCGCAACGAGTTCCGCTCTTTAAGTCTGCCACTGATGAAATATGCCAATATCCTCACGTTCAACACACGTGCCATTGTGCTTTATGTATCGTTGCTTATGGGTGAACCGTGGGTATATTTTATATTTGAAATGACAGTTATGACTATCCTTTTTATCTATATGCGCCATCGCCACGAGGCTTTGAGTGCCTATCTGTATCATAAATACGCTCGACAATGAAAGAAAAAGCCCGTAACATATTTTGGTTTTTCGGTATCTTTGCCATTGTGGTGATGCTCTGCACATTTGATATGGACTACAATGAGTTGTGGAAAAATCTGCGTAGGGCAGGGATATGGCTTCCTGCTGTCATTTTCCTGTGGGTGTTTATCTATTACCTGAATGCATGGGCATGGTATGTGATTATCTGCGACGGGAAGAGTGGAAAAGTTCCTTTCAGACAAGTCTATAAACTGACTATCTCCGGTTTTGCCTTGAATTACGCAACACCGGTAGGGCTGATGGGAGGGGAGCCTTACCGTATCATGGAACTTAGCTCGTATGTGGGGGGAAGCAAAGCTACTTCTTCCGTAATATTATATGCCATGATGCATATCTTTTCGCATTTCTGGTTTTGGCTTGTATCGGCTGTGCTTTATGTGCTTTTTGAACCGATGAACTGGGGGGTAGGTATTCTGCTGGCTGTGGTTGTAGCGTTCTGTTCTCTGGCGATTTATTTCTTTATGAAAGGTTACCGGAACGGGATGGCGGTACGTGCACTGAACTGGTTATCGCACGTGCCTTTTGTAAAGAAGTGGGCAAAGCGGTTCTGCGTGGAAAAGAAAGATACGCTGGAACGGATAGATGCACAAATAGCAGAATTGCACAAACAGCGGAAATGTACGTTCTATATTTCGTTGGGACTGGAGTTCTCGGCACGGATTGTGGGCTGCCTGGAAGTCTATTTCATTCTAAACATTCTGACTGCTGATGTCAGTTTCTTGGCTTGTATTTTGATTATGGCATTCACTTCGCTCTTTGCCAATTTATTTTTCTTCTCGCCCATGCAGCTGGGAGCTCGCGAAGGAGGATTTGTCCTGGCAACCGGAGGACTTGCCATTCCAGGTGCATTCGGTATCTATACCGGACTGATAGCTCGGGTGCGGGAGTTGTTTTGGATTATGATAGGAGTGTTGCTGATGAAGGTTGGCAACTGTAAAAATGAAAAGAAAAATGAGTGAAAAATTAATTGATATACAGGGTATCATCTTCGATTACGGAGGGACTATTGATACCAATGGCCGTCATTGGGCAGAAGTTTTATGGGAAAAGTATAAGACTTTTGACGTACCAGTCAGCAAACCGGAATTCCGTGAGGCATATGTATATGGTGAACGGACACTGGCACACAAACAATTGATAAAACCGGAATACGGCTTTCATGAAGTGCTTTCGGTCAAAACCCGTATTCAAGTGGATTATTTGATTGATAAAGGGGTCTTGTCGCGTACGAAAGCCGATAAATACGACTATGCAACATGTATAGCCGACAGTTGCTATAGGTATGTATGGGACGTATTACAGCGGACCCGTCCGGTTTTACAAACTCTGTCAAAACGGTATAAGCTGGTTTTGGTTTCCAATTTCTACGGAAACATTCAGGCGGTTTTGAAAGATTTCGGTCTGTCCGAAAGCTTTTCGGCCATTATAGAGTCATCGGTGGTAGGGGTACGCAAGCCCGATCCAGCCATTTACCAGTTAGGAATAGACGCTATGGGATTTCCGGCAGATAAGGTTTTGGCAGTAGGTGATTCGTATCCGAAAGATGTTGTCCCAGCCAAGCATATAGGATGCCGGGTGGCGTGGTTGAAAGGAGAAAGTTGGGACGAAGATGCAAACGAATCATTACCCGACCTGATTATAACTGATTTACCCGAATTATTAACTTATTTATTATAATAAAGATATCCATGGATAAACAACGGACTGTATTGGTCGACAAGCAGTATTTCCTGCCTTTCGTCCTGTTGACTTCACTTTTTTTCTTGTGGGGATTTGCCCACGCCATATTGGACGTATTAAACAAACATTTCCAGGAGATGCTGGACATTTCGAAGACTCATTCGGCATTGATTCAGGCAATGATGTATATGGGATATTTCGTAATGGCTATCCCGGCCGGATTATTCATCAACCGGTTCGGATACCGGAGCGGGGTAGTGTTCGGCTTGCTGCTTTATGGCATAGGGTCATTGTTGTTCATTCCCGGACAATATTTTGTTTCGTTCAATGCTTTTCTCTTCGCTTTGTTCGTTATCGGTTGCGGACTGACTTTCCTGGAAACGGCAGCCAATCCTTATGTCACCGAACTGGGTGCAAAAGAAACGGCGGCGAGCCGTTTGAACTTTGCTCAGTCGTTCAACGGACTGGGGTGTATCTGTGCACCGTTGTTGGTGGGTTGGTTCCTTTTTTCCGAAACCAAAGAACATCCCAACAGCGTAGCTTTTCCTTATGCTTGTATGGGGATATTGGTGCTTTTTGTGGCAAGTATATTCTTGCGGGTAAAACTTCCCGAAATCAGGCATGAGGCAGAGGTGGACAAAGAAGGACATCGGGTGGGGCTATGGTCGCACCGGCTGTTTATCTTCGGGTTGATAGCCTTGTTCGCTTATGAGGTGGCGGAAATCTCCATCAATAGTTTCTTTATCAATTACGTGGTAGAACAGCGGTGGATGGACGCCCGTTATGCTTCGCTGGTTCTTTCTTTCGGCGGGCTGGGACTGTTTATGTTGGGGCGTTTCTCCGGAAGCTGGATTATGCAGCGTGTCAGTGCCGAACGGATGTTGTTCTGGTGTGCTACGGGTACGGTACTGACCACTACGGTGGTATTGTTCGACCTTGGTATCGTTTCTCTCATCGCCCTGCTGTGTGGGTATGCGTTCGAGGCGATTATGTTCCCCACTATCTTTGCTCTTTCACTGAAAGGGCTGGGCATCCATACCAAGCGTGCCTCTTCTTTCCTGATGATGTCGCCTGTGGGAGGTGTGGTAGGTCCGTTGCTGATGGGAGTGGTGGCAGACCATACCGACTCCATGGTTTGGGCGTTCGTAGTGCCTTGGGTGGCATATGTCGTGGTGTGGTTTTATGCACGGAAAATGCTTTCACAGCGTATCACCCTCTCTAAGTAAAGATATATTCAGCAACTCCGTGATAGGGGAATGGCTATGTGAAAAAGCATGTTCTCGATGAGGGGCTGTATTGGGGACTCATAAAAAAGGCGTGAGGCCTGTCTGTAGTTCATTCAAACTGAGGCATCGCCAAACGCCTGTCCTAAAATGAACATACAGACAATGCTGTCACGCCGTTTTTTTAGTATACTCTTCCACTGCGTAGACATCATTTGAGGAGCAAAGGCAAGTCGGTTATGAAGATGGCAGACAAATAGGTGAGGGCATAAAATAAGCATACGATGATGAAACACCAGCGTGCCACGGGGTAAAGCGGATGGGGGTTTTGACCGGCTTTGGGCCGCATGCGGCTGATAAGTGCAAGTACACTGGTGATGAACAGTAGCAGGTGGATGAGGCGGTAACTCAGGTCGCCCGTCCATACGGTATTGGTTTTTGCCAGATTGGCGATGCCAATGACATATATCGCTGCAAAGATAAAAAGTTTGATAACTGTCTGCATAATTCTTGTTTTAGGGGTTTGTAAAAAAATCGTGCCAAGATATAAATAAAATCATTACCCCGCAAGCCGGACAAGATATTTTATGGCTCGCGGGGGATATTTATATCTGCATCGCTATTTTCAGATAGTTGCAACGATATATAAGTTGTTTCGTGTAAGATTATTAATCTTGCATGGAAAGGACATTATCTTCTTATCAAGGCGGTTGTACAATTTGTCTTTTGAAAGATAAGAGCTTGATAGAATATGAGAAGAAACTGTTTTGAATTTCTCCCAAAGCACACACGAAAACGGATACATCAAGCCAAGAAAAACTTTTTGGAGAAATTCAAAACAGCTTCTTAGTCTTCTTTGCGGATTAGTTTTTGTTGATTGGCATCCGGATAGGCAAAATCAAGCAAGTTTTTATCATCAGACTTGTCTATGCCCAATAGCTTCAGCATTTGGATGGCATAGCGTGTACCAAGCATCCGGTAGCCTTGTGCCGTGAAATGCAAACTATCTTTGGCGGCAGGACAACCTGCCGACGGGATGATATGTGCAGTAGGAATGGTGCGGGGCAAAGTGTCGATAATGGCATTCATCGAGGCACATTTCCCGTTTTGGTCAGCATTGACCACTTCACCAGCAAGCAAGGGAACGTTTTTCGCTTTCAGGTGAAGGTCGGAAAGCAGGTTTTCGTAAACCAGCTTTACTTTGTCTGGCCAATCGGGGTCGCCCGTGTTCGATTCTCCTTGATGCAGCAATATGCCTTTGATGACTCCGTCTTTTTGTGCCAGACGTGCCATTTCCACTAAACGGGCGTAAGGGTTGCCATCATATTCTTTTACCATGTTTTTTAACCATTCGGGTGATGAATCTACATACGATTGGTAGTTATCCTTGTCGAACAATTCGATACGACAGCCTCCGATGGCCACATGTACAATACCTATACGTATTTTTTCGGGCAGATTGTTTACTAATGTCCGACCAAAGTAATCGGCAGGAGTCAGTCCCGTATGGCATCGGCACAAAGGGGGTACGGCACGATACCAATGCCCTTTTACTCTGTTCAGTTCAGGGCAATCGACAGCAGACATCAGCAGGAAACGGTTGCTGATATTGCAAGTGTCCTGGGGCTCAAACTTAGCATTACCTTCCATATTCGACTGTCCCAGGCAGAGATAAATGTGGAAATCTTTGTCGCGTGCGGAAGCAGAAATGGCTATCAGCAACACGCTCAAAAATAAAAGCTTTTTCATCATACAATAAATAATTAAATTGTTTGTAAATACTTATACTAACCAATGGCAAAGTTATAAGTTTTTTTGGAATATATGTCTTATCGCTTACATCTTTCAAAGAAAATGTTTATCTTTCTTGCCAGAAAATTTATCGAAAGAATCCATATGACCAAGCAAAAGAAAATCATTTGCATCAGTGCCGGCATTGTTTTGGTGCTGGTCATTTCTTATTTGTCATTGCCTTACTATGCCCGTCAGGCTCTTATTCATCTGATGCCTGTTATTGATGACTTGGAGACTTTTCACCGTCATGTCGTGCATCACGATGCAGACAGCGTATGGTTATGGCCTCAAGCAGAAGCGTATAATCAGCATCAGCTTTCGGAAAAGGATGCAGCTTATCTTGATAGTTTGCATACAGTATCCTTTCTTGTCGTCCGTCGGGACAGTATCCTTTTTGAGGATTATCGCGACGGATGGAATGACACTCTGACTTCCAATCTTTATTCGGCAACCAAAACCATCGTGGGCTTGTTGGTAGGAATAGCATTCGATGAAGGGAAAATACATAGTCTTGATGACAAGGTTTCGGACTATATACCTATATATAATAAAGGTATGCAAGCGGATGTTACGCTACGTGATTTGCTTACAATGAGTGGGGGAATGGCATGGGACGAATCATACGCTTCGCTGTTTTCGGTTACTACCCACGGTTATTATGGAAATGATTTGTACGAACTGGTTACCGGGTTGGAGGTAAAAGACCGGCCTGGTATACAATTCTCATACCGCAGTGGTGAGACGCAGCTTCTGGCGTTCGTGCTTGAAGCTGCAACGGGAGAAACGTTGAGCCGGTATGCTGAGGAAAAGTTGTGGAAGCCGATGCAAGCGGAAAAAGATGCTTATTGGTTGTTGGATAAACGTGACGGTGATGAAAAAGCATTCTGTTGTTTTCATACGACGGCACGCGATGCGGCGCGTCTCGGAAGCCTGTTGCTTCAGCAAGGTAAATGGCGTGGAAAACAGCTCGTGTCGCAAAGATATATGGACGAGATGCTGCGTCCTGCTTCTTACCTGAAAGACCAGTGGGGAAGAGATTCGCTCAGTTATTATGGCTTGCAGTTATGGTTGATACCCTATCGGGGCGAAACCATTCCTTGTATGCGGGGCATGCTGGGACAATATGTTTATGCGATACCTTCAGAAAATGCGGTAGTGGTTCGTTTGGGACGTAAACGTTGTGATGTGTACGATGGACCTTTTACGACTGATATGACACGATATCTTGACATTGCAATGCACATACTTCATCCTTGATAAGAATGTCAGATTTAATGAAAAACTTGTTTGTTTATCTGCTTTTGTAGGTTTTCTTACGTTTCTGTGTTTTATTTCACGGTTTTGACGTATCTTTACCTCGTTTTAATGATATAGTCTATGGATCAGGAAATTTTTCATCTTTTTCTGGCAGTCATGTCGGGCATTGCTTTTCTGGTATTTGTTGCCCTCTATTTTGTAAAGGCAGGATACGGAATGTTTCGCACTCCATCGTGGGGATTGTCACTGGACAATAAAATAGCGTGGATGCTGATGGAGGCACCTGTATTTGTGGTGATGTTTGTTTTGTGGATACGGAGCGGGGTAGGATTTGCATTGCCTCAGTTCTTGTTTTTTGCGTTGTTTCAGTTGCATTATTTGCAGCGTTCGTTTATCTTCCCTTTTCTGATGACAGGGAAAAGCCGTATGCCAGTAGCCATTATGGCAATGGGCATCGTATTTAATGTACTGAACGGGATGATGCAGGGAGGAGGATTGTTTTGGTTCAATGACAGTGTGCCTGTCGGCATTGGAGCCGGTTACTTGTTACAGCCGAATGCCCTGTTGGGGATAATCCTGTTCTTGGTGGGGATGGGAATTAACTTGCATTCCGATCATGTTATCCGTCATTTGCGTAAGCCGGGAGATACCCGGCATTATCTTCCGCAGAAAGGGATGTATAAGTATGTCACTTCTGCCAATTATTTCGGTGAACTGGTGGAGTGGACGGGATTTGCCGTGCTTACCGCTTCTCCAGCAGCTTGGGTGTTTGTGTGGTGGACAGCCGCCAATCTGATACCTCGTGCCAATGCTATTTATCATAAATATCGTGAAACGTTCGGTGTCGAAGCCGTAGGAAATAGAAAACGGATTATACCTTTTATATATTAGTTTTTCGGTTGACACTCAGATGCCTTGGTATATGTCATCAAGACTATCCGATAGTCTGTTAACTGATATTTTGTCAACAAAAACAAAAGAAGTAGTATGAAAGACTCTAAGTTGTTTACTCCGGTCACGATAGGACCGCTTACGTTGCGCAACCGTACTATTCGCTCAGCCGCATTCGAAAGCATGTGTCCGGGAAATAAGCCCTCGCAGATGTTGCTCGATTATCATCGGTCAGTAGCAGCCGGAGGGGTAGGTATGACAACAGTGGCATATGCCGCTGTTACCCGAAGCGGTTTGTCGTTTGACCGTCAGTTATGGATGCGCCCTGAAATAGTACCGGGCTTGCGTGAACTGACCAATGCCGTGCATAAAGAAGGTGCTGCTGCAAGTATTCAGTTGGGACATTGTGGTAATATGTCTCACAAGAGCATTTGCGGTTGTTTGCCAGTAGGGGCAAGCAGTGGATTTAATCTTTATTCGCCCACTTTCGTACGTGGGCTTCGTGCTGACGAATTGCCTGAAATGGCACGTGCTTATGGGCATGCGGTCAATCTTGCACGTGAGGCAGGTTTCGATGCGGTAGAGGTCCATGCCGGTCACGGTTATCTTATCAGTCAGTTTCTTTCGCCTTCCACCAATCACCGCAAGGATATTTACGGAGGTTCGCTTGAGAACCGGATGCGGTTTATGGATATGGTGATGGATGAAGTGATGAAGGCTGCAGGTAACGATATGGCTGTGTTGGTAAAGATGAATATGCGTGATGGTTTCAAGGGAGGTATGGAACTGAACGAGACTATTCAGGTGGCAAAACGGCTGGAACATTCGGGTGCCCATGCGCTGGTGCTGAGCGGAGGTTTTGTCAGCAAGGCGCCGATGTATGTGATGCGGGGTGAAATGCCTATCCGCAGCATGACACATTACATGACTTGCTGGTGGCTGAAGTATGGCGTACGGCTGGTAGGTAAATGGATGATTCCCAGTGTACCTTTTAAGGAAGCCTATTTCTTGGAAGACGCATTGAAGTTCCGCGAGGCAGTTCGGATGCCATTGGTCTATGTAGGTGGACTGGTGTCACGGGAAAAAATAGATGAAGTACTTGATTATGGGTTCGAGGCAGTGCAAATGGGACGTGCCTTGCTGAATGAGCCGGGATTTGTAAACCGGATGCGGGACGAAGAACAGGCACGCTGCAATTGCCGTCACAGCAATTATTGCATAGCCCGGATGTATTCCATAGAAATGGCATGTCACCAACATTTGCATGAAGCATTGCCTCCGTGTTTGAAAAAAGAGATAGAACAGATAGAAGAAAGGCAGGCTGTAAAATGAAAGCACGGAAACTGGCAGTGATTACAGGTGCCGACGGTGGAATGGGACAGGAAATAACCCGTGCCGTGGCAATGGCGGGATATCGTGTTATCATGGCATGCCTGCGGGTGGAGAAAGGAGAAGAGGTGCGTGAGGCATTGTTGCGTGAGCGTGGTGATTTGCAGGTAGAGGTACGTAGCATCGACCTGGCATCGTTTGTTTCGGTATCAGTGTTTGCAGATACTTTGGTCGCAGAAGGCGGGCAAGTCAGCTTGCTGATGAATAATGCCGGTACAATGGAAACCGCTTTTCATTGTACGGAAGATGGTTATGAACGTACGGTCCAGGTGAACTATATGGGGCACTATTTGCTGACTCGTAAGTTATTGCCATTGATGGGAGAAGGTAGTCGTATAGTCAATATGGTGTCGTGTACGTATGCCATCGGTAAATTGGATTTTCCAGATTTCTTCTACCGGGGAAGGAAAGGAGCTTTTTGGCGTATCCCGGTGTATAGTAATACCAAGCTGGCATTGATGCTTTTCACTATAGACTTGGCAGAGCGTGTGCGTGACAAAGGAATCGTGGTCAATGCAGCCGACCCGGGTATTGTCTCTACTGATATTATTACGATGCATGCATGGTTCGATCCGTTAACTGACATTTTTTTCCGTCCCTTTATCCGCACTCCACTGCAAGGTGCGTCTACTGCCATTCATTTGTTGTTGGATGAAGAAGCAGGCAAGCGGACAGGTACATTGAATGTGAGTGGGCATGCCAAGCCGTTATCAGATAAATATGTCAGACATCCGCAGATGCAAGAATTGTGGAACCGGACGGAGCAAATTGTGAACCGCTGGTTATTTTAAATTGAAGTATAAAAAGGTTTGGTGCATGAGCAGTGCATGAGACCTGTGAATGGAAAAAGCAGAAAAATGGATAGTAAGAAAAATAAGGAAGAATTTGTTGAGTTGTTGCGTTCTACGGGACGTGATGGAGTAGAGGACGTAATAACAGGGCTTGAAGAGTTGGGGTTTTTTACAGCTCCTGCCTCTGCAGGGCATCATCTCAACACTGAAGGTGGTTTGGTACTTCATTCCATCAATACGTGTAAGGCTGCTTTGGCAATATGGGAAGGGATGAAGGTTCTTGAACCGAGTTTGGAAAATGAAGTGGGAAGAGACAATGTGATTATTGCCAGCTTGCTGCACGATGTGTGCAAGAGTGACATTTATGTGCGCAGTGTGAAGAAACGCAAGAATGCGTTGGGCGTGTGGGAAGATACTGAAGGTTACAAGGTGACTTATAAAGGTTTTCCGATGGGACACGGCGAAAAATCAGTGATTCTTCTGCTTTGTAACGGACTGGAAATGAGTGATGATGAAATGCTGGCAATCCGTTGGCATATGGGGGCTTTCGGGTTGAACTTGAACAGTTATGAAGAATTGCGTAATTATGATACAGCACGTATGCTTTACCCGTTGGTAGCCATTGTGCAGGCAGCAGATAGTTTAGCCGCGAGTATTATGGAGCGTACGGGCAGCGATTTGGATGAGCTTTAAAATATAAAACGCGTAGAATCTCTCTGACTATATACACAGAGGTGCAGGGCTTTTTAATGGTTTCCTGCACCTCTGTATATACAAGTTTGATTTTCAGCTTGTTATTCTTCTCCTTCGTAATTTAGATAAGACTGTACAGGAAGGCTATAGTCGAAGATTTCTTCAGGTCTGAAGAAGCGGTTCAGCTCTACGATAGCATTCTCCGGAGAATCAGAAGTATGCACGATGTTTTCTTGTGCACTTACGCTGTAATCGCCTCGAATCGTACCGGGGGTAGCTTTACGGCCGTTGGTAGCACCTGTCATAGAGCGTACCACCTGCACTGCATCCACTCCTTCGTAGCAGCAAGCTATGACCGGCGATGCCATCATCGATTGCTTGATGCGTCCGAAGAAAGGTTTGTCTGCCAAATGGGCGTAGTGTTCGTTCAGTAAATCATCGGTGAGCTGCATCATTTTCATACCTGCAAGCCGTAGGCCTTTGCGTTCGAAACGTGTAGTAATTTCTCCGATTAACCCACGCTGTACGGCGCTGGGTTTTAAAATGACCAATGTTTTTTCTAGACTCATAGTGATAATTTTTAGGTTATTACAAATTATCACAAAGATATTAATTATCAGGGAAAAAGCAAAAGAGAGGGGATAGAAAATGTAAATTTTATCATAAAAAAGCGGAACCGGCTTTATGGGTCCCGCTCTGTTTGTATTTATGTGACTGTCTGTGCCGGATGTATATAAGCGGTTTGTTCAGCACGATAAAATTTCGGGGATTAGATGGCTTGTACATACAATATCGGCTGCTGCCTGTTCTGTGCCACAGAACGGACCTGATTTTTCGAGCTTGATGGTAGACAATGCTGCGGCAAATGTTCCAGCCTCTGCATAAGATGCTCCTTTATTACGCATATAAAGGTAACCTAACATATAAGTATCGCCGCATCCTGTAGCATCCACCACTTCTTTGGGCGGGTAGGCAGGAATACGGAATAATGTATTCTCGGCGTATATCAATGAACCTTCACTGCCTAGAGTCAATAACACTTCTTTTACTCCCCATTCATGTAAAAGACGAATAGCCTCGCCATAATCAGAAGAACCGGTAAGTACGGCTGCTTCGTGTTCATTCACTTTCAGAATGTCTATATACTTTAAGGCTTCTTTCTTTTCGCTCCAATCCACCGGATAAACGTTTTCTCCTCGCACTTCACGCAAATATCCTTGTGCATCTACTGAAAGCACTCCTTTCTGAGAGAGAAATTTGATTACATCCAAAGGAAAGTCATCAGACAGCAGACTGCCCAGGTGGAAGAAACGTGCTTCAAGATGTTGTAATTTCTCTACAGTAAAAGGGTCTGCTTTAGCCAATACACGCTGGGTACGATTATTTTGGTTCTCTCCGTATTTGTTTTCAAAATATACAGTATGTTGGCTGGGGATGATTTCCACGTCAATGCCTTTATCACGTAATTCGTTAGCTGATTTATATTCACTGGGTGCCAAAGAGGTTACCAGTTTATAGTGTTTGTAATCGTTTAAATGATAGATTCCGTGTGAAAAATAATACGAAGTGCCTCCAGGCATGTAAATTGTCTGTCTGGGAGTGACTATTTTATCCAGTGTTATATGTCCTATGCAGCAAATGTCATTCATGTTACGTTACTGTTATTCAAGTTAAAAAACGGTGGCAAAGATAGTGCTTTTTTGTGAATTAAAGAGATTTTCCGGCAGCTTTCCTATGAAAGATTATCATTTCTATGGTTGTTTTTATAGGAATAATGTTCTATTTTTGCTGAATAAGCAACAAAAAAGGCAAAAGACATTTATTTTATTGATAAAAAGTCTACCTTTACGCGGCAAATGTAAGTGAAAAGAAAATTCATTACCTTATTAATGTTAATATAAAAACCGAAAAACTTATTAGAAAATGGGAAAAGTGAATGTACAACCTGCCACTGGGAAATTAGGTGTGCTGTGTGTTGGTCTAGGAGCTGTAGCTACTACATTTATTACAGGTGTCTTGATGGTAAGAAAAGGGTTGGCAAAGCCTGTTGGTTCGATGACTCAATATGACAAGATTCGTGTAGGACGTGGGAACGATAAGAAATACCTTCATTATAATGAAATTGTCCCGATGGCAGATTTGAATGACATTGTGTTTGGCGCATGGGATGTATATCCGGCCAATGCATACGAATCTGCAATCAATTGCGAAGTGTTAAAGGAAAAGGATATTAATCCGGTGAAAGATGAGTTGGAGAAAATCGTGCCGATGAAAGCAGCTTTCGACCATAATTATGCCAAACGTCTGGACGGGAAAAACGTGAAGGATTGTGCTACGCGATGGGATATGATGGAAGCCTTGCGCAAAGACATACGTGATTTTAAGGAAGCGAACGGATGCAGCCGCATTGTGGTATTGTGGGCAGCTTCTACTGAAATTTATGTGCCGGTGAACGAATCTGTGCACGGGACATTGGCTGATTTTGAACAGGCAATGAAGAATGATGACCGTGAAAACATTGCTCCATCCATGTGTTATGCCTATGCGGCTCTTGCCGAAGGTGCACCGTTTATTATGGGAGCTCCCAATACGACAGTGGATATTCCTGCGATGTGGGAAATGGCAGAAAAGACAAAGATGCCTATTGCCGGGAAAGACTTTAAGACAGGGCAGACATTGGTGAAATCTGGTTTTGCGCCGATTATCGGTACACGTTGTCTGGGATTGTCGGGGTGGTTCTCTACAAATATTTTGGGCAATCGGGATGGACTGGTTTTGGACGAACCTGCCAATTTCCATACTAAGGAAGTAAGTAAACTCTCTACCCTGGAATCTATTCTGATGCCTGAAAATCAGCCGGATTTGTATTCGGACTATTACCATAAGGTACGTATCAATTATTATCCTCCGCGCAATGACAATAAGGAAGGATGGGATAATATTGACATCTTCGGATGGATGGGGTATCCGATGCAGATCAAGATAAATTTCTTATGCCGTGATTCTATTCTTGCAGCTCCACTTTGTCTTGACTTGGTATTGTTGAGCGATTTAGCGGCACGTGCCGGACGTTACGGCATCCAACGTTTCTTGAGTTTCTTCCTTAAGAGTCCGATGCACGACTATACACAGCATGAAGTTCCTGTCAATCATCTCTTCCAGCAATATGTGATGCTGAAGAATGCCCTTCGGGAAATGGGCGGTTATGAAGCTGACGAAGAAATCGATTAATGTTTTTAGAAGCTGTTTTGAATTTATCGTGCGATGATTTGGGATGAGTTTTTGAGGCATTTTCGCTTCTGTGATGAGGAAGATAGCGGGCTATCTGACGAAGAACAGGAGCGAAAAAGACCAAAAAATCGCCCAAAGCACACACGAAAACGGATACATCAAGCCAAGAAAAACTTTTTGGAGAAATTCAAAACAGCTTCTTAGTCGTTTGGAGAGGGATATTCCGTAAATAGTCATCTCTTGATAATTTATGAGCCTGTTTAAAAAAAGTAACAGGCTCTATATTTTAGCGAGATATTGTTGGGTAGAGCAGTATCTCGCTGTCTTTTTCAATGAGTTTCAAATTCCTGTGAAAGTTTTATGGATGTCCTGTAATTTGTCAATCCGGCTAAGTTGAAAATGCAGTAGTACTGCGTTTGCTGATGCAGTATATATCCGTAGGCGAATGCAGTATATATTCAACCGCAGTTGCAGTATATATTCAACCGCGGATGCAGTATATATTCATTTTTCAGAGGTATATATTGGCTGTTTGCGGGCATTTATTAAAAGTTTTCTTGTTTTGATGTATTCACACTTCATCCAGTGGTTTGAGCTTGGGATGTTTTAATTGCTTGAACTGGGTGGGCGAAAGTCCGGTGACGGAACGGAACTGAGAACTGAGATGGGCTGAACTGGAATAATGTAGCTTGTCTGCTATTTCGCTGATAGATAATTCATCGTACACTAAAAGCTCTTTAACACGTTCTATTTTTTGAGCAATGTAGTATTTTTCGATGGTAATGCCGTTGGTTTCGGTGAACAGCTTGCTGAGTGAGCTATAATCACGGTGGCATTGACGGCTGATGTAGTCGGACAGGTTCTGCTGTTCTGGGAGGTCATCATGGTGTACGTATTGAATGACGGCGGTGCGTACTTGTTCGATGATGCGTGTACGCTTGTCGTCAATCCATTCGAATCCGCAGTCTGTCAATTCCTTGCGAATGATGCCGGCTGTTTCCTTTGGTAGCGGCTGCGCAAGTATGACCGTACCCAGTTCGATGCTGGAAGGCTCGAAGCCGTGCTTTTGGAAAATCTGGTTCACGATGATGATGCACCGGCGGCACACCATATTTTTGATATGGATGGTAGTATGGCAGTTCATAGAAACTTATGGTGTGTTGGTGTCACTGGCTATTCTTTTGGCTTTTGCTCTGTCAGGCTTCCCTGTTTCTGTCAATGGAAGTTTGTCGGTGAGTATGATTTGCTTCGGTACCCAGTAAGCTGGTAAATATTGGAAAGCCTTGTCGAACTTTTTTTGTTCGTTGTCTGGCAGAGATGTGCCAGAGGCTTGTACAAGTAGCACGACGCGTTCGCCGAACTTGACATCGGGTACCGAGGTTACCATGAATGGTAGTGGAAGCAAAGGTTGCAGGATTGCTTCTATCTGTTCGATTTGTACTTTTACTCCTCCCGTGTTGATGGTATTGTCTTTCCTGCCGATGACACGGAATTGTCCGGATGCGTTAAATACAACAATGTCGTTGGTTGTGAGTCGTTCCGGACAGACCCAAGGAGCATCAATAACCAATGTTCCTTCGTCTGACTGGGAAAGTGTGACGTTTTCGAGTGGGGTGTACCATTCCGAAGCTCCTTTGCCGTTCAGTTTTCGTAGTGCGATATGTGAAAGGGTTTCTGTCATGCCATATGTGCTCCATATATTATTGGGAAAGGTTTGCAGGGCTTGCACGATAGTTGGGTCTATGGCTCCTCCGCCGATGATGAGTTGGTCGACAGCCTTCATCCGTTCGCATTCTTCAGGAACTTGCAATGAATTGAATACTTGCATTGGAATCAGGGCAGCAAATGTCGGGTGAATATCCAGCTGTTGGAAAGGATGTCCGCAGGGAGTGATTGGAATCAGGTCAAGACCGGCCACCAAGGCACGTACCACGACCATTTTTCCGGCAATGTATTTCAGTGGCATGCAAAGCAGGGCTGTGTCACCATGGTGGAGCCGGAGGAACGAAACCGTCAGCATTGCACTGTTCATCATGCGTCGTTTTTCCACATAAAGTTTTTTGGGGGTGCCGGTGGAGCCAGATGTGTGTACGCTGACCGTATCTTCATCGTTGAACCATTCGGTTAGAAAATCGGCCAGTGATGCCAGAAAATTGTCGCTTTCCGCAGGTTTGCGGAAAAGGATTTGCAGCCGGCTGAAGCAACCGGCTGTGGCTCGTGCATCATCGGCAGTATAGGTTTTCCCGTTGATGGTTATGGTTTGTCGGGATATTTCTGTATTGAAGTCATTCATGAATTATATATTTTTTCGTTTCCTTGCCAATTGAAGTATGCATTCCAGTCCGGCTCAGGTTGTTCGGGCAAATACCAGAGACAGTCACCTTTGATGCGAAGTGGGTAGGGAATGTTGTCTGTGAATAGCATGCCTGTGCCCAGTCCTTGCGGTATTTGAGGATGCATGGTAGCACACCATTGCGCAATACTATTCAGTCCGACATTTGATTCGAGTGCTGAAGTTACCCACGAACCGATCCCTCTTTCTTGTGCCAATCGTATCCATTCTTCCGAGCCGTTCATGCCTCCATGCAGTGACGGCTTTAGGATGATGTATTGCGGGCGGATTTGGTCAAGCAGTTCGGCCTTTTGTTCTGGAAGGTTTATACCGATTAATTCTTCATCAAGTGCTATTGGTATGGGAGTGTTCTGGCATAGCTTCGCCAGTGTGTCCCATTGTCCGGCACGGATGGGCTGTTCGATGGAATGCAAGTGGAAATGGCTGAGCTGTTCCAGTTTGGCTGGAGCTTCTTCAGGCGAAAAGGCACCGTTGGCATCTATCCGCAGTTCGATTTCTTCGGGTGAGAAGTAACGGCGGATGTGAGCCAACAGTTCCAGTTCTTGTTCGAAATCAATAGCCCCGATTTTTACCTTGATGCATCGGAATCCTGCATGCATTTTTTCTTCGATACGATGATACATCTCATTGAAGTTTCCCATCCAGATGAGTCCATTGATGGGAATACCTTCTTTACCTTTAGTAAAAGGAGTGTCCCAAAACTGCAGACAGCCTGCTTGTAAGTGGCGGAATGCGGTTTCCAGTCCGAACAGCATGGACGGATAAGTGCGCAGAGCCTCGTAGTCGATGATGCCGTGCTCGGCCGTTTGCAGGCAATGGCAGGTCAGTACGTCCTCATAGTCGGGTATGTCATCACAACTCAGTGCTGGCAGTGGAGCACATTCTCCGATGCCGTATTTACCGGTTTCTGAATCTTTCAATATCAGGTACCAGACGTTACGGGTGCGGTACACACCGCGTGAAGTCCCGGCAGGTTGTTTGAAATGCAAAGTGCGGGGGATGATTTTTATGGTGTACATAAGCGAGGTGTTTTAATAATTATGGCAGTTTCGGGTATTTAGACCAGTCGGGTTTGCGCTTTTCCAAGAAGGCCTTTCCTCCTTCCTGCGCTTCCTCGGTCATATAGTAAAGCATTGTCGCGTCGCCGGCCAGTTCCTGAATGCCGGATTGTCCGTCGAGTTCGGCATTCAGTCCTGCTTTTATCATCCGAATGGCAAGTGGGCTGTGCTGCATGATGGTTTCTGCCCATCCCACCACCTCGTCTTCCAGACGGTCGAATGGTACGACTTTGTTGACTAATCCCATTTCCAATGCTTCTTGAGCTGAATACTGGCGGCAGAGGAACCATATTTCGCGCGCTTTCTTTTGTCCGACCACACGTGCCAGATAAGAAGAGCCGAATCCGGCATCGAAACTACCTACGCGTGGACCGGTTTGTCCGAAGATTGCGTTTTCGGAGGCAATGCTCAAGTCGCATACTACGTGGAGCACATGTCCGCCTCCAATGGCGTATCCGTTTACCATGGCAATGACAGGTTTCGGGATGGAGCGGATTTGCTTCTGTACGTCAAGGATATTCAGACGGGGTACTCCATCGCTGCCTACATAACCTCCGTGTCCTTTCACGTGCATGTCGCCACCCGAGCAAAATGCTTTATCACCAGCTCCGGTAAGTACGACTACGCGGATGTCGGAGCATTCGCGGCAGTAGACCAATGCATTACTGATTTCGTTGGTCGTATCAGGAGTAAATGCATTGCGATATCTGGGGCGATTGATAGTGATTTTTGCGATGCCGTTGTAGAAGTCGAAAAGAATATCGTTGTATTCCTTGATGGTTTTCCATTCTCTTTGTGCCATAATTCGTATGTTTTATTGTTTCAGTTTGTGATAATATGCTTTTAATAAATCTGTATCGCGGGTCTTGTCGGTAAATACTTCCAGTAACAGTGGGTGAGGAGTGGGGTTAGGTTGTGTAAATACGTCTAATGCAGTCTGCAACTCGGTATCGTTGTGGGTGCATAAGTAATCGAATCCCCTGTCTTCTGCCCATGCTTTGCCGGATGCATGGTGTGTGCCGATGACAAAGTGGTGTGTGTGCTCGTCCAAGGAAAGCCCAGGCAGGGCGTGGAAGATTTCGCCTCCTTCGTTGTTCAGCAATAAGATGCGCACGTTGTTCCGGTAGTTCGGATTCCACAAGGCATTCATATCGTAAAAGAAACTTAGGTCGCCTATTAGGATAAAGTTCAGCTGGTTTGAAACACTTGCGTATCCGATGGCCGTTGATAAAGAACCTTCGATACCGTTTACACCCCGATTCGACTGTACTTCTACGCCTGTGGGCAAATCGAACAGTTGGGCGTAACGCACTGTCGAGCTGTTGGCTAAATGGAGTGTGCAAGGGTTAGGAAGCCTGCGGATAACCTCGCCGATGGCTTTCATTTGCGAATAGGCGAAAATGGCGTGACCGAGGTTCTGTACTTTTGCTCTCCACGTCTGCGGATAATCAGAGCCGGGAAGGTTTTGTAGCTGTACTACTTGTTGCCAGAATGCGTGCGGTTCTATTTCGATAACCGTGCTGAGCGAGCCGAACAGGTCGACTATATTTCCGTCAGCACTTATGTGCCAATGCTCCATAGGCGGATGCTGACGTAAGAATTTTTTCAGACGCTTCGAGATGATATGCCCTCCATAGGTAATCAGTAATTCGGGACACATAGTTTCTTGTGCGCTGTTATCCATTGAATAGAGCAGTTGGTCGATATGTGTGATGGCCTGTTCGGGCTGGGTGGGATTGTTGATGTTTTCGACAATCCAAGCGAAATGCTTATATAATGTGGTATATTGTTCGGGGGTAAATGTTTGTCGACGATTCATCTGTCCTGCCACCACCATACGTCTGGTGTATTGTCGGAGACGGTCGGCAAGCTGATTGTTCCAACCCTGATAGCGGGAAATGACACGCACATCAGGCAATTGAGTAACGGGAAACTGGAAGAATGGTTCGCTGACAGGCACGTTGATATGAACCGGTCCTTTGCCGTGATGGCAGGTTTCCAGTAAAGCTTCGTTGATGAGGCGGTTGCAGAACCATTCGTCTTCATCTGTCTGAATATCGGGTAGGTTGACCGATTTCTTGACCAGCGTGCCGAATACTCCAGGTTGAGGCAAGGTTTGTCCGTCCATTTGTCCAATCCAAGCAGCTGGACGATCGGCGGAGATTACCACCAAAGGTACTTGCTGGTAATAAGCTTCAGATATTGCTGGATGCAGGTTGAGCAAAGCACTTCCGGATGTGCAGCATACGGCAACGGTCGTATTGTCGTGAAGTGCCAGGCCAATGGCAAAGAAGCCGGCACTTCGTTCGTCGGTCATTGGGTAACATACAAAATCGGGGATGTGGGCGAATGTTTGTACCAGCGGGATGTCTCGGCTTCCCGGGCAAAGTACAATTCTTCGGATGCCATGTGCACGAAGCAAGGCTGCTAGCTGTAATATATTTTTCTTATGAGTATACATGCTTTTTATTTTGTCAAATAGCTTTTTGTGCGCTTTCCTACAACTGTTTTTTATGCAAATTATATGTGCGGTTGCAGATTTATACGTACGTTCGTATTTATTATTAAATGCATGTCCACCAACAGCCAATACATACCCCTGAAAAATGAATATATACTGCATCCGCCTACGGATATATACTTTATCGGCAAATGTAGTATTACTGCGTTTGCAATTCAGTGGCTTGGCTAATTGCGGATATTCATTATTATTAATGTGCAGATGTGTTTAAAACCCGATTTATTATGATATCCAATAGCCTGTTTTTATTCATCTTCTTCTCTTTTATTATAGTATACTTAGCATGGTATTTAATTTTTGTTGTGTTTCTTCCCATTCAGACTCTAGTGTGGATGAGGATAGGATACCTCCTCCGGCATATAGCGTACTTCTTTTACCTTCAATATTCATACAGCGCAGATTGACGTAAAGTGAAGTGTCTTCTTCGGGGTCAAGCCAACCGATAATTCCGGCATAATAACGTCGGTCGTATCCTTCGTTTTCGTTGATGAATTCGTATGTTTCGTTTTTAGGGAGTCCACATACTGCCGGTGTCGGATGTAGTTCGTACAAGATATTTCCTACTTGTGAGGCATCCTTCAGAATGAAATTGAAATCAGTTTTTAAATGCACCAGTTGACCAGCCCGTGCTGGATAAGGACCTTTTTCAGTGATTTTATTTCCAAACTGTTTTATGGTACGACGTATGTAGTCACTAACAAAAGCTTGTTCGCGTATATTCTTATCACTCCAGTCGGTCGGTATGACATCTCCTTGCATGGGCATAGTGCCAGCAAGGGAGACTGTATGCCATTGGGTACCATGTCCGCTAAGGATGATTTCCGGAGTACTTCCTAGCCAGGTACCAGTTTCAGGGGTATGGCAAAGGGAAATCATCATGCGTGGATAATTATTGCAAGCATTGATAAAAGAGGTGAGAGGCGAAAAGCCGTCAGGCAATTCCAGAAAAGTACGGCGTGACAATACCAGTTTTTGGAACTGCTTTTGCTGTAAGGGAGCAATGAATCGTTCGAATGCTTGACGATAATTTTCCCATTCTTTATCTGAAGCTTTCTGGGTGATGAAAGATGCTGTTTTAGAAAACGGCAATTCGGTCTGGGTAGGAATGAGGTCTGTTCGATCCTGCACCAAACGGGTTAATGTTTCGCTGATAGCTTCCCAATCATGTTCAACATGAGTTGGGCGAATCAAAACAATGGGATGTTGCTCTGTACGGCGGAAAGGAGCCAACAGAAAACCGCGTTGTCCGTTCAAATCAGTCAGGCTGTCAATGATTTGTGTGTTTCCGCTTTCTTGCAATACCAATATAGGCATATCAGTCCACGGTTGACGGTAGAGGGCAAAGTTTACCGTGCTTCGTGTCAGGTTGTCTATCAGTTTGTGTATGTAAATGGAAGGTTGGTTCATGGCCGTTTCTTTATGATAAGATTGACAACACGTGCGGTAGACACCAGTTTGCCCTCGGGAGTGATGATGTCCACGTTCCATACATGCTGTGTGCGTCCCCGGTGTACAATGTTCGCATGAGCTTCCACGTAACGTCCTTCTCCTACGGGAGTCATGCTTACATGGTTGGCGCTGACCTGTATGCCTACCGGCTCTTCGTCTTCAGCGCACAAGTGTATCGAACCATATCCGCTGACGATTTCAGCGAAAGCCAGTGATGCTCCTCCGTTCAGTATGTCGACAGGGGTGCAAGGACGTGCTGTATTGTCGTTTACGGGCATGGTTGCTTTTACATGTCCGTCTTTCATTTCCACCAGTTTGATGCCTAAGAATCTTCCTATGGATTCTTTTAGTTCGTATGGTTTGCCAGGTTCTATTTGCATATTCTTCCTGTATTTTTAATTAATAACCATGCAAAGGTACATTTATTTTGTGGTATTTTCTATCTTTCGATTCAAATTCTGATGTATTTTTGCATCCGATTTAATAAGATGTTGTTATGGAAATGCAAAAACTAAAAGGACACGGAGCGATGCTTTGTGCCAATGCCATGTGGGGGCTGATGTCGCCACTGGCAAAACTTGTTATGTTGGGTGGACTGGTTACACCGTTGGTAGTGACAGACTTGCGCGTGTTTGGCGCGATGGTATTGTTTTGGATTGTTTCATTTTTTCGCAAACCGGAGCATGTGGGACATAAGGATTTGGCAAAGCTGTTTGTGGCTTCGTTGCTTGCCATTGTGTTCAATCAAGGATGTTTCATCTTCGGGGTAGGGCTTACTTCGCCTGCCGATGCTTCCATTATCACTACCAGCATGCCGCTGTGGGCGATGGTGCTTGCTGCTATTTTTCTGAAAGAGCCGATTACAGGGAAAAAGGTGCTGGGTATTGCTTTCGGTGCTACAGGAGCGTTGTTGCTAATCATGGGCAGTTCACATGCAGGGACGTCTTCAACTGTATCGGGCGACAAGAGCATCTGGGGTGATTTGTTGGTATTGATGGCACAGTTGAGTTATGCATTATATTTGGTGCTGTTCAAGAATTTCGTAGGCAAGTATTCGGTTTTCACGCTGATGAAATGGATGTTTACGTATGCTTTCATCTGTCTGCTTCCGTTTTCGTACAATGATTTGCTTGCCGCGGGCTGGGCTGGGCTGAGCTTGATGGAAATCGGTTCGCTTGCCTTCATCGTGGTAGGGAGTACATTCTTATGTTACATCCTGGTGGTAGTGGGACAGAAGAACTTGCGTCCTACAGTGGCAGGCATGTACAATTATGTACAGCCTGTTGTAGCATGCATCGTGGCAATTTGCTGGGGAATGGATTCTTTCAACTGGGTAAAAGGAGTTTCCATCTTATTGATATTCGGCGGTGTCTATTTGGTGACAATGAGCCGTTCGCGTGCCGAGCTGGAGGCTCATGAGGCGTCAGTGAAGGGTACGGAAGACAACCGCTGATATATCGGCTATCACTCTCTCTGTAGCTTCGAAACTTAGCTTGGAATGCTTCACGAATACGACAAGGGTATATCTTTTGCCGTTGGGAAGCAGGATGAAACCGGCATCGTTGATTCCTATCCATTCGCCTTGTTCGTTTTGGTCGGAGGTGCCGGTTTTATGTCCGATACGTGTTTCGGTGCCTTGTAAAGGGAAGGGCAGACGTGCCTTTCCTGTCTGGCAGTCAAGTAAGGTTTCGCGGATAAAGTGGGTATATGAGGTATCAATCGGCAAAGTTTCGGCAGCCAATCTGTCCATCAGCCGGGCGGTAGAGAGTGGTGTGCTCCAGTTATTATAACATAGAGCCAGATTTTTGTGCATGTCGTCTTCGGTGGCTGTAACGGCGAACTGGTCGCATCCGATAGTGCGGAGATACTTGTCTGTTTCTTCCGTACCGCCTATGTAGTCGAACAGAATGTCGCAGGCATTGTTATCGCTCAACTGGAGGGTATAAGTGAGCAATTTGCTGATTGGCAAACTGATGTTCCCTTCCGGATAACGGTCGCGCAACGGGCTGTAAGTATCGGGTCGTAAGTCTTCTTTGCGGATGAAGACAGAGGTAGAAAGGGGCAGGTGGTGCTTGTCCAGGTAATGTGCCACGGCGAGTGCCTGGTGATATTTCATTACGCTCATTAGCGGATAGCGGTCATCGTTGTTTATTGTTATGGTGTCTTTTCCATCGATAATGAGTGCTACACCCACGTGTGCATCTGTGTTTGCTGTGATTTGTTGGATTTGTTCTTGCAGTGGATGAGTGGCTTGCGAGGATAATGTGCAAAAGGTATAGAGTATAATTAAAAGGAGTAGTTTCATCATTTGTAAAGTTCGAATTTGGGTGAAAATTTTGTCAGTTGCTTTCTTTTTGCAGTATCTTCAACAGGTTCTTCCGTGAAGTACGTACTCCGGCAGGTAAAAAGTCTGGTTCCATCATTTCCAGTGTCGTACGTAATTCTGTTCGTAATTCCGGAAAATGTTTACACTGTTCGTAGGTCAGTTTCATGCACAGAGATTTGATACTGATGGCTGTTTGGGGACTGAGCATCTGCGAGAAACAGAAATCAAGGAAATCAGTGCGGAGGTTTTCGGGAGGAAAGGGTTGCCGCAGCAGCAACGTCAGCAGTAGACGGCGTTTTGTATTGCTGGCAGTATGCAGTGTTTCGTTTATTAGTTCATTCTGTTTGTCATACAGCCATTCGTTATTATGTAAATCGAAGTGTGTAAATATCCATGCAGCATTTTCGGCTATCCGTTTATTGTTGTCGAACAAGAGACGGTAAAGTGTAAGTTTTGCTGCATTGCCATCTGTACCTTGGGTGGCATGGCAGATTTCCAGGATATCATTTTCATGAATTTTGCCGGAAAGCCTTTGCCGGAGGATGGTTAAGGTGTAATTCATATACTTTTTTTTATGATAACAGGTGAAAGGGCAGTACTCAGTACGACAAGTATCCATAAATTACCTGTCATCGGATTGTATGCCGATACCAATTCATGGAAAGTTTGTCCGGTACTTGTTCCGAATATAAGTTCGAAAGTGATAGTCAAGACCGTCCATAGGCAAGCAATGGCATAACGTTCTTTTTGATTCAATATGCCAACGCGAGGTAATAGTAGCCATGTCAAGAGAATGATAAGTCCGCTTAACAGAACACCGCTTACGGGCAAGGCCCATTGATGCAACAAGGGATGCAGGCAATACTGCCGTACACCACCATTGAGAATGGCGGCAGGAATGAAGCAAAGCCAAACAAGCAATGATTTTAAAATTCGCATATAGAGGTCTTTATAGTTCTTTTTTCATTACATAGTTTATCATTTCCAACCGTTTGGCACGTTTCTTTTGGCTTTTTTCCACACTATAGCCTTGTTTTTCAAAAAAAGGACGTGCCGTAATGCTGACTTCTGACGTGATTTGTGTTATACCGAAACGGCATGCATAGGCTTCTATTTCTGACAGGAGCTGGGATGCTATGCCTTTTCTTTGCCAATCCTTGTGAACAAACATTGAGTGCAGATAGCCATCAGCCCGAATAGAAGCGAAGCCAATGATACGTCCTTCACTATCTAATGCTGCAAGGAAATAGAGTGTGGATAGCAGATTTTTCCAGTGGATTGTACTGTCACCGCATGATGCCCAGTCTTCTATTTCTGCAGGTGTGTAATTCTGAATGTTTACAGCCTGTATTGTAGAGCGGAACAGATTGCGCAGTTCGTCTATGTCGTTTATCGTGACTGTTCGGGTTGGGTAAGTTGTTTTCATGCATTCAACTATATAGGATAATGTTTGAGGATGTCTGGCTGATAAAGTGTATCGGTTCCTGACTGTGTAAAGATAAATAATTATCCGAAACAGGCTCGTCGTTTCCGAGGTTTCCCTGTTTGGAAAGACAAGTCTGTTTCAAGTTTAATGGTTGGGGTATCAATATTTGATTCCTGTACCTTGGTTTATTATTTGGACTGGCTTTTTTCGTCAGTTGCGTTTTGTTGCATTTCGTCTTCTCCCCAGTGGGTCTCGGCTTCACGTTTTTCACGCTCAATGACTTCTTGAGCTTTGCGCGGATAAAGAATCAGGCGGAGTGAATGGTCATAGGTCATGTAGCTCCACATCCAGTTGAGCAGGACATTGATTTTGTTTCGTACTCCTAAGATGGAACGCAGGTGGACTACCAGCCACAAGAACCAGGCTATCCAACCTTGGGTCTTCAAGGAACTGAATTCGGCTACAGCCTTGTTGCGGCCTACGGTAGCCATGCTTCCCAGGTTGCGGTAATGGAAAGGCTTCATGGCTTTTCCTTTCTGCAGGCGAATCAGGTTTTCAGCCAGCAGGCTTCCTTGTTGGATGGCTACTTGTGCAAGTTGCGGATGTCCGTAAGGATAGTCCTTGTCGCCGTTCATGATACATTGGTCGCCGATGCAGAATATGTTGTCGAAACCGTCAACTTTATTATATTGATTTACTTTGATGCGTCCTCCGCGTCCGATGGAACTGGATGGCATATTGCCGATAGCATTGGCACGTACACCACTTACCCAAATGAAAGTACGGGTAGGTATTTGTGTCCCATCTTCCAGAATAACCTTGTGGTCACGGTAGTCCAGCACTTTTTTGTCCAGCCATACGTTGATGCCCATTTCACGCAAGAATTCTGCCGATTTTTGCGAAGATACGGGAGCCATACCCGACAGCAGGCGGCTGCCTGCCTCTATCAAATAGATTTGCAGCAGGTTTTCGTTCATGTCCGGATAGTCTTTCGGAAGCACATACCGTTTCATTTCAGCCAATGCTCCAGCTATTTCCACACCGGTAGCTCCTCCACCGACAATAACGATATTCAACAATTCTCTGCGTTCTTGTTCGGTAGCGCAAGTCACGCTTCGTTCAAAGTTGCCCAGTAGGGCATTGCGTAATCCCATTGCTTCTTGTAGAGTCTTCATCGGAATGGCCTCTTTTTCAATGTTCTGGTTCCCGAAGAAGTTGGAAGTGGTTCCAGCAGCCAGAATCAAGTAATCGTATTCTACTTTACCGATAGAAGTCTGCAGGATGTTCTTTTCAGGAAAAATCAGCCGGGCTTCCGCCATACGGTAATTTACATGAGATTTTTTCCCGAATATTTTCCGGAAAGGAAACGAGATAGAACTCGGCTCAATGCCGGCAGATGCCACCTGGTAAATGAGTGGCGGAAACTGGTGATAATTGTTTTTGTCAATCAGGATTACCTGGAAATTGGATTTAGACAACTTGTCTGCTAGTTTGAGGCCTCCAAATCCTCCTCCTACAATGACAACTCTCTTTTTACCTTTTTCTCTTTCAATGTTGAAACTCATATCATTTTGTTTTTGTGTAAAGCTGGTGCAAAGTTACAACTTTATCAGGATTTAAACATATGTTTGGCGGTAAATTAGAGAAAAATTTCTGTAATTCGTATACAATCCGGTATTTGATATTTCATTACTTTTGCATTTGTAGAACAAAATACAGGTAAACTTATGGAATTGGAAGACTTTTTGGCTTATGTAAAGACCGGTAAAGCATTGGCAACGGAAGAAATCGGCCGCTTTATGGATGAAATGAGTGACGAAGCGCGTAAAGTGACCTTTCGTCTGAATGCAGCTTATCATACGCCTGACGAAGTACGGGCATTATTATCCGAGTTGTTTGGAAAACCTGTCGATCCGACTTTACGGGTATTTCCTCCTTTTTATACTGATTTCGGGAAAAATATAACTATCGGCAAACATGTGTTTATCAATGCCTGTTGCCATTTTCAGGATCATGGTGGCGTAACGTTGGGCGATGGATGTCAGATAGGGCATAATGTGGTATTTGCTACACTGAATCATGGCATTGCTCCGACAGACAGGAAAAACACTTATCCTGCCTCTATCGTGTTGGGTAAGAATGTGTGGGTAGGTTCGAATGCCACGATTTTGCAGGGGGTGACTATCGGTGACAATGCGGTCGTGGCTGCCGGTGCAGTGGTGACCAAGGATGTACCAGCCAATACTATTGTTGGTGGAGTGCCGGCGAAAGTGATTCGCAGGATAGACTGATAAATTTATGTAAAATGGGTAGTATTATCTGTAAACAGGATACAAGGATATGGATGGAACTGCCTATCTTTGTAACTGAAAAAACAACTGAAGACAATGAAATACAATTTCGATGAATTAACCGACCGCCGTCATACCGGTTCATATAAGTGGGATTCGGCTGTTGGAGAGGATGTGCTTCCAATGTGGGTGGCTGATATGGATTTCCAGACGGTTCCAGTTATTATCGAAGCATTGCAAAAGCGGGTGGCGCACGGTATTTTCGGCTATACAAAGGTGCCTGATACATATTACGAAGCCATTATCCGTTGGTTTTCCAGGCAACATGGATGGAGCATTGACCGTGAATGGATACAATATACCATCGGGGTCGTTCCAGCATTGTCTGCCATTATCAAGGCAATGACTTGTCCGGGAGATAAAGTCGTGGTACAGACACCTGTATACAATTGTTTCTTTTCTTCCATTCGCAACAATGGGTGTGAAATCGTGACAAGTCCTTTGTTGCGTGAAGGAGATACATACCGTGTTGATTATGCCGACTTGGAAGAAAAGGTTTCCGACCCGAAGGTTAAACTTTTTCTGTTATGTAATCCGCATAATCCTGCCGGGCGGGTATGGACACCCGAAGAGTTGTGCTGTATGGGAGAGATCTGCTTCCGTCACGATGTGTTTGTCGTGGCTGACGAAATACATTGCGAACTGGTCATGCCGGGATATGTCTATACGCCTTTCGCGTCATTGGGCGAGAAATTCCTGCAACATTCGGCTACCTGCATATCTCCCAGTAAGGCATTCAATCTGGCTGGTTTGCAAATTGCCAACATTGTATTGTGGAGTGAAGAGCTTCGTAAGAAAGTAGACCGTGCTATCAATATTAATGAGGTATGTGATGTAAATCCGTTCGGAGTAGCGGCGTTGATAGCTGCCTATAGTGAAGAAGGAGCTGAATGGTTGAAACAGTTGAATGCATACATTGCAGGCAATTATCAGTATATGCAGCATTTCTGTAACGAGCGTCTTCCACAGTTCCCGTTGATAAAACTGGAAGGGACGTATTTAGCATGGATGGATTGCTCAGTGCTTGCACTGAATGCAGAAGAAATAGAAACGCAGTTGTTGGACGAGGAAAAGCTGTGGCTCAATGCCGGTACGATGTACGGAGAAGCGGGTGAAGGCTTTATGCGTTGGAACTTGGCTTGTCCGCGCAGCAGGGTAGAAGAAGGGTTGCGGCGTTTTAGCTGTTTTGTAGAAAAGAAGGTGAAGAAAAACTGAAAATGGATGTCCATATTCAACTATACCATGCCTACAGAAAACGAAGATAACTTCATAAGCCATTTCAGATAACTGCAATGGCAAAGTAAGTATATATTCATTTGGCACATCATTATGGGAGGCTGATTACGGACATTCTAAACCTGAATATTTATTTAATTATTAAAATTAAAGTGTTATGGAATCTGTAGTAAAACTTTATTCGTTATCGTATTCGAATTCGAAGACGTATCTTGCGGCTTTGCTTTTCGTGGCAGGCAATATTGCTTTGCCTCAGCTTTTTCATTTGGCTCCACAAGGAGGAATGACGTGGTTGCCGATTTATTTCTTTACCTTGGTAGGGGCATATAAATATGGATGGAAGGTAGGTTTGCTTACCGCTATCGCTTCGCCATTGATTAATTCGGCATTGTTCGGTATGCCTGCTCTTGCGGTACTTCCTGCCATTTTGCTGAAATCTGTCTTGCTGGCTGCAGGTGCCGGATTCATGGCTCATCGTTTCCAGAAAGTATCGGTTCTGGCTCTATTGGCTGTAGTTTTATTCTATCAGGTGGTAGGTACGTTAGGCGAATGGGCATTCTTTGCCGATGGCTTTTATGCTGCCGTTCAGGATTTCCGTATAGGTATTCCGGGCATGTTGTTGCAAGTATTCGGAGGTTATGCTTTCATCCGTTATCTGATTCAGAAGTGATTTTTATAGTCAATCAGAAATAAATTGCGAAAAATCATTTGTCATGCTGAACGAAGTGAAGCATCTCGGATGCGCCCACGTGGATGTACACGAGATCCTTCACATTCGTTCAGGATGACAATACATCAAGAATTTTTCGCAAACCAATTTTGTTTTACTATAATAATGTGCAAATATGAAAATGTGCTAATGTAATAATGAGTTAGTGTGCTAATTCATTTTCACATTGGCACATTTTCATATTATTACATTAGCACATTAATTACCCTTTCCGTTGGTAGGCAATACGTGGTGTACCATTGGATACATAAATAATGCCACAACGAACAAAACCGTGCTTTTCCAACAGATGTTGCATCACTTTATTGTCGGCATGAGTGTCGGCACGTAGTTGGGATGCACGGGCGGTACACCAGTCAAGGCAGGCGGAAAAGATACCTTTTTCGCTGCCATCGGATGCCAGACGATGGATGACATAGTAAGGTTCGTCATTCAGCCACTTCCCGTTTTCGATATGTGCATAGTTGGGGTCCGGACTGGGAACAAAACAGAAAGTACCGACAAGGACATTCTCTTCGTTTTCACAAACATAACAATTACCTTGGTTGATTTCTTCAGCAACCAGTTCACGTTGCGGATATCCGTTTATCCATTGGTTGGGGTTTCCGGTACTCGTCATAAAGTGCCTGGCTGTATCAAATATTTCCATCAGGCGGTCTATATCGGTAAAGATGGCGGGGCGTATGGTCTGTATCATATTGTAAAGTGGCTTTGGTAAAAATCGGGTAGGAGGTAAATGCTAATCATAGAAAGGCATTTGCCTCCTACTTTCACATTTACCGACCTCCCACACCACCGTACAAGCGGTTCCGCATACGGCGGTTTCGCGCTTTCTCATCTCACGATGTGTGGCAAGTTGTTTTCAGCCATCCCTCGGACTAGCGTCACTCCTACTCTATTGTCGGATTCCGTCCTATCGTGGTGAGTAGGGAAGCTCCTTTCGGACATCTGACTACAAAAGAGTCTCAAGGGTAGCAGTCATTTACTATTGCACTGCGCGATTCGGTCCTTCCCCATAGACACACGTGTCTTAGGTACTATAACCTCTGCTGACTTCTCACGGCAAGCTTTACTCCGTCAGGGCACATCGAATGGGTACGTCTTCGCCATGCGTCCGTGAGACCTCCTCGGATAAGGGCATTGTCTTTCCATCTTATGCCTACTTCATTTACACCGACCGTTCCGAATAGCTATCGGGCTTTGGTTTGTGTAGAAACCTTACCCACGGTCAAATGCCTTGTATGAAGTTTCTGTTCGTTAGACCAGATGTTTGCCGCCGGCTTCCTTCAGATTCCACCTCGCGATGGACACCCTTGCCTTGGGCTATGTGATTCCCGCTATTAGGGCTCACTCGGGACTTACACCCGTTAGACAATGCTCATGCCGAGCGTACTACAAAAAAGGTGAAACAAAACTGATGCTCCACCTTTTTTGTTGGTATGTAATAAATAAGCTTTAACGTCCTTTACTTGAACTCAATAATTAGCGATTGATTTGCTGGTATGATAAGATTTTTAGTGAAATCCACTTTTTTACCGGAAGTGAGGATTGTTCCTCCTTTAGAATCGCGAGTTAAAGCATTGTAGTGTTGGCACGGCAGAACTTGCTCTTTGTTAGTACTATTCAAGATAATCATTTCTGTTTTGCCTTCACTGGTACGGGCGTACACGTAGATTCCTTGTTCGGGAATGTGATACTTTACAGTTTTGTTTTCTGACATATTCTTGTTTAGTTTTAGTTTTGCACTCCAAAGGTAGAGTTTTCATTCTAAACAAGCGGAAAGAAAAGGGTTAAAATTGCAGGTTTTATGCGGTTTTTATGATATAAATCAAGTTTTTGACAAGGTGACGAGGTCTCAGTTGACAAGGTGGACAAGGTTTTAAATAGTTTTTCGAATGGAATGTTTTCTAAAGCCTTGTCTCCTTGTCAACTGATACTTCGTTACTTCATTTATATTAAGAATCCCAGCAAGATACCTGCCGCTACGGCAGAACCGATGACGCCGGCTACGTTCGGGCCCATGGCGTGCATCAGCAGGTAATTGGTCGGGTCGTATTCTGCGCCTACGATTTGCGAGATGCGTGCCGAGTCGGGCACGGCAGATACGCCGGCATTTCCGATAAGTGGATTAATCTTGTTGTCTTTCTTCAATACCAGGTTGAATATCTTGACGAAGAGCACTCCCGATGCGGTGGCTATCACGAAGGACAAGGCACCCAGCCCGAAAATCTTCAGTGAATCCCAGGTGATGAATTCCGAAGCCTGCGTAGAGGCACCTACGGTCAGTCCCAGCAAGATGGTGATGGTATCAATCAGCGGTCCGCGTGCAGTTTCTGCCAGACGGCGTGTCACGCCGCTTTCCTTCAGCAGGTTGCCGAAGAAGAGCATGCCCAGCAGGGGAAGACCCGAAGGCACCAGGAAGCAGGTCAGCAGCAGACCCATAATCGGGAACAGGACCTTTTCGGTATGCGACACGGCACGCGGGGCTTTCATGCGGATGAGACGCTCTTTCTTGGTGGTGAGCAGGCGCATGATGGGCGGTTGGATAACCGGCACCAGTGCCATGTAGGAGTAGGCAGACACGGCGATGGCTCCCATCAGGTTGGGCGCCAGCTTCGATGAAAGGAAGATGGCAGTGGGGCCGTCTGCGCCACCGATGATGCCGATAGCGGCTGCCTGCATGGGGTCGAATCCCCATTCGAGGGCAATCATGTAGGCACCGAAGATACCGAATTGGGCTGCCGCCCCGATAAGCATCAGCTTCGGATTGGAAATCAGTGCCGAGAAGTCGGTCATGGCGCCGATGCCGAGGAAAATGAGCGGCGGATACCAGCCCGATGTCACGCCTTGGTATAAGATGTTGAGTACCGAACCCTGTTCGTAGATGCCGACTTGCAGTCCGGCTTCCATATTGAACGGAATGTTGCCTATCAGCATACCGAATCCGATAGGAATCAGCAGCATCGGCTCGAATTCCTTTGCCACGGCAAGATAAATGAAGAATATACCGACGGCTATCATGATGAAATGCTGGTAAGTGGCATTGTAGAAGCCGGTATACGTCCAGAAATCAGCCAGGTTGCTCTGTAAGAAATTGATGAATTCTCCCATAGTTATTCGATGATTATAAGGTCTGTACCTTCAAGAATAGATTCTCCTTTGCTCACGTTGATGGCAGTCACTTTGCCGTCGCGGTCCGACTTGATGTCGTTTTCCATTTTCATGGCTTCCAGTATCAGCAGGGTCTGTCCGCGTTTCACCGTGTCGCCTTCCTTTACCTTGATATCGAGGATGACTCCGGGCAGCGGAGATTTTATGCCCGACTTGCCTTGCGACACTGTGGGGCGGGTTACGGCAGGAGGAGGAGCGGCAGGCGTGGTGGAAGCCGTGCGGATGACCGGCTTGATTTTCGGGGTTGCAGGCTTCTCCAGTTCTACGGTGTAGGGCGTACCGTTTACTTCTACGTGTACGTTGTTTTCTTCGATGTCTCCTACGGTCACTTTGTATAAGTTTCCGTTGATTTTGTATCTATATTCTTTCATGGTTATCTATTCGTTAGAGGGTTATTTCTTGTGAGGATTTTCGCGCAGTGTATAAATCTTCGAGCTCCACGGCGAGTAGCTCCGTTTCACACGGCTGATGGTCAGGATGGTTTCTTCCACGTCGTGGTCGCTTCCCTGCGCTTCATGCAGCGCCATGGCAATGGCGGCTATCACGTCGCCCGGCGCTTCGCCCAGCCGGCGTTCCTTGGCTTCCTGCTTGTCGGTGATGTTGTGTGCCTTCATGGCGTTGCGCTTGCGCAGCTTGACGGCGATTTTCCCGATAATCCGGAAGCTGACGTACAGCAGGATAAGCCCGATGAAGACTACGCTCATGGCGGTGATGGTCATGCCGAATCCTGCCGAGTCGTGCTGTTCGAACTTGTCCATCTTCGGGTTCCCTTCCAGCGTCTGGTTGTTCGTGCTGGGAGTGACGTATTTGGTTTCGCTGTCATCCTTCACTTCCCATTCGTCTGATCCGTCGCTTATCCGTGCATACGACTGGTCTGTCTTCAGGACTCCTGCCGGCACCACGATTTCGTCCAGCAGCTTTTTGCCCGAGTCGTACAGCCCTATCCAGTTGTCTTTCGTCTTGCTCAGTACGAAATTGGTATGGAAGGTGCCTCGGCGCGGTGCTCCGTCTGCCCAGAACAACGCATGCTGGCGCGGGCTGATGGCGGTCAGCACGTCGCCCTTCGGAATGAAATAAGAGAGGGTGTCGCCTGGCTCGCTGCTTACTTTCAGGTAGCATCCGGCAAGGTTGACACTGTTGTAAGAGGTGTTGAATATTTCCACCCATCCGCTATGCACGCCGTAATCGTCCTGAAAGTTTTCCTGATTGTCTACCAGCACTTCGTTGATGACGATTTTACTCTTGGCTTCCGGCGTGGTGCACGAACTGAATGCTCCCAGCAGGGCGGATGTAAAAAATATTCCGGCTATATATTTATTCATAATTAAACGCGTTTTTTTGAGTTTTTAAGTTCTTAAGTTCTTGAGTTTGTAAGTTCTTGAGTCTTTAAGTTTTTAAGTTTGTAAGTTGAGAAACTCAAGAACTCAAAAACTTAAAAGCTCAAAAACTTATAAACTCATTTACAAAGGAATGTTCCCGTGTTTCTTTGCCGGATTGGTCTGCTTCTTGGTTTGCAATTGCTGCAGGGCACGGATGATGCGGAAACGTGTGTTGCGCGGTTCGATGACATCGTCGATATACCCGTACTTCGCCGCATTGTATGGGTTGGCAAACAACTTGGTATATTCGGCTTCCTTCTCTGCCATAAAGGCTTTCGGGTCGGCAGCTTCCTTGGCTTCCTTGGCATAGAGAACTTCTACGGCTCCGGCTCCACCCATTACGGCGATTTCGGCAGTAGGCCATGCATAGTTCATGTCGCCACGCAACTGCTTGCAACTCATCACGATGTGCGAACCTCCATACGACTTGCGCAGGGTGACGGTTACTTTAGGCACTGTGGCTTCGCCGTATGCATACAACAGCTTGGCACCGTGCAGGATGACGGCATTGTATTCTTGCCCCGTTCCCGGAAGGAATCCCGGAACGTCGACCAACGATACGATAGGAATATTGAACGCGTCGCAGAAGCGGACGAAGCGTGCGCCCTTGCGTGAGGAGTTGCAGTCGAGCACGCCTGCAAGGAATTTGGGTTGGTTGGCTACGATGCCCACCGACTGTCCGTTGAAGCGGGCGAAACCGATGATGATGTTTTTGGCGAAGTCGCGTTGCACTTCCAGAAACTCGCCGTTGTCGACAATGGCTCCGATTACCTCATACATGTCGTAAGGCTTGTTGGGGCTGTCGGGGACGATTTCATTTAATGAGTCTTCCAACCGGTCTATCGGGTCGGTACAGTCCACGTAAGGCGGTTCTTCAAGGTTGTTTTGGGGAATGTAGCTCAGAAGCTTGCGTATAAGGGCCAATCCTTCTTCTTCAGTGGCGGCGGTAAAGTGTGTTACGCCCGAGCGGGTAGAGTGCACGCTGGCGCCTCCTAAGTTTTCCTGAGTCACGTCTTCGCCGGTAACGGTCTTCACTACTTTCGGCCCGGTGAGGAACATGTACGACGTTCCTTCCATCATCAGGGTGAAGTCGGTCAGGGCAGGAGAGTAAACGGCTCCTCCCGCGCAGGGACCGAAGATGCCGGAGATTTGCGGAACTACGCCGGATGCCAGAATGTTGCGCTGGAATATCTCGGCATATCCTGCCAGCGCGTTAATGCCTTCCTGGATGCGTGCGCCTCCCGAGTCGTTCAGCCCGATGACGGGTGCGCCCATCTTCATCGCCATATCCATCACCTTGCAAATCTTTTGCGACATGGTTTCCGACAGCGAGCCTGCCGATACGGTAAAGTCTTGTGCAAAGACATACACCAGCCGTCCCTCGATGGTTCCGTATCCGGTTACTACGCCGTCGCCCAAGTATTGTTTCTTGTCCATGCCGAAGTTGGTGCAACGGTGTTTCACGAACATGTCCATTTCTTCGAAACTGCCTTCGTCGAGCAGCATGGAAATGCGTTCGCGTGCTGTATATTTCCCTTTTGCGTGTTGTTTCTCAATCGCTTTCTCGCCGCCTCCCAGACGGGCTTGGGCACGCAGCTCGATCAGTTCTTTTACTTTTTCAAGTTGGTTACTCATGGCATTAAGTTTTAGTGTTTGATTTTAGTTGTCTAGGAGCTAGGTTTTAAATTGTTTTACTGATGTATTCAGAACCTAGTCGCCTAGTACCTAGTCAACTAGTACCTATAATATTATTTTTCACACAATTCAGTCAGTACACCCATCGTCGATTTCGGATGCAGGAAAGCAATCTGCAGGTTTTCCGCCCCTTTGCGAGGTGCCTTGTCAATCAGTCGTATGCCCGCTCCTTCGGCTTCTGCCAAGGCGTTTGCCACTCCGTCTTCGATGGCGAATGCAAGGTGATGGATGCCCATGCCTCGCTTTTCAATAAAACTGGCGATGGTACTGTCGGGACTAGTCGGTTCCAACAATTCGATTTTGGTGTCTCCGCATTTCAAGAAAGCGGTCTTTACTTTTTGGTCTTCTACAGTCTCTATGTTGTAGCAGGTCAGTCCGAGAACTTTTTCGTAATACGGAAGGGCTTCTTCGATGCTTTTTACAGCAATGCCCAAGTGTTCGATGTGGGAAATTTTCATAAATGTTGTTTTTTATAAAGTATTAAATTCTTTAATTTATTCGCATTGATTGCACAAAGAAAAGAAAAATGTGCTGAAAAACGAAATCTTTCTTCGATTTATTTTCAGAAAAGATGCATGTCTGGTTTTTCTCACGGCATACAGATGGTGATATTTACTTGACAGGCATTGTTCCTTTCAATTCGATGCGGCTGCGTCCTTCTCCTTTTTTTATGACACGGATTTGTACATTGATTCTTTCGTCTAACTCTTCACGATGCGATATGATGCCGACACGTCGCCCGTTTTGTCCTGCAATTTCCTGTAGTCGTTCAAGGGTAGACATGACAGAGTCTAAACTTTTTTCATCAAGTGTGCCGAAGCCCTCATCAATAAACAGAATGTCTATATTCATGTCCGGACGGTTCAACGACGAGAGTGCTAGCGATAATGCCAATGAAATCATGAAGCGTTCGCCTCCCGAAAGCACTGTTACGCTGCGCACTTGGTTTTTGTTGTAACAGTCTAAGACTAAAATGGAAAGCTGTTCGTTTTCTTCGCTGCATGTCAGCTTGTAACGGTCGGTAATCTGTGCGAGATAGATGTTTGCATTGTTGAGTAACGGCCGCAGGATATAGGATTGTACGAGTGTGCGGAAACGAGTTCCTCCAAAGCGGGAATTTAGCCGGTCCCATTTTGTAAAATTCTTTTTTACAGCTTCCAGTCTTGCTGTTATCTTTTTGAAGTTATCTTCGTTGCGTTTGTCTTCTTCCAGTTTACTGCAGATAGTTGCCTGTTCACTTACAAGCTGGTCACGGGTAAGTGCAAGTATGTTTTTTTCTTCCTGTAGCAGTGTAAGGTCTGGGATATCTTGTCCTTCACAGATACCTAGCTTTTCCATAGCTTCAGTCTGTTGCCTTTGCATTGTGGCAATGGCATCACGTCGTGAGGTGATACTTGCCTGGAGGTCATTGAGACGTTGGCGTGCCTCTGGTATTTCTTTTTCTTTTCCAACGAGGGCAATAAGATCAGATTCGGCTGTGCCTGATGTCTTGTAATATATACCCAGTGTGGTTTCGCAAGCTGTGATAATGGCAGTACACTCACACGTGTCTTTGGCTATTGTATTAATTTCAATATAAAGCCTGGTCCATTCATCATTGATGTCACTGCATGGATAAGTGGCAGGAGAGGCTGAAGTGTCCCATCCGGCATGTAAATGGAGGATTTTGTCTCTTGTGTTTCCGATGGAGACTGCTGTAGCCTTTGCTGTTTGTAATTGTTGTGCAGCTGTATCAAACTTTTTTTTCATATCTGCGTATTCGTTAGCATCACGGCAAAGAATATTTTTGGTGCTGTAGGTGTCTTGTTGCCAACCGGGCATCCAGTTTGCCAATATTGCGTTCAAGTCAGTGAAGAGGTTGATTGCGGTCCGTTCTCCAGCTTTCTTTTGTTCGTGTAATTGATGTATATGTTGCTCGTTGGCATAAAAATCTTTGTCTGCCTGGACTTTGGCTTTATCGGCTGTTGTTTTTTGGATTTCAAGCTTCTTCTTCTCATTCAGCAACAGATTAATCTTGTTTTGTAATTCTTCGGCATCTTTTTGTTGCAGTTTGAGTTGGTGGAGGATCTGTCCGATTTCGTTTATGGCTATGTTGACCTGTTGTGCTATGGGTTTCGTTATATCCAGACCCGATTGTTTTGCCACGGTCAGTGCCTGTTTTTTGGTAGCATCGGCTTTATTCTTTTGCTCAGCCAGTATGTGTCTTTGGGTTTCGAGCATGCCAGATGCTGTGTTGTATCTTTTTTTTGCTTCATCATATGCTGTGGTAGCTTTCAACAGGTTTTCCTCTGTAATGTTTTTCTCTTTTTCAAGAGGGGTAAGCACGGCTTTGAAGTCTTCGTCAAGATATATGTGATTGATGTGTTGTCCACACAAGGGACAGATGTCTGCCTGCTCAGCAATGAGACGTTTGCGTAACGTGACAAGGTGTTCTTCCAGACTGGTTTGCATGGTGTGGAGCAGGTTATTGGCTTTTTCGTCTTTTTCTTTAGCAGCCAGATAGGCTTCTTCGGCTTTTTGGACTGCTTGATGGAAAATGGTCAGTTTTTCGGTTTGTCCTTTAATTTCTTTATCAAGTTTTTCCAGATTGTTTGTATCGGTCTCCATGTTCTGTAGGGTTTGCTGAAGCTGTTTCAATCTGGTATTTCTCATGTTTGCCTGTTCAAGGTTTTGGTTTATCAAAACTGGGTTCAGCATTTCACGCTGTTTGCTTAAGGTCTCTATGTTTTTTTGTATGTCAGCTATTGCGTTATCTGTATTTGCTGCTGCCTGTGCGGTCTTTTCTACAATGTTTTTTAAGGTCGTTGTTCGGGCGGTTTCAGTTTCTATCTGTCTGGCGATGGTTTGTATTTCTTTGTTGGTGTCTTCATATTGTCGTATCTTTTGAATGATTTCTCCGGTTTTGCTATACACTTCTTCTTGACTTTGATGTGCCGTTATCCATTGGTGTAACTTTTCGGTTTTGTCGGATAGTAGGGACATGTCATGGTTGCGTTGGGCAAAATCGGCGGAAAGTCGGTTGAACATTTGTTGGCACATGGGTTCTTGGGAAAGCGATTGTTCCCTTTTGACTTTTGCTTCTTGCATTTTGACGAGTGTTTGGCGTTGGGCAGTGGTGTTGTCCCAGTTTTTGACCAGTTTCATGTCTGCTTTGTATTCTTCCCCTTGTAAGCGTTTTTGCAGTTGCTCCAGTTCTTCTTGAGCTAACGTTTGGTTTTTGCGGCATTGATTGATGGTATTGACTAAAGTGAGTTGCTGTTCGTTTAGTCGGATTTTTGTTTCCAGTGTCTGTTTTTGAGTGTTTATATTGGATTGTTCGGCAAGCAGTTTTTCTTTTTCTTCTTTGTCTAAAATATGTGTTTTTTCTGTTTCATATTCAGTTTGAGTTTGCTTGTAGATAGCCTGGGCTTTGTCGAAGAGGTTTTTGATAGCGGCACCGTATTTTGAGAAACGTTCGGTATTTGTCAGTTGTTCCAAGATGGCTTCACGTTCGGATTTGTTACCGGTAAGGAATGTTGCGAATTGTCCTTGTGCCAGCATGGCCATGCGTCCGAATTGTTCGAAGGTAAGTCCTACTGCCTGTAAGATGGTGTTGGCTACTTCTGTATTGCCGGATATCCAGTCGTTGTCTCCTTTTTTAACTTCCCATTTAGGCTGTCGATGCTTCAGCTGTTTACGGCTTCGCTGCATGCCAAGGGAAAGCCGTGCATGGTAGTTCATTCCATCGTTTCCTTCGAATATCACTTCGCTGTAACATTCTTCACGTTCGGATATTCCTAAGCGGGTATATTGCTCGATGCTGGCTACCCGCAGGGTTTCTCCTTCGGCATTGACATAATCATTTCTCATAGCGTTGGCCACTCCGTCTATGCGGGGAGTTTTCTTGTATAAAGCCATTGAGATACAATCCAGTATTACAGTTTTTCCGGCACCGGTATCTCCGCTGATAAGAAAAAGCGGGGCGGTTTCGCCACTTATGGCATCACGTAACCCGTTTTCAAAATCAATGTCACCTTTCTCTATGGAAGCAATGTTCCTGATATGTAGTTCTTTTATTTTCATGATTATTTGATTATCAAGTTTTTAGTCTTGTATGGGGTATGCATTTGCTGGCAATGAATGATTTACAGACTTCGGAATCTGCTGTTTATGCGGTTAATTCTGTATTGTTTTTTTGCGCGAAGCATTACTTTCTTCTGCCATGCGTTTTACTTCCGCTTCTATTTCGACAAATGCCTGACGTACTTCATCCATGTCGAGTTCTGGATATTGTTGTTTGGTTTTTTCTATAAAGAGAACCGGATTTGTCATCTGTTGTATTTCGGCTACTTCAAATTTGGGTTTGGTTGCCTCGACAGTGTTGTTTTCTGAAGTTCCTGTCCATTTTATTTTTGGATTGTAGCGCAATTCACCGTTATAAGCATCGGTGATGGTGTAGACCATTTGATTGAAATCTGAAGGTAACGATGTTGCATAATCCATTTGCAAGCGGATATATCCTCTTCCACCTTTTTCGGCAAATTGTTTGATGCCGTTCAGTGCTTCTTCGGCACTGGCAAATGCAGTTTCATTGGCAGGTAAAAGATAGAAATGACGTAATTCGTTGATGCGTAATTGCCGTATACGTACCTTGCCTCCATGACTTTTTATTTCTATGACACTGACGGTGTGAGGATAGTTTTCATCGCTACTTACGTGCAGGGCACTGCCTGCATAGCGTATGACAGGGGCAGGGTAGGTTACGTCTGTCTGCTGGTTGTCATCTCTGTGTCCGATGGTTTGCGGTCTATGTATGTGTCCAAGTGCCAGGTAGTCGTATCCTGTGCCTAAGCTAGCAATTTCTTGGGTACGTATGTGCCCGATATCGAAGTCGTGTCCTGTCATATCACTTCCTTTGACAGTAAGATGTCCTGTCATGATAACTGGCTTCCCTTCAGTATTTTCCGCTTTTACATAGTCCAGCAGTGACTGAATCATGGAGGTACGTTCGCCAGTCATATAAGGTAATGCAATAATGTACCCGTTCGGCAGACTGATTATGAAATTTTTTTGCCATTCGTCTGCCGATGTAAAATCGGCAGGTGGCGGTGTTCCTATAAGGTGTGTATTAGCCAGCTTCCATATCTCATGATTAGATTGGATGCGGGAGGCTGAATCGTGATTGCCTGCGACGATGACCAGATGCATGGTAGGGGAGGCTTGGTGTAAGCGTACAAAACGGTCGGTAAATGATTTCCAGACGGCAGCCGAAGGTTGTTGGATATCGAATACATCCCCACTTACGATTAAGGCGTCGGGCTGTTCTTCTTGGCACCATCGTTCCAATTGTGAGAAAAAGCAATCGTGCTCATCGTTCCGTTCATAATTTTGATAAATGATTTGTCCCAAGTGCAAATCGGCAGTATGAAGTATTTTCATGCTTGTAATTATAGGTTTCTAAAGGCAAGTTATCAAAAATAGTTGGAATATGCAAGAAAAAACGAGAATATGCAATTGGGGGTCTTTTAATTTTCCAAGCACCTGCTTCTGCTTTCTAAGAAGCTGTTTTGAATTTCTCCAAAAAGTTTTTCTTGGCTTGATGTATCCGTTTTCGTGTGTGCTTTGGGCGATTTTTTGGTCCTTTTCGCTCCTGTTCTTCGTCAGATAGCCCGCTATCTTCCTCATCACAGAAGCGAAAAATGCCTCAAAAACTCATCCCAAATCATCGCACGATAAATCCAAAACAGCTTCTAAACTATATTCTTTCTCAGCAGCAGATAACTTCATCTGATGTAAGATTAAGAATCTTACAGCGGATGGACTATATGTTTGTCTTAAAATGCATGTCCGACAACAACCAATATATACCCCTGAAAAATGAATATATACTGCATCCGCGATTGAATATATACTGCATTCGTGATTGAATATATACTGCATTCGTGATTGAATATATACTGCATTCGCCTACGGATATATACTTCATCGGCAAATGCAGTACTACTGCGTTTCCGACTCGGACGGATTGGCTAATGGCGGCCATTCATATTTCCTTAGAAGAAGCTGTTTTGAATTTCTTCAAAAAGTTTTTCTATTCATTTTCGTGTGTGCTTTGGGTGATTTTTTGATCCTTCCCGTTTCTGTTCTTCGTCAGATAGCCCGCTATCTTCCTCATAGTAAAGACGCAAGATTTTGCGTCTCTACAAAAACTCATCCCAAATCATCGCACGATAAATTCAAAACGGTTTCTTAAAGTATTTGTTCTATTTGCTTGAGTTCTTCGGAACTGAATGCTGTATTCTTCAAGCACATTAGATTGTCTTGCAATTGCAGTACGGAGCTGGCACCGATAATGACCGAAGTAACCAGGTCATCTTTCAGTAACCAGGCTAGTGCCATTTCAGCCAGTGTTTGTCCACGTGAAGCTGCGATTTTGTCTAAAGCTTTTATTTTGCCGATTGTTTCAGGGGTAAGGGACTCTTTCTTTAAGAAACCGCCTCGTGCGATGCGTGAGTCGGTGGGGATACCATTCAGGTAGCGGTTTGTCAACAGTCCTTGAGCAAGTGGTGAGAAAGCGATAAATCCACTGCCAGCCTGTCGTGCTTGGTCGAGTATGCCTTCTTGTTCTACTTTACGGTCGAACATATTGTATCTTCCTTGATATAACAGGCAATGTATGTGCTGCGATTGTAGGTAGTTGTAGGTTTCTTCTGCCTTGTCTTTCGGGTATTTAGAGATACCTACGTAGAGTGCTTTGCCTTGGTGTATGATGTCTACCAATGTTTGTAAGGTCTCTTCCAAAGGTGTTTCCGGGTCATAGCGGTGGCTGTAGAAAATATCTACATATTCCAGATGCATCCGTTTTAAGCTTTGGTCGAGGCTGGCTATAAGATGTTTGCGTGAGTTCCAGGTTCCGTAAGGACCTTGCCACATGTCGTGTCCGGCTTTTGTTGAGATAAACAGTTCATCGCGGTAAGGTGCCATTGATTTTTGCATGATTTGCCCGAATGTTTCTTCTGCCGAGCCTGCTGAGGGACCGTAGTTGTTTGCTAGGTCGAAATGTGTGATTCCATGGTCGAAAGCATAATGGACGATGTTTTTACAAGTCGAAAAGATATCTATGTCTCCGAAGTTGTGCCACATTCCCAGTGATATTTCCGGCAGGAGAATGCCACTTTTTCCTGCACGCCGGTATTTCATGCCACATTCATAACGGTTTTTGTCTGCTGCGTAAACATAATTATTCATAGAGTCGTTTTTTAAGATTATATGTAAAAATGAATGAGTATCCGATTCAGCCATTTCCATCTGATTCTGAACCATCGGCGTGTACTGATTTGCCTGCCACCGAAGCGGAGAATGAAGTCACGGTATGTATATTTTTTGAAAGGAATGCCAGCTTCGATGAATTCGAAATGTCTGTATCCGTGTTGGCGTGAATAAGTCATGGCTTTCCATACAGCCAAGATGCCTGGATAGAGTAGGGGATAGCTTTTCCGCATTCCGGCAGAGAATAGTAAGTAAGCAGTGTCTTGCGAAAAGAGGCAGACAGAGCCGCCGATGATTTTGTTTTTGTAGCGAATGACGAATATTTGTCCCAGTTTATCTCGGGTAGGATGTTCTAGCAGGGAAATAAAGAAACGGAGGTCGGGTAGGAAACGGTGAATTTTCGAAGCATAGTATTTTCTCAGCATGGCAAAGAACTCTTCAAGGTCTTTGCGGTTGTTTACTACATCCATTTGGGCTCCGTTTTTCAGTCCGCGTGCGATCTGGCGCTTGCGGGACGGGCTGGCCCATTTGTCTAATGCAGTGTGATGAATGGAATTGCGTACCCGCAACCAGCGTACAGGGAAATATCCGTTCTGGCGGAAGTATTTGTAACCGAAAAGCGATTGTTCCAAATTACGGAATTCCAGAAAGAACGAATCGTCCTGAAAACGTACCGTAAGGTAAGAAAGAAATTTGCCGAAAATGGTCTCGTCTTTCACAGCCGAGTGGAAATATTCGCCTGTCCCGTAAGCATACGTTTTGTTACATAGTCCGGTAATCCGTGCGTTACGCCGGGTAATGCAGAGTAGTTTGCCTACTGCTTTATTACCTTCCCAAGCTACTAGCAGTACCGGACGGTAACCGGGAGTTTGTTCTAATATCTGGAACAACTCGGTAGAATGAAAAACATTGGTTCCTGGAAGGTCCGGGATGTCTTTCGACTGTTCGTATATATTCACTTGGATAGCCATGATATTGCAAAGATAAACTTTTTTTAGGTAACAACGGGCTTCGGGGCAAAGGATTTTGCTTCTGTGATATCAAGCCAACCTGTTATTCGTATCCCGGATTCTGTTTCATGGCTTTGTTCATACCAAGTATTTTTTGTGGAATGGGGAATACGGTGGTAAAACCGCTTGTTTCGTTTTCCACCTGGGGGCGAAAACTGTAAGGACGGGTGAAAGTACCGAAACGGATCATGTCTTGACGGCGCCAGCCTTCCCATGCCAACTCCAATTGTCTTTCAGCCAGCAGGTTCTCAAGGGTAGCAGTTCGTGGCGATGCACCTGCCCGGTTACGTATTTCATTCAGTTCGGCATTGCCGTCTTCTCCGTTGCGTACTTTGGCTTCACTTTGCATCAGCAACACGTCGGCATAGCGGAACAGGACAATGTCGTTGTTGATTAGTTTTCCGTCCTTTAGCGCGGTTTTGTCTACTTCGTATTTTTTCATCCTGGCTCCGGCGGTTTGTTCGTATGCGGTTCCAGACAGGTCAAGACTGACTTGCCAAGGTTCGTAGACCAAAGGTGTCTGTTCGTCATCCAGCAATATCGGATTCCCGTCAAGGTCTTTTACCGGACCGGCAAAATAGCAGAAATCGAAGCGGGGATCTGTATCAGGGGTATCGTATCCGAATGTTTCCAATACTTCGAGGGTAGCACTCGAACCGTTTTCGCCACCTAAGCCATACGCTTTGGCATGGTTGTAATGGCGTGAGCGGAACAGATAGATGAACTGGTTGGTATATAGTGTCTTGTCCATCGGTATGACAAAAATGTTTTCTTGCGATGATTCGTTGAAAATGGCGAAGTTGAGTGTGTAGTCTGCTTCCAGTCTGTATCCGGCCGAGGTAATCTGCCTGCAATAATATTGTACGGTTTCCCATGCGTTCAGCCGGTTGCCATCTATGTCGAAGAATAATTGTTTGCCGTCTGGCTTGTCGGAGTCTGTCCAGAGGTCATCGGCATAGATTTCTGCATTCAATGCCAGTTTGGCCAGCAAGAAGTATGCTACTGGCTGTGTGATTCTTCCGTAATAGATGCCTGGTTGGTTACTGCGTTCTTTACTTAAGAAGGGAACTGCATCTTGCAGTTCATCGAAGATGAAACGGAATGTTTGACTTCGCTTTTGTTGTTCGATGTCGCTGACATGTAGGTCGGAAGATAAGAGCAGGGGAATATTACCGAACAGGTCCATGGTATAATAATAGAACATGGCTCTCAGTGCCCGTACTTCTGCAGCATAGATACGGGTGTCTTCATCTGGATGTTTTTCTGCGTACGATTGGATTTTCTTCAGCGACTTGTTGCACAAAATGATGACTCCGTACAAGTATTCCCATGTGTCGTGTATCGCATCGTTGTTCACTCCCCACCGGTGCAGGTAAAGTCCTTGCCAGAATCCTCCATCGAACCAGTCGGCACCCCGTGTGGGCATAATGGCTTCATCGGTTGTGAAAGTATTCAGGTCGTATACGCCACGTCCGGTTCCTTGCAGTCCCTGACTGTCGTTGTATCCGCCGATATGGTTATAGAGCGACAAGACGCCGTTTTGGAATAACTCTTGTAACGTTTCGTAAGCGGTGTCTTCGTCAAGGCTGTCGCGTGGGTCTTCTTCCAGAAACTTGCTGCACGAAGGCATTCCCAACAAGAGGGAAAGCAACAAAAAAATAAAGGTATACTGTCTTTTCATAAGGCTCGTAATTAGAAGTTAAGACTAAGACTGATTGTGTATGTGCGCGAAAGCGGATAGGTACGTTTGTCGTCTACCCCTAGCGTGTTGTCTGCTAAACTGGAGTTAATTAATGGAGTCAGTCCCGAATAGCTGCTGATGGTTCCCAAATTGTTGACAGTGCCTGCCAGGCGTACTCCTTTTAGGAAACGGGTATGTTTCAGAGGGATGGTCCATCCGATAGTCAGGTAATCGAAGTTGACATAATCGCCTTTTTCCAACCAGTAATCGGTAGCGGTCTGGTCTTTTATCATTTGTTTGGGGGCTTTTTCCAGCACATTGTAATCAGGCAGGCTGTTCATGTTCATATACGAGAGGGATGTCCCGTTGTATATTTTATGTCCGAATGCTCCGTTTATCTGTAAGGAAATGTCTATATTTTTGTAGCGGAAACTGATGTTCGAACCCAATAGCGTTTTCGGAATGGCTTGTCCGGCTATGTAGCGGTCTTCGCCATCTTCCAGGTTTACCCCGCTACCGTTCAGGTCGGCAATCTGATAAGTATATCCTCCTTTTCCGTCTGCTGCAAGTCCTTCGCAATGTGGTAAGTAAAATACGCCCAAAGGTTGTCCTACAATCTGATACACGATGTTGTTGTATCCTCCGTGTGTGCCAGCACCGTTTAATCCGGCGATGGCGGTGTATTCGGAAGCCGAGACGTATTCTCCGTTATACATGCCGCTTAACGAGAGGAGTTTATTTTGTTGGAAAGTAATGTTTGCGTTGATGTTCAGTTCCATGTCTTGTGTTTTCAGTGGTGTGATGCCTATGGATATTTCTGTTCCGCTGTTCCGCATGGAACCCAGATTTGCCAGTAAGGTGTTGTGGGCAAAGGGAGGTACGCTTACATTATAGGAATAAAGCATGTCTGTGGTTTTCGAGTTGTAGTAATTGACCGAAAGCAGGAGCCGATTGCCGTATAATCCCACATCGAATCCTGCATTGAACGTGCGTTTCACTTCCCATTTTAAGTTGGGGTTGATGTTCCGGAGGTTTTCGTATGTGACCAATGGGGCATTGCCAGTAGGTGTTATTCCGTTAGGACGGACTAATGCCATGGTGGTATACGAATCGATACCTGCCTGATTGCCTGCAAGCCCGTATCCCATACGTATTTTCAGGTTGTCTATGTAGCGGAAACGTTTCATGAATGCTTCTTCCGAAATGTTCCATGCAATGGATGCCGAAGGGAAAAATCCCCATTTATGGTTTTTACCGAATTTGGATGAAGCGTCTGTACGTGCATTCAGGGTCAGTACGTAACGGTTGTCGAATGTATAGTTCACGCGTCCCAAGAATGAAACCAGATGCGGTTCTTCGAAATATGAACCGGTGCCTTCCCATGGTCGGAGTGCTCCGCCTTGCAGGTTATCGAATCCGGTTTCATCGGAAGAAAAGTTAGTCACGGTTGTATAAAATCCTTTATAAATATCTTTCTCCAGTTCGCCCAGTGCCAGTGCGTCAAAGAAATGCACTCCTTTGTGTTTGCGGTAGGTAAGCATCAGATTTCCCAAAAGTGATTCAGACTTTCGGTCGCCTCGGTAAGCCTGCCCATGTGCCCATACACTGGTAGGAAGATATTGCGAGTCTTCGCTGTCACTGTATGTGTACGAACCGAACAGAACCAGCTTCAGGTCTTTCAACAGGTGGAAGGTCAGGCGGGCGTGGGCACTAAAATATGATGTGGCATTCTGGTTGTTCACTTCCATCCACGCCAAGGGGTTTGTTATCTGGCTGGCTGTGGTTATCTGGTCCCATCCTCCTGTCTCAGGATTTTTGTGGTTGGGGTAGGTAGGGTTGAACGTTGCTGCCGAGTAGAATGTCTTTTGATAATCGAATAAGGTGCGGTTACGCTTTACTGAGCCGAACAGTCCCAGTTCGCAATCAATGAAGCCATCCAGTAATTTCTGGTTCATATTCATGTTCGAGGTGAATAGTTTCATATTTTCGTGTCGGACAACTCCTTCACGGTTCTGGAAGCCTAGTGAGACACGATAGTTCGATGTTTCACCTCCTCCATAAAATGCGATGTTATGATTTTGTTGCAATCCGGTTTGTTCTATTTCCTTTTGGAAGTCTGTGTCATAACCTTTGTCCAGAAAGTGCAGACCGTTTTCGGTTGCCACTCTTCGATATTCTGTTCCTGAAAGCATGTCCAAGTGGCGGTAGACGTGGGCTATGCCGAAGCTTCCGCTGTAATTTATCCGTGTTTTCCCTGCCGTCCCTTTTTTAGTGACAATATTGATGACTCCCGAAGCTCCCCGAGAACCATATTGGGCAGTTTCTGATGCATCTTTCAGGATGGTGAAACTTTCGATGTCGGCTGGGTAAATGGATGTCAGCATCGTTAAGTCACCCAGTACACCATCGACAATGATTAGCGGGTCGTTTCCGCTAGTCAGTGAAGTGGTACCCCGCATACGTACAGATTCCAGTGCAGCCATACCGTTGCTGCTTTTCAGAATGGTAAGTCCTGCCACTCGTCCTTGGATGGCTTCCAAAGGGTTGGTGATTTGTTCTTTATTCATCTGTTGTTCGGTAATCCGTTCTACCGAACCTGAAAGGTTTATCAGGCTGCCTTGTGCATATCCGATGTTCAATACAGAATCGGGAATCGATTCCGTATGTTGTTTTTTTTCTTGTGCCGACAAGGGTTGCAGGCAAAAAGAAGAGACGATAATACATGTTGTCAAAAAGTGTTTTTCTTTTTTCATAAGCGTCTAAGGAACATGGTTTATGCAAATATATGTAATTCAAGTTTCGCAAGTTAATAGATAACCTTCTTCTTGGGATATAAAAGAGGCACAGGGATTTCCACATATCGCAGAAAATGAGTAATTTTATAGTTGCAAATCAAAACATTACTCAGCCCTATGCCCTTGCACAAAGTTACAGACTTTCTTTCAGAAATCAGCGCATTTTTTAGAAAAAATGACGCGCATAAAGCGATGTATTCCATACTGGACGTTATCAAATGGTTAAGAATGAATGAATCCACCTTGTTCGGCATGAAGAGCAAGTGCAACAATGTGTATCCGTTGTTGCAGGTGTTCCAGGCTTTGCTGTTGTACCCGTGTTTCATGGTCCGTAACCCTTATCGTTTCACCGGGTCTTCCTTAAGCGGCTTGCTGGGATGCAAGAAAGACGTGTTCTACCGTTTCATGAGTAATCCCAAGATAAACTGGCGGAAGTCCGTCTATCACCTCACCCTCCAGCTTTGGTCGAAGATCAGACTCCGCTCCGGGCGCAAGGAAGGCACGGTCTGTCTGATAGTCGATGACACGGACTATCCCAAGACGGGACGGCGCATGGAGAACATCGGCAGGGTGTTTTCCCATGTCCATCACAGGTGCATCCTCGGTTTCAAGGCATTGTTCCTTGCCGTCACGGACGGGACAACCCAAATGCTTCTGGATTTTGCACTGCTGGGTGAAAAAGGAAAGGATGGAAAGTTCGGGATGTCCGATGAAGAGCTCGCAAGACGTTTCACCAAAGGACGTGACAGCGGCGACGCCTTGCAGGAGCGTATCGGTGAATACACGGCAAAGAAAACCGACCTGATGATTGCCATGATAAGACGCGCCATCCGCAAAGGGGTCAGGTTCAGGTATGTGCTGGCAGACAGCTGGTTCGCCTGCAAGGATGTCATCCGGTTCATCCGCTCCCGCCACGTCAGGTGCGATTACCTGGGCATGATCAAGGTGGGAGAAAACAGCAGGACAAAATACTGTCTGGACGGGAAGCCTTATACCGCGCCGGCCTTGATCAGGCACCTTAACAGGCAAGGCAGGCGGAAGTACAGCAGGAGACTGCGTTGCTATTACATCGTGGCGGACGTGACCTTTGCGGATACCAAGGTACGCCTGTACTTTGTCAGGAGAAGCAAACGGGGCGCATGGAACGGCCTGATGACCACGGACATACGGCTTGAGTTCCTTGAAGCGTACCGGATTTATGCCCAAAGGTGGTCTTTGGAAGTCGTGTTCAAGGAAGCGAAGGGGCTGTTGGGGCTGGGCAAATGCCAGGCCGGCAACTTCGCCTCGCAAATCGCGGCGACATCCCTGACGGCTTTGCAATACAACATCCTTTCCTTAGTGAAGAGGTTTGCAGCCTACGAGACCATGGGAAAGCTCTTTGAAGACGTAACCAAGGATTCTTTGGAACTGTCCGTTGCGGAAAGGATATGGGGCGTCATGCAAGAACTGGTCATTGCGGTTGCGGAACTCTTCGGATTGACTGATGAAGATATCTATCAGGCTATCATCAACAGGGAGGAAGATATGAAACATATTTGCGACATTTATAGATTAAAACCTGCAAGTTGAACTTGCGAAACTTGAATATGTAATATTATCGACAATTCCTATTATTATGGATACAGATTATAAGTTTTCGGATATTGTCCCAAATTGTCCCAAATATGTGCTTGAGCCAGGACATAGACGATTTATATGCTGGTTGTGTTGGTTTTTAGAAAGAGCTGTTTCTCATAAGGGTATTTCAATAAAAAGAGGGTGTGCCGGAATTTGATACACCCTCTTTTTTCACAAACCAATTTTGTCTTAGAAGCTGTTTTGAATTTATCGTGCGATGATTTGGGATGAGTTTTTGAGGCATTTTCGCTTCTGTGATGAGGAAGATAGCGGGCTATCTGACGAAGAACAGAAGCGGAAAGGACCAAAAAATCGCCCAAAGCACACACGAAAACGAACACATCAAGCCAAGAAAAACTTTTTGGAGAAATTCAAAACAGCTTCTTACTATAACTTCTAACCGGAGTGCTGGCTCTTGTGAAACATAATTGCTTGCAACTCCTGATTAGCGCCTGCTGATTATTTCTTATAATCTTTTACAATAGCATCGGCAATCCAGTTTGCTAAAGCTTGACGGTTATCGGGAATAACCAGACGTTTTTGGTCTTGTGCGTTTTGGATATTTCCCAATTCCAGAAAGACAGCGTAAGGAATAGTATTACGCAATACAAACAAATCACGTGCACTTACCGTCCCCTCAAAGCCACGATTGGGTTGATGACGATCGTATTTTGCCTTGAACGTTTTGTGCAACTGAGTAGCAAGTCGTTTTCCATATTTACTTTGGGGGGCATGATAAAAATATACATCGGTCTGCTTGCCACGGCTCCTGCTGTCAACATGAATGAATATCGCTCGTTTGTATTTGCTTTTATCCTTGCGGTAAAGTCGGTTGATGGCGTCGCAACGTTGTTGTAACCGTGCTACCTGCTTTAGTGGAATGGGTCTTCCCATACATGTTTCACGCTTGCTATTTTTCAGGATCGTTGTGTTGCGGATGCCGTCTTTGGCATCCTGGATGATGAAATGCACTTTTGCGCCCCGTTTTAGTAATTCGCGTCCCAGCCGTAAAATGATGTCATAAGCATACTCGTCTTCATGCAGTTCCTTGCCTTGATACTTACCGATGCATCCCGGATCAGGTCCTCCGTGTCCGCTTACCAAATAAAAGGTAGCTCCCTTCAAACTGTTGGACGTAACTTGATAAGTGGCATTAGCTTTTCCGAACAAGGGCTCGCGTCGGGTATTTTTCTTTTGGGCATAAGCAGGTGCGAGCAACAGCAGGCACAATGCTACAAGTGTCAGTCGCAAACGGTTCATTTCAGCAATTCATCTATTTTATTGCACAATGACGCAAACTCGTCTTCGTTGTAGAGGCGGGTCATCAACACAATCTTGCCCGTCTGGTCAATCAGCACGTTACGGGTAATGCCAGCACTACGCTCTGCGTAAAGCGCAAAAATATTGGCATCCGGATCAAGTCCCATTGGATAAGTTACTTGGGTCTGTTCCACGAAAGCTTTCACTTTATCTAGCGGTTCGTCTCGGTCAATGCCATACAGTGCGAATGTGTCGTTGTCCTTGTGCTTCTGCCAGATGTCACGCTCAATGAAAGGCATTTCCTTGCGGCATACGCCGCACCAACTTGCAGTGAACTGAAGCATCACCACTTTGCCGCGTAAATCAGAAAGTTTTACTTGGCTGCCGTCAGTGAGCATCATTTCAAAATCGGGTGCTACATCTCCTACCTTTACTATATATCCATTGGAATCGGGCATAGGTTGCTGCGCGTGTAAAGCTGGAACTATTCTCAGCATAAGGATACAGCCTAAAAGCATCGATAAAAACAGTTTTTTCATACACATCATCTTTAGTCACTAGGCAAAGATAATGCAAAAAAGCGAGACACCGAGCAAATCAGGGAAATATAATGAAGAATAATCACGGTTTTTTTCTCTTTTGTAACCAAGTAATGCAAGTAATGAACGTTGTTTGGGATTGTTAGTATTAGCTTGGTTCGTCTCATATCGTGTGCACATCGTGTCACAATGGATACAACGGCATCTTCTATATCTATCGAAAAGGACTCCGAGAATGATGGTTATCTCGTTGAATTTGTTCGTCAGACAGCCTGCTATCTTTTTCATAAAATCAGAAAAACGTCCACGAAAATAATTCTCAATACATGATTGAGAAGCTGTTTTGAATTTATCGTGCGATGATTTGGGATGAGTTTTTGAGGCATTTTCGCTTCTGTGATGAGGAAGATAGCGGGCTATCTGACGAAGAACAGGAGCGGAAAGGACCAAAAAATCGCCCAAAGCACACACGAAAACGGATACATCAAGCCAAGAAAAACTTTTTGGAGAAATTCAAAACAGCTTCTGAAAGGTTCAGTATCTGTTTCAGGCTGTCTGGATTGATAACGCAACCCAATCAGAAACTCCAACTGTTTTGATTACTTTTGGAATTTGATTACCAAATTAATTAGATGCCCATCACATTTTTCTTTGATTAATTCAAAACAGTCTCCAAGGAGTGGGGGAAAATTATACACCTTAATATCAATGCCCAAATGAAAGAACCATGGGGTATGCATGTGAAATCTATATACAGAAGAAGGTTTTTCCGTAGATTTTTCCTACATTTGCATACTCAAACCAAAAAAAGAATGCCATGAATTTTATCGGAATCATTCCTGCAAGATATGCATCAACTCGTTTTCCTGCCAAGCCGCTGGCATTGTTGGGAGGAAAACCGGTTATTGAACGAGTGTATGAACAAGTATACGGTGTATTTGATGATGTATACGTGGCCACTGACGACGAGCGCATCGAAGCTGCTGTTAAGTCGTTTGGTGGAAAAGTTGTAATGACCTCTGCTGCGCACCGGAGCGGAACAGACCGTTGTGCGGAAGCTTACCGGAAAGTGGGAGGAGAATTCGACGTAGTAGTCAATATCCAAGGCGACGAACCTTTCGTCCAACCTTCGCAGCTGAAAACTCTCAAGGCCTGTTTTGACGACCCTGCTACACAGATAGCTACGCTGGTGAAACCCTTTAATGCGACAAATGGATTGGATGCACTGGAAAATCCCAATTCGCCCAAGGTTGTGGTAGGGAGAAATGGTAATGCTTTGTACTTCAGTCGTTCCATCATTCCTTTCCTGCGTGGGAAAGACCGCCAAGAATGGTTATCCTCGCATACATACTACAAACACATCGGACTGTATGCTTATCGCTCTCAGGTACTGAAGGAAATTACAGCCCTGCCCCAGTCCCCGCTAGAACTGGCCGAATCGCTGGAACAACTACGCTGGTTGGAAAACGGATACGTCATCAAAGTGGGTATCAGTGATGTAGAAACAATAGGCATAGACACCCCGCAAGACTTGGCTCGTGCCGAGAAGTTCTTGCAAGAACATTTCCAACAGCTATGAGTCTTGACAGAACAACAGCTCCTGAAATACGCCAGATAGAGCATTTCTCGATACCGGAACCCGAACGTTACGTGCTGCGTAACGGCATCCCAGTGAACATCATGCAGGTGGGCGATGAAGATGTCATCCGTTTTGACCTGCTGATGAAGGGTGGGCAATGGAACCAAGAGCAACCTTTACAAGCAATGTTTACCAACCGTATGTTACGCGAGGGTACTCGCTTATTGACATCGGCGCAAATAGCGGAACGTTTGGACTATTATGGTGCGTGGCTCGATTTGTCTTCATCGGTCAACTATGGTTTTATCACGCTATATTCGCTGGGTAAGCACTTTCCACGCACTGTTGAGGTGGTGGCTTCGATGGTGAAAGAACCTGTATTCCCGGAAAAAGAACTTTCGGTCATCGTCAATGCCAATAAACAGCAGTTCCGGGTGAATGCCCGTAGGGTGGACGTGATGGCCCGTAAACGATTGAATCGTGCTCTTTTTGGCTCTACACACCCATTGGGAAGATACGCTGAATTGGATGACTACGACCACATCACTCGAGACGCATTGGTGCGTTTTTATCGTACTTATTATCATTCAGCTAATTGTTCGATGTACGTATCAGGCAAAGTAACTCCCGAGATATTGCGTTGTATCGAGCAGCATTTCGGTGAAACATCTTGGGGCGAAAGTTCGCACACAGCTACCTTTGAGCAATATTTACCCGATACGGAGAACTGTTGCCGCCTCTTTGTGGAAAAAGACGATGCTCTTCAAAGTTCGTTGAAGATGGGTGCCTTCTCGCTTCCCCAGCAGCATCCCGATTACCTAAAGCTACGCGTGCTGGTCACACTGTTTGGCGGTTATTTCGGGAGTAGGCTGATGTCGAACATCCGCGAAGAAAAAGGATACACTTATGGAATAGGTGCCGGACTGGTCAATTATCCAGGAATAGGCGTGCTGGGCATCAGTACTGAGGCTGCCAACGAATATATAGAGCCAATCATTACCGAAGTATTCAAGGAAATGGATCGCCTATGCTCGGAAAAGGTGTCTTCCGAGGAATTGGAGATGGTGCGCAATTATATGCTCGGCGACATGTGCCGCTCTTATGAAGGTGCGTTCTCACTTTCCGATGCATGGATATTTATCGAAACCACCGGATTGGCAAACGATTTCTTTGAACGCTCCCTGGAGGCTATTCGTGAAGTAAGTACCGATGAAATCCTGTCGTTGGCACAAAAACATTTTTGCAAAGAAAACTTAATAGCAGTAGTAGCAGGTAAAAAAGTGTAATGAAATTGTCACGGCTGGTTGAAAAAAACTAATTTTGGACGATTTAAACAAATAAGTAGAATAAGCATGAATAAATATATAGGATTATTTTGTGCCTTTTTGGCCATGGGGAGCCTGTGCGCTTCCGCCCAAATGTCGTTGGGTTACTATAAATTCAAGGACGGGTCGGAATACACTGGTGAACTGAAGAGCCGTCGCCCGAACGGCAAAGGAAAAACCGTATTCAAAAACGGAGATATCTATGAAGGGGAATATGTGAAAGGCAAACGACAGGGAACGGGAACCTATACTTTCGCCGATGGGGAAAAATACGTAGGTGAATGGTTCGAAGACCAGCAGCATGGCAAAGGTACTTATTACTTTATGAATAACAACCGCTACGAAGGAATGTGGTATCAGGATTTTCAGGAAGGCGAAGGTACGATGTACTATTACAACGGTGACAAATATGTAGGTTCCTGGCACCACGACAAACGGAACGGCAAAGGCATTTATACTTGGAGCGGAGGTGCCAATTATGACGGAGAGTGGAAAAACGACCTGAAGGACGGATCCGGTGTGATGATTTGGGAAGATGGCTCAAAATATGAAGGACAGTGGAAGAGTGGCGAGCGCGACGGGCAAGGTACTTTCTATTATACTAATGGCGACAAATACGTGGGCGATTGGGTACGTGATGTACAGCACGGCAAAGGCGTGTATCACTTTCAGAATGGTGAAACATACGAAGGGGATTACGTGGATGGCGAACGGACCGGAACAGGAACCTACACCTATCCGAATGGAGACAAGTACGTGGGTCAGTTCAAGAACGGCAAACAGGAGGGAACAGGAACATTTACTTGGCAGAACGGTGCCGTGTACGAAGGTGAGTGGGAAAACAACCAACGCTCTGGACACGGACATTACAAATGGGGTAACGGTGACGAGTATGAAGGCGAATGGAAGAACAATGTTGCCGAAGGGCAAGGAGTGCTTCACATGCAAGACGGCTCAGTATATACCGGAAGTTTTGCAGGAGGCAAGGAGCACGGCAAGGGCACAATTGTCAACAAAGACGGTTCGCGCTTTGAAGGCTTTTTTAAGCATGGTAAGAAAGACGGAGCTTTTGTGGAAACCGATGCGCAAGGAAATGTGACACGCCAAGGCACCTTCCGTAACGGACGGTTGCTGAATGCGGCAGACAAGAAGTAGTAACCGGCATGGCTATGATGTATCCAGACAATACGCATATAAGTATTAAAAACATTTAGAAACTGCTTTGGATTTATCGTGTGTTAATTGGGGAGGAGAGACGCAAAATCTTGCGTCTTTACTATGAGGAAGATAGTGGGGGGGGTATCTGACGAAGAACAGAAACGGAAAGGACCCCCAAATTACCTAGAGCACACACGAAAACGAATACATCAAGATGAGAAAAACTTTTTGGAGAAATTCGAAATAGTTTTATACCATATTTGTATGCCGATTCAAGGATTATGATAAAACCAGGGAGAGTGGTTGGCTATAACTCCCAAACGCATTAACGGAAAAATAGAATAAAGAATGAGAATCATCGGAAATTTATTGTGGTGGCTCTTTGGCGGACTGGAAGCCGCAATCGGATATTTTACAGGCAGCCTGGCTATTGCCTGTACCATCATCGGCATACCGGTTGCCTTGCAAACATTCAAGATTGGGCTGCTCTGCCTGTGGCCTTTCGGTGCAGAAGTAAAGGATACGGAATCACCTACGGGATGCATTCGTATCCCACTCAACCTGTTATGGATTATTTTCGGTGGGCTAATGGCATGGATTATGCACATTTTCTTTGGCTTATTGCTTTTCATCACTATTATCGGCATCCCTTTTGCCAAACAACATTTCAAGATGGCAAAGTTATCCTTGGCGCCGTTTGGCAAAGATGTGTCACTCAATCTATGAATACAATGATGGATTTAACATTACTTACCGAAAAAGTTCGCGCTGTGGCTATCGAGGCTGGTGCATTTATCCGTGAAGAACGGAAGAAATTCGACTGGAATGCTGTCGAGAAGAAACACGCACACGACTATGTGTCATACGTAGATAAGGAGTCAGAGAAACGTCTCGTATCCAGTCTCAATGAATTACTTCCAGAAGCAAGTTTCATCGCAGAAGAAGGAAGTGTGCCTCAAAACGAAAATGCGCCATATTGTTGGCTGGTTGACCCGCTGGACGGCACCACTAACTTCATTCACAACAATGCTCCCTATTGCGTCAGCATTGCTTTGCGTGACCAAAAGGAATTGCTACTGGGCGTGGTTTACGAAATCACACATGACGAATGTTATTGGACCTGCAAAGGATCCGCTTCGTACTTGAACGGAAACAAGATACACGTGTCACAAGTAAACGCATTGGAAGACGCTTTTATTGCCTTAGGCTTTCCTTACGACTCGGACGCTTACAAGCCCATAGCCATACATTTGGTCGACCGCCTTTATGGGTACGTAGGAGGATTGCGTCTGATGGGGGCTGCAGCAGTCGAGTTGTGTTATGTGGCAGCTGGACGCTTTGAGGCTCGTATTGAGGCTTTTCTGGGACCGTGGGACATTGCAGCAGGTGCTCTCATCCTGCAAAACGCAGGAGGCCAGGTAACCGACTTCAAGGGAGGAAATACGTACCATTCCGGACGGCAAGTCCTGGCTTCCAACGGTAAAACACACACCGAATTGTTGAATATCCTTGGCGAGTGGTAAAATACTTCCGCTTTGTTGGCTTATTTCCAACTTTTTTTGTATGTTTGTGTCACCAAAAAAGAAAGGACATGAACATATCAGAGATAATAGAGTTTCTGAAACAACTGGCGGCGAACAACAACCGAATTTGGTTTCAGGAACATAAGGCGGAATATTTGCATGTACAGGAAATGTTTAACGAACTGCTTGCCGCGCTTATCGCACGTATCGCTGTGTTCGATAAAAGCGTGGCACATGTCCGTCCGCAAGATTGTACTTACCGCATTTACCGCGACATTCGTTTCTCCTCAGACAAGTCGCCTTACAAGCGGCACATCGGTGGATATATTAATGCCAAAGGCAAAAAATCAAATCATTGTGGTTATTACATCCACTTGGAGCCAGGTAATTGCATGTTGGCAGGAGGTAGCTGGTGTCTGCCGGCAAATGTGCTGAAGGCCGTCCGGCAGTCGGTGTACGACAACATTGACGAATTCCGCGCCATTGTAGAAGCCCCTGCTTTCAGACGGTATTTCCCCGTTATCGGCGAAGAGCACTTGAAAACCCTGCCAAAAGGATTTCCCAAAGACTTTCCTTATCCCCAGTATCTCTGTTGTAAGGATTATTCGGTGTCTTATCGGGTATCAGACAACTTTTTTGAAGTTCCCGATTTTTTGGAACAGACTGCTGAAGTGTTTAGGCAAATGAAGCCTTTTGCTGATTTTACTAACTTTACGATAGACGATTTTGAGTAATTTCTATTATCAAACCTTATAAAACGATACGACTATGGTTGTCGACAAACTGGAAAACATGGAAAAATATGTGTCGTTGAACCCGCTGTTCGCCGATGCATTGGCTTTTTTGAAAGCAACCGACCTAAATGCCCACGAATTGGGCAAAATGACTCTGAAAGAAGGTGAACTCACCGTCAACTTTTCGCAAACCCGTCCAAAAACGAAAGAAGAGGCGAAGCTGGAAACCCACAACAACTTTATCGACATTCAAATCCCGCTTTCGGGAGTGGAGCTGATGGGTTACATGCCGCGCACCGACTTGCCCGAAGAAGAATACAATGCGGAAAAAGATATTACCTTCTATAAGGGCTTGGCACCTGACTACCTGACCGTGAAGCCAGGCATGTTCGCCATTTTCTTTCCTGAAGACGCGCATGCGCCCGGCGTAACCCCCGATGGAGTGAAAAAAATTATCATAAAAGTAAAAGCAAACAGATTAAAAGGCTAATACCATGGACGAAGAATTGAATATCATTAAGAACGACCCTTGGCTGGAACCATACAAGGATGCCATCACAGGCAGACACCAGCATGCCATTGACAAGGAAAAGGAACTGACTGGAAAGAAGACCCTGGCAGACTTCGCTACCGGGCATCTTTATTTTGGACTTCATCACACCGAAAAAGGATGGACTTTTCGCGAGTGGGCTCCCAATGCTACTGCTATCTACCTTATCGGTGATTTCAACGGCTGGCAGGAACAACCCAAGTTCAAATTGAGGAAAGTAAAGAATAGTGGAAACTGGGAAATCAATCTGCCGGAAAAAGCCATGAAGCACGGCGACCTGTACAAGCTGAAAGTGTATTGGGAAGGCGGATGTGGCGAACGCATTCCTGCGTGGGCTACCCGTGTGGTGCAGGATGACGAAACCAAAATATTCAGTGCGCAGGTGTGGAACCCAAGCAAACCTTACAAGTTCAAGAAAAAAGTCTTCAATCCCAATATCTCGCCCCTGATGATTTACGAATGCCACATCGGTATGTCGCAGGACGCTGAGAAAGTGGGCACATACAACGAATTCCGCGAAAATGTGCTTCCGCGTGTGGTAAAAGACGGTTACAACTGTATTCAAGTCATGGCCATTCAGGAACATCCTTATTATGGAAGTTTCGGCTATCACGTATCAAGCTTTTTTGCACCTTCTTCCCGTTTCGGAACGCCTGAAGAACTGAAGCAACTTATCGACACAGCTCACCAAATGGGCGTGGCAGTCATCATGGACATTGTGCACTCTCATGCCGTAAAGAATGAAGTGGAAGGATTGGGCAACTTTGCCGGAGACCCTTGCCAGTATTTCTACCAAGGCGACCGCCGAGAGCATCCGGCTTGGGACTCGCTCTGCTTCGATTATGGAAAGAATGAAGTGCTTCACTTCTTGCTGTCCAATTGCAAGTACTGGCTGGATGAGTTCCATTTCGATGGGTTCCGGTTCGATGGTGTTACTTCGATGCTTTATTACAGTCACGGTCTGGGAGAGGCGTTCTGTAGCTATGAAGATTATTTCAACGGCCATCAGGACGACAATGCTATCTGTTACCTCACATTGGCAAACAAATTGATACATCAGGTGAATCCGCGTGCCATTACTATTGCTGAGGAAGTGTCGGGTATGCCGGGGCTGGCAGCACCCTTCGCCGATGGAGGCTACGGCTTCGACTATCGTATGGCAATGAACATTCCTGACTACTGGATAAAAATCATCAAGGAACGCCGTGATGAGGACTGGAAACCTTCCAGCATGTTTTGGGAAGTAACTAACCGCAGAAAAGATGAGAAGACCATCTCGTACTGCGAAAGTCACGACCAGGCATTAGTGGGTGACAAAACCATTATCTTCCGGTTGATAGACGCGGACATGTACTGGCATTTCCGCATCGGCGATGAAAACGGTACTGTAGAACGGGGTATCGCCCTGCACAAAATGATACGCCTGCTTACGGCATCTACCATTAACGGTGGATACTTGAATTTCATGGGTAATGAGTTCGGTCATCCGGAATGGATTGACTTCCCACGTGAAGGCAATGGTTGGTCGTATAAATATGCCCGCCGTCAGTGGCACCTGGTAGATGACCCAACTTTATGTTATCATTATCTGGGCGATTTCGACGCAGCCATGGTACACCTTATCGAAAGTGTAAAGAACATCCAGAAGACTGATGTCATAGAAGTATGGCACAATGATGGAGACCAAGTATTGGCTTACCGTCGGAAAGACCTGGTATTCGTATTTAATTTCAACCCGACCCGCTCGTTCACCGACTATGGATTTCTGGTTCCGAGAGGCGAATATCATGTGGTGTTGAATACAGACAGTAAGGAATTCGGTGGCTTTGGATTTGCTGATGATACAGTAGCCCATTTCACCTGCGCCGACCCGCTGTACGCGAAAGAAAAGAAAGAATGGCTTAAGCTCTACATTCCTGCCCGTTCGGCTGTAGTACTCAAACGCCAGAAATAAACTAAAGGAGGCGTGTCTGGGCAAGTTCCAAGGCACACCTCCTTATTTTACTAGAACCCCGTAGAGATATGAGTGAATACATCCATACCGCATACAAAAAAACTGCTCGCATACAGACTGTCGTATGCGGTCTTCTTTTTTCTGCATTTAGCTTTACCTACCTATATGTCTTCCAGAGCGATATCCTGGAAGCGTTGCATTTTTCATTAGCTCACGGCAAAACACATTTTGCCCCTTTGGCAAGTGCCATTATCATCACCGTTATTTTATTGTTACTGCGCTGGGGTGTCAACAGCCTGCTAGGCTTGAAGGGTAATGTGCGTGCTTTATCTTATTTTCCTTCCTGCCTTATTTTAGGCGCATTGACCGATGTGGGAAAAGATGTCTACACTGGCGGTTACCATACTTTCTGGGGCTGGATGCTCCCGCTTGTACTGATGATTTACATTGCAGTGGCATATTGGCTGCGCCGTATCTTCCGCAATCAGCTAAATCACGAAAGCAATCCTATCATCCTTATGAATTGCAATATACTGATAGTGATAGTACTCTGTTTGATGGCTGCGCTTATCGGAAATACCAATCGTGCTTTCCATCACGAACTAGAAGCCGAACATCATTTACGTTTACGGCAGTATCAGCAAGTCTTAAAGGCAGGAGAAAAATCGCTGGAGGCTTCCCGGACGTTAACCGTACTTCGTTCAATAGCTCTCTCTCATACCGGTGAGCTGGGCAAACGCCTTTTTACTTTTCCACAGCATTACCGATCTGGCGGATTATTTTTTGCCGATGACTCCACTCAGACCTATCGCTATACTAACGATTCCATCTATTATCTGCTAGGCGTACGGCCATATGCAGGCGAAAAGTGGCTGACTTTCTTGCAAAACATCTGCTACAAAGGTACGGGAAAATACACAGCTCTAGATTATTATCTCTCGGCTCTATTGCTCGAAAAAGATTTGGATACGTTTGTTAAGGCTGTGAATGACCTCTATGAAATTGAGGAGGAGCTGCCTCGCCATTACAGCGAAGCCCTGTTGATTTATCGAGACTCACATCCCGAATACCCAGTGCAAATAACCGACAGCACCTTGGTCAAACGTTACATTACATACAGGGAACGTCAAGTTGGATTCACCTCATACACAGAGGAACGGAATAGAATGCGCCGTGAGTTTGGCGACACCTATTGGTGGTACTTCGACTACCAGGAATAACCAGATTCGTACTTGTAGAAATTCAAAATAGTTTCTTAATCCTCAAACAGAGCAATAAGAGAGTATTCTTAATTTTTCCGATAAATTTGTTTAGCGGATATGATCAATGTATGATTGAAAGGTTCAGTATCTGTTTCAGACTGTCTTCCTTTTACGTTCTCCATTCCAAGAAAGTACGGTTTTGGGACGGAAACTATAAAAGGTAACCATACTATTTTCCGCCACGACAATTTTATCGGCTGTTTTTCAGCCGATAAAATAAAATAATAGTCCGTTAAGAATTCAACATATCGGCTAGGCGGCTTCTGCCACTATGCCAAATAGTTCTTTGATAAGTTTAGCATTAAAAGTTCTGTTCGGTTTCAGACCGGACTTGCTAAAAATTCTTTTGAGCATGTAAATATTACTCAGATAGGCCTTTAGCAGTCCGATGGAAAGCGAGGGATAGTATCGTTGGCGCATGACCTTTGCGGCGTTTACCGAGGCCAGTGAAGCATTGAAAGCGAAGTCAAGTTTCCTCAAGTCTCTTGCCTGACAATCATTGAGTCCGGTAAACTGCTTGGAATCCCGAAAGCAAAACTCGATCTGAAATCTTGTACGGTAGTATTCGGTGATGTCTTTAGCCGACATTTCAAGGTCGGTAGAAAAATAAACCTTGTGCCCTCCCGATTCGGGATAATGGACCACGACTTTGATGTTGCGTTTCATTGCCTTTGAACAGGTCTTGACTGAGTAAGCCCTTCCTCCTTCGATGTCGAGAATCTCGCAACGCTGAAGGTCGAGTTTCTCAAAATCAATCTTCTCGCCTTTGATACGCGGCCGTCCCCGCTTGCCTGTGCGGACACCGTCATGCGCATACCACAAGGCGGCGTCATCACGCAGGCGGCTGATGACATGGAATCCCAACAGGCAGGCTTCACCCACGAACTTCGCCTTTGAGAACCAGGCGTCTGCAACGACATAACGTGTTATGCGGAGCAACTTGTCCTTGTATTTGCGGAGTACGTCAAGATACCAGTCCACAAGATTGTAATCTTCGCCTTGCTTTTCCAGATACGCCTTGTCCGGCGTCTGTTCCGCACGCAGCATCATGCAGTCCCGACTGTCAATGTCGACAATGCCAATGCCGAGAATTTCCAGTCCCCGTTTCACCTGAGAAGCACATCCCGACCAGAACTTGCCGATGCAGTATGTGTACATCGTTGATTATCAATAGTATAGCGCTCTAAAAGGTACAACCAATAGGTTGGCAAGTATCTGAGAATGTGTAAGTTAGTGATTTTTAGCACCATTCTCGGCTTGTACCTCCATTTTGGAAAGTAAAAGTAAGTGTAATTTCTTGAATATCAAAATGTGCGGTACAAAAACTTGTGAAAAATGCCATTTTTTGATGAGAAAAGGTACAAAAATGGCTCTGAAAAGGAGGGGACATTATGATTATTTTGCGAAGTACTCAGTCTTTAACCAATAGGTATAAATCGAATCCTGGAACGAGATTTCACCGGCCATAAAAGCCTAGAGATAGTTCAGTTGCTGTATGGTCAGTGTTTCGGTGATTGTTACAAACAACAGACTTATGTGACAGCGGTCGCTATTTTTTAAGATTGCCTTAGCAGTAATAATTTGAACAGAAAAGGAAGTGTTATTTCTTTTTCTGTTCAAATTATTACTATCTTTCTATGAACAATATATTGTTTGTTATCTATAAAATATCAGCCTTATGAATAATATAGTAGCATTTAATATCTCCAGCACCCAATAATGTGACCAAAGCAGATTTCAACAGGAATAAATTCAAAAATTTATCTCTGTAACACATCATAAAATAAAGCGAAACTACTATATTTGCATATTATATGATATGTTGAGCTATGACGAAAAATACAATGGGTACCAAGTTGCCAAGAAAACTGGAGCAGAAGATGCAGATAGTAGGTGAGCAAATCAGGCTAGCCAGACTGCGTAGAAACCTCAGTATTGCTCAGGTTTCCGAACGTGCCACCTGTTCACCTCTTACGGTTTCACGCATAGAGAAAGGTGTACCGACAGTAGCAATAGGCATTTATCTTAGGGTGCTTTATGCACTTCAGCTAGATGATGATATTCTGTTGCTTGCAAAAGAAGATGCGATGGGAAAGGCCTTGCAGGATTTGAATCTTAAGAAACGAGAAAGAGCATCCAAAAAAGAATAAGCGATGAAAAAACTTTATGTATTTGCTGATTTCGATTGGCTGAAAGAACCAAGGCTCGTTGGAGAGTTAAGTTACGAATCACTTCGTGGTTCTGACAGCTATGGATTTTGTTATAGTAATGAGTGGTTAAAGGATTATGGTAGTCTGTTTCTTAGTGATGATTTGAATAACTATCCAGGGCAGCAATATACAGCTCCAGGCAAGGATGTTTTCGGATGTTTTTCTGATGCCCTTCCAGACAGGTGGGGGCGTACATTGATAAATCGTCGGGAACAGATTCTAGCAAAGGAAGAGAAACGTCCGGTGCGTCGGCTTTCTTCATTCGACTACCTTATCGGGATTGAGGACTTTTCTCGCATGGGGGCTTTTCGATTCAAGGAGTCTATAAATGGAGATTATATCAATGCAAGAGAAATCTTGCGCATACCACCACTGACAGATATTCGTGAGTTGATTGCAGCTAGTTCCGAAATAGAGAAAAGTGAAGATGAGAACAGGTTACCTGAAATGCGTTGGATTGCTCAACTGGTACAACCTGGTTCATCTCTTGGCGGAGCACGTCCAAAGGCAAGTGTAATTGACGAGAACAAGATTTTGTATATAGCAAAGTTTCCGTCCCGCAAAGATGATTATGATGCTGGGCTTTGGGAACATTTCTCACATCTATTGGCAAAGAAGGCCGGTGTCAATGCTGCAGAAACAAGAGTAATCTCCACAAGCGACAAATACCATACTTTGCTTTCCCAACGATTTGACAGAAGGGAAGACGGTAAGCGCATACATTTTGCTTCAGCCATGACTCTTTTGGGTTTAAATGATGGAGACAATGCCAATACCGGCAACGGCTATCTGGATATGGTCGATTTTATACTTCAGAACTGTACTAACGTGGAGGATAATCTGAAAGAACTGTATCGCAGAGTCGCGTTCAATATCTGTATTGGTAATACAGATGACCATTTCCGCAATCATGGTTTTCTTCTGACTGCCAAGGGGTGGACTTTATCTCCAGCTTATGATATGAATCCCACTCTGAATGAGTATCAGAGCCTGTTAATCAATAGTTCTACCAATAAATCTGATTTGAATGAATTGCTGAATTCTTGTGAGGAATATATGCTCCAGAAACAGCCAGCTCAGCAAATCATTAGTGAGGTCTCAGATGCCGTCAAGGAATGGCGATTATTAGCTACGCGACTAGGTATTGCGAAAAGCGAACAGGAACGCTTTGCGGTAGTTTTTGAGAGGCAGGTAACATCGTATGATAGGGTGTAGAATGCATGTATATATAAATGTTATAAATAACTAATGTATTGTTATGTTTGATGGACGAAATATAAACTTAGGGATGCCTAAAGAACTTGTTAGAATGGTAAATTTCTTAAATGAAAAAGCATCTGCTGGTGAGTTTGAGTTTAGTGATTCTGTGTCTTATTGGGAGAACAATAAGCATATCATCGAATCTTTTAGTTATGATAGTCGTGGATGGTATTTTGCCGTTGCTTTCGCATACATTACATATATGAAAGATGGTAATATTATTTTCGATGAAACTGATAATATTAGGAAATGGGCTACGGGATTTCGTCTTGTTGCAGGTGCATCTGGATGGGACCCTGAATTCATGAAGCTAAATATTTTGTCATTTGAAGATAAAACAGAAAATATAGGTCACCTTGTAGATATAGCAGTTCAAAAATACGCTAGTTCGTATTATGATAATGCCGTTGTCTTAATGTCATTGTTGCCACAATACAAGCTGAGTTGCTTTGCTGGTCTGATGGAGAATGATTTTAATAGATATTGTGTGGATTATCCTCCTGAATGTAACATGGAAGAGTTTGCAATTGCTTTTGTGAGAACGAATCAGCTCACAAATGACGACATTAACACTGCTTTTGATATAACTATATCTCACACGTCTTTTATATCAAGTACAGCTATGTCTTTCTTTCTTTATACGATTGATAGATTAGCTGGGCAAAGAAGGGAAACTTGTGAGCAAAAGATCTTAGAATTGTTGCAAGGCGATGTATCGCTGTACGTTAATCCTTTATGCCACTGGTTGTTTTTTCAACAAAAGATTGGCTTATTTATAGAGAAATGTGTCATATTATTAATAAAAGGACTAAAAAGTGAGAATAAGGAAGCCGCACTGAAATGTATTGATGATTCAATATGTATTCATTTAAAAGATTCTAATTCTTTAATAAATATTTTTATAACCATTGCCGAAAGTCTGACTCCAATGGATATTCTAACAATGAAAGGATGTCTGTCTTCTTTCCAAAAGAATAGTGATGATTTTCTAAAATTTGCTTTGTCGTTTATTATCCACCCAAAAGGGATATATCGTGTTGTGGGGCGTAGGCTATGGGATGATTATCATTTGGAATTTTCAGAATTTAATCCTCAAAAAGACTTAGATGAAATACCTCAATGTCTATTTATTATAAGTATGCTTCAAGATTATGGTAATCCGGAGACGAGACTTCCGAAGTTATTGCCATTGATAGAGAGCGATTCAACGCGCGTTTGTAATGTCATAATGAATAGATTGGTACCATATTTAGATGATTATATGGGGCATGTAATTAAAGTTTTTGATAAATTGAATATTAATAATGAGCATGTTATAAAAATCAGGAAGTATTATGACAAAAGAGCTGATGCCATAGAGAAAAGAAAATCACTTAAAGAGCTGTCGCCCAAATATAGTTATATGGTTGAGTATCAAGAAGCCATAAATACTCAAAAAACACATTGGCAACAAGAGATGAAAGAAGCAGAAAAAAATCATAAGGGTTTTTTAGATGGTTTAATGAAAAACGTCTTATTAGCAAGAGGAGGTGGTTGGATGGATGATAATGGTAATGTACAACATTTAGGTTGTATACAAATTTCAGTACCTTCTAGGCAACTTGTTCAATCTATGACACCTATGGAACAAAATGAATGGATAAATGAATTATTGAAAGATTGGAATGAAACGGCAGGAAATAATTAAACAGTATGTGGAATCCTTAAAAGAGGATAATGAATTGGACTATATATTTCCTATACTTTTAGAACGTATGGGATATAGAGTTTTATCAACACCACGACAGTCAAAAGGACAGTCACAATATGGAAGAGATGTGATAGCTATAAAAAAAATTAAGGGTGTATCTACTCTTTTCTTGTTTGAACTGAAAGGATTTGGCTCCAGGGATATAACAGATAGAACGCTTAATGAGAAAGATGGTTTGATCGAATCACTAAGAGCATCCAAGTATACTCCTTATGAGGATGTATCTGTTCCTAATCTGTGCAATTTCCCTAGATATTATGTGTTTGTTCATAATGGTTTGATCGATGCAAATGCCCTTCCAACATTTAATGGATTTATTAAAACAGAATTTCCTAATGGAAATTTTGAGGAATGGGACATAAGTGTGTTAACTACTTATTTTTCAGAGTATTTATTTGACGAAACTTTACTAGCTGATGATGAAAGTTACCGTTTGTTTAAAAAAATACTTGTCCTATTAGATGGAGAAGGTAATACCTTCAAGGATATTTCGTCCCTCATAGACATACAGTTAAGTAAAATAGGGACTACAAAGAAAGAAAACAAGAGGATACTTCTTAATATGTTTGCTACATTACGATTGATAGCACATATGATTCATTTTTACTCAATAGAATGTGGAAATCTATTGCCTGCAAAGTATTGCATTGATACTATAATTTTGAAAACCTGGGCTTGGATTCTTAGAACCAAAAAGGAGAAAAAAACTATTATTATTAATCATTTCAATTGTCTTATTGGGTTACAGATTCAAATATATGAGGAGTATATAAATAAAATATTAAGTGTAGTACAATTTCCCAAAGGGTTATTTTGTTTTGAACCGACAGACTCAGAATATATGTTTTATCCGTTAAGATGCTATGATTTTTTAAGCGATTTAGTTTATTTCTATTTCTTAACAGAGTTTTTTTACAATGTTTCAAAGCAGGAGCATAGAAACAGAATAGAGATTCTAAAGAATATAATTGAAAATAATAATGCTTGCACTATGCCTTTGTTGGATACACATTCTATCACTATTCAAATCGTATTTTTGTACATGTATAAATATGCAGAAAATCAAGAAGACATGAATAGTTTGGGGAAGTATTTAATATATACAGTTATAAATCTGATAAAACGTTATGAAAAGCAAAAAATGTGGCCGGAAATGTATGGAAATCGAATGGCCTTAGCTAAAAGCCTTTATGTGAAGGATGACGATTATCATTGTGAATCGTCTTTGCTTTTAATGGTAGTATTTGAATTGTTATCATACCTAAATTTACCGAAGTTCTACTCTTTTCTTAAGCAGAAAGTTGAAGAATCTGAGGTAAATTTACAGGTCGCATATCCGATAACTAATGAATTCGATATTGAACAATTGCTTTTTGAAAAAAGACTCAATAACGAGTTGGCTGTGCAGACCAATATTAAGCTACCTGAAACAATAGAAGATTTTCAGAATAATTATGTAAAGAAATATAAATCTATTGAGTATAGAAGCGATAAAGCTGGTTATTATTTTTTGCGTGTGTTAGCTCATAAATATTATGAAACTGATTTATTTCCAGATTTTCTTGGTCGTGCATATTGTAAATAATAATTTGCTAATTTTATCTAAAAAACTAAAATAAAAATTGATATGAGTATAGAGTATAATACCATTTCAAGCATATCTAAATTACTAAATGAATATGGTAGGGAATATCAAATAATTCCCAATAATGAAATATTTTCTAGAGAATACATATGTGATGCTTTTATTTATAAAAAGAATGTATTGATAGCAGTAGTGGAAATTAAAAATCTATATAAAAGATTGGCAAATAAAGGAATACTGCTAAATAGATTATTGCATTATGCAAATAAAGTAAATGCTTCATATTGTATATTGTGTAATGATACAGCAGGTTATTTTTATAAGGCTAATAATTACAACAATATAGAGAATATAGAAGTTCCATTAAGCAAATTAGAGCTTATAATAAGATCTATTATTGAGGAAATCAATAATTTAGAGGAGAAATTCAACCCCAATGAGATTTTGTCAATTTTTAGACAGACAAAAAATGAATGCAATCTCAATAATCGTCAATTCAATAATTTTATAGATGAGCTTGATGTCGATTATATAAAAAACAATATCTCGAAATTGCCTGATGGCCGTTTTTCTTTAAGTGAAGAATTTGAAAGAAAATTCTTTACTAATATGCTTCTAGATAGAGAATTTAATCAATTATGCAGATATACTTCTCTCTCATCAACAATAAGAATAATCAAAGAAAAGAAAGCAAGTGTATGTAGTATAGCTTGCATGAATGATAAAAGTGAATGTTATTATTTTGATCAGTATATCAATAATATTGATAAAATTGATTATTCGTCATTATCACCTTATGCCATTAAAGAAATAAACAGTACATATATCAGTTCGTGTGCTGAAATTGAAAGCAAAGACAAACTAACAATGTGGAGAATGTATGGAAACGATGCTAAAGGTACTTGCTTAATCTATGATATAGATAAAGGTTTATTGGATAATAACTTTTTCATAGCTCCAATTTCCTATGCTAATAAAGACAAGAAGCATCCATATATTGAGTTTATAAAAAAGCTACTAGAAAAAGATATATGCTTTAATCAACTTAATATATGGAAGCACTTTTTCAAGCCTGTAGATTATAAAGATGAGAAAGAAATAAGATTACTTTATTTCTGTGATGATGAAAGTAAGTTTAAATGGATTCAATCGTCTGATGAAATATTTTGCCCAATAATAGAATTTCCTATTGATGATGGCAACAATAAATACCCATTGATTTTAGAAGAAATAATTTTAGGCCCTAAATGTCCAGAAAAGATAACAAACAGACAACAATTACAACAATATTGTTCATATAATAAGATTCCTAAAAAAGTAAATATTACTTTGTCTGAAATAGATAATTACAGGTAGATTTTATGAGGATGTAAACTATGCTATGTAGCAAAGAGTAAAACTTGACAAACAGGTAGTGTAAAATAAACTGTGTCATACATTATTTCTCTCCAGAAAACTCATCGGTCGGGAAACGGCTAGCGCCAAGGGGCGGGAACACCCGTCCCGACGAGCGTAAAATTACAATAATTTAAATTTAAACCTGTCTCCAAACTTTATGGCGAGTTGTTGTGAGATAGTAGCCCGTAAGCAGTCAAAAAATGGCTATTGATTGAAATGGGTAACTTCGCTGCCAACCAAATTTATAGAATTATGTATAGCA